>JAGXFN010000007.1 GCA_024637195.1 Arcobacter sp.
TAGTTTTCAATGATCTCAAACGCTTCTTCTTGGCCTTAACTTAAGGTCTCATCGTTTGTGGACGGGAATTATAGGAGATTTCGTTTTTATTGTCAAGGCTTTTTTGAGCGAATTTTGAAAGTTGGGGGTTTTGTTTAGTTTTGCACTGAATAAGAGTGCTTGGTTACCTTTTTATATCAGCTTCTCTGCTTAGAACTTTGTTTGTTTTGTATAATGTATAGAACAGCCAGATCGTTCCTAGCGAGTAAGAAATAAGACTCCACTCTTTAATATTCAGGTTTCCCTCCAAAATAGCGAGAACAATAACTATCAGTAAGCCTTCCAGTCCTGCAAAGAATATGGGAGCGGTATAGGAGGCTCTTCTGCGGCGTTTGGAATGCTTTTCTTGCATAGTTCAATCCTTCTGGCATTTTATTATAAGAAAGATAACGCATAGCTGCTTATAATAAAAATATTTTATTCATTTAGTTCTTCTCTTTAAGTGCTCGTTTCAGCACCTTGCCGGTTGCTGTTTTTGGAAGTTCGTCTAGAAAGTAGACGTGCTTTGGCACCTTGAAGTCCGCGAGATGCTTTTTGAGATAGTCCTTCACCTTAGCCTCTGACAACATCGTCGCTTCTTTGTCCAACTCTAGGTATGCGACAGGGATCTCTCCTTTGAGGGCATCTTTCACTCCGATGACCGCCGCGGCTTTGATTGAAGGATTAAGATAAAGCACCTCTTCGATCTCGCGAGGATAGATATTTATTCCCTTTGAGATGATCAGGTCTTTTTTTCGGTCTACGATATAGATATACCCCTCATCATCCATTTTGCCCAGGTCGCCTGTCTTTATCCAGCCGTTGATGATCGTATCGTCTGTTGCCTGGGGTGTTTTCCAGTAGCCCATCATCACACCGTCGCCGCTGACAATAATCTCGCCGATCTCTTCGCGCGCAACCTCCAACATCTCTTCGTCCACGATCTTGACTTCATAGTCGGACAGAGGAAGGCCGACAGAGAGCACTTTTTGTTTGTTTGGCGGGTTGACCGAAACGGCAGGCGAGCACTCGCTTAGCCCGTACCCTTCGAGCATCTTCGCCCGCTTGAATATTGTATTAAAACGGTTCAGAGTATCCTCACTCAAGGCCGAACTGCCTGAAATAAAGGCGCGAACAGTGTTGAACCACAAGAAGTACCAGGGCAATTTGGCACGAACAAGTGCGTTGTAGACATCCGGTATGCCCAAAAAGACTGTTACGCGTTTTAAAAGCGTCTGCTTGATGATATTGCTAAAAGGAAGAAGCGAGGGGATAATGACCATAGAGCCGCCGATATACACCGGCAGCAAAACGGAAATCGAGAGGGTAAATGAGTGAAACATCGGTAGATAGACGATAAACCGGTCTTTTCGCGTCAAGGCAAAACGCTCCTTTCCTCCGTAAAGGTTTGAAAAAATGTTTTTATAAGAGAGCATCGCGCCCTTTGGATGGCCGGTCGTACCTGAGGTGTAAATGATGACGGCCAGATCGTCTATTGTGTTTTCTGCCCTGCTCTTGTCATCGAAGGAGGGAATTGTCATGGCTTCTGAAAAGAGGAAATGCTCCCCCAAAGCCTCAGGAAGTGTGTCTATCCACACTGTTTTTTCAATCTCTGTTGTAGCCTGAAGCTCTTTCGTCTGGGCCGAGAACTTTGAAGAGGTGATCAGCATCTTTGCTTCGGCATTGTTCAAGATGTACCGGTATTCCTCCTCTTTTAGCATGTTGTTAACCGGCACAACGATTCCGCCGATCTTGCCAATCGCAAAAAAGGAGATCAAAAACTCGACACAGTTGGGCGTGACAAGTGCGACCTTGTCCTCTTTTTGTACTCCGCTATAGCGCAGGAAACGGGCGAAACTGTCGACGCGCCGAAGAAGCTCAATATTCGATATCTTCTCATCCTCGATAAAGATCACTGTTTTTCGTGCATCGCGATTGGCATTAGCCAAGATCATTTCATAAAAGTTTTGATATGGATAGTTCATTTTTCTGCCTTGCTAGATTTTAAGTCCTAAATGACGGGACTTAAAACTTGTATTCCACGCCCAAACTGAGAAAATAGACCGCGGAGTTGCTGAATGTACCATTAATTCCGTTGTCATTGTTTGAAACTGTTCGATTATCTCTGTCAGCATACATAAAAGAGGCACCCAATTCTACCTGCTCAGAAAAAGCATATCTTGCACCCAAAGAATAGGCCATTCCGTCAGAATCCGGGAGTTCAAAGCCTAAACTGCTGTCTGGTGCAGGTGTTTTGTAGTAGACAAGGCCTGCCATACCCGTCCAGACTGAATCAAATTTATGTGTTATTCCTAAACGGTAAGAGTCTTCGTCTGCATAGTTCTTAGCGATAGGATTATCAAATTTAGCCACAATCAAAGGACTTATAGTTGATTTATCCCCTTGATACTCAAAATTCAATTCTTTATATTTCGACCAATACACTCTGTCATACACAAATTCGACAGTTGTCTTTTCATTAAAAGTATAGACAGCAGCCAGGCTCAGTGTTGCCGGGGCCGGAGCAGTTAAAGAGGCAGGTCCGGAATAAGAACCTGCAGTAATTGATAATGGAGCATATGCGGAATTAGATAATGTCGCATCACCTTCAAGTTCCATATCGACGTGAGAACGGTAGGTCGCTGCAAAAATAAGCTCTTTCAGAGGCTTATAAGTAATGGCTAGGTTATAACCGAAGTCAAGACCATCCCCTGTCATATCACGAGTAAGCTCAGTCGGTGCACCCGCATCAGATTTGACAGTACCCTTCGAATAGAGCATTCTCAGACCAGCACCAATAGCAAGTTTGTCATTTATCTTATAAGCTACAGTAGGATTAACTTCATAGGTTATTAAAGTAAATTCTTCAGCCGTAGCTTTTCCCGGTTGATCTTCCCATTTTTTTGAAAGTCCGAAGGGGGAGACAAGGGATAAACCAAAACGGAAGTCATTGACTGCCGGAGAGACATAATAAAATGTAGGAATTAAAAAGTTCTCTTTTTTAGATGATGTACTGGCTGAAGTGGTACTAGGCGCAACAGTCCCATCAAAGTTCACAGAAGAAAGATGGATATAACCAAGATCGGCCTCAACTGACCCATTTCCTGTTTCAAAAACCATGTTTGCCGGGTTCCAGTATGAAGCATCTGCCCCATGCGCATTGGCCACGTATGCTGAAGAAAGTGCAACTGATTTTTGTGATTGCTCAGGGACCTTATATCCATTTGCCATTAAGGCCGTTGTTGCCGCAAGCGACAGCAGTCCGATTTTTTTAAGATTCGCCATTTCACATCCTCCCATTTAGTGGAAGGCTTGCATTAGACTTTAGTCTTAAAAGTGCCTCACTGTACTGCATTTTAATGCTTGTCATTTGTTCCCCTTGAAATATAAATTTATTTGTTTTCTAATGAATAGAGCAGTCTGATCTCTTCCGCCCAGATACTTTCATCGATCGTCTCGAGTATCAGCGGTATGTCGTCCATCCGCTTATCGTTCATGATAAAACGAAAGGCGTCCAGTCCGATCTTTCCCTTGCCGATGCTCTCGTGGCGGTCTACGTGCGAACCCAGGTCGGGTTTGGAGTCATTGAGGTGCATTCCCATCAAGTACTTAAAACCCACGACATTATCAAACTGCGCCATAGAGATATCGTACGCCTCACGGGTCCGAATATCATAGCCCGCTGTGAACATATGACAGGTGTCCAGACAGACACCGACGCGGCTCTTGTCCTCGATCTTGTCGATGATGTGGGCGAGATGCTCGAACTTCCAGCCAAGGTTTGATCCTTGTCCTGCCGTGTTTTCAAGCACAAGGGCAACGCCTTTTGTTTGTTTTAGCGTGATGTTCATCGCTTCGGCAATGCGGTCCAGGCACTCCTCTTCGCTGATCTTTTTCAGATGTGAGCCCGGATGAAAATTGAGCCTATCAAGTCCCAAAAGCTCGCAGCGGTGAACCTCATCGAGAAAGGCTTCGAGCGATTTTTGACGCTTCTCTTCCTCGGGATGACCCAGGTTGATCAGATAGGAGTCATGCGGCAGGATATGTTTCGGTGCTATGCCCGATTCTACTATTGCCTCTTTGAACTTCTCTATTGTTTCGGCATCGAGTTCTTTGGCTGTCCATTGGCGCTGGTTCTTTGTAAAAAATGCAAAGGCTTGTGCTCCAATCTTTTTTG
This sequence comes from Arcobacter sp., assembly GCA_024637195.1. Taxonomy (GTDB): domain Bacteria; phylum Campylobacterota; class Campylobacteria; order Campylobacterales; family Sulfurimonadaceae. Next base: position 4,196 of record JAGXFN010000007.1, read on the forward strand.
CATTCAAAGCGGCGTTAAAGGCCCCTCCGGATGCGGATGTGTGTGCTCCTACGTACTTATTGCTCAAATCTTACCCTTTTATCTTGGAAATTTTTATCAGTATCTTGTTTTTTCTGTCTTTAAAATAGATATGTGTGCCGTGAACCTTGTAGCTGATATCATACTCCGGGCCTTGAAACTCCTGTTCAAAACCATCCAGAAACTCTGTTATAGCAGCTTTTTCAAAGAGGGGGTAGCCCAGCAGGACATTGAGCAGAAGATCATCTGGATAAGAGGCGTGCAGATACGCTTTGTTGAAGTCTGACCGGCTCATACACCCCTCTTCAAAACATATCGATTTTCCTACCTCTATGCTCCGAACAGGCTGCCCTGCCATAAAAAGATCGACTTTCACCTCATCTTTGTTATGATGGATATAGCCCAGGTCGGCGTATTTGAGCTTTGCTGTTTTAAAAACAATAAGACAGGTCTCATGTTTTTCATACTGCTTCGCTGCGCATCCTAAAAGCAGAAAAAGGCCAAGGCTCAAAACAAATGCTCTTACTATATAGTTCATCGCTTCTCCTGTAAAATCTAAAAAGTATTTTATCGTCTTTTCAATGACATTAAAAACAAACGCCGCATATTCTTGGAGTATTATAAATTTTTATAAGTAACTTCTAATCTAAATCGTTATAGCATTTAGTTCTAATGATTTCAAAAGGCAAGATCCATGAAGCGCATCTTAATTCTCTCCCTCATCAGCTGTTCATTGCTATCGGCCCAGAACAGCAATGAAATAGACGCTCTTTTTGAGCTCTCCTTGGAGGAGCTGCTCAATGTCGAAGTCACAACAGCTTCGCAGGAGAGGGAGAGCCTTCTTGAGACCCCGGCCATCGTCTCGGTCATCACTTCCAAACAGCTTCAAGAGTGGGGTGTTCACACGGTTTATGAGGCGCTCAGTTTTCTTCCGGGAATCGTCATCAACGAAAGCTATGTCGGCAATACCGTTGTTACTTTTAGAGGCGTGACCCCGGGTCTTTTCAACAACAAAGCCCTCTTTATGATCAATTCGCACCCTGTCTATGAGCGTCTTTTCGGCTCCGCCCAGGTCGAGTATATCCCGCTTGACGCCATAGAACGCATAGAGGTCGTGCGCTCTCCCGCCTCTGTACTTTACGGAACACAGGCCATCAGCGGTGTCGTCAATATCATCACCAAACAGGGCGAGAAGAACCAAAATCAAGTCGTCCTGCGTGCCGGAAGCAATGAGCACTTCTACAGTGCACTGAGCTTGCATGACACCCATGTAACCATAAGCGGAAGCCTGCAAAAAGACAGTGGCTATAACTATACCGGCCTAGCGGAGGATCCTCTTTCCAACGGGCCCCATACCGTAGATCTGAAGTATCAAAACGATATCAACAACCTTTTTGTTGATATCCACGATAAAGATTGGCGCATTCAAGGCGGCTATTTTCGGCAAAAAGATGCCAAGTTCGGATTTAATCCCTGGGTCTGGCTCAACGGCATCAACGACCAGGAGTCTTTCTATGCCGATCTCTACAAACGTTTTGAGATCGCAAGCGGCGCTTTGGAGCTGAGCTTGCGCTATGATTACGCGGACAAGGTCTATGATGCAGGGGAGTTTCCTTTTCCTGCCGGGGGACCTTTTGACAACGCCAAAAGCGACACCTCTTCTACTCTTCTTAACACCGTGCAGCGCTACTCGGGCGAACTGAAATACAGAGATCATATCGACGATCTGAGCTATATCCTCGGCACCTCATTTGAGTATGACAAAACAACACCAATGGCTTTCAAATACACTATCGACGGAAGCGTTAATCCCAATGTCGGTTTTCCCGATAAGCAAAGTTATGAGAATTATGCCGTGTTTACCCAGTTTAAGTACAGATTTTCTCCAAAATGGAGTGCTATAGCGGGAGTACGACTTGATCGCAACAGCAACAATGCACAAACCCATCCTGTTCCCCGCTTGGGCATCACGTACAAAGCAGGCGAAGAGACCTATATCAAAGCGCTCTACGCCGAGGCTTACCGTTCACCCATCTTCCATGAGAAGTATGCCCATGTCGCCGGAGCCACCTCTAGCGAGCAGGAGATCGGCCGAGAAGAGATCAAAACCTATGAACTGGCTCTGGACTCGCGTCTGAACCGAGAAAATACCCTCCAAATCGCTCTTTTTTGGCTCACGCTTGAAGACGAGATCACACGCCGTCCTGCTGCGGGCACTTCCACGGAATACTTTAATGCTCCAGGACGAGAGATCTACGGTATTGAAACCAGTTGGCTCACGCTTTTAAATGAGACCACGGACTTCAGCCTCAACGCAAGCTACCTCACAGGAAAGGACAAGACCCTCGAAGAGCTTTCGCCAGGTTTTGACGAAGATGCGCCTTTCATCGCCAACTATACGCTCAATGCTGCACTTAGCTATCATTTTAATACCCGCTGGAGCGGCACTCTTTCTGATCAGTTTGTCAGCTCCAAAGATTATCTGCTTCAAGACGGAACCCAGGGAAGCATCAGTAATTACAACCTGACCAACCTCGTTGTGACCTACAAAAACCCTCCATTTGAAGGGAGTCTGAGTTTAAAAAACATCTTTGATGAGACCTACACCTATCCCGAGCCCGTCAGACGAAACCTTACAGAACTTCCTGGAGGAGCAGGTGCGACGGGATATCTTACTCTAAGATACTTTTTTTAGATTTTCATAGCATAGTGTCATACTTTCGTACCTGTACTGCAAAAGAGAGTATTTTACACTTATGAAAATCCATATCGATCTTGACTGTTTTTTTGTCTCTGCTGAGCGCATACTTGATCCCTCCTTGGAGGGAAAGGCTATCGGAATAGGCGGGCGCTCGGATCAGCATATCTTCTCAAAACAGGACACCCGTCAGACCATGAGTCTTGACAACAGAGGCGCCTTTGTAATGAGTTTTTTTCAAGAGAACAGCTCAAGCAGTACCAACGATCTCAATGCCTTTATCGACCCTGACGGAAGGATCCGCGGTATCTTGACCACCTCCTCTTACGAAGCCCGCGCATTTGGTATTTACACCGGCTGTACGATCAATGAGGCCTTGCAAAAATGCCCGCACATCATCATCAAAAAACCAAACATGAGGCTCTACCAAAGACTTTCACATGAACTGCACAACTTCCTTTGCTTACGTATTCCCCTGCTAGAGCAAGGAAGCATTGATGAGTTCTATGGCGACCTTGACGGCTGGGTAGAGGATGAAGATGTTCCCTCCTTTATCAAAGCACTGCAAGATGAAGTGCATGAAAAATTAAAACTGCCCGTCTCTATAGGCGCGGCAAAAAGCAAATACACGGCCAAACTTGCGACCGGCATGGCAAAGCCCTATGGTACTCAAACCATTTATCCCGCCGAAGTGGATGCCTTTATCAAAGATATCCCCATCGGAAAGTTCCCAGGGATCGGCGGAAAGACCAAGGCCAATCTTCAAGGCTACGGCCTGCAGACGCTGGGCGACATACAAAATGCAAAATCGCTTTTTCTCAACAGAACAAAGTCGACCTGGGAACTCTATCTTCGTGTCTGCGGCATCGACACCACCCCCATAGAAAAAGAGCATATCCGAAAATCCATCGGTATTTCTCGTACCTTTGATCCCATACGCAGCCGGGAGGAGGCAAAACGCCGGCTTACCATTCTCAGCCGCCACCTCGGTTTTGCGATTATTCGTATGGGGGTAATCCCCACGAACTTTACTCTGGAGATCGCCTACGAACTTCGATACAAGGGCAAGGCAGCGATCTGTGAAAACCGCCTCTTCAGTGACAAATTTTTCAAAGATACCTGCCAGAGACTTTTTGAAGAAGCGGACAATTTTCCTTCTCTGCACATCATCCGCATTGGCATCTCCACCTCACAATTTACCGCACACTCCCACCGGGCGCTCTCTCTAGTCGAGTTTGAAGCCGACCAGGAACAGCATACGCTGACCCAGCAGAGTAAAAAATTAAGAGAAAAATACGGGCTTGATGCTCTGCGCTGGGGAAGTGAGATATAGAAAAAGTTTAGCCGCCGGTGGTCACAAGCGACAACACCTTTGGTTCCGAAGCTATAAACGATAAGCAGTTATCGTTTACTTTACGCCGCCGGTGGTCGTAAGCGACAACACCTTTGGTTCCGAAGCTATAAACGATAAGCAGTTATCGTTTACTTTACGCTTCTCATATGCTAGAATTTGGGATGGGAAAGAAAAAAGTGATCAACTTATCAGAACAGAACATCTCCTACACAGAAGATGAGCGGCACATCAGGATTATTAGTTTTAATCCTAACACTATGGAGGTTGATGTTTCGATCTCCCAAGAGGGAGAGAAAAAGAAGGTGACGAAGCTTCCCTTTGCCCATCTTCCCAAAGAAATCAAAAAGACTGTCCGGCCGATCTAACCGGAGATTATCATTTACTTTAGACTCTCTCTATGCTACACTCTCATAAAATTTTAAGGATTAAATATGACAGAATTCAAAAATGTTACCGTTGCAAAAGCGGCAAATTTCTATTTTGACGGGAAAGTGACCAGCCGTACGCTTACGTTTGCCGACGGATCCACAAAGACGCTGGGCGTTATGATGCCGGGCGAGTATGAGTTTGGTACGGGAGACAGAGAACTGATGGAGATTACTGCGGGAGAAATGGATGTCAAGCTTCCAGGCGCAGAAAATTTCGTGACGATCAAGGGTGGAGAAGAGTTTCCCGTTCCAGCCAATTCTAAATTCCAAGTCAAGGTAAAAGCAGTGAGCGACTACTGCTGTTCATACTTCAAAGACTAAGCATGAATCCCGTCAACAATGCTTCTATGACAGGCGGGGCAGATCTTACGATCTGGCTCGTCATGTTCGGCGTACTTATTCTTGTTGCGCTTGCACTGGCCTACATGAGTCGAGGGATGGACAAGTAGCTACTGCAAAAGTTTTATCACCTTCGTGTATTCCTCTTCCTCTGCCAGGTCTAAAGCGCTCATCCCATCGCTGTCTTTTACATTTTTCACAGCGCCCTTTGCCAGAAGAAGTTTCACCATCGCGACGTTACCGGTCTCTGCAGCAGCCATCAATGCAGTATGCCCTTCCTTGTCTTTTGCGTTCACATCGGCGCCATGTTCGATCAGATACTTTGCAGGCTGCGTATCCTTCTGCTCGCTCTGCGCCGCATACATCAAGGCCGTATACCCTTTGGCATCGTGAAGATTGACGAGTGCTCCTTTTTCAAGTAACAATTTAACCGCAGCAAGGTCTTCGCGGTGCGCTGCCGAGATCAAGGCCGTACTTCCGTTGTTAGTCTGTGCATTGACATCGGCCTTGTGCGCAAGCAGCAGTTCCGTGACCTTTGCATTCTGCTCATTGATCGCATAGATCAGAGCATTATATCCCGCGCTGTCTTTTGCGTTGACATCCGCACCCTTATCGAGCAGGAGCTCAACGATCTCTATATGGTTGTTTTTCGCTGCCCACATCAAGGCGCAGGCTCCGCCCTTTGAAGCCGTGTTAACATCTTCGCCCGCGTCCAAAGCCGCGCTCACCTTGGAAATATCACCCTTTTTAGAACCCGAAATCAAAGCAGACTCCGCGCCTAAAAGTGCGCAAGAGCATAAAATACCTGCCCATACTAAAACTGTAAATGATCGCATAATCTATCCACCTTTATACCATTATTGTAAATTAATTCCAGATTATACCCTGCTAATGTATAATTTTAATATGAAAACTCATCTCTCTTTATTAAAAAAACACCATGCACTTTAAAGGCTTTTGCGAAAAAGGACTGGCCTTTTTGCTTAAGCTGCAAGAGAACAATACCAAAGAGTGGTTTGAAGCGAATAAGCATCTCTACACGGCGTATATCCTCGAACCAAACCGCGCCTTTGTCGTCGAGATGGGCGAGCATCTTCAGGCCCTTGTTCCGACGATCAACGCCCTGCCCAAGGTCAATGGCTCGCTCTACCGGATCTACCGCGACACCCGTTTTGCGCGCGACAAAGCACCGCTTAAAACACATACCGGGGTTATTTTTTGGCAAGGCAGCCTCAAACGGACACGCTCGGCAAGCTTTTACCTCCGCGCTGCACCGCAGGAGTATGTGATCGGTGCGGGCATACGCGAATTTGATAAGGAGCTGCTTGGCACTTACCGGGAGTATATTTTGGATGAGGAGAAGGCCAAATCGCTGCAAAAGATCTTAGATGAGTGCAGACAAAAGGGGTACAGGATTGCTGAGCCTTCTTACAAACGTCTGCCTAAAGGCTTTGAGAAGAACTACCCCTATCCACAGCTGGCTCTTATGCGCGGGATCTTTGCCAATAAAAAGTTTACGCCTGATCGGATCTTTTTTTCAGAGGCGGTCGTCGGACGCTGTTTTGATATCTATGAAGAGCTTTTAGAGCTACATCAATGGCTATATGAAATGACGCTTCATCTAAAAACGGTATAAGACCTTTTCAAAATCAACAATTTTTCCTTCCTTAACTTCAACGCCTTCTGCTTCTAGCAGGGCTGCCTTTTTATCAGCTCCATAGAGATAATCCCCAAGACATCCATTTGCTTTTACCACCCTGTGGCAAGGGATCTTAACGGGGGTTCTGTTTTTCTTCATCGCAGTCCCGACAGCCCTGTATGCTTTTGTATTTAAAGCTTTCGCGATTTCTTTATAGGTCGTGACCCTTCCTTTGGGTATCTTCTCTAAAAGCGCATAGCATGCTTGTGAAAAACTCATCCTTATTCCTACGTCCAGCTATAGCGCTACACTCTTCGCTTCTAAAAATGTTCTTCTTCCTTGAAATGCTTATTGGGCGCCTAAATTGTAGACTCTCCATCCTTTTTTGCGCAAGGATTTTGCCGCTTTGGCACTTTTTGCTCCTGTTCCACAATATAGTACCAGTACTGCATCTTTAGACAAGTCTATACAAGCTTCTTCAATCATCTCCGCAGGAATACTGATCGCATTCGCAAGGTGCCCCGCAATGTACTTTTCCGGTTTACGAAGATCGATTATTATCGCGCCGTTTTGAATGGCATGGTGTGCATTTTTCAGTTCCTTGGCACTGACCTTTACGCAATACCCGAGCATGCCTGTTTTTACGATCAACACCGTCGAACGTAAAAGATGACTAAAGTTTTCAAAGAGGCTCTTCAAAAGATCAGCGCTATGTGTTTTTCTCATCTCTAAGAGATATCCTTTGTTGAAAGTGAACTCATTAACAGCAATTGTCCCATCTGCTGAAAAAACTTCTCGATATCCCTGTCGCTTTTTTTGAGCACTTTCTCAAACAGCTCCACAAAGAACTCATGTTTTTCTGCCTGGAGATATGCAGAGATGATCGCTTCCAGACTCATGGTATGCACCTTTTCATTAATAGCATAATCGATACTTGATGCGGGGTTGATATTTTTGTTCAATAGAGATTGTTTACACGCTTGCAGCATAATATTTTTTTCTTTCATTAGAAATTGCCTCAATAATGGAGTTTAACGGAGTATTCTACCAGTATCCTCCTAAAATTATTTTTACGAATAAATTATAATAATAAAAAATATTATCACATAAGAATGGGCAGGATGTTTTTTTTGCAAGCCTTTTATAATTGTAATCGTACTAAGATGGCACAATTGAAATATACCCTAATGATGATCCGAGATCCGGTTCAAAAAAAGGTGAAAATTTACATTTAGGAACTATTTTGCAGCGATTCACTTTAAATAAAAAGAAAATAGCAGCTATATTAATACTGCTCTTCCTTGTCTCTCTCTTTGCCCTGCACAACACGTTTCCCCCTGAGCTGGGCACACTTGAAGCAGATGCTATCAAAGCCGCCTATCTGGAGGAAGAGACCCTGTGTTCTTCCAAGGCAAAAGCCGCTTATCCGTCATCCGAAAAAGACATGCTGCGCATAAAAACCTATTGCGGTATTCTTGGCAGATGGCAAGAATGCTCGACAAAAGAGATCCCTCTAAAACATCTCGAAACAGAATTTTCGTCCCTGCAGCTCTGTGATTACCTAGCACAGGCCGATACTGCTATGGCGGACAAAAACAACAGTGCCGCCGCCACAGCGCTTGAAAAAGCTCTCTATCTTGATCCTAAAAATGACGAGCTCCATGCCCGCTTAGGCTCGAGTCTCTACGCGCAAAAAGACAAAGATCAGGCCCGTCGCAGTAGCCTCAACGCCCTGCAGCTAAACCCCGACTCAGCCCAAGCACACATGACGCTGGGTCTGATCTATGCCGAAGAAAAGAATTATGAAGAGGCCTGGGCACATTTGACGAAAAATGTCCGGCTTCAGCCCAGTGCGGCCTCTCTTGGAGCGCTTGCACAGACCGAACTGAGACTTGGAAAAAGAGAAGAAGCGATCGATCATCTACAGCGCTCCATAGATGCGGGGAGCCGGGAACTCTTCGTATTTGCACAGCTGGGCGCCATTTACTGGGAGAAAAAGAGTTACGCAAACGCCGCGGCACTCCTTCGTGAGGCCTACGCTATAGCCCCGGAGAACTCAAGTCTTTTTTTAAACTACTATGAAGTCTCTCTTTTGAGCCCGACACTCCCGAGCCTGGAGGAGAAAAAAGCTTTTGTCGAGGCATTCAAAACGGACAAAAAAGTGATGATGCTTTACGAGATGCTGGAGATACTTGAGCTCTCCATCGCTCAAAAAGAGGTGCGCACCTCTTTGGACAAGTGGGAGAGAAATTATGCTGAAAAAAAACTCGACTGGTCCTTTTCGCAGCTCTTTGAATGGCTCGACAGCGCTTCAATAAGCGATGATGCCAAACAGCATATTAAAAAAAGTATCGGGTTTTTCATTGGACATCAGCAGATCTACAATCTCAAACACCAAAAAGGGTTCTGATGGCACTGTGCGGAATTGACGAGGCAGGACGCGGTCCTATAGCAGGCTCTCTTGTTATGGCCGGTGTAATTTTGACAAAAGAGATCGCAGGGCTCAACGACTCTAAACAGCTCAGCGAAAAGAGGCGCGAAGCTCTTTTCCCGCTTATCATAGAGCACTCACACTACCATATCATCAGCTTTTCTGCGCTGGAGGTCGATACGCTTGGCATCTCAAAATGCTTAAGCCAAGGTCTGCAGAGCATTATGCAGAATCTTCACAGCGACGACTTTCTTTTTGACGGAAACTCGACCTTCGGTGTCTGCGGCCTGCGCACAATGGTCAAGGCGGATGAAAAGATTCCTGAAGTTTCTGCGGCATCTATTTTGGCTAAAGTAACCCGGGACACAGAGATGGTAGAATTTTCCAAAAAATTTCCCCACTACGGATTTGAGACACATAAAGGCTACGGTACACACACACATATCGAAGCGATCAAGAGACACGGCTACTGCGATATCCACCGCAGAAGTTTTAAGCTAAAAGCCCTGCAACCGACACTATTTTAAAGGAATTTTGTATGAAATCACTGGAATATATTCAGATGGCGCTAGACGAGCTCGACAAAGAGGTGCAGGAGTGTCTTATGAATCTCGAGATGGATATGACGGCAAAAAATGAAATAATGTTACCGCTTCTTCAGCAAAAGCGTGTCTTGGAGCAGACCAAGGAGGATCTCACCTACCTCAAAGAGAACCCGCCCTCAAACGCAGGTGAATGCACCATGTATAAGCAGCGCTGACACTTTTTCTTAGGCTCTTTTAAACAAGAGCTGATCCAAACTCACCCTTCCTGCGCCCTGACTTATCAAAACCAGCAGCATCGCGCTGTAATACATCACCAGCTCATACCCATTTTGCAAGAGTACGACCGTTCCTTTGACTGGCTCACCGTTAACAAAAGGGTCTTCCCATCCGCTGCCCGGCACAATAAAATGGAACCCATTCGCCCCATGCACCGTTGCAATCGCGACAATCATCACCATAAGCAGTCCAATAGAGATAAACCGCGTCATCAAACCCAGTGTCAGCAACACCACGCCAAGCGATTCCGTTCCTGCTGCCAGATAAGCGTTCAGCACAGGAAAAGGGATCCCTAGATGGCTGAAAAAATTGGCTGTGGCATCAATATCGGACAGCTTTGAGAGAGCCGGTCCGAAAAAGGTATAGGCCAAGATACCGCGAAGGAGCAGCAGGGGAAGGTCACGCCCCTTTTCAAAAATCGCAATCACATTTTCGTAGAGCTCTTTTACTTGCATCGATATCTCCTTGTTTAGGCTATTGCTCTTCTATTTTCCGTTGCCACATTTGCCCGTGCCACATTTGCCAGCCTTCTCTTTTTTCTCATTGCCGTGTTTGCCGGATTTTTCTCTTTTGTCATCGCCAGATTTTTCTCTTTTATCATCGCCGCATTTACCGGCTTTTTCTTTTTTCTCGCCCCCGCACTTGCCTTCATTTGCGAATACAGTTGATGATCCTATCCCTGCCATTAAAACCGCGCCGAAAATCAATGCTGCTACATTAGCTTTACTAATCATTGTTTATCCTTTTTGTTGTTTTTCTCAGGGCAAAAAAAATCTGATATATTTGTTTTGCGCACAGAGCTTGGAAGTACTATAACAAAATAAAATAATTTTTACTTGATTTATACTGATACTCACAATAAATAAGTTTAGTTTTAACATCTAATGGATCTTTAATCCGACACGACTTTGCGTTGTGCATGGCACCGCAAAGGCCGGCCCGCAGGTAAGTTGTTGATGCTATAAAAGTATTTTTTGAATTGCTTGTTGTGATTGGGGAATAAGACTCCCCTCCAGATACCTGCGGCACATAATCAAATCCGGTGTGCTGCTACGTTCCCGTCCTGACACGATTCCTGATAAAACTATTGCACAGGTCTAAAGGGAAGCACTCAAGGTATACGCTATACCCTCAGTGCTTCGATGTCCATATAATTTAAAGAGACCGAAAGTATACTCCAAAGCAAAATAATTGAAGCTTAAAAAATAGTGCCAATTCATTCAAGAGGCCCCTCAAACAAAGATTTTTATCTTTTATAGCCCTACAAAAAGGCTTCAAAAAAAGATTTAGGGAGTCTAAGCTACAATAGTCCTACTCTATAGGTAAGGAAACTCATGCACTTTTTACTCCTAGTGATCCCTTTTTTACTGCTTGCGGCCCCCTTCCACTCCGAAGAAAAAGCCGAAACGATCAGTGCCTCTGTCGTCAAGATCTTTACCGTTGCCGTCAAGCCAAACTATTATCAGCCCTGGCAGATGCGCACCCAGCAGTTTTCGACCGGTTCGGGTGTTGTGATCGGGGGCCACTATATCTTGACCGCCGCACATGTTGTCTCTAACGGGGTCTATCTCGAGGTTAAAAAAACTACCCATCCGAAAAAGTTCATTGCCCATGTAAAATGGATCTCGCATGATGCCGACCTCGCCCTGCTCGAAGTAGAGGAGAAGCATTTTTTTGATGACACCAAGGCTTTGACGCTGGGAAAGATGCCTCACCGCCAGGAGGGTGTTGCCGTTTATGGCTATCCCCAGGGCGGCAATGAGATTTCCATCACCCAGGGGATCATCTCCCGCATCGAGCAGACTGTCTATGTCCACAGTGATTTTGATCTTTTGACCCTCCAGATCGATGCCGCGATCAACCCCGGAAACAGCGGAGGCCCCGTTCTTGACCAGGAAGGCCAGATCGTCGGCATCGCGATGCAGTCGCTCTCCTCAGCAGACAATATCGGCTATCTGGTCCCTGTGCCGATCATCAGACACTTCCTTGACGACATCAAAGACGGCCGTTACGACGGTTTTCCCGATGACGGGCTCTACATACAGACAATGGAAAACCTAAATCTTAAAACACACTATGGCATGAAAGGGCGCAGCGGAGTTCTTATCACCAAGATTGTTCCGGGAAGCTCCTGCGACGGCTTCTTGCGCAAGGATGATGTGCTGCTTGGGATTGATGATTTTGAAGTCGCCGACGATGCGACTGTTTTGATGAATGAAAACGGCAGAGTGGCCGCAAGTTACCTCATCCGCTCCCACCAAATCGGCGAGAGTTTTGAAGTAAAGATACTGCGAGAGGGCAGAGAGCTACGACTCAACGTTCCGCTTAAAAACCTTGTCTCTCTGATCTGCTTCGAGCATGAGAAACAGCCGCAGTACTATATCTTCGGCGGGGCTGTATTTATGCCCTTGACCAAAAACTATGTCTACGAATGGGGCAAGAACTGGCTTCAAAAAGCACCGATCCGTTTTGTCGACATGATGAAAAATGCAAACTCTCCCGAAACGAAGCAGCAAGAGATCGTTTTCTTGCAAAGTGTTTTGGCCGACAGAGAAAACGCGGGTTACGAGCTCTCCCATGCCATCGTCCTTGAAGTCAACGGCGTCAAGATAGACTCTTTTTCCACCCTAGTCAACACGATTGAGAAGGCAAAAGAAGAGGAGGTCAAGATAAGCCTCCAGGGTGGAAGCATCATCGTCCTCGACAAAGAGAAGGCAGGCCAAGCCAATGAGCGCCTGCTTGCGCGCTACGGCATTAAAAAGAGTGCCTGTGTTAGATAAATGGTATGTTTTTTGCTTGTTTAGAGCACTAATATGTTAAAATATCATCAATAATCCAAACACAGGCTCAAGACATATCTTAAGGAATACAGATGCTAAATGGCGCAAACATCCTCATCACAGGCGGTACTGGAAGCTTCGGGAAACAGTACGTCCGTACGATCTTGGAGCGCTACAAGCCTAACAAGATCATCATCTACTCCCGCGACGAGCTTAAACAGTATGAGATGGCGCAAAAGTACAACGATCCCTGCATGCGCTACTTCATAGGCGATGTCCGCGACCTTCCACGTTTGCTAAAGGCGATGAACGGAGTGACTCACGTCGTTCATGCCGCCGCTTTAAAACACGTCCCTATCGCAGAGTACAACCCGATGGAATGCATCAAGACAAACATCAACGGAGCGCAAAATGTTATCGATGCCGCGCTAACATGCGGTGTTAAAAAAGTTATCGCCCTCTCTACCGACAAAGCCTCAAGTCCTATTAATCTTTACGGTGCTACAAAACTTGCCTCAGACAAACTTTTTGTCGCCGCTAACAATATTCGCGGCGAAAGCGATATCCAGTTTGCCGTTGTACGTTATGGAAATGTATTATGTTCGAGAGGTTCAGTTATTCCTTATTTTAAACGACTTATAGCAGAAGGCGCTACCGAACTCCCTATAACCGCTCCTGATATGACCCGCTTTTGGATCACGCTTCAAGAAGGTGTAAACTTTGTACTTAAAAACTTTGAACGAATGCAAGGCGGGGAGATCTTCATCCCAAAAATTCCTTCGATGAGTATGATGGACATGGCATCTGCTGTCTTTCCAGATATCAAGCAAACTATTGTCGGTCTTCGTCCTGGAGAAAAGATGCATGAAGCAATGTGTGCTGAAGGGGATTCCCATCTTACCCTGGAATTTGATGATCATTTAGTTATACAGCCTAGTATTCAATTTACACACAAAGTTGACTTTACCAAAAATGGTCTAGGAGAAATCGGAAGACCCGTTGCTCTCGGTTTTGACTATAATTCAAGAGATAATACTATCTGGCTAAACGCAAAGCAGCTACTAGAAAAGATAAAATTAACGGAATTAGAAGAAAAATGATTCCATACAGCACCCAACTTATAGACGATGATGACATCAATGCTGTTGTAAAAGTTCTCAAAGGTTCTTACCTTACTCAAGGCAGTAAGGTAGATGAGTTTGAGAAGGCATTATGTGTGTATACAGGTGCAAGATATGCCGTTACTTTTAACTCTGCTACCTCCGCTCTTATGGCTGCTTATGATATAGCAGGTATTGGCAAAGGTGATGAGATTATCACCACCCCAATATCCTTCGTTGCTACCTCTAATATGGCTGTTGTCTTAGGTGCTACGCCTATATTTTGTGATATAAAACTTGATGGTAATATTGATGAGAGAATGATTGAAAAACTCATTACTAAGCAAACAAAGGCTATTGTTCCTGTTCACTTTGGGGGAAAACCCGTTTCTTTGAATAAAATTCAAGAGATTGCAGCTAAACATAGACTTTTAATCATTGAAGATGCCAGTCATGCCTTGGGTTCTGAACTTGACGGAAAGAAGATAGGCTCGATCTCAGACATGACTATCTTTAGTTTTCATGCGATCAAACCTATTACTACAGGAGAAGGCGGAGCTGTTTTGACTAACAATGAAGAGTATGCAAATAAACTTCGCCTCTATCGCTCTCATGGTATAGTTAAAAAGAATTTTTGGAATATGGACATGGTATCTATGGGCTACAATTTCCGTCTCACAGATTTTGCTGCTGCCTTAGGTCTTTCACAAATGACAAAACTTGATAAATTCATTGACCAACGTAACACAATAGCTGAGTACTACGATAAACGCTTCCAAGGACACAAACTTTTTCAAATAATAAAAATACCAGAGAATGAGGGTTCCGCGAGACATTTATACCCCATCACTCTCATCCCTTCTTTGCAATGCCCTAAAGAAGATATTTTCTCTAGGTTACACGAAAAAGGTGTTGGTGTTCAGGTACACTACAAACCGATTCACCAAAATAGCTTCTATATAGAAAAATATGGTGAACAGAGATTGACTGTGGCTGAAGACTTTTACCGTTCAGAACTTTCCCTGCCTTGTAATCAAAAGATGACTTTAGATGATGCTAAATATGTAGCAGATACTTTTTTGGAAATTTTAGAAGAGTACAACCTCCGAGGATGTACTTTTTGACAAGTGTCATGTGTATATATAAAAATATAAGCATTCCATGAAAATTGCTATACGAGCAGATGCCTCCGCACAAATCGGAAGTGGTCATATTATGCGAATGCTTACCCTTGCAACGGCACTTAAAAAAAGGGGAGTTACTGTCTTCTTTTTAACCTGCAATCTACTTGGGAATCTAAATTACATCATCGAGCAAGAGTTTCATCTTATCAATCTTTCAGATTCTTCCTTAAATATATTAATTTCGAATCTGTCTAAAGAGACGTTTGACTGGCTCATTATTGACCATTATCAAATTTCAAACTCAGATGAGATATCACTCAAAAAGCACCTTGACCTGTATACACTATGTGTAGATGACAATTTTATACCACATACCTGTGATATCTTACTTAATCAGAATATCTACGCTACCCCATCCCGATATGAGGGGCTCATCACATCGTCAACAAAACTTCTAACTGGTCTCCCTTATGCTTTAGTACGTGATGAGTTCGCCATGCTACAGAAGCAGACAAGGCCTCAACACGCTCCGCCAAGACTGCTTGTCACACTAGGGGGGAGTGATCCCGACAATCTACTATCGCATATTTTACATGCGCTTAAAGATCTTGATACTCCATTTATCGCTACGGTCATTTGTGGCCAATCAAATCAGCATTTCAATGCTCTAAGAGCATTGGCAAGCACCATAAACAATATTAATCTTATTAAAAAGACCTCTAAGATGGCTAAACTTATGTATGAACATGACTGTGCTATCACCGCAGCCGGAGCAAGTACAATAGAAGCGCTAATCATGCAGCTTCCTTCTATTGTGATTCCTATTGTAGACAACCAGATAGAAGTTGCTAACACACTTGATGAGCGAAATTTAGCTATCAAAGCAGACTGGTCCCAAAAAAGTCAACTTCAGACAATGCGTCAAACTATAGAAAGCTTCTTGAAGCAAGACTACAAAGAGCTTCAAAACTCCCTAAAAGACCTAAATATTACACCCACAGGTGCCGATATAGTGGCAAATGAAATTATCAATTACAAGGAATCGAATGCAAGATAACAGCACATTTTGGCAAGAACAAGCAAAAAAATTTAAAGATGATGTTAAAAGTGTTAATTTTGATCATATTCAAGAACAGATGGAGATAGAGACAATCGCACCACTTCTATCACAAAGCAAAGTGATATGTGACCTTGGATGCGGCATAGGACAGACTATCTTTTCCCTCATAAAAAAAGGAGTTGATGCTCAATTTTGTGGCCTTGATTTTACAAAAGAAATGATCAATGTTGCAAAAGAAAAGGAAGCGCAGCTGCAACTGAACAATGTTGCTTTTTATCATAAAAGTGCGACTGATACAGATATTGCCGATTTATTTGATTTTAAATTTGACACACTAATTAGCAAGCGCCTTCTCATCAATCTCAAAGGCGACTTGAAACTTCAAGCAATTAAAAATATTCATAACCTTTTAGTACCAAATGGGCTATATATCATGGTCGAAAATTTCATGGAACCGCTTGATAAAACAAATCAGGCACGTGAAGTCCTCGGTCTTGACCCAATACAAGTTCACCATTTCAATGAATATCTCAGAGATGATTTCTTCAATAAAATCTCTGATCTTTTTGAGGTTGAACGCCAAATTGACCCGTTAAGCAGTTATTACTTTATTTCAAGAGTTCTAAATGCCTATGAATCACAAATTAAAAATGAAAGCCCTCAATATGATGCCGCAATTAATCTTGCATCTCTTTCACTTTTTTCAAATCACATCAACCCAATTTCAGGCTATGCCCCTGAACGTTTTATCCTTTTACGTAAAAAGGGCCTATAATGCCAAGATATAACTTTAAAAATGGTGTTATTGGAAGCGATTCACCTGTTTTTATCATTGCCGAACTTTCAGCTAATCATGGCGGTAAGATTGAAATTGCCAAAGAAACAATCAAAGCAGCCCATGAAGCAGGTGCGGATGCTATCAAGTTACAGACGTATACGGCCGATACAATTACTTTGAATTGCAATAGTGACTATTTTCAGATCAAACAAGGTACGCTCTGGGATGGACAGACTTTATATACTCTGTATAAAGATGCTTATATGCCCTGGGAATGGCAAGGAGAGCTCAAATCATATGCCGAGGCCCTAGGGCTAGTTTGCTTCTCTTCTCCTTTTGATTATAGTGCTGTTGATTTTTTAGAAGAGCTTGATGTTCCTCTTTACAAGGTAGCCTCATTCGAGATCACCGATATTCCTCTGATTGAATATATCGCAAGTAAGATGAAGCCTGTCATTATCTCTACGGGTATCGCAAGAATGGAAGACATCGAAGAAGCCGTTGCTGCCTGTCATCGTATGGGAAACTGTAAAATTGTGCTACTTAAATGCACCTCCGCCTATCCTGCTCCGCTTGACGAAGCAAACTTAAATACGATTCCTGATCTTGCATCACGTTTTAATGTTATATCAGGTTTCTCAGATCACACGCTAGGAGTCAATGCTGCAATTGTGGCGGTTAGTCTAGGGGCGAAAGTAGTAGAAAAACATTTTATCCTCGACCGTTCTATTGGCGGACCTGATGCATCTTTTTCCTTAGACAAAGTAGAATTTACACAAATGGTTAATGCCATTCGAGATACAGAGAAGATGCTTGGTGCAGTCAATTATGAGTTAACCGAGAATTCAAAAAAATCGCGAGAGTTTTCTCGGAGCCTCTTTATTGCCGAAGATGTAAAAGCTGGCGATCTGCTTAACGAAACTAATATTCGTTCCGTGCGCCCCGGTTACGGCCTGCATCCAAAATATTTAAATGAGGTCCTTGGCAAAACATTTAAGCAAAATGCCAAAAAAGGAACACCTCTAAGCTGGGAGAGCATCACATAACACCTATGAAAATGACAAGATATAAAAATAGTGAGCTTTCATCATTATGCCTTGGAACGGTGCAGCTTGGCATGCCCTACGGCATTGCCAACAGTCATGGACAGCCTTCAAAAACTGAGGCATACGCTATTCTAGACACTGCTTTAACGCATAATATCAACGCTTTTGACACGGCTCAGGCTTATCAAAATAGCGAAAGTGTTCTTGGAGACTACCAATCAGCACACCCCAAACATACCATGCATATCATCAGCAAAATAAGCTCCGTTCAATTTTCTACCGAAGCTGAAAAAAGTGTTAAAATTACCCTGGGACTGCTCCAGTCAGATACTCTTTTCGCTCTACTTCTGCATGACTCGCAAGCACTAAAGTATTGGTCTAAAAAAGAAGAAAAAGTTCTTGCACAGTTAAAAGATAAAGACATGATCAAACACTTTGGCGTTTCTATTTATAATGAAGAAGAGTTTCTTGTCGCCGTCAATAACCCAAGTATAGATATCATCCAAATACCGTTCAATCTTTTTGATCGTAGGGCACTGGAGGGCAGATGGTTTAAAAAAGCCCAAGAAGCGAATAAGCTGATTTTTATACGAAGTGTCTATTTGCAGGGGCTTTTTTTCATGTCTGCTGATCATTTGCCAAAAAAACTGGAAAGTGCTGCGCCTTTTTTAAGGCGGTTAAAACATTTGGCAAAAGAGTTGAACATGGACATCCTTGAGCTTGCCCTGTCCTTTGTCCGGTCGGCGGCTCCTGATGCCATCATCATCTTAGGGTGTGAGACAGAAGCGCAGTTACTTGAAAACATCCCTCTCTTTAACAGATGTAAAACTCTAAATCAAGACACCTTGAATATGATATGTGATGAAATAACTCAGGTTCCAAACACACTATATAATCCAGCACTTTGGAATAAATGATGCGCAAAGTCATTGGCATCTTACAAGCAAGAACAGACTCGACACGTCTTCCCAATAAAGTTCTACTTCCTATATTGAACACACCGATGATCATTCATCAGCTCCAAAGGATTTCACGCTCAAAAAAACTGGACAAACTCATTCTGGCAACAAGCGATCAAAAAAGTGACAATACCCTTGCAAAAACGGTAGAAGCGTATGGATTTGAGTGTTTCAGAGGAAACAAAGATGATGTTCTGGCCCGATTTTATGAGCTTTGTAAGAGTTTGGATTTACACAAAGGCGATCTCATTGTTCGCCTAACCGGGGACTGTCCTCTTCATGATCCTTCTATCATAGACGAGCTTATAGATTTTTTTACGGTACAGGATCTTGATTATGCCGCAAACTGCATTGATCCCGTCTATCCTGACGGCTTTGATGCCGAGATATTTACCTTTGAAGCATTAGAACAGGCCTTTAATAAAGCTGTCAAGCCTTCAGATCGAGAACATGTCACACCCTTTATCTACAACTCCGGCTTTTCTAAGACAAAAAATATTCAAAAAAATGTCAAGATGGACCATTTGCGCTTAACGGTTGATGAAGAAGATGATTTCACTCTTATCAGTGCCATCTACAACCATTTTTCTCACAACCGCTTTACATATAAAGAAATTATCCGATACTTGTCAGAACATCAAGAACTCATACAGCTGAATGCGCATATCAAACGCAATGAAGGCTATCAAAAATCTTTACTAGAGGATACAAAAGAGATATGAATATGCAAAGTGAGATTTATATTAAAGACGATGCGAACAGCTGGTTTCTTCGCAACCATGTAAGCAAACGCAACCATGCGACTGACTATCTTCTTTCTCTTTTTAACAAAAGACAGTTTGCCAAATTTAATATTGCAGAGTTTGGTATAGGCAGAGGAGCCAATCTTTTCTACCTAAGTCATTTTGCAAATTCTGTGCATGGTTTTGACGGCTCAAGTTTGGCCGTTGAGCACTTTTTAAAGACGTGTGAAGAAATTCTTCCTCCCGATACATTTTCGGCGCAGGAAACCAATCTGTGTGCCCCTATTGTTACAGATCTCAAGCTTGACATCATTATCTACGGTTTTTTTGCTTACATGGCTGCCGATAATGAACTTCTGCAAACCAAGAAAAATACAAACAAGATGTTAAATGACAATGGCTATGTATTTATCTATGACTTTCTTTCCAAAGAAAATCACGTTAAGACAGATACTCACAATTCGGCTTTAAAGGTCCATAAGCGCAGCCTGGAGTTCTGGATAAATCATTTTGATGATTATGTACTTATGGACTTTCGGTTGCTGGACAATGAGCATTTCAAGTCTTATGTACTTAATGACACTCCGGCACACATTGATACGAAATGTTCTATGGATGAAAACAACTGGGCATTTTGCGCACTATTTAGAAAAAAAGAAAACTTATGATCACTAACTTTACCAACTCTAATATATTACGTAAAAAAGCTTCTGATCTTATTCCTGGCGGAGCACACACCTATTCAAAAGGAGACGACCAGTTTCCACTGCTCTCTCCGCACTCTATTGTAAAAGGCAAAGGTGCTCGTATTTGGGATGTTGATGGCAATGAGTTTGTTGATTGGGGAATGGGACTGACATCTGTTTTGCTTGGACATGCCTATGAACCCATCATTGAAGTCATAACAAAAGAACTTTGCAATGGCGTAAACTTCATACGACCCTCATTCATCGAAGCTGAAGTCGCTGAGCAATTTGTCGAACAAATCGACTCGGCAGAGATGGTCAAGTTTGCTAAAAATGGCTCTAACGCCACCACATCAGCCATCAAACTTGCAAGAGCCTATACAGGTAAAAACCTTATCCTTCGCTGCGCAGATCAACCCTTTTTCAGCATTGATGACTGGTTTATCAGTGATACGGAAGTCGACAATGGCATCCCTAAAACGACTTCAGGCCATATCAAACAGTTCAGATACAATGATATCTCTTCTCTGCGGGCACAAATCGCACGCTATAAAGAAGATGGCATCGCTTGTGTTATTTTAGAGCCGGCTGCAACAGAAGAGCCAAGAGACGGTTTTTTACAAGCAGTCAGGGACGAATGCACAAAACACAATATCATTCTTATCTTTGATGAGGTCGTCAGCGGCTTTCGCTTTCATCCCAAAGGCGCACAGTTTCTTTATAATGTCATTCCTGATCTCAGTACTTTTGGTAAGTCAATGGCTAATGGCTTTTCTATCTCTGCTCTAGCTGGAAAAAAAGAACTCATGGAATTGGGTGGTTTAAAACATGACAAAGAAAGGGTCTTTTTGCTTTCTACCACTTACGGAGGGGAGACCCATCATCTAAGAGCCGCACAAAAGACAATGCAGATCCTCAATCTTAATGATTACGAGGTCACACAATATATCTGGAGCGTTGGCAAACGTGTTAAAGATCACTACAATCAATGCGCCAAGTCATTGGGCATTGAGAAACAGACCTCAATGGCAGGCATTGATTGTCGGCCATTTTTTCTATTTTTTAACGAAAAAGGAGAGCCTGACACTGTTTTAAGGACACTTTTCGTGCAAGAGATGATCAAATATGGTGTATTGGTTCAGGGATTGGTGCCATCTTTTTCACACACTGAAAGTGATATTATCCAGACCGAAGAGGCAATTTACCATTCACTTAAAACTTTAACTCAAGCTATTGAGAAAAAGAATGTCTCCAATCAACTTGTGGGAGAAGCTGTAAAGCCTGTCTTCAGACGTTATAATTAATCCTCTCTGAAGGGGTTTGCCTTTTCCATCCTCTCCATTATATTTTGCACATATCCGGAGATAGAGAACAGGTAATACCCGTGTGCTATGATCCATTCGAGCATTTTTGTTTTTTGTTCTTTATGATTATGTACTTTTCTGACTTTTATTCGAGAAAGCTCTAACTCTGTATGCACAATATTTGGTTGTGCGATATCATAATAAAATAGTGTGAAACACTCATTCTTATTCAGGTACTGTCTAACCTTCTCTATTTTATCCAACAAGCTTTTTATTTCAGCATCCGAAAGTACCTCAAGTTGTTCTTCAAGCGGTTTATCTCTGAACGTCTCTACAATCGGCTGAAGCATTAGAAATGTTTCATCAATAACACTTCTTATCTCTATGCCTCCCTTTAGTAAAAAGTCGATTGAGCTGCGTGCCAGCTCAAAATTTTCTTCTACCTCTTTTGCCTCAGGATAGGCCATAAAATATTTTTCTTTTTTCTTTGTAACGTCCACATGTTTTTTTACTGCCTCTTTAAAAGAAAGCTCTAGCGTTCCGTCAATCCGCGCGCCGCCCTCTGTAGAGTTGATTGTCAGCAGGATGTCCTTCGATTTAAAAATTGTTTCTGCAAGACCTCTTAAAAACAGCTTCCATATGTAATTTGTCTTAACAAGGCCTTTTCCCCCATATGCTGTGATCTCATCGGTTATCCCTAATTTATCTTGCTTTGTACCAAAATTATGCCCCTTGGAGTGACTACTTCCGTCCTCGGCATAGGCAAGATCCTGACCTATAATAATACAGGTTTTAAAACCCATTACAATCGCCAGTTCATGCGCCATGTTTGCTACACTTGTGCCTGCTGCAAGATACCCATATTTATGCAAACCAAATTGATATATCCACTTAAAAGGTCGCATCACTAAAACATCTTGAACACCCTTCAAGACATCAAAAACATCTTTATGCTGCAATGATGCGCGCACAAAAACAACATCTTTTTTATACTCATCTTCGACATTTTCAAAAGACTTCACAACTTCGACAATACGCTCAAGAGAGACACAAAAATCCGGCTTTACCCCATTTAACTCTAGGATTTTTAAAGTAGACTCTCCACAAATTATCGTAACGTAATCCTGAATCTCTTTTAGATAAGGAAGCTGCTTTCCAAGACTCGGCCCGGATGAGGCTAGAACTACGGTATCTGTCTTATGCTTTTGCGAAAAATTGTCTTTAAATATGGGACCTTCTATCATCTTTTTTAGATTTGACGTATGATGGTCCAGTCCGATTAATGAATCTTCAACATTATTACCGGCATTCATGATAACATGCTCAAATCCATCTAACATCATTTTGTTGACATTTTGCATCATATCACCATACACTTCATAGTAATAATCACTTGGTGTTTGCAATACAAAACATTTGGCAAAAAACTTTGCTTTATAAGTCAGAGCCAATTCCAATCCATTGATAAAGTCAAATTTATTTGCATCAATAATTTTAAGTCGGTTATTTGTTAGTTCCGGACTGAAGTCCCACAGGTGAAAAGCGATAAAAAGCATTTCTACATTTGGTTCAAACACAACTAATTGGATCAGATTGTTGTTGTGTAAACTTGAACGTATGACTGCACCATTTCCCATACCAAACATATATAAAAAGGAGTATTCACTGTACTCATCCAGGTCATTTATATTTTTTTCTATCGTAGACTTGATATTGTCTTTTGGATATATATATTTATCGTTGTTTTTATCAAAGACATTAAAGTCAAATGGTGTTTGTCCTTGAATTAACTCAAGAGATTCATTCGGTTTTATATTAATCAAACGCTCATAAAAATCATGCGCTATTGTTTTCAGCGCTTGCATATTTTTTTCATAGTTCTTTACTAAATATTCCATTGGAACTCCTATAGTAATGCTCACGCATAAAGTATTTAAAAGATGTTCACCCTTTAAATATGTAGTTGTATTATACTGGATTTATGACTCGAACGAATCTCGGATGAAATGCTAAGGATATAGCCCTCTTCCGTTACTGAAGTGATGAAAGAGAGAGTTTTAAAGAAATTGTTTTAAGCCTACTGAAGCAGACTTAAAACATTTTGTTGGATGGCATTTGCCTGGGACATCGCGTATGAGCCCGACTGCGCAAGGATATTGTGTTTGGAGAAGTTAGCAGACTCAGCCGCGAAGTCGACATCTCGGATCTGTGACTCGGCTGCTTGGACATTGACCTGCGTTACTGAAATATTGTTTACTGTGACTATCAATTCATTCTGCGCCGATCCAAGTCCTGAACGCGTCGCATCCAGTTCATTAGTCGCTTTTTCAACAATATCCATTGCGAGCATAGCACCTTGGCGCGTACGCAGGAGTCCTGTCACATCATTGTCATCAACTTTACCGTCTTCATTATCATCGATACGTCCATTGACAAGATCGGAGAGGTTAAATGCTTTGGCATTTACATCCACTGTCGTTGTCGCATTTGTATTGGCGGTAACAAGATTGGCATCTGTATAATGAACAGCAGAGATAAGCAGAGGATCTGATCCGTCTTTAGTAAACTGTAATTTACCGGCAACGACACCATCTGAAATATTCACAACATTTGTAAACCCGCTCAATGCCATGGCACGCCCGTCACTTTCTAGTTTAAGTACGCCATCTTTAATTCTCGCGCTCACGCCTGTTGTCGTACTCAACCCATTGATGGCGCTGATCATTTTATTGTCCGAATCGCCCGCGAGAATTGATACGCCTGCTGGAAGAACTGTTATACCGTTGATTTTCATATCGCTGGAAAGCGTTATCGATTTTACCTGTGCCGTACCTGTCGCACTGACATCAGCAATAGCATTAACTCCCGTTAAATCTGAAACGATATTTATCTGCTCAGCAACACGGCCCAAACCGGTATTGGCGACACCATATCCGTTATCGTCTGTAATCTGAACACCGTCAATCTTTTGGCCTTCAACTACATACTGAACATAATCAGCTGATGTCAATGAGTTACCTAGTACATCTGATGTTTTTATTTCTTTAATGCCGCCTTGTCCCGCGGTGATACCTGAAGTTAACGTGGATGGTGCCGTAAATGTGATCACACCCGAACTTGTTGCAATTGTTGCAATCGTTACATCCTCTGTCGCACCTGCATCATTGACAAGTGTGATAATATCGCCAGCAGCCATCCCTCTTACATCCAATGTCGTATCAGTGACTGTAATGGTTGACGCGCCAACAGCCATAGTACTTGTCGCATAGTGGGTGTTTTCCGTTGCTTTGTTTACAATTGTAAATGTCGACCCTATACTAAATGCTGTTGCAATGGCGTTATTTAATGTAATCGTACCTTCACTGGTCGTTACTCCCGTGACAACAAAGTCCTGCGTTTCAGTGGCATTAGCAATACGGATAATATCACCTGCGCCTAAACCTGTTGTTGCTATACTCAGTGTGGTTCCCGTCAAAGCAGCTCCCGTCGTTAAAGCTACTACTGCTGACGTCGCCTGTCCCTCCACAAATACCTTTAATGAGCCAAATGCCGAACCAACAGAAATATTTGTTGCTGCTGCGGCTAGCGTTACAATACCTGTAGAATAAGCAACGTTCGCAATAGCAACAGTATCTGTTACTCCTATACTATTCACTAATGTCAAGGTATCACCTTTTGCAATGCCTTGCAATTGGTCTGACGCAGGGTTTATTGTAATAAAGTTTGTGGCTGTATCGTAGACTGATGTCGA
The DNA here is from genome assembly GCA_024637195.1 of Arcobacter sp. Classification (GTDB taxonomy): domain Bacteria; phylum Campylobacterota; class Campylobacteria; order Campylobacterales; family Sulfurimonadaceae. Next base: position 29,255 of record JAGXFN010000007.1, read on the forward strand.
CTCAAGATATCCCGCTGGATTGTTTGCGTAGGAATCAACTGAGATCTTTGCTCCCAAGGGGAGCTCATCGATCAGAGGAATCGATAACTCTATCGTTCCTGTCGAAACACTGACATTTTGTATGGAATAACTTGTCGAAACGCCCTCAAACGTAATGATGTCACCTTTTGAAAGTCCATTTAGATCAGCTACGGCAACGCTTATATTTGTTGCCCCTGCTGCGCCTATAGCTGTTGTTGTAACGACATTGCCCAGTTGTGTTTTGTCTGTGGTCTGCTGCACATTACCGATAGCCAGCGCCTCAGTGTTTCCGATGGAGGCTTTTACCGTTTGGTTAGAGTAAGCACCGACCTGGAACTCTTTGTTTTCATACTTGCCAGCAAGCAGAGACTGCCCGTTAAACGCTGTCGTGTGCGCGATGTTGTTGAGTGAGTCGATAAGACGGTTGACGTCTTGCTGGATCGCCTCGCGAGAAGATGCACTCTGCCCGTCAGATGCAGACTGGATAGCTTTGGTCTTGATCGTGTCAAGGATCTTGATCTGCTCGTCCATCGCCTTGTCAGCTGTCTGGATGATACCGACCGCATCATTGGCATTGCGCACGGCTTGAGCAAGTGAGTTTGCCTGGGTACGAAGACTGTCTGCGATAACCATGCCCGAAGCGTCGTCTGCCGCCGAGTTGATACGTAGACCCGAGCTCAACCTGCCTAAAGATTTATCCAGTTCACGATTGTTGCTTACGCCATTATTGTGCGCGTTTAGTGCCGCGATGTTGGTGTTTATTCTAAAACCCATTTTATGTCCTTTGAGATTTTATATGCATCCATGCAAAAATTATAAAGGAGAAAAAGCAAAAGGTGTTCCAGATTGGCTTAAAAAGAAATAATTGGAGAAAATGGGAACTGTCGAGAAGTAAAAAAGAGGGGTAGCTAAAATGAGACTGCCGAAGCAATCTCAGAGGTTTTATAAAAATATGCCGGCGGCCAAATGGCTGCGCGGCTTAAGACTACCGAAGTAGTCTAAGAACGTTTTCTAAAGACGTGTGACGTATGCCATTTCGAAGCATACGTAAACGTACTCGTCATTTTCATGACTGAGTTTCGTTTTCTACTACTGTAGTAAACGAAGTACGTTTTGCTGAATAGCGTTCGCCTGAGACATCGCATACGACCCGGACTGAGCAAGGATGTTCAGTCGTGAGAAGTTTGCAGATTCCATAGCAAAGTCGACATCACGGATCTGTGACTCAGCCGCTTTAACGTTTACCTGAGTAACGGAGATGTTGTTCACCGTTACTAGAAGCTCGTTTTGCGCCGAACCAAGACCTGAACGCGTAGCGTCAAGCTCGGAGATCGCTTTTCCTACGATGTCGATCGCCACGTTTGCACCCTCACGAGTACGTAGCAGTCCTATCGTATCGCTTGCATCAACCGTCCCGTCACCGTTGTCATCAACACGTCCGTTGACAAGGTCGGAAAGGTTAAAGGCCGTAGCATTAGCAGATATTTTTGTTGCTCCATTTGTATTATCTGTAGCAAGGTTTGCATCGCTGTAGTGGCCTGCTGTAATAGAAATTGGATCTGAACCATTTTTAGTAAATATCAGACTTCCTGTGTGAAGACCGTCAGAGATCTTAGTAGCACTTGTAAAGCCGCCTAGTGCCATAGCACGTCCATCACTTGAAAGTTTGAGCTTACCGTCTACCAAGGCTGCACTAACACCTGTTTCAGACGATATAGCATTGATTGAATCAATCAATTTGTTGTCTGAGTCACCCGCAAGAAGTGATGTACCTGCCGCAAGGACCGTTACACCGTTGATTGTCATATCCGCGGCAAGTGTTGTTGCGGTGATCTGTCCTGTACCTGTCTTACTCACATCGGCAACAGCAGTTACACCTGTTACGTCTGATAAGATATTGATCTGCTCAGCAACACGGCCTAGACCACTACCTGCAGTTCCATACCCATTTCCGTCTGTAATTTGCACACCGTCAATCTTAGTTCCTTCGACCGTGTACTGAACATAATCAGCTGATGTCAATGCGTTACCAAGAACATCAGACGTTTTAACCTCAAGAATACCACCTTTGCCCGCAGTAATACCCCCTGTTATAGTAACTGGAGCATCAAATGTGATTACACCTGAGCTTGTAGCAATTGAAGAGATCGTCGCATCAACTGTTGTTCCATCATCTGCTAACAGTGTAACAACATCACCTGCTGCCATCCCTCTTACATCCAATGTCGTATCAGTAACTGTAAGAGTCGTTGCCTGATCTGCCATAGCACCTGTCGCATAGTGTGAGTTATCCTTTGCAGAACTCATCAATGTAATCGTAGAACCCACAGAGAAGGCTGTTGCAATTGCATTATTTAAAGTGATCGCGCCCGAACTGCTATTGATTCCTTCAATAACGAAATCTTGAGTATCTACTCCGTTAGAGACACGAATAACATCACCTTTGCCAAGACCTGTTGCATCTAATACGCCGGTTGATATGACTGTAGATGTTTGTGCAAGCGCTGCTGTACTAACCGTAGTGCTTGCAGCCATAGTCGCAGGAGTATCCACAAAGATCTTCAACGTAGCAGCCAAACCGACAGTTAAGCTAACCAAACCAGCGATACTGACAGTACCAGTTGAATATTCAATAGCTGTAATAGCCTCTGTAGTTGATGCACCAACACTGTTTATAAATGTCAATGTATCTCCTATTGCCAGACCTTTCATCTGATCAGAGGTAGGATCTATTACAAATGTAGCAGCACTAACGATATCAGCTGTTGTTGTTTGCAAGTACCCGCTTGGGTTATTTGCATATGAACTAACTGATATTTTAGAACCTAATGCAATATCTTCTGTCAACGGAACAGACAATTCGATTGTACCTGTAGAAACAGCTACATTTTGTACAGAATAGGTACTTGTACTACCTTCAAATGAGATAATGTCACCTTTAGCCAGTCCGTTTAGATCCGCAACTGCTACACTGATAGTTGTCGCACCCGTTACTGCTTTAGCCGTAGTAGGCACGATATTACCAAGTGTCGTAGAATCTGTCGTCTGCTGGATATTTCCGATAGCAACCGACTCTGTATTTCCGATAGAAGCTCCTACCGTTTGGTTGGAGTAGGCACCGACCTGGAACTCTTTGTTCTCATACTTTCCTGAAAGCAGAGACTGTCCGTTAAACGCTGTCGTCTGTGCGATGTTGTTAAGTGAAGAGATCAGACGGTTAACGTCTTGCTGGATCGCTTCGCGTGAAGAAGCACTCTGTCCGTCAGATGCAGACTGGATGGCTTTGGTCTTGATCGTGTCTAGAATCTTGATCTGCTCGTCCATCGCCTTGTCAGCTGTCTGGATAATACCGATCGCGTCATTCGCATTACGAACCGCTTGACCTAGTGAATTCGCTTGTGAACGAAGACTGTCCGCAATAACAAGACCAGATGAGTCATCTGCTGCCGAGTTGATACGTAGACCTGATGACAAAGAACCTAGAGACTTGTCTAGAGCACGATTATTGATTGTCGCGCTGTTGTGAGCATTTAATGCCGCAATGTTTGTGTTAATTCTGAAACCCATGATAAATCCTTTTATCTGAAGCGAGTGCTTCTGTTTAATTTTCAGCGTCCTTGCTGTTGAAGTCTAGTATCGACACATAATAAAAAAGTTTTAGACAAATGATTGTTTTTTTTGTTACACTTTCGCAATTGATTCAAAATCACGTATATATAGATAGAACCCCCTCGACATAAAAAGGTCCGTATTGAAATTAATAATTGTAGAGTCACCGGCAAAAGCCAAGACGATCAAAAACTTTTTAGGAAAAGAGTACGAAGTGATCGCTTCCAAAGGGCACATCCGAGATCTTCCTAAGTCGCGTTTCGGGATCAAGATCGACGAGAACGATGTGCTTACCCCCGAGTACTCCGTCGCAAAAGAAAATGCCGCCACGGTCAAGCAGATCAAAGAGCTGGCCAAAAAAGCGGACACCATCTATATCGCGACCGATGAGGACCGCGAGGGTGAAGCTATCGGCTGGCACATAGCCCATGCGATGAAAAAAGATCCTGAGACCCTGCCGCGCATCGTCTTCCACGAGATCACTAAAACAGCGATACAGCACGCACTTGAGAGCGCACGCACGGTCAACATGGACATGGTCAATGCTCAGCAGACCCGCCGTCTTCTTGACCGCATCGTGGGCTACAAGCTCTCTCCTCTGCTGAGCTCAAAGATCCAAAAAGGGCTCTCCGGCGGACGGGTGCAGTCTTCGACACTCAAGATCATCGTCGATAAAGAGCGCGAGATCAAGGCCTTTGTCCCCCAAGAGTACTGGTCCATCGATACCCTTTTCAACAAGAACATCGAAGCCGCTTTGCAAAGCTACAAAGAGCAAAAGATGGACAAGCTCTCCATCACCAACGGCAAGGATGCCAAGGAGATTGTCGAGACCCTGAAAAAAGAGGCTTTCACTGTCGCCACCATCGAGACCAAACAGCGCAAGACCTCCACACCTCCGCCGTTTATGACCTCGACCCTGCAGCAGACGGCCTCCTCAAAACTCGGCCTCTCTCCAAAAAAGACGATGATGCTGGCACAGACGCTTTATGAAGGGGTGAAAACACCTGAAGGCACCTCCGGGGTTATCACCTATATGCGTACGGACAGCCTGAACATGGCTGCTGAAGCCGTGGAGGGGGCGAGAACCCTTATTTTGGAACGCTACGGAAAAGAGTATCTGCCCAAAGAGGCAAAAGTCTATGCGAAGAAGTCCAAGGGCGCACAAGAGGCGCACGAAGCTATCCGTCCGACCCTGCTTGACTTTACCCCTAAGATCGCAGAAAAGTACCTTAAAGCGGACGAACTGAAGCTCTACACCCTTATCTACAACCGTTTTCTCGCCTGCCAGATGAACGACGCACTCTTTGAGCAGCAGAGCATCCTCTTCAAAAGCGAAAGCTCTACGTTCAAAGCCAACGGACGCAAGCTGATCTTTGACGGGTTTTACCGTGTTGTCGGTGCCGAAGACAAAGATAAACTTCTTCCGACACTCAAAGAGGGGGAGACGGCTGAACTGAGTTCTATTGCAACACAGCAGCACTTTACAGAGCCACCGTCTCGCTACTCCGAGGCGAGTCTGATCAAAAAACTTGAAGCGGAGGGGATAGGACGTCCATCCACCTATGCGCCGACCATCTCGACGCTTCAAGCCCGCATGTACATCGACCTCGAAAAACGCCAGATCGTTCCCACCGAGATCGCTTTCAAGGTGACCGAACTGCTGGAGAAACACTTTGCCGAGATCGTTGATGCGGAGTTCACCTCCAACATGGAAGAGATCCTCGACGAGATCGCCGAAGAGGGCAAGGATTGGCAAAAAGTCCTGCATGACTTCTACTTTCCTTTTATGGAAAAGATCGCCGAGGGAAAAGAAAAGATCATCAGCCAGAAGCTGGCGAAACCTTTGGGAAGAAACTGCCCAAAATGCGGCGAAGAACTTCTTCTTCGCGGCGGACGCTATGGCAACTTCATCGCCTGCAGCGGTTTTCCAAAATGCAAGTACACCGAGCAGGTCGAGAGCGAAGAGGGTGAAGAAAAAGCACTGAGCGAAGAGGAAGCACTTGGCCAGAAATGCGAAAAATGTGGCGCAGATATGGTCGTCAAAAATGGACGGAACGGAAAGTTCCTCGCCTGTTCCGCCTATCCTGAGTGCAAAAACACCAAGCCCCTGAACGAGCCGGACCAGACGACGGATGTTCCCTGTCCCGACTGTGGCGGAAAACTCCTTTTTAGAAAATCGCGCCGCGGTGCTTTCTGGGGATGTGAGAATTACCCCGACTGCAAGTTCATCTCCAAGTTTGAACCGACGCTGAAAAAATGCGAGCAGGAAGGCTGCGGCGGAGCATTGGCTGCGCGTACCTATCGAAATGCCGAAGTCTATGAGTGTGTCAAATGTAAAAACCGCACCCCCAGAGAAGAAGAGTAGGCGTGAAAAAGCAGAAGGCTTAGCATGAAGATAGGTATCCTGTCCGACACCCATACCAAGCTCGGCCGCGCCAAAAAAGTCATCGACCATCTCATTGAAAACGGAGCAGAGTACCTTATCCACGCCGGTGACATCTGCGAGGTGGAAGTGCTGGAGTACATGAAAGAGAGCAAGCTGCCCTATATCGCAGTCTACGGGAACAATGACGCGCATATGGTGGAGCATCACAGAACCTACAACCTGGTCCAAGAACCGCACCTCTTCAAGATCAAAGAGCACATATTCAAACTGATGCATCTGCCCTACTACATGAATCCCGATGCCCAAATCATTATCTTCGGCCATACCCACACTTTCGAGTGCGATTATAAAAACGATACTCTTTTTTTGAACCCCGGAGAGGCCTGCGCGCGCAACAAGAGTGTGAGCGAGTGTCTTATGCTGACGCTTAGTGATGATTCCTATGTCGTTGAAGCCTACTCCCGCGCACTCAAGACAAAAGAGTGGAAAGTACAACATATGAACTTTGAAAGAAACAAGCATGTCTAAGAAGATATTTTTATGCGCCATCTGCAACATCAACAGCGGTACCTGCAATGAAGACTGCAAGTTCTGCTCACAAAGCGTCAAATACAGCGCCGACATAGAGCGCTACAAGCAAAAACCCCTCGATGAGATCATCGCCGAGGCCAAAGCGGCTGAAGCCTCCGGTGCCTTGGGCTTCTGCCTGGTCACCGCACAAAAAGGGCTGACAGAAAAAAGTCTAGCCTTCGTCTGCGATGTGGCAAAAGCTGTCAGGGCAGAAGTTCCCCGCTTGCGCCTTATCGCCTGTAACGGGACGGCGACGCTAGAGCAGCTATTAACGCTCAAAGCCGTAGGTGTCGCGGCTTATAACCACAACCTCGAAGCCTCCAAGAACTATTATGAACAGATCTGTACGACCCACAGCTGGCAGGAGCGCTATGAAACCTGCGAAAATGTCAACAAGGCGGGAATGGTTCTTATCACAGGCGGGATCTTCGGGATGGGTGAGACGCAAGAGGACCGTATCTCTATGCTAAAATCTTTGGCTGCACTGAACCCGACTTCCGTGCCGATCAACTTTTACCACCACAACCCGGCGCTTCCTCTTAAGCCGAACCCTCTGAGCACCGATGAGGCATTGGATCTTATCCGCTTGACGCGCGAGATCTTAAGTGATGCAGAACGGATTATGGTCGCCGGCGGACGGGAGATGATGTTTAAAGAGCGGCAGGCAGAGATATTTGAGGCGGGGGCAAATGCCATCGTTATCGGTAACTACCTGACCACTTCCGGAAGAGAAAGAGGAAAGGATCTCGATATGCTCCTCTCTTTGGGCCACGAAATCGCACAAAGTCCCGAGGACAAGTAAGTGGATGAAAATATCAGTCTTCTCCTGACACTCTGCGCCATTCTCACCTTTTCACCTTTTTTTGCCAAGATCTTCAAGATCCCGACGACGCCGGTTGAGATAATTTTCGGCTCTCTTTTTGCCGCGGCAGGATTCCTTCACAGCCATGAACTTTTTGAGCTTGTTGCCGAGTTCGGATTTTTGTACCTGATGTTTATTGCCGGGATGGAGATAAACATCAAAAAGATACTCAAAATAGACAAGAGCATCCTTAACCGTGCGCTTATCTATCTTGCCCTGCTTTACTTTCTCTCCGCGATATGTACGGTCTATCTGCAGTTGAGCAATATCTTTATTGTGATCCTTCCGCTCATCTCGGTCGGCCTGATCGCGACTCTTAAAAAAGAGTACGGCAAAGACACCGCCTGGCTTCCGCTAGCCATGGTCGTGGGCTCTGTCGGTGAGATCATCTCCATTGCTATTTTGACGGTGGCTTCAGAAGCTTTCTTGACCGGAATAAGTCTGGAACTGTTTAAGACAGTCTCAACTCTTGTGATTTTTATCGCCTTGATCATCCTTCTTTTTCATGCACTTCGGGTTCTGTTTTGGTGGTTTCCCGAGATCGTACCCCTGATTATGCCGCACTTGGACAATAAGGATCAGGATCTGAGAATCTCCCTGGCCATCCTCTTCTCTTTTCTTGCGCTGATGATGTACCTTGATCTTGAGCTAGCCTTTGGCGCCTTTATTGCAGGGATGTTTATCCCCACCTTTTTTGAGCACAAATACCAGCTGCCTCGCAAACTCGAGTCTTTCGGGTTTGGGTTTTTAGTGCCGATATTTTTTGTTCATGTCGGCAGCGCTTTCAAACTTGCGGCACTTCATGTGGACGGTTTGATCGCTATGGCTCTTCTAGTCACGGCCTTGATGATAGGTATTCGCCTGATTGCAGCCATGGTTTTCAACCAAAGCGGCTCGCTAAAGGACTCTGTGCTGCTTGCCCTCTCGCATTCTATGCCCCTGACGCTTCTCATCGCTATAGCAACGCTTGCCTATCATCAGCACAGCATTGACAAGTTCCACTACTATGCATTTATTTTGGCAAGTCTGTTTGAGGTTATCATTGTTATGCTCGCAATCAAGGTGATCGTCTATCCGCCTAAAGGTTTGCTGCGTCTATTTCGGCGCAAATCCGAGTAAGCACCCCCTGCATATCGGCGTCGGCGTCGATAATAATATCTGCTTTTTTTGAGTATATCGCATGACGTTGTGTGTACATCTGCTCCGCTTTTTTCAAGTCTGAAAAGAGCGGTCTTTTGGCGAGTTCCGCGGCATCTAAGCGTGAAAGTATCGCCTCAAAAGGCAGGTTTAAGTAGATGATCTTGCCGACCTCTTTGAGCCCCTCGCAGTGCGCTATCATACCGCCTCCGGTGGAGATAACGGCATTTTCAACACTGCTGTTGAGCCACTGCACTGTTTTCAGCTCCAAGAGGCGAAAATAGTTTTCCCCCTCATCTGCAAAGATCTTCGTGACATCTTTGCCCTCCAAACTTTCGATCATGCTGTCTGTGTCGAGGAAGTAAAGTTCTCTCTCCTTAGCAAGCAGGCGTCCTATAGAACTCTTTCCAGAGCCCATATAACCTATAAGGACAAGATTAGCGGCAGACAATGGTATAGTCGTTTGCGCTGACGTTGAGAGTGTAGCCGTACTGTCCGTCGAGTTCCACAACAACGCGGTAATATTTGTCATGGTTTCCAAGACGTATACGTTCAAAAGGCGGGGTATTCAGAGGATACTCTTTGGGTTTGAAACTGGTATCGCGGGCAAAGTCCATAACAATACGGTACGGTAAAGTGAGCATAAAGTTGCGCAGCATCTTGTCTTTTGTAACCAGCTTCAGCGTCTTGCCGGAGGGAATAAAGTTGATGTACTCTGTCTCGATGTGCTTGCTCTTTGTCTCCTCTTTGCTACTTTTTTGGGATGGACTTGTGTCATGCGAGAGAATAAGGGGCTTGTGCCAGTCTATTTGGTTATTCAGTTCCAGCGCTTCGCTGGCCATAGATCCATCCATGTTTTGGTAGTGGATCACAAGCCCTTTTATCGTCCGTGCCGAACTGGGCAGGGAGATCTGCTGTGCAGTAAAAGGTTTAAGGTTTTCTATCTTGTTGCTTGTAGGCATCTGCTTCTCATTGGGATCAGTAGGGAAAAAGGGGTTGTCTCGGCCATTAAGCAGGGCAAAAGTCAAAAAAAACAACAAGAGTAAACGCATAATCTACCTATCTTTATTATCAGTTGGCAACATTGTACTTAAGACTTCTTTAAAACTTCTTGCACCCCAGCGGATCAGGAATGAAGAAACTGTAAAAATGACTAGTTGATGTCCGGATCCAGTTCTTTGAGTTCAAAAATCTCTTTTTGCAAGGCTGCATTTTCACTCTTGAGCTTGACGACCTCTTCTTTAAGAAAGTTCTCATACTCTTCGAGATTGATCAGTACCTGCAAGGAGTTCTCTCCAAAGAGAATAATTCCGATATAAATGCCCGAAAAGACGACAATCAGTGCCAAAAGGCCCAGTTTCTGCCAGCTAAGACCCAGATAACGCTTCGGGAAGCTCTGTTCCGCTTCTATCTCATCAAGAAGATCAGACACTGGCGTCACCTTTTGAACACATGCAAACTAAAGAGCAGCTCAGGGATGAAAAAGTAGCATTGCTTAGCATCATCTTTTCCATAGTTTCAGATATTTTCAACTCATTCCGGCAAGCAGGATTAGTTAAAAAGAGAGGCTCCAAGATATTCGCCGTATACGATCTCGTTTTCGATCTCTAAAAGACGGTTGTACTTAGCTGTACGTTCACCACGAGCCGTGGAACCTGTTTTGATCTCGCCGCAGTTAAGCGCAACCGCGAAGTCTGCGATAAAGGCATCTTCGCTCTCACCTGAACGGTGAGACATTACACATTTGTAGCCGTTTCGCTGCGCCAGACGCACCGTCAGCATCGTTTCAGAGACCGAGCCGATCTGGTTTGGCTTGATAAGGATCGAATTGGCGATCCCTTTTTCAATTCCTTCAGCCAGAATGTTCGCGTTCGTCACAAAAAGATCGTCACCGACCAGCTGAATCTTGTCGGCCAATTTTTCGCTCAGAAGCTTCCAGCCGTCCCAATCATCTTCGCTCAAGCCGTCTTCTATAGAGACGATCGGATATTTCGAGCAAAGATCCTCATAATACTCAACAAGTTCTGCCGAGGTCACAGTGCGGTTTTCTGACTCCAAACGGTAGCCGCCGTCGACAACAAGCTCGCTTGCCGCTACGTCGAGTGCTATAGCAATTTGTTCACCGGCAATATAGCCCGCTTTTTCGATCGCCTGCATGATCACCTGGATCGGCTCTTCATTTGAGCTAAGGTCAGGGGCAAAACCGCCCTCATCACCCAGCGCCGTGTTGTGATTACTCTCTTTTAGGATCTTCTTGAGGGTATGGTAGACCTCGGAAGAAGCGCGCAAGGCATCGGCAAAGTCTTCAAACCCTACCGGCATGATCATATACTCTTGAAAATCGACAGAGTTATCCGCGTGCGAGCCTCCGTTGATGATGTTAAGCATCGGAACGGGAATGACCATTGCATTTGCGCCGCCAAGGTAACGGTAAAGCGGGATATTCAGACTTTTTGCCGCCGCTCTCGCCACTGCCATAGAGACCCCGAGAACCGCATTGGCACCGATGTTTCCATAGTTTTCGGTTCCGTCGACTTCTTTCATCGTAGCATCGATGATAGCCTGGTTGAAAGGGCTAAGTCCGATCAAGGCATCTGCAATTACCGAGTTTACATTTTCAACGGCCTTGAGCACGCCTTTACCAAGATAACGCGCATCACCGTCGCGCAGTTCCAATGCTTCGCGTTTTCCCGTACTTGCCCCAGAGGGAACGATTGCATCCGACTGCGTTCCGTCACTTAGTGTCACAAACGCCTTTACCGTTGGATTTCCTCGTGAATCCATCACTTCAACTGCGTTTACATTGTCAATAAAAATCATTCATCTTCCTCACTTATTTCAGATACGTCCATGTCCATTAGGTTGCCTATGCCCATCGCCTCTTTAATCTTTGTTTCAATCTCCATGGCTAGGGCCGGGTTCTCTTTTAGAGCGTCTTTGACCTTCTCTCTTCCCTGTCCGAGCTTCTTGTCCTCATACGAGAACCAGGCGCCGCTCTTGTCGATGATGTCCAGTTTTACCCCATAGTCCACAAGTTCGCCTACCTTCGAGATACCCTCGCCAAACATGATGTCAAACTCTGCTTGTTTGAACGGAGGAGCCACCTTGTTTTTGACAACCTTCGCCTTTGTACGGTTACCGATGGAGGTCTCTGCCTGCTTGAGTGTTGCGATACGGCGGATGTCTATACGTACCGAGGCATAAAATTTCAAGGCATTTCCGCCTGTTGTCGTCTCCGGCGAGCCGTAGCCCATCATACCGATCTTCATACGGATCTGATTGATGAAGATAACCGTGGTGTTCATCTTGTGCAGAACGCCTGTGAGTTTACGAAGCGCCTTGGACATCAAACGCGCCTGAACGCCGACCTGCTGGTCCGTCATCTCGCCCTCAAGCTCTACCTTCGGCGTCAGTGCTGCAACCGAGTCGATGATGATAAGGTCAACCGCGCCTGAACGCGCCAGTGTCTCGACAATATCCAGTGCCTGCTCGCCATAGTCAGGCTGTGAGACCAAAAGATTGTCTACATCAACGCCGAGATTTTTCGCGTATTTTACGTCAAGAGCATGTTCCGCGTCGATAAAAGCACAAACACCGCCGAGTTTTTGGCACTCTGCCGTGATCTGAAGCGTCAAAGTCGTTTTTCCCGAACTCTCCGGCCCGTAGATCTCGACAACACGGCCACGAGGAACACCGCCGATACCCAATGCAAGATCAAGTCCAATCGAACCCGTACTGATCGCTTCGATCGCCTCGACTTCTTTGTCTCCAAGACGCATCAACGCGCCCTTTCCGAAAGCCTTGTCGATATGCTTCAGTGCCAAGTCCAGTGATTTTTGTTTGTTTGCATCCATTAAATGTTCCTTGTTTCATAAATATGTTGGAAGATTATATGACAAATTGAAATATTATATATTTCTTATTGCAATATGCAATATTTTTATCTACCCGATAAAATAATGTGTAATTTTAGCGTTCTTTGGTTAAAATCTAATTGATAAATGCTTATTTGCAGCGCAAACTTTTTGTAATGCTGTTTCTATAGAATAATTTAGGATATATTTTGACAAAAATGAAAATCGCCCACTCTCCGGATGCAGATGATATTTTTATGTATTATGCGATTAAGTTCGGATGGGTAAGCCAGGATAACGTAGCCTTTGACAATATCGCGCTCGACATCGAGACCCTTAATGTCGAAGCACTGGCGGGGACCTATGACATAACAGCCATCAGCTTTGCACTCTATCCTTTGATCAAAGAGGAGTATGCTCTTTTGCGTACCGCGGTGAGTTTTGGCGAGGGGTATGGGCCGAAACTCATCAAACGCAAAGGTGAAAAACTCAAGCGTAATTTCAAAGTCGCCCTCAGCGGAAAGTATACCACCAATGCGCTGCTCTTTAGGATCGCCTACCCCGAAGCGCGCATCACCTATATGAACTTTTTGGACATCGAAGAGGCGGTACGTTCGGGGGAAGTGCATGCGGGTGTTTTGATCCATGAGAGCATCTTGACCTTCAGCGACGAACTCGAGGTCGAACGTGAAATGTGGGACATCTGGCAAGAACTCTGCGGCGACAAAACGCTTCCTCTGCCTCTGGGCGGTATGGCGATCCGCCGTTCGCTTCCGCTGACAAAGGCGATCGCCTATGAGCAGACTCTTACACAGGCGGTGGAAGTCGCCCGGGATAGAAAAGAGGAGCTCTGCGAGCTTCTGGTAAAGAACAAACTTGTACGTATCGAAGGAGAGACGCTGCAGAGATATCTGGAGCTCTACGCCAATGATGACTCCGTACGTCTTTCAAAGCTTCAGTACAAAGCCATCGACACGCTCTTTGAACTTGGCCACAAACATGGTTATTATACCGAACTGATCAAGGCCGAAGAGTACACTATTCCTACCGAATACACTGAGCTTAGAAAGGGCTGAGAATGGACTCACAACTCGTTGCACTTGGTGTCGAAACCTTCAGAATAGCACTCTATCTCGCCCTCCCGGGTCTATTGACCGGAATGTTTCTGGGACTGGCAGTCAGTATCTTCCAGGCCACGACCCAGATCAATGAGATGACCCTGAGTTTTATCCCTAAGATCATCGGTGTTGTCATCGTCATCATCGTTACGATGCCCTGGATGCTTAACATGATGACCGAGTTTACGACGCGTATCATCAACATGATCCCTGAGTTTGTGAGCTGATGCTTAAAACGATAGACTTTTCAAAACACTCCTCCATCAAAATCGGTCCGCTCGCCGATGTCCTTCTTGTCGATGATTTTTCTTCTGCGAAAGATCACTTCCTTCTCGGCCACTGCAATAATATGCTTATCGGACCGCAGCACCCGCCGCTGATGATGCTGGGCAAGAACTTTGACTATATCAGGATCGAGAACGATCTGCTCTGTGTAGGCGCCGCGACACCGGGCGGAAAGCTTCTCTCCTTTTGCAAGAAACACGACATTGCCCACTTTGAGCTTCTTCCCAAGCTTCCCGGCTCGCTCGGCGGTATGATAAAGATGAATGCCGGTCTGAAAGAGTGGGAGATCTTCAACTATCTGCACTCTATCCTCACCCAAAATGGCGAACTGCTTAAAGAAGCAATACCCCACGGCTACCGTTGGACCCAGTTCGAGGGGATAGTCTTCGAGGTACGGTTCGAGATCCATAAGGGCTTCAGCGAAGCGCAGCTGGAGATATTCAAAAAGATGCGTGACAACCAGCCCAACATGCCCAGTGCCGGCAGCTGCTTCAAGAACCCTCAAGGCGACTCCGCCGGAAGGCTTATCGAAGCAGCCGGTTTAAAAGGTCATAGAATCGGCAATATGGCCTTCAGCGAAATGCATGCGAACTTCTTGGTCAACCTCGGCGGCGGAACATTTGACGAAGCGATAGCACTGATACGGCTTGCACAAGAAAAGGTCTATGAAAAATTCGGGATCTGGCTCGAAAATGAGGTGATCGTTGTGGATGAGAGGTATAAAGGAGAAGAGTCTCCTTTATTAATGAAGGCTAGAACCTTATAACAGCTCCGGCGAAGAGACCCTTGACTTTGATATCCATTGTCGTGTCGACATCGAAATCCGTACCGTCAAGATCGATCTGCTCAACTCTATAACCAACTTCCAGACCGACATCAACCGGCAGGATATCCACTAAGGTATAGTCCGCTTTTACAGAGTAGTCGGAGACCTTTGAATTCTTGTAAGCGGTATACTTTGCGCTTCCCTCAAGTCCGATATCCGTACCCGGGATCTCGAAACGAAGACGTCCGTAGGCCATCGGAAGAGGGATGGTCTCATTTAAGCTTGTTTTGTTTGACCCTGTACTATCTACCGCATTAAACTTCGCCTGGATCACCTTGACATCAAGACCGAGGTCCAGCGTCGCCCAAAAGGTGTTGTCAAGCAGGTTGTAGTACATAATGATGTCAAACTGGTCCAGCGTCAGGTCGGTTTTCGCATTTGCAGAGTACGTTGTACCCTTGTATGTAAAACTTTGTGTCGACGTACCGGCATAGTCAATGGCCGCGTACTCTAAACGAAGGTTCGGAACGACAGGCACAGGATGTTTGATGTAGGCCCATATATATCCCTTGCTCGCTTTGTCATAGTCCAATAGATCGGCGTCAAAAGTATATGCCGGCGTACCACTTGTAATAGCTCCTGAAAGCTCATTGTTCCAAACACCTCCACCCGCTTCAACACGGATAATGTCCGCCTGTGCAGCTGTTCCCAAAAGTCCGGCCAAAAGCACGCCTGATAAAACCTTTTTCATATACGCTCCTTAATAAATAATAAGAACTATATTATCACAAAAAAATATACCAGCAGTGATATTTGAAAAAGTTTTTAGTTTTTATTTGATGAGTGGGTGAAAAGGGAAGTATTGAAATGGGGCCGAAGCCCCGAAGAAGTCAGCTAAGTCTAAAACTTATTTAACTGCTGCAAGAGCTGCATCGTAGTTAGGCTCTTCAGTGATCTCTGGAACGATCTCTTTGTATGTTACTACACCTTCTTCGTTTACTGCGAATACCGCACGACAAGTTACACCAGCAAGAACTGAACCGCCAAGAAGTACGCCATACGCGTTTGCGAAGTCTTTGTTACGGAAGTCAGAAGTAACTGTTAGGTTAGTGATTCCTTCAGCTGAACAAAAACGTCCTGCCGCAAATGGAAGGTCAAGAGAAACGATAGTTGTGATAACGTCTTTCATATCAGCCGCTTTTGCGTTGAAGTTACGAGTTTCAGTAGCACATACACCTGTGTCTAGTGAAGGAACAACGATGATCAGTTGTTTTTTACCTTGAGCGCCGCCAACTTTTACATCGCCAAGACCGTCTGAGTTTACAACTGTAACCTCTGGAGCTTTGTCGCCTACATTTACTTCTTTTCCTAGAAGTTCTACGTCTGTACCTTTGAATTTTGTCGTTGCCATATTGGGCTCCTGTTTTAAGATTTATGCCGGAAGTTTACTTAAATCCGATAATACGACTCTTAATTAAATAGCAGTTGTTTTTGATTAAGCAATATTAAAGAATACGTTTTTCCTATAAAGAAGTCCGTGGTTCGGTGACCATCTCGACAAGCGGCGTAAAGAGCTCTTTTTCATACATCTCGACGGCGACACGCCCTATCATGGCGGCATTATCGGAGCAGTACTGCATCTTCGCCAAAGAGAGCGTGGCATCATACGGTTTTAGTATGGTCTGCATGGCCTGGCGCAGATAAAGGTTAGCGCTGGCCCCGCCTACTATAGCAAAATGCCGGGGCGGACTGCTCTTGAAATACTTCTTGAGCTTGTGGGTGAGATGCCCGACGGCTGCTTTTTGAAATGAGGCGGCGATGTCGGGGTAGTCCTGCTCTTTCGCCTCCAGACTCACCAGCCGCACCGCATTTTTCAAGCCCGAATAAGAGAAGGCAAAGAGCGGCGACTGTGAAAGCGGCAGCGGCATAGGATAGCGTGTCTCATCCCCTGTCTGCGCGATTTTCTCGATCACAGGTCCGCCCGGATAGCCCAGGTTCATCATCTTCGAAACCTTATCAAAACTCTCCCCGAAACTGTCATCCATCGTCGTAGCTACCATCTTCATCTCTTCAAAAGACTCCACCTCTATCACCTGCGTATGCCCACCCGACACCAGCAGTACCGTCAGGGGAAAACACGTCTCTTCTTCGATGAAAAGAGAGTAGATATGCCCCTTGAGGTGGTTAACAGAAATCAAAGGAAGACGCAGCGCGATCGACAGCGCTTTCGCCATCGTCACTCCTTCGACCAGGGTCACATTCAGCCCCGGAGCCGTCGTCACTGCGATCGCTTTGAGATCCGCAAAGTAGGGTGTACACTCCTCAAGTATCTTAGGAAGCGCCTCAGCATGAAGACGCGAAGCCAGCTCGGGAACAACCCCGCCATATACCGAATGCTCAAGCTCCTGAGAGATTTTCTTATGATAAAGCAGTTTTTTGCTCTTTATCTCCGTAATCGCAATAGAGCTGTCATCACACGAACTCTCAATCGACAATATCATATCTTCTTCCTTGGGGTCAGGTGACAAGTATAAATCATTTCTATCCTTTTAGCACCAGACGTACCATGGCCTGCGTCAGCTTGGCGACCTGGTACTGCGAGTAGCCGAGAGTGCTATGGCCTCTTTTAGGAAGGCTATCACCTCATCCCGGGCGACAAAAGCGCGATAGGAGCTGTATTTGTATTCGTCGAGGGATTTTACCATCTTTGCCTTTAAGGCATTGAACTCTATGTATTTTATCAAGGAGTAGAGGTCGGCCTCATCGCTGATATACTAGGATTTATATACTTGTCACCTCGCATCTATCCCGCACCTAATATGTGAAGACGCCTAAATTTAGTTGCCGTAAATTAAAGCTTCATTACAGTTAAGCAGCGTTAATATCAATGTATTACGCAGAAAGTTTGATTGCTAACCGGATTAGAACGGTCAGCTTTTTGCATTAGGCTCTGCATCTCTAGTCTCAGCCCCTTATTGATAAAAAGAAAATAAAGGATTTTATTATGAAAGCATCAGATTTATTCGTTAAAGCCTTGGAAAACGAGGGAGTGGAATATATTTTTGGCATTCCCGGTGAAGAAAACCTGGATTTTTTAAATTCTTTAAAAGACTCTCGTATCAAATTTATTTTAACCCGTCATGAACAAGGGGCAGGTTTTATGGCGGCTACTTACGGTCGTTTAACAGGAAAAGTCGGCGTGTGTTTGTCCACACTTGGGCCCGGTGCTACCAATCTTGTGACCCCTGCAGCTTACGCTAACCTTGGCGCTATGCCTATGTTGATAATAACAGGGCAAAAGCCCATTAAAAAAAGCAAACAGGGACGTTTTCAAATCATTGACATTGTACAAATGATGCAAGCATTGACTAAATACAGCAAGCAAGTGGTTGATGGCAATAATATTGCGAGCATGGTAAGAGAAAGTTTTAACATAGCGCGGGCAGAACGTCCTGGTGCGGTACACATAGAACTGCCCGAAGATATTGCCCGAGAAGATGTCAGCGCAAAGCTTTTTCATGTTTATCATCACCGCTATCCCGTTGCCGATGCCTACAGTTTAAATGACGCACTTGAGATGATCCATAAGGCAAAGATGCCCTTGGTCTTAATCGGTGCCGGCGCTAACCGCACACGCATTTGCACAACAATCAAAGATTTTATAGACAAATCAGGCATTCCATTTTTTATGACCCAAATGGGAAAAGGCGTGGTGGATGAATTTCATCCCTTGTACTTGGGTACAGCAGCCTTGTCCGACAATGATTACTTGCACTGTGCTATTGACAAAGCAGATTTAATCATCAATATCGGTCATGATGTTATTGAGAAACCCCCTTTTATCATGCACAAGGACAGTGCAAAAGTCATCCATGTTAATTTTATCGCTTCTTCTGTTGATGGTACTTATTTTCCACAGTTAGATCTCTTGGGCGACATCGCTTCAAATATCTTTTCGCTGACACAATTAATCAAAAAACAAGAACATTGGAATTTTGAGTATTTTATGCGCATTATTGATGAATCGCAACAGCACATTAAAAAGTATTTCAAAGATGAGCGTTTTCCGATACTTCCGCAAAGAGCGCTCAAAGACATCAGAGATGCTTTGCCCCGTGACGGCATCGTAAGCCTCGATAATGGCATTTACAAAATCTGGTTTGCCCGAAATTATAAATGTTTTGAGCCTAATACTCTGCTTCTGGACAATGCTCTAGCCAGTATGGGCGCAGGGTTATCCTCTGCGATGGCAGCTAAAATACTTAATCCTGATAAAAAAGTCATTGCAGTTTGTGGTGATGGCGGTTTTATGATGAACTCTCAAGAACTTGAAACGGCCATGCGTCTCAAACTTGACCTTGTTGTTATTATTTTAAATGACAGTGCTTACGGTATGATAAAATGGAAGCAAGAAGGTATGGGGTTTGAAAATTTCGCGCTGGATTATAATAATCCTGATTTTATTCAATACGCTCAAGCTTACGGCGCTGTCGGACATCGGCCAAAGTCATGTGACGAGTTCGTAAAAATCTTGGAAGAAGCCCTTGGCAGCAAAGGTGTTCATCTTATTGATTTGGCCGTTGATTACAGTTTAAATCATAAAATTTTGAATGAACTCTTAAAAAACAAAGCGTGTTTAATATAGAATATCAACTCGAAACTCAACAATTGTAAGGAATATATGATGGATTCAATCACAGTAAGATCGCCTTTTGACGGACGAGAATTAGCACAGATCAAGGTTTCAGATATTGCCGATGTGGATAAAGCCTTAGACCTTGCACGCGATGTTTATGAAAACCAAGACAAATGGCTAGCCAAATATGAGCGTGTGGCTATTTTGGAAAAAACAGTTCAGATTATGAGCTCCCGCATTGAAGAGCTCACCCTTATTGCTGCGAGCGAAGGGGGAAAACCCTACATAGATTCCAAAGTTGAAGTTGAACGCGCTATAAACGGCGTGAAACTGGCCATTGAGCACATGGGTGTTTTTGAGGGCAAAGAAATAGCTATGGGACATACAAAAAGTTCGGCTAACCGAATCGCATACACGATGAAAGAGCCTATTGGCGTAGTCGCTGCGATTTCTGCTTTTAATCACCCCCTAAATCTTGCCGTGCACCAAACGGTCCCTGCTATTGCCGTAGGTTCACCGGTGATCATAAAACCATCTGAAACAACACCTATGTCAGCGATCAATTTTGTAGAGATCTTGTACGAAGCAGGTTTGCCAAGACCCTGGTGTCAGGTTCTTGTCTGTCATAGAGAAGCGGCGCAATATTTGGCGACAAGTCCTAAAATAGATTATTTGACCTTTATAGGTTCAAGCGCGGTAGGCTGGTACTTAAATTCGCAAGTTGCACCCGGGACACGTGTTGGCCTGGAACATGGCGGAGTCGCTCCCGTTATTGTAGAACCTGATGCAAATATGCAGGAGCTTATACCTGCTTTGGCTAAGGGCGGTTTTTATCATGCGGGTCAGGTCTGCGTTTCTGTGCAACGAATTTATGCTCATGAAAGTGTTTGTGATGAAGTCGGTCAAAAGCTTGCCGAGGCTGCCAAAAAACTCATTGTCGGTGATCCGCTGGATCCTAAAACAGAGATCGGACCGCTCATAACACACAAAGAAGTAGATAGAGTAGAATCCTGGGTAAATGAAGCCGTAGAAGGCGGAGCAAAAGTTTTGTGCGGGGGCAAACGCATTTCTGAGAGCTGTTTTGAAGCGACAATCCTGTTGAACCCGGCGCCTGATGCCAAAGTCAGTCAGGCAGAAGTATTTGGCCCGGTAGTCTGCATCTACAGTTACTCTGATATTCACGAAGCCTTTAAGTCCGCAAACAGTTTGGCTTTTTCATTTCAAGCGGCTGTCTTTACGAAAAACATTGACACGGCTTTGCTTGCGGTCAAACGTTTAAATGCAACGGCTGTCATGGTCAACGATCACACCGCCTTCAGAGTAGACTGGATGCCTTTTGGCGGAGCTAAAGCTTCCGGTCTCGGCATGGGTGGAATCCCCTACTCTATGCACGAAATGAGTCAAGAAAAACTGATGGTGATCAAGTCTTCTGTTTTATAAAAAGATGCACTCAAATTATACTGGCCTGTCAGCCTTTAAAGATTTCCATACGAGGAACTCTCCTCGTACACCTTGCAACAGATACTAGATATCTAACACCCTAAAGAAGACCGGCCCAAAACCCGCCTGCGGTTTTTTTAGTGGCACACTTTAGGTGTTTTTCACCCACTCCAGCACCCAGGGCCACTCTCCGTAACCACTCTCGGCATTGATATGCCCGCCGTTTTCGATCCGTTTCATCGGAACTTCCAAGGCCTGCTGCAAAGCCAGGGCTTCGTCTTGGGTGAGATAAGGGTCGTTTGTCGAGGTGACCATCAGCACCTCTTTGGCAAAGAGCTTTTTCGGTATCGGTGCGGGAAAAAATGTTTTGATCGTATCCAGCTTCAGATCAAGCCGCGGAGGCGAGACCATCAGCAGACGTTTCACCGCCGAGATCTCCCCCTCTTCACACAGATGCAGCCAGAGGGTATTGGCCATAGAGTGGCAGATGACGGTGTCGGGTTTGAAATCCGTGAGGATTTCCTTCACCTGTTTCACCCATCGGTTTTTGCTCGGAAAATGAGAATTGTCAAGAAGCGGAAAAACGATCTGACCATAGTCTTTGGCGATCTCTCCCGCCAGCCAGGACTGCCAGTGAGGATAATCGCTTCCGCCCCAGCCGTGCAGGATCAGTACCTTGTCTTTCATCTTTTACGCTCCTAAACTGACATAACGGCGGACCTCCTGGTCCATCTCGAAGAGCTCATCGAGACTCGCCGCCTCTTCATCAAAATGATGAAAGGCGGTGATGATCTTTTTTGAGATCTCCATAAAGCCGATCTTTCCTTCAATGAAAAGCCCGATGGCGGCTTCGTTGGCGGCATTGATGACAAGGCCGCGTTTGGGGTGGCTCAGCAACTCTTCTTTGATCTCCCAGACAGGGTAGCGCTCACGCTTTATCTCTCTAAACTCCAGCGAGCCGACTTCGACCAGATTGACAGGTTTTAATATCTGCTCCTCTACCTTGCCCAAAAGTGCGTAGGCGATAGGCAGTTTCATGTCGGCATGGGCGAAATGCGCCGTTGTGGAACCGTCTTTGAAGTCGATAAGTGCATGTATGATCGACTTTGTCTCAATGACTGCGTCATACTCTCCCTTGCCGAAAAGCCATCGGGCCTCAAGAAGTTCAAACATCTTGTTGACCATCGTGGCGGAGTCAATCGTGATCTTCTGTCCCATGGACCAGTTGGGGTGCTTTAGCGCATCCTCCAGACGCGCATGCTGAAGCTTTTCCAGGTCCCAGTCTCTAAAAGCACCTCCGCTGGCGGTGATCGTCATCTTTGAATGAGCGCGCTTTTCGTTTAGAAGATACCAGAGGCCGAAGTGCTCGCTGTCTATGGGCTGTATCTTTGTCGTGTCGATAAATGCTCCGGCGGCCACCAAAGACTCTTTGTTGGCCAGAGCGACCCGTTTTCCGCACTCTATCGCCTTTAGTGTCGGGCGCAATCCCAGAAAACCGACAAGCGCGTTGATGACGAGACGGCTCTGCGAACTCTCTATCGCTTCCAAGATTCCCTCTTCTCCGCAGAGCACCTTTGAATGCTTCACACGGACAAGATCTTCTCTGCGTTCTACGACGACAAGGCGCGGAGAGAATTCCCTGATCTGCTGATTCAGGAGTTCTATACTTCTTCCCGCGACGAGTACATCTATGTTGAGATTAAAACGTCGTGCGATCGCCAGAGCATTAACGCCTATTGAGCCTGTTGAACCAAGAAGTATCAATTTAGACAAGTCCTCTCAGCAAAACCAGCATAATGATGACCGAAAAGAGATAGCCGTCCACACGGTCGAGTATCCCGCCGTGTCCTGGCAAAATATCACCGCTGTCTTTGACATTGGCTTTTCGCTTGAGATAGGACTCAAACAGGTCACCAAATACTGCGGCTACAGAAGAAAGAAGAGAGATCACAATGGCTTTGTCGATATCAACAAAATTGACGCCGATAAAGAAGCCTAAGAGAGTAGCGATGACAACCCCGCCGATAACACCTTCGAGTGTCTTGTTTGGCGATGTCTCACAAAACTTTGTCTTGCCTATGCTTTTACCGACAAAATACGCGCCCACATCCGTTCCTGCTACGATGACAAGCAGCCAAAAGAGTGCGATCACGCCGTATTCGTTGTAAAGGGTCAGCATAAACAGAAACCCCGCTGTCGGGTAGATAAACGGGTAGAAGTACTTGAACTTCAATTCTTGGGTATAGGCCAGAACCGAGGCGAAGACAACCGCCGCGATAAAAAAGAGGTCATCGGGGTAGGGGTAAAACCCTGCCACCAGCCACAAGATGGCCGCATACGCATAGAGGGTGTTGTTTTCGATACCGAAAAGCTTATTTGCCTCATAAAACGCGAGCAGATAGAGTCCCCCAAAGACCAGCCACATTAGAAAAAAATTATCAATCCAACCGATTACGATAACCGCTGCAAGCAACGCCAAACCTGTTGTTATCCGCTGCGGGTCTATCCCCTTGTCTTCAAGCCACTGCATTACAATCCTTCTAAAAATATTATTGACATATTATATCCTAAGATGAAAGGCTCTATGGCAAAAGCGCGCCATTCAATTCTCCCCTGTGTACATCTTCTTAGTTTTAGATCTGCCCTTTAGAAAGTTCACAAACTCCTTCTGCTATAATTGCGCAATATTTTTTAGCCCTTCAGGAGAGCAGATGAGCCAGATCTCATACAAAGACGCCGGTGTTGATATAGATGCAGGTAACAGTTTCGTTGAAAATATCAAACCGCTTGTAAAAGCAACGTTCACGCCGCATGTTTTAGGCGGGATCGGATCATTTGCCGGCGCATATGAGCTCCCTACCGGCTACAAAGAGCCTGTAATGCTCGCTGCGACTGACGGTGTCGGAACAAAGCTCAAGCTTGCCATCGACAGCGGGAACCACTCCACCGTTGGCATCGACCTCGTTGCCATGTGTGTCAATGACTTGATCTGCAACTTCGGAACACCTTCATTCTTCTTAGACTACTACGCAACAGGAAAGCTTGATGTCGCTGCAGCAACAAGTGTTGTGGCCGGTATCGCAGAAGGGTGCAAGCAGGCTGAGTGCTCGCTCATCGGCGGCGAGACGGCGGAGATGCCGGGGATGTACTCTGAGGATGATTATGATCTGGCCGGTTTTGCTGTCGGCGTAGCAGAAAAGAGCGAACTGGACCGTGTCTCTTTAGTCAAAGAGGGCGATGTTTTGATCGCCCTTCCAAGCAGCGGCTTCCACTCAAACGGCTTTTCGCTTGTGCGCAAGGTCCTTTTCGAGAAACTGGGTATGAAGTTTGATGACGATTTCAACGGCCGCCCGCTGATCGATGTCCTGCTTGAACCGACACGTATTTATGTCAAACTCTTCAAGGCGCTCAAAGAGAACATCGTTGCTATGGCTCACATCACCGGCGGCGGGATCGTAGAAAACCTTCCGCGCGTCCTTCCTGATCATCTTTATGCAGATGTTGAAAAGGCGTCCATCCGTCCGCTTCCGATCTTCGAGCTTTTGAAAGAGCATGTCGGTGAGACAGAGATGTACCGTGCCTTCAATATGGGTGTGGGAATGGTACTTGTCGTGCGTCCTGAAAATGTGGCTGCGATCCTTGAGGGAAGCGACGGCTATCTCATCGGAACGGTCAAAACCGGCGAGAAGTGCGTCAAGCTCTCCTGAGCCATATAAAACGTCTCGCCATAAAAAGCCTTTTGTGCGCTTTTATTTCTCAAAAATTTTATTTAAAGCTGAGCTAAATGAAGCGTGAACTTTTAGAGATTTTTACTGAGCGGCTTTATGCGGACCTTCCTCTGATCCGTGAACAGATTGCTTTGCTTCAGACAGAACAAGCAGAGGCGACCGCCAAACTTTTCCGCAGCTTTCATAACTATAAAGCATCCGCCTTCTATCTTGGACTTGATGAGTTTCACGCCCTGGCATCCACTGGTGAAAATATTTTAAATTCTCTGCGGCTTAGTCCGGACCGAGTCAGCGAATACGATCTGAAATGGTTTCAATCCAGCCTTATACAAATGCAGACATGGTGTCAGCAGCTCTACACCAACACGCCCCTCTCTACCACCAACACGACACTCGCTTCAAACATCAGCATACTCAACGACTACACAAAGACTTCAGAGGTGATGCAGGGACTGAGCCTGCTCTATGCCGACTACAACACCGTCCGGGCCTCGGCACTTAAGGCGCCGCTTAGCCATGTCTTCAAAAAAGTGCAGACAACGGACTCTCTTGATGCACTCAAAGCATCGCTTGCCAACGGCAGTATCGATATCGTCATCTTGAATCTGCAAGAAGAGTCCGTTGAAACAGCCATGCAGCTGCTTGCATTAAAACCCGACATCGCGCTTATTACGGCGGTTCCTCAGCTGCGTCTGCATCAAAAATCTCGTCTTCTCTTCAAAGGACTGGTCTACCTCATTCCTTCGCCGATCAAATCAAGCGATCTCAAACGCCAGCTCCACAATCTGGTGACCTCTCATTTTTCGAAGGTCCACACGCTGCTTACGCATAAAAAAATCTATAACTTCATCCAAGGCCTTGACCCCCTTCCCAGTTCTGTAAAGAAGATATCACGCCTTTGTGAAGATCCCGAAAGCTCCATCAAAGAGATCATCACTACGATCGAATCAGATGCGATCACAACCGCCAATATACTGCATGCGGCCGCTTCCCCAATCTACGGACTTGAAAATACTTCATCCTTGGAAAAAGCCGCCACAGCCTTTGGCAAACGCTTGATTAAAGTCCTTGTCCTCAGTGATCTGGCCTACTCGCTGGGAAGCTTAAAGCTCGAGGCTTACAGCATCAACGAGGAGCAGTTTAAACACTCCTCGGCGCTGCGATTGGCTCTTATGAACAGCTGGTACTCCCGCGTCAACTTCGAAGACCTCAACATTCTCAGCACCTCCGCCATCCTGGGCAATCTCGGACAGATCCTGATCAACAAAGAACTTCTTGACGCAGGTCTTTTAGAGGCATTCAAGAGCGCTTCAGCCGCAGAAGGTTTTTCGGCTGCTGAAGTGAAGCTGCTTAGGACTAGCACGTCCTTTGTGAGTGCCGATATTTTGGAGTTTTGGACTCTGGAGCGCGAATTGATCGATGCCATCCGCTATAGCGACTCGCCGTTTAACGCACCAAACAAACGCATAAGCACACTCGCCTGCGCAAATGCTGTGGTCTATCAGATGGTGACGCCGAAGGGGGAGTTGTTAACGAGTATTCCGCAAAGTGTTGTGCATCTGATGAAAAGAGCAGAACTCGATCTAAGCCTGCTTGAAGAAGCCCTGATACTCCTGCAAAAGCGAATACAGCACTAAAAAGAGCCTAAAAAAAGCTCTTTTTAGTCACGCTCCATCTTTTTACGGAGGATATCTGCGCGAGGATAGGTGAAACGGATGTCCCGTTCTACGGAGATCGTCTCCTTGGCATCGACGGCGAAGGCTCTGACCTTGAGTTCTAAAATCGTATCTTTTCGTTCATCGTTTGCAAGGATCTGCGTTGTGGAGAGTATCAGTGTCTTTTTGATCTTCTCTCCCGGCTTAACCGTAAAAGGATGTGACGGCTGCGCCACGTTTACCTTGTCGTTGTCTAAGATCTCAATATAAAACTTATGGTCTGTATTTTGCGTATTTTGGATCAAGATCGTATAGGCATTTTCAACCAAAGGTTCTCCCTCTGCATTTTCAATGTTGTACAAACGGGGCTGCTTGTTGATGTTGATCAGCATCAGCTCTTTTTCCGCACCCATCACCAGCAAAATAGCAAGTATCGCTGTCAAAACAACTCCGTAGCCGATGATCTTCGGACGGAAGTAACGGGTTTTTCCCTCTTTCTTCTCTATCTCGCGTACGCTCGACCAGTTCACAAGGCTCGGCTCATTAAACTTCGCCATTACAACCGTGCAGGCATCCACACACTCAAGACAGTTGATGCACTCCAGCTGCAATCCCCGGCGGATATCGATGTGAGTCGGGCAGACCGTCACACAGCTTTCGCAGGTGGTACACAGATCCTCCGGAGGCAGTTGGCTCTGCTTGGTGACGAGTTTGTTGTGCTCATCGTCATAGATACGTCCGCCGCGGCTGTTGTCATAGATTGCCATGATTGTGTCATCGTCATAGAGTACCGACTGTATACGCGAGTAGGGGCAGACATAGACACAGAAGTTTTCTTGCAAAAAGACAATATCATAGACCAAAAAGACAGTAATACCGATCCACGCCCCCATGAATATAGGGTGATCGCCGATATTGGCGGCATAGTCGAAAAACTGCTCAGGCGGAACAAAGAACCACAGGGCATCAGCTGCCGCCAAACCGGCAAGGACAACAGAGATAATTAAAATAACAACACGCTTTACTTTGTTGAGGGGCTTGGAGTAATCCGGCTCTTTCTGTTTGTTCTTGATATTTTTACGCAGGCCAAAGATCTTTGTCTCGATAAGATCTCTAAAGGCTGCACGAAAAATCGTCTGCGGACAGAACCAGCCACAGAACATACGCCCGCCCAAAACCGTCACGCCAAAGACACCGATAAAGAGCAGCATCAATAAGAACGGCAAGAGGTAAAGCTCTTGCATATCAAAGGTAATAAAAAATAGATGCAACTTAAAATCGACAAAACTCAATAAAAAGAAATGGTTTCCATTGATAGTGACCCAGGGGATAGTCAGCGTAAAAAGTGTGGCAAAGACGAACACCACATAACGCATATGCCGAAGGGGTATCCAGCCTTTTAAATATTCTGAGGCTTTTAATTTTTTACTTGTATCTGCCATCTATATATCTCCTTGCATAATCTAATCTAATTATAATTATATAAAATCACTTATATATCACAATTATACAACGTCTAAGCTCTAAATTTCTTAAAGACACGCTAATCACAACAGTACAAGCTCTTATCAATCCCTGTGTTTATTTTAGCTATAATTTTTCATATTTGTTTGTCTAAGGAATCTTTTGGAAGGTTTGTTTATAGAGTACAAAGACCCTCTTTTCGGGATTATTCTTTTTTTTGCTCTGGTCTTTACCATCACTTTTTTCTCCTATTGGTGGGGACACTACAAGACGAAAGAGGATGAAAAAAGTCTGGACAAGTTCATCAAAGGCTTCCACTCTCTTCCGACGGAAAAAGAGCTAGACAATCTCTTGCAAGCTCCCGCGCTTTCGTACAAATCTCTGCATCTGCTCGCAACAACCTACTTTCAGCATGGTGATTATGAAAAAAGTATCGAGATCTATGCTGCTTTGCTGGAAAAAAAGCTCTCTGTTGATGCGCGTAAAGAGACGATGTTTCTGCTGGGACAGACCTACCTCAAAGCGGGCTTTCTGGAGCGTTCAAAAAAGCTTTTTCTAGAGATTCTCTCGCATCACCCGCGCACCCCCTCGGCCCTGCAGTTTCTGCTGATCATATATGAAAGGATGCGTGATTTTGACAAGGCAAAAGAGATCCTGGAACCGCTTGATGAGATGGACCTTGAAATCGCAAAAGATTCTATGTATCTTACTATTATCTCCATGCAGTTTGACCCGATGCTCCACTCTGATGAGAAGATAGAAAAGATCATTGCCTGGCAGAAGGTGAACCATCAGCTGGCCTACATGATCTTTGAGTATCTTTTCAAGCATGCCCCACAGCTTGCATGGAAAAATCTGGACCAATCCTTATGTCCGCGCATTGCAGATATCTTATGGAATTTAGAGCCTCGTCATCTCGATTTAGATATAATTGCTTCCAACTCTTTTCTGCGTGAGTTGTACAGTGCAAAAGGCATTATCAGCAGCGCTCAGCAGAGCAGTGTTTTTGAGCTGGATGTTCTGATCAATCTAAGAGCTGCCAATTATCAGGGTGCGAATCTGCAGTTTGAGTATCTTTGCGGTGCATGCAAACAGGTTTTTCCTTTTTCCTTTCACCGCTGTCCGAACTGTCTGGAAATCGATACTTTGAGAAACGAGATGCTTTTGACAAAGGCCGCTTTTGAAGCAAATCTCTCTTTTCAGTGATGGAAGTGCGCTTGGAAACCCCGGTCCAGGCGGTTATGGCACCATCATCCGTTATCAGCAGAGCGAAAAGATACTTACCGGCGGCGAAGTGCACACGACCAACAACCGCATGGAGCTTTTGGCTGTCGTAGAAGGTTTGCGTGCGCTAAAAGAGCCCTGCCGGGTAGAGATCTACTCCGACTCCTCTTACGTCGTCAAAGGGATCAATACGTGGCTTGAAGACTGGGTCAAAAGGGATTTTAAAAAGGTGAAAAACCCTGATCTCTGGAGAGCCTACATCGAGGCCTCCGCGCCGCATCATATCCATGCGGTCTGGGTAAGAGGACATGCCGGGCATGAAGAGAATGAACACTGTGACAAGTTGGCCCGTGACACGGCGCAAAAGTACAAAGATGAACTTAAAATTAAAGGAAAATTGTGAAAAATCTTGATGAACTGGAAAAAGCTCTAGATTATCATTTTGAAGATCCACAGCTCCTTATTGAAGCGCTGACGCATAAAAGCTACAAGCAGCCCTACAATAATGAGCGATTGGAATTTCTCGGTGATGCGGTTTTGGATTTGGTCGTTGGTGAGTATCTCTTTACCAGGTTTCCCAACTTTGATGAGGGCAAACTCTCCAAAATGCGCGCTTCCATCGTTAACGAAGAGGGGTTTACCCGTCTGGCGGAGCATATCGGTCTTGGCAAACATATCTACCTCTCCAATGCCGAAGAGAACAACAACGGCCGTCAAAAGTCCTCCCTGCTTTCGAATGCCTTTGAAGCAGTTATGGGCGCGATCTATCTTCAAGTAGGGCTTTGCCATGTTGAAAAACTGGTGCACCGCTATCTCAATGAGGTCTATCCCGTTATCGACATGAATACCCTCTTCAAAGATTTTAAGACAACCCTTCAAGAGCTTACCCAGGCAGAGTTCGGTGTCACCCCGGATTACCGTCTTGTCGCGACTAGCGGGCCGGATCATAAAAAAGAGTTTGAGATCGCTGTCTACATCCAAGACAAAGAGTATGCCAAGGCAAGAGGCAAGAGCAAAAAAGTCGCCCAGCAGGAAGCGGCCTTTATCGCGCTTGAAAAACTCAAAGGAGTGCAGCTATGAACCATTTCGGAATCCGCTTCTCATTCTCGACCTTCGGAGAGTCGCACGGGGCAGGTATAGGCTGTCTTGTTGACGGCGTACCCGCAGGTCTTGCTATAGACGAAGCCTTCATCCAAGCCGAACTCGACCGCCGAAAACCGGGACAGAACGAGTTCGCCACCGCCCGCAAAGAAGCGGACAAGGTCGAGATCCTAAGCGGCACCTTTGAGGGGCTAAGCACGGGAACACCTATCGCCATGGTGATCTACAACACCAACCAGAAGTCCAAGGACTACACCAACATCAAAGACCTCTTCCGTCCCGGACATGCCGACTTTACCTACTGGCACAAATACGGCATCCGCGACTACAGAGGCGGCGGACGCTCTTCTGCACGTGAAACAGCGGCACGCGTTGCTGCAGGTGCGGTTGCCAAACTGATGATCAAAGGAGTCGGCATCGAGATCCAAAGCGGTATTATCGAGATTGCGGGAATACGAAGTGAAACGCTTGATTTCGATTATGTCAGCAGCAGCGAGATCTACACGCTGGACAAAAATGCGGAAGAAGCTCAAAAAGCGGCAATCCTTGAGGCCAAAAACCGCCATGACTCTGTCGGCGGCGCGGTGCTGGTCAAGATCAAAGGTGCTCCTGTCGGACTGGGCGAGCCGCTCTACTATAAACTTGACGCCATTTTGGCCGAGGCGATGATGGGAATCAATGCGGTAAAAGCCGTAGAGATAGGAGACGGCATGGCCTCTTCACGCACAACAGGCTCCGCCAACAACGATCCTATCACCGCTGAGCACTTCAGCACAAACCACGCCGGCGGTATCCTCGGCGGAATCTCCAACGGCGAAGATATCAATGTCTCGGTCTACTTCAAACCGACCCCGTCTATCTTCATCGATCAAGAGACGATCGATATCCGAAATACCCCGCAGCACATTGCGCTCAAAGGGCGCCATGACCCCTGTGTCGCTATCCGCGGCTCGGTTGTTGCCGAGTCAATGGCAGCTCTTGTTATCGCCGATATGCTCCTGCTCAATATGGGCAGAAAAATGGATGGTCTCTTAAATTACTACGCATAGTATCTTCTTTTAGACTCCAAGAAAAAAGGGCGCAATCAAGAGCATTTCTGCGCCTTTTATTACAATTATATCCTTGCAAAAACACAACAAACAAGCTACCATATAAATACAAATTACAATAAAATTTTGGGAGATACAGATGGGCTATTTTGAAAATGCCAAAGAGGGCGAAAAAGTTTTCGGTATGGTCTTTGGCCTGGGCGAGATCGTCAATGTTTATGAAGACAGCCACTACAAGATCATGGTAAAGTTCAAAAACGGCTACGAGATCCCTTACACCGAAGAGGGCATTCCCGGATGGTACAACTTCAAGCAGCAGACGCTTTTCTATAAGAAAGATATCGACTTGACAGAGTTTGATTTCGGTGCGATCACGAAGGTCTTGAGCCCGAAAAAGATCATCAAGTTTAGAGAGAAGAAGAAACTTGAAGTCCGCTTGCCCTCAGGTATATGGAAGGCCTGCAACAAGCAGAGCAAAAAGTATGTCGAAGAGATGCTTGAAGAAGGAAATTACCACCTCTTTAGAAAAAAAGAGAAAGAGTAGAGCGTTTTACCTCTGCTTAAACCCCGCTTTGGGGGATTATAGCCGCCTTGTCAAGGGTTACACCCCCGCTTTTTCTTCTTTGCCCATCTTCCAGTTTATCCACAGCAGCCAGACTACCGCAAGATCGATCATCACATCCGCAAAATTGAAAATGGCGAAGTCAAACCCGCAGTGCCAATGTACATAGTCCACAACACCTCCGTGGATAAAACGGTCATAGACGTTTGAAAAGCCAGCACCAACCAAGATCCCCACAGGCATGATATAGACCCGTTTACCCAGATATACCGTGTAGACCACGACCCCCGTGACAAGCAGAAGCTGTATCCATTTGAGCCACTCTTTTAAAAAGGCGAACATCGAAAATGCCACGCCCTTGTTGAAGACCAGGTCGAGATTGATGCAGCTGCCCTCTGCTAAGGTATAGAGCCCCTCTCTAAGCGACTCCACCGAGACTCCGTGCCTCTGCATAGCTGTCAGGACAGCCCACTCCTTGATCCCCTGATCGATAATGAAAATTCCTACTATGGCAAGCGCCATAGGCCAAAGCAGACTAAGCCAGTTCTTTTTCAAAAAACTCTACCAATTCATTCATTTTTGTATTCAACACCTTAGCATCTTTGCCCTCAAGCAGAATGCGAAGTTTGTTCTCCGTACCCGAGTAGCGCACAAGATGACGCATCTTCAAGGTTTCGATCTCATCCAAACGCGCTTTTAAACCCGCTATCATCTCCAGAGGCTTCTTCTCTTTGATCTTGATGTTGCGCAGCTGCTGCGGATAAAGAGCAAAAGGACGAAGAACCTCGCTTGCTTTCTTGCCAGATTCCAGGACCAGCGCTAGTATCTGAAGGGCAGACATCAGCCCGTCGCCGGTTTTTGCAAAGTCATGCAAGATAACATGTCCGCTCTGCTCCCCGCCAAAATTTATGCCCTTTTCATTCATGATCTCCAGCACGAATTTGTCGCCGACGTTTGAACGGAAAAGTTGAAGTGTGTTCTCTTTGAGATACTCTTCAAGACCAAGGTTGCTCATCACCGTTGCGACGACACCTCCACCGCGCAGCATCTTGCGCTTTTTCAGATAGACACCCATGGCGCCGAGAAGCTGGTCTCCGTCAACCACCTTTCCTTTCTCATCTACGACCACCAAACGGTCCGCATCTCCGTCAAGGGCAATGCCGATGTCGGCTCTGTATTTCACAACCGCTTGAGAAAGGTCTTTGGTATGCAGCGCTCCGCAGTCTTCATTGATGTTAAAACCGTCCGGCTCGTCATGGATCACGATGACCTCTGCGCCGAGCTCTTCAAGCACCGTCGGTCCGACACGATACCCCGCGCCGTTAGCTGTGTCAAGGACAATCCGCAGGCCCTGAAGCGAAAGCTCCCGGGGGAAAGAGTTCTTGAGCTGGACAATGTATCGTCCGATTACATCGTCTATACGGCGTGCATATCCGATCTCTTTTCCCGTTACACAGGAGGTACTCAGCAGTTCTTTGTTGTTGTAGATCTCTTCGATCTTTGCTTCTATCTCTTCAGAAAGTTTATTTCCCTCGGCATCAAAAAATTTGATCCCGTTGTCTTCAAAGGGATTATGCGAGGCAGAGATCATGATACCTGCGTCGCAACGCATGTTTTCTGTCAAAAAAGCAATGGCCGGTGTCGGCATCGGTCCGATCTGGACCACATCATAGCCGATCGCCGTCAATCCACTTACAATCGCATTTTCGATCATATAGCCGCTTCGGCGCGTATCCTTGCCAACAAGGATCTTTTTTGTTTTGGCATGCTTTTTAAAATAGATCCCCGCCGCTATAGCAACCTGCATCGCCATCGTTGCATTTAAAAAGGCACCTGCCTGGCCGCGTACACCGTCTGTTCCAAATAATTTCATCAATTCTCCTCGCGACTATCCATAATATATAAAAGAGAAGATTTTAGCATCTCTTCTCTTTTTTGCAGTTGATTATGATGAAAAAGTGCTTTTTTGGAATCAGCTTTATCTCTTCTGTAAATATATACATTAGACTTAACTTAAATTTAATTCTATTTCAGGTAAAATTCTAGACTTAAAAAAAACCAGAAGGAGACATTGATATGGCGAACCATAAATCATCCGTAAAGCGTATCCGTCAAACAATCAAAAAGACTGAGCGTAACCGTTTTTTCCGCACTCGTCTTAAGAACATTGTTAAAGACGTTCGTTCTGCAATCGAAGCAGGAAACAAAGAAGATGCTGTCGCAGCATTTAAAGTAGCTAACCAGCAGATTCACAAGTTTGTAAGCAAGGGTATCTTGAAAAAAGAGACTGCTGCACGTAAAGTGAGCCGTTTACACTCTGCTGTCAACACAATCGCTTAATAGCCTAAAATCCGAGCGCTAATGCGCTGGTGATGTGGTGATAGACAAGGCATCCGTGCCTTTGAGGTAATGATGGAAGAGTTCCTATTATCTAAATCATTTTTCACTTCCACATTACCTCCTCACCGTGCCGGCCTTTTGGGCTAGGCCACATTTTCCATTAGCTGGAGACTACCCCCTATGTTACAATCAAAACTGCAATCTTTCATCAAACGATACAATGAACTGACCGAAAAACTCAGTGCTCCCGACATCGCTTCCGATATTAAAAAAATGACCGAACTCTCCAAAGAGCAGTCCCATCTTTTGCCTATTGTAGAAAAAGCAAACGAATACTCAGCGCTCCTGCAAGACATCAAAGACAATAAAGAGCTGGTCAATGATCCTGAAATGGCCGAGCTGGCTAAAGAAGAGTTGCGAGAGCTAGAGCCTAAGGTCAGCATTCTTGAAGATGAAATAAGAGCTCTTCTCGTCCCGCAAGACCCTAATGATGACAGAAATATCTATCTTGAGATCCGCGCCGGTGCGGGAGGAGATGAAGCAGCTATCTTTGTGGGCAACCTTTTTACAGCCTACACCCGCTACGCCGAGCTCAAAGGATGGAAGATAGAGATCATGTCCGCCTCCGAAGGCGACGCCGGCGGGTACAAAGAGATCATTGCCCTGGTCAAAGGCGAAAAGGTCTACAGCTACTTAAAACATGAATCAGGTATTCACCGTGTCCAGCGTGTGCCCGCGACAGAATCGCAAGGACGTGTTCACACCTCCGCAATTACCGTGGCGATCATGCCCGAAGTCGATGATGTCGAGATCGACATTAATCCAAACGACCTTAAAATCGACGTCATGCGTTCATCGGGCTGTGGCGGGCAGTCGGTCAATACCACTGATTCGGCCGTGCGCATCACCCACCTGCCGACCGGTCTTGTCGTCACCAATCAAGATCAAAAGTCTCAGCATAAGAATAAAGACAAGGCAATGAAGGTTCTCAAAGCTCGTCTGTATGACCTTGAGATGCATGAGAAGATGGAAGCCGACGGTGCCGCGCGTAAAGAGCAGGTCGGTTCAGGCGACAGAAGCGGACGTATCCGCACCTACAACTACCCGCAGAACCGCATCTCGGACCACCGTATCAACCTCACCCTCTATCGTCTCAATGAGATCTTGGGTGCTGGGTATATGGACGAGATCATCGAACCTCTGCAGGCACATTATCAAGCCGAAAAGATCAAAGAAGCAGGGCTGTAGGCACGGCTTGCCTTGGTCTGCTTCACAGGCCTTGTTTCGAGTAAGATTGTCAGGGCTAACTGCCGAGATGTGACGATATTGTGCGAGAATGAATGAATGCATTTTATGTTTCACATGATCCTCGACAGTTAGCCCTGACAAGCGTACAAAAGCACTAAAGTTTGATATAGACCCACCCCTCTTTGACGCGCTCAATAATTTCAACGATACCTGCGGTAACGATCTCTGAGCCCTCGACAAGTTCTGATTTGTCTATTTTTTTCGTGCGCATCGTATTGCCGCAGGCGACAAATTCAACATCGTACTGCATCAAGGCATCCACACGTACCGCAATATCTTTCTCTTTTTTCAACAAACCGCGTATGCCCTGGTAGTAGGCTACAATGCGCATCTTTACATTTTCAGGGCCGTAGAACTTCAGCACGTTATTGGCCGTGCTCAGCACATGATGGATCTCCTCGTCACTCCCTCCTGAAATACTAAAAAGCACCTGGCGCGGGCTGTCGAATGAGGGCTTAGGCTCTGCAAAAACCGTCTCTGCCGACAAAAGAGCAGTCATCATAAAGTATATAAACAGCAGTGTCATTTTCATAGTTTTCTCCGTATAGGTATTAGTCTAATTTGATATTATCCACAAGATCGGTAAAATCTTCTTGGTTCCATGAACCCTGTATCGTTTTTATAAGCTTCTTCTGTGCCGTAAAGAAGTAAAAGCTTGGCGTCACCTGCACCTTGATCCCCATTGGCATTGTGCGGTGTGAAAGGTTGATCTTGACCGGGATGAACCGTTGTTCAAGATACGCTGCCATCTGCGCATCCTCAAAAACGTTCTCGTCCATTCGCGTACAGTAACGGCATCCGTCTTTGACCGCGTCAACCATAATGATCTTCTGTGTCAATTCGGCCTCTTTAAGCGCCGCATCCCAACTCCGCCACCGTATTCCATCGGCACAAAGAGATGTCGCTGCTATAGCAAAGGCTGCGACAAGCAGACGCAGTGCTCTGTTCATTCCCACTCCAGCATCTGAAACGCCGCATTGATATTGGCGCTGTGCGCCTCATCGTAAAATTTTGAGCTCTCATAAGCGCTCATACGAAGCGATCTGACCGCATCGGAGAGATCACCGCCTCGTGCAAGCACTTCTTTTATCCCCTTCTTCATCTCCTTGAGGTAGGCCAGGGTAAAATCGGGCGCTTGCTTGTCGGTGCGCACTCCGTGTCCGCCGACAATAACATTAAGATCCATACTTTTAATATCTTCTAAAATAGAAATCCATCCGCTGATGTCGCCATCGCGCAAGGATGGAATGCGATCGTTAAAGACAAGATCCCCGGCAAAGAGTGCTTTTCGAGAAGGCAGATAAACAAAAAGATCCCCGCCTGTGTGCGCTGAGCCCGCTGCAAGCTTCAAGACAATCGCTTCATCTCCAAGAGAAATCTTTTTCTGCATTACGACATATTCGTTCGGTAAGACGGGAGTTGTCAAGGCGTAGGCTTGCGCAGAGATACGGTTTTGCATTCGTGTGGCTTCATCAGGAGAGATCTCCTCAAAAGCAGCAGAACCCAAAATGGTAGCTCCTAGTTCTTTGTAATAAGCATTTCCCAGCCAGTGGTCATCATGTACATGTGTGTTGATGACGTGCTTGACCGGAAGCGCTTTGATACGGCTTATCTGAGCATACGCCTCTTTTGCGTAGAGATAAGTTGGCCCGCTGTCTATCACGAGCCACTCTTT
The DNA here is from genome assembly GCA_024637195.1 of Arcobacter sp. Lineage (GTDB taxonomy): Bacteria > Campylobacterota > Campylobacteria > Campylobacterales > Sulfurimonadaceae. The sequence goes on from JAGXFN010000007.1 coordinate 66,045, forward strand.
TCCCATATCAACAAAACAGGAGTTGACCATGTTGCCGTTGTTCTCTTTGTTCATGACCTCGGGTTTTCCAAAATAGCAATATATCCCTTCGTCCACTTTCTGCGGCTTGAGTCCATATTCAAAAGCTAAAAGAAGGCTTGCAACAGCAAGCCATAATCCGAGTAATTTCATCTGTTTTCCTTCTTAGAAAAAGTAGTTCAGCTCGACGCGGTACTCGTTGTAAGATACGTCTGGTTTTCCGGTGGTACCTGGATCAGCATCTACCATACCTACACGGATCTTCCCTTCAAGCCCTGTTGCCAGTGTTTTGATAAGATCAATGTGCAAGATATCGCTATCTGCCTGAACACCCGGTTTACTGTCGTCGAAGTCCTGCATTGCGTAGCGCGCCATTACACTGAAGTCTTTTACAAGGTTAGCCTTGCCAAAATCATACTTAGCCTCAAGCATCGTTGTCTCCGTATTGGCATCCCAGTTGTACTGTGCCATTGCACGGGTATAGCCGCCTGTCGGGAATCCACGCCATGGAGCAACGATATCCGCTTCATCATCGACTTTTGACCAGCCAAGACGAACAGTTAATGGCCCACCGTTCAGATCCACACGGGCACACCACAATGCACCGTCAAGACTGTCACTATTGGTATACCCCTCAGAATTTTTCGCGCGGTTAGCGACACCTTGGCCAGCATTTGCTCCAGTAACACCAAGTTCGTCCATCTGTTGCATGTAACGCACACCCGGTGTGATTGACCACTTGTCGCCTACAGGGATATTATAATTTCCTTCGAGGACAAAATTGCTCACAACGTCAGGTACGAGTGCGTATGCAGCCTTAAGCTTCAGGTTTTTAAGAGACTGGTTGTTTACTTCCAAAACAATCAGCTCATTATCTGTTCCGACAAGAGCAGTTGTCAAACTTTTATTAACAGCAGAATCATCATTCTCGTCCCAGCTGTTGAAGGCAATGACATCGTGTGCTGTCTCATGATCACGCAGTTTTTGTGCTGTAAAGTAAGCTGCCTGGATTGTCGTATCCGAAACATCTTTGCTGGCTACAGTGAAACCGTCGAATGTATTCGGGATCATCTTCGTATCGTTCGATGCGGTAAAGACCGATTCGAAGATCTGACGACCGCCGATAATAGACGTTTTGGAGATGTCGTACTGCAGGTAGGCCTGGCCAAGTACCGTCATCCCATAGTGACCGTCAAAACCGCCGCCATTCTTGATATTATTGCGGCTGAATGTGTCTTTACCTGCTTTGGTAGCTCCTATATCCGTTGCCGTTTTATCTTGACGCCAAAAGTCTGCACTTTGTGAAGTGTAGAGTCCTACTGTAGTGCTGAAACCCTCTAGCGGTGCCGTTTTATACACAAGACTGCCGCCAATACCATTAGCCTTATTGTCTTTATTGCTACCCGTTTCAGTTTTCCAATCCCATTCGAAGAAGTTTGCACGCAGACGTCCGTAGACCATACCTTCAGTGAAGGCTTCGCGAACCGTATTGACCGGCTTTGGAAGCTCTTTGTACTCCAACATCATATTGCCCTTGACTTTTACCTTACCTTGGTCAAATGCATTGGCTGACGTTGCAGCAACTAAACACGCTGCTGCTATAGCAGCTATTTTGATTGTATTCGTTTTCATCCATAACCTTATCTTAATTTAATAATAAGTATGTATAATTCTGTCGAATTTATTCTCATACACATACTTATAGATTGATGGTAGCTCCAACTACCTTCTCCTCAAACCACATTAACGACTCAATCTATCAAATCATTAACTACTCTTAAAACACCGCATCACCTCTCTAATCGGCATCTAAAATAACACCTCTGTATCATTTTAGATACCGATTAGAGAGGATGACAACCTGCTTAGCAGGTCATCTTCCCTTTTGTCGGACATCCGCAGTCATAATCAAGTATGCGGACATTGCTCTCGTTGCTTACATTGACTACTTTTTGACGTTTGATGTAGTCACGTGTCACATCATAGACCGGACGGATCTTCTCTTTTTGCAGGTTTGATCCTGCGTTTTGAAGATTGCCTCCCCAAGATGAGACACTGTAAATACGCTCAGGCTCAAGCGCTTTTCCGCCGACGAGAATGTTGCTGATGCGTTTTCCTGCCTTACCCGAGACTTTGATGTCATAGGTCATACCGCCAAGGCGGCTCATATCGCCGCCCTGCTGGTAAAGCGGATTGGCATTGAAGACATTGTCGGCGATGTCTTCAAGCAAGGTCGCGATTTTCGCCCCTTGGAGCTCGAAGGTGTACACATTGGGATAGGTTATCCCACACATCTCATAGACATTGTCCATCAGAATATCCCCTCCCCCAAGTACCGTAGTTCCCCAGCGGTATCCAGGCGTAAAGGAGATGTCACACTTCATCTCATCCATGATCGCGTCATTGATCAACTGATCGAAAGTCGAATGAAAGGTATCGCGCTTGTACAGCAGACCTTTGGTTTTGCCAAGGACCTCGCTCAGTTCAGCGTCAAAAGGCGCATAAAGCTCATTAACAAGTTTTTCACCTTCGGGATCTGCCGGAATGATATTTGAAGCGATCGGAATTAGCTTGTACTCATAATCCTTGATCTTTCCATTTTGAATATCTATGTCCAAACGACCGATATATTTACCGTGGCTTCCTGCTATCACAATGACCGTGTCATTGATCACAATCGGCTGAGGCGAAGGGTCATGCGTGTGCCCGCTTAAGATAAAGTCGATGCCGTTGACCTGGCGTGCGACCTCCTGATCGACACTGAAACCGTCGTGCGAAAGCACAACAACGCAGTCAACCTTATGCTCATCTCGAAGCTCGTCCACATACTCCTGAAGTGTATCAAGACGCAGGCCGAAGCTCCAGCCTTCTGTAAACTCTTTAGGGTTTGCAGTTGACGTAAACGGAAAGGACTGACCGATGATACCGATCTTTGCTCCGCCGCGCTCTTCGATCGTGTAGGGTTCAAAGATCAGCTCTTCGTATTCGTCGGCAAAAGGATCATTGCCGATGATGTTTTGCGAAATAAATTTAGCGTCAAGCATCCCGATAAGCTCTTTGACACGATCTTTGCCGTAGGTAAACTCCCAGTGTCCGACCATAACGTCAATACCAAGGTAGTTTTGTGCTTTTACGATCGCCTCACCGCCGGTTTTGAGCGCAACGCCCGTTCCCTGCCAGGTATCTCCTGAGTCCAGAAAGAGGACGTTTTCTTCGCCACGCTGACGCTTGATCTCATTGACAAGTGTCTTCATATGTGAAATACCGCCCATTTTACCGAACTTTTTGGCAAGTGCGTTAAAATCCATGTATGTATCAAAATAGGCGTTGAGTGAACTCGGCTCTAGGCCATAGTACTTGGAGAAGGCTTCGCCGCACAAGAATCCAGGTGTTCCCACTAGATTGGGTGCAGAGATAAGCGTCGAAGGCTCTCTCCAGTAAAGAGGTTTGATGTGCGCATGCAGATCGCACATGTGCAGCAGTGTCACTTTCCCTTTTGCATTAAAATCATACAGATCTTTGAGACCTACGCTCGCGGGATTTTTTCCCGGAACAGCCTGGGCGCAACCGCCCGCAACCGTCACCAAACCAAGTGCCGTTGCGATCTGCATAAAGTCTCTTCGTGATATATCCATCTGTTTTTCCTTTAACGCTTAAGACCAGGTATCGCTATCGCATTACCCTTACCCAAGTCTGTAATATAGACTTCCAGCGCTACCATCTCTTCTGAACCAAGAGGGATCACCGCCAAAAGTGCATTTTTCATACAGCCTTGAAAACGTTTTTGTATCGTTGTCAATGATGACTTTGTCATACGGTATGCCGGCCATGTTCCGCCGGAATTTACCTCTGCAGCTCCCAGGTCAGGAAGCGGCTGCGTACGAAGCACGGATCCTATCACGTCAGCAGAGTGGCAGCTCAGACACGCAAGCCCGCGTCCTCCGCGTTTTGTTTCATAGACCTCTTTGCCCAGAGCATAGGCTTTTTTCATCGGCGTGTTTGCTGTAACATCTATGTTGATCGCAACATCATTTGCGATTGACTTTGCATAGGCAGACATCGCAAACATCTCAGCGCTTTTAAGCGCAAAAGGCTTATGTTTGTTTTGCGCCATCAGTGCCTGTAGAACCTGGTCAAGCGCTACAACACGATCAAGCTTCTTGATATGTCGTGGAAAACCCGCGATATACTCGGGGAGTTTCTCTTCGCTGACATCAAGGAACTTTGCAAGACCGGCATCTCCGCCGCAAAACTCCTCAAGCAGATCAGCTCCCTCCGCGACAAACATCTCTGCCGGGTTGGACTCAAGCATCTCTGCATACATCGCACGGTCAGCATCGCTCATAGAAAACTGCTCGCCTCCAAATGCCAATGCAGCCGAAGCTGCCAATAGAATTAAGGTTTTTTTCATCAATTATCCTTTCGGCTTGATTTTCGTGCTTTGTTCGTTTATGCTGCCCTTGTTATCTTTGAACGTTACTTTTAATGTTCCCGCTGAAGGAACTTTAAAATTTATTGTAAATACCGGGTTTGTCGACACGGTCTCCCAAACAGACATGTTGGTGATCAAGGTATCATTGAAGAAGAACTTTACTTCATTGATATAATCAGCAGGCACTAATTTGCCTGTTTGCTTGTCTGTTCGCATGCCTGTTTCCATCGGGTGCATTACCATGAAATCGACTTTTACGATATCGCCTGTGTTATATTTTTTCGGTTTGATTTTAATCAACGATTTTACTTTTCCCATATTAAGCCTCTCTTGTTATTTTTATTTTTTTTACTGATATAGAGCTTGAGATCAACCACATCCGCCGATGGTCACTTTGACATTTTGAGTTGCGCTTAAAAATGTGCCGTCGCTCATCTGTGCGATAGCAAGAACATCCTGAGTCGAACCCAGTTTGATGCGTGTCGCAAAATGCGCAATACCGTTTGCCGGAGTCAAAAAGACATCTACAGCGCGTACATTTCCATTCTTTTTAGCAAGAATATGGATGGCTTTGACGTAGTCATCCTTTGTCATTGGGCTTTCTACCGTTACTTTCACTGGCACAACCGCTCCGTTTTCCGCAATTTCGGGTGCTTTAAACTCTATTTTACTTGAAGGAACAAGGGCTTTGCCGCCTGTTATCGCTTTTATCGCGCTGTCTATATCCATCTTATTTGGACCTTGCGCAGGCGCTTTTTTTGCCTCTTCGGCCATCATCGTTACCGGGACAACCGCTGATACTGCAAGTACGGCACCGAAACCTTTTATAAATGATCTTCTTTGCATTGTTTCTCCTCTATTTTTTTTCAGATACGATATATGATGTTATCTCGCAGATCTCTGTTGGTGTAAACAGACCTGTTGTGAGATTTACCGTCATGTGTGTGTTTTCATTGTCCGTACGGGGATCTGCTATCTTCTGGTATACCCATGCATTGTCGCGTGTTTTCGAATCCATAAAATACATCTTGTAGTTTGTCAAGTCTGGACCGATATTTCCCGCGCCCTGAGCATCTTCGATGTTATGGCAGGCGACACAGTTTCCGTATTGCTTTGGTTCTGCGTTGGCCAGATTTCTGTCAAGGCCTTTTGGCAATTTGCCTTTAGCCTGTTCTCCATTTAAATTATGGAAGATAAATTTCCCCCGTGCTATAGCATCAGGATCATTGCTTATGCACCCTGCAGGCATTTTATAATTTTTAGCCGGACCCAGATAATCTTTTTTGAGAATCTTTTTTGCGTCAGGCGATTCGATTGCACTTCGCACATCAGCAGCAAATGTGTTGGTCAACACGGCTGCCGCTGTTATTGCAAGTGTCAGTATCTTGTTCATAGAAGCTCCTTTTTCAATTGTTTCGAGGGTATCTTAACGACCTTATGTAAAAATAGTATAAAAAACACCAAATTACTTTTATGAATAGGCTATAACTTCTCTTGGGAGGGCGGGGAGAGAAACATCTCGGGAGGAAACGTGTACGAAAACGAGCTTCCCTTTCCGAGTGCGGAGGTGATCTTCAAAGTGATCCCGGCATCATCAATGATCTGTTTGACAATATTCAAACCGATGCCGAAGCCGCTTTTGTCGCTCTTTTCACGATAATAGCGCTCGAAAATCTTTGTTGGCTCCGCTATGCCGATGCCATTGTCGGTAAAGCTGAGTATGCATTTGCCCTCAACGGTTTCAAGTCGGACATATATGACTGTATTTTGATTGGAGTACTTGATCGCGTTTGAAAGGTTGTTGTCTATGATGCGCTGCAGCTTTATGCTGCTAAAAAGGATACGGGCGCGGCAGTCTATCTGCGACTCTATGCGGATATTTTGCATGGCGGCTATCTCTGAGAGGTACTCTATGCGCTCTCTGAGATAGCGACCAAGCTCGATCTCCTCAGAGGTAAATCCTTTTTTCTCATTTTTGACAATGTAATCCATATCGTTATAGATATTGGCCAGACTCTTCGTTGCGGCTTTGATACGCATCAGATACTTGCTCTGAGGGTTTATGCGGTTAAAAAGGTCGATATTGACATTAATGATACTCAGCGGCGTGTTGATCTCATGCACTGAGTCTTTGATAAAATCATCGAGCTTTCTATTGACCTGCCTAAAAGGTGCGGCAAAATGATTCAAGAAGAGAAGCGAGAGCAAAAACACAAGAATCGCTATCACCAATAATATGGTCGCGACTTTCTCATAAATAGCCGCAAAAGAGAGTTCATTTCCGACAATCAGATAGTTCGCATCAAAATAACGGTGTTCGGGCAAAGGCATTATAAAATAGACATAATCCCCCTGATTGTGATAGCCTGGGGAGAAGTTTTCAAACGGCTCATCTATCAGCGAAAAGATCGGCTTGAAATGCCGATCATACAGGCCTGCTTGAAAAAGCTGAAAACGCGGAAAGTTGAAGGTCTCTTCATGACGGGTTCCAAACTCATTCATTTCTTGCACGATTATTCCGGCATGCTGCTTGAGGAGGAGTTCATTTCGGATCTCATGGATGTTTTTCATATAGACGGTATAGACATACAGCGGAGCCAGCAAGATCAGAGCGACGAGTACCGTATAGATAAATGCGTTTTGAAATGCGTATCTGCTGTCATTCATGTTCTAGTCTTTTGTGCAGATGATATAGCCGATGCCCCGACGGTTCTGAATAAATTCCACCTCTACTTTTTTGCGAAGATTGTTTATCTGCACTCTGATGTTAGCCGGATCGACGAATTCGCCCCAGACCTCTTCTTGAAGCACCTCGATCGAAACGACCTGGTTTTTGTACTTTAACAGCACATTCAACAGCTCTTTCTCCGTCTTGCTTAATGTGAGTGTTTTTCCATGATAAATAAGACTAAAATGCGTGGTGTCGTATTCGAGTCCCTCCAGTAAAGAGATTGTGTTTTTGTTCTCATGGTAGCAGCTTCTGATGACCTGTTCTATACGCAACTGCAGCTCCAACAGGTCAAATGGCTTTCGCAGATAATCGCAGCAGCCTGCTTCATATCCCGATTTTAAATCACGCACCTCTGTCATCGACGTCAAAAAGATCGCCGGAGTCTTCACCCCCTCATTGCGCAGATCTCGCAGAAGTTCCAGGCCGCTTCGGCCGGGAACATTGACATCCAGAAGCAAGAGATCATACTTGCTTGCATACACCGCATCATACGCCTCTTCGCTGGAGGTAAAGCCGTCTACCTTGTAGCCGATGTCTTCGAGAAACTCTTCGATACTTATGCGAAGCATATACTCATCTTCTAACAGCAATACTCTCATTGAATCTCTCCATTTACCTGGCGGGGAATATCATAATTCAAGATCATGCCGACAAGTTCTTCTTTTGAATACTCCCCAAGACGCTCTTTGGCCTCTTCCAAAAAGAGCGCCTTGTCTTCGGGTGCCACAACATCTTTTAGATAAAGTAGCTCTTTGTCGTAATGGCTCTTGTAGCCTGAGATATCATCATACTGTTTTCGCGTGATCTCATAAAGCTCGCTTCGTGTAAAATTGATCATAAATGAAAGTTCATCCTCGTTTGATGTAAAAAGTTTCTGCCGCCGCTCAGGCATAACCATAACAAAGGCTCCAATATCTTCTCCTGTGCCATCTGTCATCGGCTCATAAAAGAAATACTTTTTATTGTAGGTCAGAACATTCTGCTGCCGCAGGCTCTCAAAGTCAATTTGCTCCAGATCCTCCAGATGTTCGGCATTATAATGGCGGTTGGCAACAATATAATCCTTGCCAACAAAAGGGTTCTCCTGCATAAAAATTGCAATGTCGTAAAAACGCGCATCCATCAAGATATAAAGCTCAACGCCCATATTGCGAAAATACTCTGTCGTACTTTCAAAGAACTCCAGCACCTCAACAAAGCCGAAGCGCTTCTTGTTCCTGTATATCGGTACGGTGGCCTTGATCCCCAGACGCCGTCCCACTTCTATCGCCGAACGCGGATTTTTGTTTTTCAAAAAATACTGCAGATCCGGACGATACTCATCGATCGGCATTCCGGCAAAGGTATTGTCCCAGCTGCGGGCAAATATAAGATAGTCATCAGTAATAATCTGGGCCGGTATGGGCGTATGCGTATATTTTTTAACCGAGTCCATCAGGTTCGACAAGATGACATACCCCTGCTCTTCGTCATTATTTTCCATTGCATTTATCAAGGAATCGTTGTGGGAGAGAAAGAGAGCGTTGCGCAGGGCATTATCTTTGCCTTTGTCGATCTCCGAGCGCAGCATCACCGAAAGCTGGTCGCTTATTTTCATAATGGACATTCTGCTCACCTGCTCTTTTAGCTGAAAGTTCAAGACAATAAGCGCCAAAATAAGAAGGAGGAAAAGAATAAAAATATTTTTTTTGTTGAGCAGTTTCATTGTGATAATTATATCACTGTTTTCAATTTACACGCCGTCTTTTGCCATAAAAATGTAAGAAGTTCCTCTTTGCATTTTATGGCGCTCGAGATATAGGCCGATCTATTCTGTCGCATTTTTCAATATGTTCTCAAAATCTTTTTGCGCCTTCATCAGCTCTTTTTTCGCATTTTCATCAATAACATGTGCGCTGCTCATCCAGTTGTAGACACTCGGGAAGCCCATAACAATCTTGTCGCTTCCCTTCTCTTTGTAAAGTATCATCGTACATGGAGCAAAGGCAGCCGCTTGAGGTCGGCTCTTGGCTACATTATAAATAACTTTGAGCTTGCAGATAGAGTAGGTGTTGTAAAAATCAAAAGGACTCTCTACCGTCTCTTCTTTTGTCAGCAGATAATTGTACTCGGTAAAGTTGGACATCACAAACCCCATCGGCTTAAATCCGTCCTCGATTACCATCATCAGCTCATCTCTTGTATCTTCCCAGTCATCCGGGTCCACTTCCGCCTTATACATAGAGACCAATGATCCTTCTGCCGGAAGAGGATTGTCGCTGTCTATAAGGACCTTGGCATCCGGCATAGCCTTTTTGAGCGATGCAATCATCTTTTTTTCGATCTCAGCCAAGATCGGGTCTACCTCTTTAAGCCCCAGGATTTTAGACTGTGCCTTTGCGGTAAGAGTGGAAACATGAAGCTCTTTTTCCCCATTAGCCTGGTAAATACCCACGCCCATAGGAACAAAAATACCTGCACTTGGGATCTTTTTGACAAGTTTCTCGCTTAGTTCTTCGTGAAAAACCGTCAAAAGATGAAATATCTCAAAATCACTCTGCTTGAACTGAAGTTTGAATGGACCTGTCATCTCACTGTTTGCCGAGATAACAAAACCGTCCGCCTCCAACTGCTTCTCAATGCGTGCTGCAATAGCACTTTTGTCGCTGTTTGGTGTTGAGAAGATACGCAGATCTCCCGCCGCATTATCGGCTGCAACACTGCTTTGTGCAAAGCCCAGAAGCGCTGCCAGAACAGAAATGCTGTAGAATAACTTTTTAAAATTTGGCACGTATGCCTCCTTGTTGTAAATTTTGTTTTGTCATTTTATACTTGTTCTATACGATCACTTGCCGATAGGTATATAGGCGAAGCCTTCGTTTTGCTTATCAATCAGGCCGATGGTAGAGTTAGGAAGCATTGTCACAAAGTCGTAGATGTCACTCTCTTTGAGTTTGTTTCTCGCCAGAGCCGACCTGCACATCAAAAACTTTACATTATAAATAGCTGCCATCGAAGCAATCCGTTTTTTAAGCGCAGCATGGGCAGCAATAAGTGCTTTGTCGTCCTTGAACGAGGAAGTCCCCGGCTCTTTTACAAAAAACTTGTACGCCCCGCCATGAATGACCACTGCGACTTCTAACTCTTTCAATCTTCCCTCGTAATGCTCTTTGTTCATGGCAATGCCCTTGAGCACTTTTTGTTCGAATGAAGGGAGGCTATCGGTTGTCAGGTCAAAAACAACTTTTACAACATTGTTCTCAGCGCTTAGCATTACGGCTAGTGCCATTAATAGAATAATTTTTTTCATTAATAAGGCTCCTTGCTTGATTATCATGATGTATTCTATCTTTTAAATGTAAAAATAGCGTAAATTTATTTCAGGGCATCTCTGCGTTAAACTAGGCAGAAAGGGATTTAACTAATTGGTATTATTTTGCTATAATTTATCCACTTTAACTACAGGAGCACCCATGAAATCCCTCTTAGCTTTGCTCGCTTTACTGCTTGCCTCTTCACTTTTTGCTGATCAGATCGATTTTTACCAGATCCAGAAAGTGAAAAAAAACGACAGCTTAAATATTCGTTCGCTCGCCTCGCACACCTCAGAAAAAGTCGGCTCCATTCCTTCTGATGCCCAGTGTGTGAAAAACAACGGATGCGGAAAAGAGATCAGGTTTGAGGCATTGATGCATATGCAAGAAGCTGAGCTCAAGGCTTTTTTGGCGCAGGCTCAGCCGGAGTGGTGCTATATTGAGTATGAGGGGAGCATAGGCTGGGTAAATCAGTACTATCTTGAAAAGAGCAGTTCTGTGTGTCGCTAGATCTGTGAGGCTGAAACTGCTATAGCGCTCTTTTCTTCCAGTCGCTTCGGCTCTTTTTGGCTCTGTCTTTATAAAACTGTTTCAAAAGCATTCTGCTCTTTTCGTCAATAACAAGAGGGTAGATCTTTTGCTCGCCCAAGGCCGCTCTGAGCTGTCCAGGAACATCTCCTTCAGCGTTGACAATAAAGGCATACAGATCAAAACTATTCTGCGGAACCATGCAGTTGACATACTCTTTCCCAAAAGACGCATCATCTTTGGTCTCCGAGCTGCACTGCACGCTGATAAGACTTTTTGTCTTAAAACTCAGACTCGGACCGATAAAGCGTTCATCAAACCCGCTGTAATGATGTTCGAAGATAAAGCCCTGCACCGGGACCGAGGCATAGTTCTCCCCCACACAGAACTTCAGCATCATTCCCTGTTCCAGCTTGCCCAGCTCAACGCAATCAATGCTTTTATTGATAAAGTTGTTCTCGACAAAAATATATTCATCACTGACATAAGTGACGTGATCGCCTTTTTGAACCGAGGCGCATCCCCCGATAAAAAAACCTATCAGTAGCGCATAAAAAAGTCTCATTTTCTCTCCTGTATACTGCAAAGCTCGCGTATCTTTTTCTGATTATACAAGATTAAGTCTGCGTATATTTGTCTTCGGACGGCATTGTCTTAGATTTCTTCTCTGTACAGATTACAAAATGAAACAAAGAGCAGCAGAGCGATCTTGCATAGCTTGGGCTAAAAAATATTTTATACAACGCATTTGAACACTCTGCTTAAGAAAAGAAGGAACAAGTTTGTATATAATAGCAATATCCTGCTAACCATGCACCCTTAAGGAACCTATCATGATGTTACATCCGGCAACAGTTCATTTCGCTATGGTTTTACCCGTCGTAGCCTCCCTTCTTGGAGTACTCTATGTTTTAACACGCAACAAAGGCGTCTCAACCCTCTCCCTGTGGGCAACTTTTTTGGCCGCCGTTGCCATGGGAATCGCCTGGTATACAGGCAGCGAAGCAGGTCCTGCTATCTATGACTATCTTAGCGAGAAAGGACAGGTCGAGCTGTTAGAACACAAACAACTCGGTCTCTATCTGGCTGTATCCCTCTGTGCGATCTTCCTTTTGCAGATATTGGGTTCCAAGCTGGGCAGCTTCATCATCGAGGCCATTGCTATAGCCTTCTTGCTGACGGCCACACTTGTCACCTTCGTCCAGGGCAATGACGGCGGTGAAATCGTTTATAAACATGGCATGCCGTTCAAAGCCTTCATGATGGAGGAGCTGATCAACGATGCCGTTTCGGATGCGAAAGAGGCGCAGAGCGCAGATGAAAAAGTCGAGATCTACGAAGAGGCCGTCGAGAGTATAAAAATGCATTCCAAAGACCTAAACAAGCTCTATGTAAGCCCAACCATCGAAGAGCCAGAATAGAACTGCCCGAGCCATTCGAATAAAAAAATATTACAAAAAGTGCTAACAATGAAAACAGTATGCCTGGAAATCGAAGATGCGTTTATGGAAAGCTTTTTAAAGATGCTTCCCGCAGAAAAAGTTCGTGTACTCAAGCAGCCCTCGGTTGATGCATACAAAAACCTGCACGAATCGCTGCAGGAGTACCTGCGCGGTAGCACTGAGTTCACTCCTTATTATGAGAGCATGAACGAGTTGGACACGTGGCTGGCTGAAGGAAATCACGCATGAACATCCTCAGCTCAAAACTCTACGAAACACAGCTAAAATCCATTTTAAGCACCTTTGCCCCGAAAGAGGCAAAAGCTTTCAAGCTCTATTTGGACACGGTCATCATCAACATGGCGAGCAAGGCGAAAAAATACAAGCCTTCTATTTATTTTGATGATGAAAATGTTAAAGATATAGAGCATCAAGGATACACGATTCCTTTTTATTACGATGAAGCAAATGACACCTATCTTGTTCTTGGTATCCTTAAAAAACTTTATGACTCGGATAAGTGAACCTGACTTTAAGAGAATGTTTCGCATAATTTAATTTGTTAAGTTGTATAAATACTGAAAATGCTTCGTGTGTGTTATTTAGTTACAGGCGTATTTTAACTTGGATTAATTATCATCCAAAAAAGATCAATATTATTGTACCATTACACTTGAGATACTAATAATATTGAGGTTAGCGTCGGCTAGTGTCCAAATATTACGATCCAAAACAAACGTCAGACTAGCCTCTTTATTTCGAGTCGGGAGACAAGAATGATGGGGTATTCCATTTTAGAAAACGAACGATAGAGATATTTATCAACTTAAACAAGGAGAAAAGATGAATGAGAAAACTTCTCAAAAAGATTTAGAGACTTTATCTAACGATAAAAGCCTTAATGAATCCAATAGAAGAGATTTTTTTAAAAAGACAGCAGCTTTTTCGATGACTGCATTGGCTGGAACCAGTCTTTTGTCGGCGACAGATGCATTGGCAGACGATCCGGCTATCATGCACCACGTCCCATGGGGACAAAAACTGGGAGATCCTGTAACTAAAAACCGTTACGGAATCCCATCTGCATATGAGCACAACAATGTCAGAAGAAATACCAAGCTCTTGGCTTCTGGTAACTTCCAAGCATCGATTGCCGTATGCCCGATCCATGAATCTGAGGGAATCATCACGCCAAATGGTCTTTTCTTCAGTCGTTCACACGGCGGAACAGCGCACATCGATCCAAACATGTTCAGACTTATGATTCACGGTCTAGTTGAAAAGGACATCGTTTTAACGCTTGAGCAGCTTAAACGTTATCCGCGTGTAACGCGCACCCACTTTATCGAATGCCCGGCAAACGGCGGCCAAGAGTGGAGAGGACCTCAGTTCAACTCATTGCAGTTTGCCAAAGGCTTTATGAGTTCTGCTGAGTGGACCGGCGTCTACATCAAAACTATTCTTGAAGACCTTGGTCTCAAACCAGATGCAAGATGGATGCTTGCAGAGGGTTCAGACAACTCAGAAATGGGAAGAACTATCCCAATCGACAAAGTCCTCGACGATGCAATGCTCGTATGGGGACAAAACGGAGAAGCACTTCGCCCTGAGCAGGGTTATCCTGTGCGTCTTCTTGTTCCAGGCTGGGAAGGCAACTTGTGTGTCAAATGGCTTAAACGTCTAGAATTCGCTTCTGAGCCGTTCTACTGTAAAGAAGAGACTGCCAAATATACAGCACTGAAGAAAACAGGCAAAGCGATCCAGCATTTCTATGCCAATGAGGTCAACTCAACGGTGGTTTCTCCGTCTCCGGAAAAACCATGGACTGATCTTAAAGACGGTGATCTGATCGAAATTGAAGGTCTTGCATGGTCAGGGATGGGTACGATCACAGGTGTCGACCTATCTTTTGACGGCGGCCGTAACTATGTTGAAGCACAACTAAAAGGTTTGGTGCTTCCAAAGTCATGGACACGCTGGAGCTTTATGCACACCTACAAAAAAGGTGAAGTACTTCTGCTTACCTCTCGTGCGATGGATGATGCAGGTTATCTCCAGCCCACTGTTGACCAAGAGACAGGAATGCTCGGCGTTGAGGGTGTTTACCATAGAAATGGTGTAGAAACGTGGGAAGTAACAGCAGAAGGAGAGGTAAATCATGTTCAAATTAGATCGTAAATTAATAGTTTCTGCTTCAGCAGTTACTATTGCTGCTCTGTTTACAGCAGGCTGTGTTAAAAGCGAAACAACTACAGGTCCCGCAGAAGCCATGTATGCAAACGGCAAAGCAACCATCGACGGTGGTGTTTACTACCCGGTTGTAGATGGTAAAACAGGTCCATATGAAGTCAATACTCAGAAGCAGTCAGGTTTTACTTACGGTAGAACTCCGACTGCAAACGAGATCGCAGCTTGGAACAAAGATGTTATGCCAGACGGCACAGGTCTTCCTGAAGGCAGCGGCTCTGTAGAAGAAGGCGAAGAGCTTTATGAGGCACAGTGTGTTATGTGTCACGGTGATTTCGGTTCAGGCGGCGGCGGGTATCCATCTCTTGCTAAAGGTAATGCCTACGAGGGACAAAAGTCATTGACAAACCAAAGAACGACACCGGACAAAGATGGTCCGATCCGTGTATTTGGTACCTATTGGCCACAAGCAAGTACAATGTGGTGGTACATCCAGTCAGGTATGCCACATCCTAAGACAAAAACGCTAAGTAATGATGAGACGTATGCGTTAACCGCCTATATGCTAAATCTTAATGAGATCAAGATTGACGGTGAACTAGTCGATTATGATTACGTTCTTGACAGAGAGAAGTTCTTGAAGATAGAAATGCCAAACAGAAATGGTTTTGAGCCAAATATCGATGGTCCAACTGCACTTGATGATGTACGTGCATACTATGATAACCCGGAAAACTTTGGCGCGATCAAAGTCAAATCTAGCGAGCGTTGTATGAGCAACTGTCAAAAAGAGACAGCAAAAATTACGACTATCCAAAATGGCGGTATCTCAGACTTCCTTCCTCCGATCTCAACAGTAAGAGATCTTCCTGATGAAGAAGGTGCGGAAATAGCAGGCAAGGCTGAGTATGAGTCTTCATGTGCGGTATGTCATACCGACTCAAGCATGGGTGCTCCTGCCGTAGGCGACAAAGCAGCCTGGGAAAAAGTCAAGGCAAAAGGCCTTGATGCTGTACTGGCAAACGCGATTAACGGATTTAACGGCATGCCTCCTAGAGGCGGTTCAGACCTGTCTGATGCAAAAATGAAAGATGCCGTTGACTACATGATCAACGCAAGCAAATAAAAAGGAATTAACATGCAAAGAAGAAAATTTTTAAGTTTAGGTGCAATAGCAGCGGCTGCTATGGTACCGGCAAGTCTAGTTGCAGAAAACTACAGAACAACTAAGCCAGATGTTTGGACTTCACATACAGTTGATGATTCAATCAAAAAACTTTATGGTTCAAATACATACATCTCAGAAGGCGTAAAGCTTTCTGCACCGGATGTTGCAAGTAACGGCGGGGCTATCCCAGTTGATGTCTCTTCTAATATCCCGGCAAAATCAGTTGCAATTTTTCAAGATTCAAATCCTGAAAGTGCTGTTGCTGTTTTCACTGTTCGCGAAGGCGGAATTGTTGACTACTCGATCAAGATGAAAATGAAAGCTTCAGGAACAATCACTGTAATCCTTGAAGGTCGTGACGGAAAACTGTACAAAGCGGCTAAAACTCTTGATGTAGCACTAGGTGGTTGTGAAGGCTGATCCAGCTTCACACCAATAAAATAAAAATTAAAAGGCAAATTTATGAGAATCAAAGCAAAATTAAAAGGCGATGTTGTCGAGGTCAAAGTTCAAGCAGAACATGAGATGCTTACATATGACGCGGCAAAGAAGAAAGGCCTTCAGGCTAACTTTATCACCTATATGACCGCAAAAGTCAAGGATAAAATCGTATTTGAAATGTCTTCAAGCCAGTTTTTATCTAAAAACCCTATCATCAAGTTCTCTTTCAAAGGCGCTGCAAAAGGCGACAAGGTTGAGATGACATGGATAGACCTTCTAGGTAACACAGTTACTTCAGACACAAATATCAGATAATCACACTTGATTTCAGTAAAGAGATCAGAGCTCTGGCTCTGACTTCTCTTGAAGAATTATGAAAGAAATGACACTTGCGTAAATCAATCCAATTCCTCTTCTTTTTACTAATAACGCTTCAGCTTACACTTCATGCACGAGATATAAACATAAACGCTATCGTTTCCGATGCAAAGAAAACAGACAAGCATGTTCTTGTTTTTTTACATAAAACTGACTGCGGCTATTGTGACAGCATGATCATCTTCACCCTCGACGATGATGCCGTAAAAGAAATGATAGAAAAATATTTTGTGTTCGTAGATATCAATATCAGCGATACAGACAGGGTGACCTACCAGTCTTTCAAAGGCAGCGGCCGCGATTTTGCGAAATATGTCGGCTATGATTTCTATCCCTCCTCGCTCTTTATCGACGAGAGCAATGAGATCGTATTGGGAGTGCCGGGCAGACAAGATGAGAATGATTTTTATATCATCTTAAACTATGTTAACAGCAGATCTTACAAAACGATGGACCTGCAATCATTTGAAAACACAAAAGATTTTGAAAAAGAGTTTTAAGCGGCTTGCCGCAACCTAATGATCAAGAAAGAGAGTCCTATGTCACAGAGTAAAGTAGGGAAGGTTTTAGAGCTATTTATCTCCGTAAAGGGCGCCCCGGACAGAGTCGAAAAAACGCAGATACGTGTTGATGAACACGGAGTTTTGCAGGATAAGTTTTACCAAAAAGACCTGCAGCGCTCAATCTTGATCACATCGCGCCAAAGCTACCTCTTGGCTCAGGAAAACGGCATTGACCTTTCTCTTGGTGCGCTGGGTGAAAACATTTTGATAGACTACAACCTCTATCATCTGCAAGCAGGCGACAGGATCAAACTCGGAGAAGCGCTTTTGGAGATAACTCAAAACTGCACTCTCTGCAAAGGTTTGTCTAAAGTAGACGAGAGACTTCCCGACCTTCTTAAAGAGTACAGAGGGATCTTCGCAAGAACGATTATCTCCGCAGAGATTAAAAAAGGCGATACGATTTACGTAAACAATTAAATAAATCGGCCTAAAATCTTTTTTTAAAGTATTTAAATGCCTAATTTAGATACCATTTTCGATTAACGCAAAACATACAAAAAACAAGGATGACAATGAAAAGAATATTCACACTCTTAGCCGCTGCTTTTGCAGCATTGATGCTAACAGCATGCTCAACTACAGTTCCAGGTGTTGCAGGCGGGAATGACGGTCAAGATATCCGTATCTTTACAACAGATAACACAGAGGGTGCTATAACAACAGCAACGATCGAAAGTGCTTTCAGTAAAGCCGGTTTTATAATAGACGGCAACAACAACATGAACTCACCTTTCAAGCCAAGATTTGGAAAAACATTTTATGAGACCTACCATCTTTTTACGGTTCACAGCCCTAAGCATGTGCTGGCCTTGGTTCAAAAATACCCAAGCATTGGTCTGCTTACTCCCCTAAGTATGTCTATCTATTCAAATGACGAAAAAAAGACAATGAACATCTCTTCATTGACGCTCAGAGGAATGTCAAGAATCACACAGATTCCAATGGACAACCCTGATCTGATCTCTTACGCGAAGTTTCTGGAAGAAGCCCTTGCAAAAGCACTCCCGGGCGGCAAGTTCCAAAAACTTAGCTACACTAAAGTTGCGGACATGAACCAGTCGCTTGCTACAACCTTTGAGGTAGAGTTCGAAGGCGAAACCGTAGAAGATCGCCTGGACTTCAAAGATGACTTTGAGGCAGAATTTGAAGGCGAGCTAGAGCCTATCGGCTTTTTATTTCCGGGCTTTATTGACCTAAGCAGCGAATTGAGCGAAGCTGGCTATAAAGTCTTTGAGTTTTATGACACATATTCGATCTGCAAACTTGATGTTATCTATCCGATCCACCAAGAGCACCCTGAAGTCGGCGCATTTGCACCGTGTTCTTTCTACATCTACAAGATGAAAAATGATCCAATTGTTCACATGGGATTCCCATCAGTCGACAACTGGATTACAGCAACTGACTTAGAAGATGAAAAATCTCTTAAGCCGCTGATCAAAGCTCAAAAACTGATCGAAGATATCGTTAACGAAATCACAGAATAATAACTACGCATCTTTGCTTAAAGCAAGGATGCGTTTTAAGCCTCCACGGTGTGTAAAACACCTGCAAAGAGGTGTGCTTAGTTTAAGCCCAGCTCTTTGTATGTTTAATGAGTCCAATCCCAAACAAAGGCCTACCATGAAACCAATCACAAAACTCCTTGCTATAGTACTCCTTGCTGTCAATGCCTTCAGTGCTCCGCAAAAAGGCGATGTCCCATTCACACCTTCGGATAACAAAAAGCTTGCCGTTGTCTACACCTATGATGAAAACATTGATGAAGAGTTCTTCCCTTTTGTAAAAGAAGATTTGAAAGAATTAGGCTATTTTCTAAGCAATCCGCATCATAATGTCCAATCCGTCTATGTTAAAAACTTCGGCTCGACAAAACTGAACAATCTAGCGTTCAATACAATAATGCATGAGGAAACGATCAGACCGCTTTTAAATAAAGACCCGCGTATTGCCGGCTTCTCCCCTTTTAATCTTCTGACTTTTAGAAAAGAATCCGACATGAAAACCGTGATCTCGCACCTAACACCCGAAGCGATGCTTGACATCCTGCAGATAGGCGACAAAGATATCCGTACGACTTTTATCAAATCATTTGAACCTTTAGACAAGGCTATCACCGAAAAGTTTGGCGGAGAAAAAAGCTATGTAGAGCTTCAGGGCTACGCAAAAGATACGATGATGAACTTTGAGATTCCTTTTGAGGAGCCGGAAGATATTGATGACTTTCTTGAAGATTTTGAAGAGAAATTTAGAACAGCATTTGAGCTAAAGGGCTATATCATCGCGGGCTTTTATAATGTAAAATGGAGCTTCAACAGCGATAAAGATGTCATGCCGGATTATCGCTCATTTTGGACATTTTCACTCTGTCACATCCCTTTTTCCTATAATGTGTTTGATGGAGAAAAAGGTCTTCCAATCGCCGGAATATTTGCTCCGTGTTCTATGTATGTATACGTGCGTGAAAATGAAAACAAGATCGTTATCGGTATGCCTACACTCAACGCCTGGGCAGGCGCTTTAAACATCACCGACCCAAAAAAGCTCGAAAAGATCAACCAGCTTGATGTTGAGATCCCGGCTATAATCAAAAGCTTAGGCGGTATAGTTGTCCCCAATGGCAATCCGCTCACACAAAAATAAACCCTGCTATACCTCGTACCATTTCTCCCGAGATGGTACGCACACAACAACCTAAATAACTTTTATCTCTTTGTTCACATAAAAAAAGCAGTTGAGTCAGACTAAAAAGAAGGAATGTGCATTTGCTCCTCGGTGAGGATAAAAGAGGCTGTGCTGCTGTTTAGATCAGTCCCTACTCTTCTGCCTTGAGTTCGGCATAGAGCTTAGTGTATTTTTCCACATTGCTGCGGTTGGGTTTTGTCCGTATGGAAAGGTATCTCGCCTTCCCTTCTCTGTCAAGACGCCGTAAAACAGTTGCATAGACCCAGTAATGACCCATATCCTTGCGTCTGTTGACAACAAACCCTGTCCAGAACCCTTTGGTATGGACATCGTTCCATAGACCCTTAAAAGCCACTCTAGGCATCGACGGATTGCGGACGATGTTGTGAGGTTGTCCTAGCAGCTCCTCAAGCCGATAGCCTGCTATATCACAAAAGAGCTCATTCGCATAGACAATAATCCCTCTCTCATCCGTTTCACTCAATATGTAAGCGCTGTCAGGATAATGCCATTCGTCAGTCTTTGCATCTTTATAGATGTCGGCCATAGTGATCTCTTTATAACTCTATATCAGAGTAGGATATTATTCAAATACTATATCGGTAAAAGCTACAAAAAGATATTAAACCATGTGAAATATTACAAAGCTTCGGCTCTCGTACCACCACTTCTTAGGTGGACTGCATACAAGAACCCGAACATAACTTTATATCTAGCAATTCAAATGAAAATAATGCGGTTGAGTTAGACTAAAGAGGATATGTATGTCCAACCTCAAAAGAGGATGGAGCGAGGCAAGGATGTTATCTAAATGCCCTAGATAAATCGTTTTCGATTGCGCCCGGAACGGTTGCTATCTTCATAAACTCACCCATTGTCAGTTGCGGATAAGAGACAGCCAGATAAAACTTAGGCGAAAGAATACGCGCTTCATTGTTTTCAATCAAGATCGTATAAGGAAGCAAACCGGAGTTATGCGTACCTATCTTTTTAGGAAACTTGCCTACACGTCGGTCAAGATCATATCCGATCAGGTATTTGCCTTCATCAAGTTTTAGTGTAAAAAGATGTGATTCACCTTTTTTGTACGTTTCAGCTTTTTCAAGCAGTTCAGCATTGGGGCCTGTGCCGATAACGATACTGTCTTGATAGTAAGGCATACCTACCATAAAATGATACTCTGCCAAGCCAGCGTATTCCCACTTGTCAGAAGCCTCTGTAAGCCCCTCAAATGTAGCACTCAAAGTATCTTTGATCTCTTTAAGTGTTGCATAATCCACTTCGTTTTGCATAAATGCCTTGCCGAAGTAAACAGGATTTGAGACTGAGATCCGCATATTTTTAGGATCGATCAGAATGCGGCCGATAGCTGCAAATCCGCGGCCCGGCTTGTTAGCCATCGCCTTCATCGTCTCGTTTGTAAATATAACGGTTTCAAGGTTCAGTTTTTTGTTGACTTCAAAAGCACCGACCACTTCAAAACCGGCAGCACTAAGCTTTTCGCTCACTGCTTCGGCTGTCATCAGTTTACCGACCAAATAAGCGTGGACTTCTTTTGGTGCTGCCTCTTCGCCTGCGCTCAGCGTTTGAGAACTGCAACCGCTAAAACCTACCGCTAAGATAAGGGCAAATGTACTAAGAGCTTTTCTCATTTAAGTTTCGCTCCAAGACCTTCCATGATTCCGATGATCTCTTTGTCAAGCGCACGGATAGAAGCGATCTGTTTCTTGTCTGTGATCGCAGCAGCCGCGATCCAGTTTTCTAGGTACGGCATACCTACCTTAAGTACGTTAGAGTCTTTTTCAATATACATGTACATTGAACATGGAGCAAAGGCACCTGCTTGAGCATTGCCATGGTTAAACACACCGTATGAGAAGTAGAAGTGACAGAGTGAGTAAACCCAATACTTGTCATATCTGTCAAAATCCATCTCTAGGTCAGTAAATGTTTCTTTGTAGTTCTTGTAACCGGCGATGATGTACTTATTTTCTTCAAATGCCGCTTCAAACTCTTCTTGGAAGCTGTCAACAAACATCCAAAGTTCATCTGGACGGTCGAATTCAAGTTCAAACTCCATCAAGGTCTTCGCAGGAAGCTTGTCAAAAGTAACGACCTCTTTTTTACCACCAATCTCAGCGTCGATAAGCGCGTCAAGAGGCTTAAACGATGCGATAAACTTAGCACGTACATCTTTGTCCGTAGCGCCGACGATGTCTAGCATCACTTCCGGATTGACATGCCCCACACGGGTAACATCTTCGTCAGCATACTTGTAGATGTGCAAGTTGAACGGAGAAAATCCGCCAAGTCTCGGCTCTTTTGTCAACAGCTCGTTTAGAAGCTCGTCATTACCGATAGAAAAGAAACCCAAGTTGTCAAGGGTTTTGTTGTATCCCGGCTCTTCGCTGTACTTCGTTGCATAGGCATCGTTGATTCTCTCATGCGGATCAGAAAGCACAAAGCCGATATCTTCGATCTTGTTGTTGACCATTTCGTTGTAAGCGTGCTCTGCGTCACCCTTAACCGCATTAAAGTAAATACCGTCTCTGGCTACCGCCGCACTGCTTATAAGCAGTAACGCAAGTGCCGCTGTTTTAAGTGTTTTTGTAAACATAATTCTTCCTTTTCTGGCACTTAATGCCGATACCCCCGTCGCTTGAGCGAAAGTGGTGTGTTGAAATTTATCTCAAGCATCATATCACACGATGCGTAAACAAATTTAATATTTCATAGCTTTAGCTACGGTTATTCTAGCATTGATAAGATTTGAAACATCTTTAAATTTATAACGATTATTATTTAAGCAGATGATTGTGGGGAAATCGTGAAATGGTCTTCTGATTTCCACCCGAAGGCAGAAAAAAAAGATGATTTTAGAAAGAGTAGTTAAGGTTAGCAGATACAGCTATTTGGTCATTTGTAGTTTTTACAGTACCAGCATAGATACCAGCATCAGAAAGGATGTCTCCGCTCATACCGTATGTAGCAGCAAAGTCTGCACCAATATTTTTAGTGAACTGGTATCCAGCACCAAGTGTATAGTGACGCTGAGTGATTGCCGGGAACATTCCCTGGTTCAATAAGTTGATTTCTGTCGAAGTGTTTTCTACAATTGGATTCCCGCCATAATTAAAACCGGCACGTAATGCTAGATCATCCAAACGATATTCAGCACCTAGAGCATATACATCTTGATTCTGCCAACCGAAGTCTTGGTAACCGCGGGCATCACCCCAACGGATATTTTTCCAGTCTAGAGTCACAGAAAGATCACCCTCTGTCCAGTCAATACCAAGACCATACTCTGCTGGTTGTTCCAATTTATTGCTAAACTCAGAAGCTCCAGTAAAACCAAATGCATTTCCAACAGTTGTGATTTGGTCTTTGTATTCCATCTCTATTGATGAATGGTACACGGCACCAAGAGTAATACCCATATCTGGAAGTGTATAAGCAGCACCCAACTCAATACCCATACCAAAACTTGCAGAAGAACCATTACCGACGTCATGATAAGATGCAGCGCCGTCTGGCATATCCAATGACATATCTAAAGCACCATACATCATTACCGGAGCAATACCAACTGACCAATTATCTTGACCATAAGCTATTGGCACTGAAAATTTTAATAACAAAAGGTTTGAACGCATACTGAACATATTTGCATCTGTAGTTCCAATAGTCGGTCCTGTTGATCTATAATCAACACCCATTCCAGCTGATCCAAACATTGATGCACCGACCACAAGTCCGTTATCCAAGTTTGTTGTTAGTCCAATGTAAGGAATAACATTATGTTTAGCATCACTTTGATGTGCTGTACCTGGACCCGTCATAGCTCCATCATTGTCTACATCAGTTTGAATCTCAACATCTGGACGGAAATATGTACCACCAAATGTAAAATGTGTACCCTTTGTCTTTGCAATTAGAGCAGGATTAGAAGTAGCAGACTCTGAACCGTTAAAGTGAGCGATACCTGTACCACCCATTGCGCGTGATTTAGCGCCAAGACCGATAAGGCTATCACCATTTGTTGCGAATGCAGAAGTTGCACCCATTGCCATTGCAGCTACTAGAGCTAATTTAATTGTTTTTTTCATCTATTCTCCTTGGATATAAAAGGCCGCAGAACTTATTTGCAAGATCTTCTTTTTATATTTTGTATTATAAATGAGTTGAAATCAAGAAGGTCCAAATAAAAACTTATTTAAAATATAAATGCTATAGAATTTTACCGATGTTGAATAAAGATTATTCTGAAGTTCTGAACTCTTAGCCTAACTCTATTACGACATGATAACAAATGAAACATCTTCTGTAATTATTATAATTTATATAAATTGTTGTTGTTATTTAAGGGGAAAATTGCAGATTTAATCAGCTTTTACTACCCGAAGGCAGTAAAAGAAGTGACTATTCTTAGAAAGAGTAGTTAAGATTGGCAGAGAATGCCATTTGATCGTTTGTTACAGTGATATCACCTAGACCTACTGTCTGAGCAGATACAGTTACATCTGGACTAGTTGCATATGTGAATGCAAAGTCTGCACCAACATTTTTAGTAAACTGGTAGCCAGCACCAATCGTATAGTGTTTTTCAGTTACTGCCGGAAACATGACATGGTTTAGTGTATTCATCGCATCATTATTAAGCGGGCCACTTGTCGCTGGATTATACGTTCCATCAGGTAGTGCGCCGGTTGCAATAATTCTACTGTCAGTGTTCTCTTTAATAGGATTCTTTGCATAATTATAACCGATACGAAGAGCTAAATCATCCATTCTATACTCAGCACCCAAAGCATAAACATTTTGATCTTCCCAACCGAAATCTTTATATCCTTCAGCTGATCCCCATTTAACCTTTTTATAGTCAGCAGTTACAGAGATATCGCCTTCACTCCAGTCAATACCAACACCCATTTCAGCCGGCTGCTCTAGTTTATCTGTAAATCCTGCTAGCGCTGCTGGATTAGAACCATATCCAAATGCTGCTGCTGTCGTTGAAATCTGATCTTTGTATTCCATTCCGATTGCAGATTGATACTTAGCTGCAAGAGTAATACCCATATCAGGAAGAGTATATGCGGCACCCAATTCATATCCAAGACCGAAGCTTGATGATGAGCCGTTGCCAATATCATTACCGCTTGGTGCAGCATCAAATGACATATCAAGAGCACCGTACATCATAACAGGTGCAATACCCACAGACCAGTCATCTTGACCATATGCTAATGGAACAGAGAATTTTAGTAATAATAAATTTGAACGCATTGAGTAAAGGCCCATATCTCCAACAGCGTAATCATCTTCAACATGTCTCCAGTCAGTTCCCATACCAGCAGAACCAAACATACTTACACCAACTGCAAAACCATTGTCAAAGTTTTCAGTCAATGCAACATACGGAATAACATTGTGTTTTGCTTCACTAGAATCAGTACCAGCACCAGCATTACCAGCACCCGCATTACCAGTTCTAGAAACTTCAACATCAGGACGGAAATAAGTACCACCAAACGCAAAGTTTGTACCCTTAGACTTAGTGATTAGAGCCGGGTTCGAAGTTGCAGACTCAGCACCGTTAAAGTGAGCGATACCCGTACCACCCATTGCACGTGACTTAGCACCAAGACCAATAAGGTTATCACCATTTGTTGCGAATGCAGAGGTTGCACCCATTGCCATTGCAGCTACTAAAGCTAATTTGATTGTCTTTGTCATCTATTCTCCTAAGATTAAAAATACTGAAAAGAGACTCCCGGGCCAATCCCAAAAGGCTCTTTTCGATTGCAAGCATTATAAGCGAGTTAAAATAAATCGAATCTTAAACTATAATAAAAAATAATAAGTTAATCTTATCATGAATAGTGATTTAACAAATAATAGAGCAGTTATAATCAAAATTATCACTCAAAATTATCAATATAAGCCATTAAACACCCTTTTCACCCACATAGGTCATAAATAAGTTATATCTCAGATTTTTACACAAGATTTACACTTACTAGAAAAAAAAAAATATTGTTTCTGAAAGTAACACAAATGCCCCATTTCAGCTCTGCAGAGGGAGAGAAGAAGTTTGCTGGTCAGCGTCACTGCAAGCCCAGCGCGGTAGTCTAAGTCTTGGATGGGCAACCGTCAAGATCGTCACGTCGCTTCGCTCTTCGCAATGACGAGCAGAGAAAATTTAATTTAATAAAGCAATTGATAGAAGAGGTAATTGATTGAGTAAATTAAGTAAGTGTTGGAGGTTAAAAAGATGAAGATGGTAAAAAGTCCAGGCGGCGACCTACA
>JAGXFN010000008.1 GCA_024637195.1 Arcobacter sp.
AACAACAGAAAGTTTATCTTTCTTCTAGCACATGCGGTGGTAGTTCAGTTGGTTAGAATACCTGCCTGTCACGCAGGGGGTCGCGAGTTCGAGTCTCGTCCACCGCGCCACTTTTTTTGCCTTATGCAAACGAAGCTTTAAGCTCATGTACGATTTGTACACTTCGCTCAAACCTTAGTTCTCCTAAGATCAAAAAACAAGTTTATTCTCACTTTAAAAGAGAAGTATTTTTAATGATTTTTTTGATTGATCAAGGCAATGTTGATTGAGGCATACGTCAGTATCCGAAAGAAATATTAACGAAGAGTAAGCCAAAAAGCATAAAAATCGGGCGTTTAGCTCAGTTGGTAGAGCGCTACCCTTACAAGGTAGATGTCACAAGTTCGAGTCTTGTAATGCCCACCATTAACAATGTTAAAAACAACAGAAAGTTTATCTTTCTTCTAGCACATGCGGTGGTAGTTCAGTTGGTTAGAATACCTGCCTGTCACGCAGGGGGTCGCGAGTTCGAGTCTCGTCCACCGCGCCACTCTTTTACAATCCCAATCACCTTATCAAAATCATAAACTTTCACTTAACTCATTTACACACGAGCTAGAACTCGCTTCGCTATCAAGGGGTCGTTTCGCTCTTTATTTTTTGTTACTTTACTTGAGAAATCGTGCCACTGGCACAATTATATCAAGGTATCGTCCACCGCGCCACTTTTTTTAATTCCCAATGTACAACCGAATTTAAAACGTTAGTGATTTGAATTTAAAACGTAAGTTACACTAATAGTTACTATCTATTTTCCCAATAAGCTATCATTTTAAATACAAAATTAATTTTTTATTGCTTTAAGCTAGTGGATTCGCTACTATGATAATAATTCAATAAAAGGAATACTATGAACCAGGAACCAAACCCTAAACTTAAAGCATTAAAAGAAGAAGCATCTCATGAGAACATTGACATATCACATTGCGCAGATAGTATTCCATGTATAGAAGAGACAATCGCAAGTGTAAGGAGGGACAGATCACCTACTCCTCGCAATCCATCGCCTGGGCTATCGCTATACTAAGAGGCCCATGGGCCTCCTAATAATTGCTAACAAAAACCTCCCTCACCTTCTTCTTACTTCCAGCTCCCCGGAGCGTATATTCGATCTCTTTTGTTGATCTAATGTTCATGTCTCCGTATAGCTCCCGAACAAGCTCACAGTCGTTGTAGCTGAGCAGAAACTTGCCATCGATGTTGTGGAGTACTTCGGCCAGCTTTCGGTGTTCTTTCTCTCCAAAGCCACCCGTATTCTGATAGTAGCTCTCTGTCGACACATAAGGAGGATCGCAATAGAAAAAGGCATCCGGCTTGTCATACGTTGCGATAAGCTTTTCAAAGCTCATATTCTCAACCGTGACGAACTTCAACCTCTCAGACCATTTATGAAAGCCTCTGTAGATATCTTTAGGACGTCTGCTCTTGGCATTCATGGCGAAGGTCGTGCCTTTTGCTCCAAAGCTCTGGCTGATTAGGTAATAATAAAAAGCTGCTCGCTCGATGTTGTTCAGGGGCTTCATTTTTCCCTGATAAATATCATAGAAGATCTCCCGGCTGATCAGCATCTTATTCAAGTACCAGGACAAGCTGCTCGGGTTGGTCCTGATGGCCCGATGCAGGTTGACCAGTTCGCCGTTGATATCATTGACGACTTCAGCCTGTTTAGTCGTTGACGGCACAGGCTTTCGATACAGTACATTCAGAGCACCGCCGAACACTTCAACATACAGTCTATGTTCAGGCATCATAGCCACAATATCATCAGCAAGCTTTGACTTGCCACCTATCCACGCAAAGGGAGCGCGCAGTGTTTTCATACAGATCCTTGGCACTGAGACATATTTTCTCAGCTTCTTAAAAATACCGAATAAACTATCGGTACTGCAGCTGCTCCCAGGTGGCTGTAGCCCTACTCCTTTTTAATTACAATATAAATTATCCTTTGTATATCTTCCCAACACTCAATAGCAGCTGATCTAAGCTGCACAACATACTCTGACGCTTCGCTTTGCATCGTCATTTTCTTGGGGACCGGCACTTCTGGACAATCCAAAAAATCAGCAGGAATGTCATGCTTATGCTCTTGAGCTTTGATTATGGTCTGGGGCGGCAGGAACTCGGTCTGCTTCGTTCCGCATCCACTCAAAAGTATCAAGCAACACAGGAGCAATAGGTCCATCGTCTTCTTTTTTCGCATTTCGTATCCTTGCTAATATTTTATTCTCACGCTTCAATCGCTCAACTTCAGCTATATGGCTTTGATGAACAGCCTTCATGATCTCTTTTTGTTCACTCTTATAGCTTTCAAACAGATCTGTATTCTGTCTGTTCTGTTCAACGACTCCAACGTATTCCTGCGCCATGAACTGCAAAGACTTTTCCACTCCCCTAACCTCTTTGGAGAGCTTGATGATCTTCTCTTCTTTGGATGAGATAACAGACTCCTGGTGATAGAAGAGTCCTACAAGCACGCCGATCAGCAAGAGCCATCCGACCCACTTGATCCATCCCGGCATTGCTAGTCCTGCAACTGCATCAAATATCGCCATCTCTTTATCCTTTCGACATAGGTGATAGTCTCTTGTGAATGCTGCCCTGTAACCAAAGGAAGACACTCAATGATGTCGGCATAGAACACCGCCATCTCACACTCTTTTTGAGCCTTGAGTATATTGCCAAGACCGGCATTGTATGAAGCCTGTGCGAGCCACTGTCTGTCCTGTCCAGGCCTTGGGCTGGACCACTGTTTTCGCTGCAGGCGCATGTACCTCGCACCAGCCTCGATCGCCAGCTTTGCATTGTGCGGAGAGCTTGTCTTGTCATAGCCGAACTTCCCGACCATCTCTTTCCACGTAGCGGGCATGAACTGTGCCACACCTGCAGCACCGACAGGAGATACGGCGGAAGGCTTCAGCCTGCTCTCCTGGTAAAGTTGCGCCTTCCAGTCCAGCCAAAACGGCCAGTCCGCCCAATGCAGCTTTACCGCTTTCTTGATATCATGATCATAATGATCAGGAAAAGACCAGGCCGACAGCGACGCCGACAGCCAAAATACGAAGACCGTTATAAAGAGCAAGCGCACGGGGATCCTTTCTTATGATTTCCATTGTCTCTTTGAAGGGGTATCCTCCAAGCAAATCTAGCAAACGCAGCATCATCCACACTGCAAAGAGTGCTGCAATGACAAACATCAGTCTGCCTACAGCACTAAGCCCCATCATCAATATTTCACTTTCCATTTTTTCCCTTTGTGTTAAGATTAATTCTCTATCTCTATACTCATCGACCATCCACCATCGAAGGAATGATTGACTGACTTGATCGAGTACTCGCCATCATCTTCACCGGCTCCGGTAAGCTTTAGCGTTCCTCCAGCATAGATCTCCTTCCCGTACATGCTGATCGATCCAGACTTGATGCCTCGTTTAGCACTTTCAAGTTTTGCGGCCGCTTTTGCTTGCGCTTCGGCCGG
Organism: Arcobacter sp.; assembly: GCA_024637195.1. GTDB lineage: Bacteria > Campylobacterota > Campylobacteria > Campylobacterales > Sulfurimonadaceae. The sequence goes on from JAGXFN010000008.1 coordinate 3,515, forward strand.
TGTCTTGAACTGTCCATCAAGTTTAAGTATCGGATCCCCGCTTCCGACTGTGATACTTTTAACTGCATTCTCTTTCGTATCGTGCCATGTAGCAGTGCAAGAGCTGTAAAGTGTCTTATTTGCATACTTTATAAGCGGCGTGCCATCTGAACACTCTTTTGCATCTATCTCAAATACAGGAAGATCATCAGACTTTTTACCTTCTTTTATTCTCTTCATAAGTACAAGCGTGTTGTTCTTGACGCTGAAGATCCCGTTGTAATCAGAAGCGATCCGCGTCATAAAGGCGAGGTCGCTCTCTGCCGTCTGCGAGATGTGCGTCACTTCCATGTCGTCAAAGTCACTCTTCAGTTTCAGTGCATTGCGATCTGCTATCATCTGCGCCACTGCTTTTAAAGAGAGCTTCTCGTAGCTCATGTCACGTTTCTGCTTCAGCGACTCGGAGAAGTCTGCTCCGGTTGCCGTGATCGTCAAGCCAAAGCGATCGCGCTCGGTTGTCTGCACAAGAAAAAGCCCGCAGTAAAACAGGGATGTCTCCTCATATCCCAGCCATAGCTTGATCTTGTCTTTATACTTCGGTCTCTTGAAATCACCGGCGACTCGGATGGTGATCTCGTCGCTCTGGTTACCGTCCTCGTCCTTAAACGATATGGACGACAGGTCTGCCGTGAGCTGATTGGTAACATCCTTGCCATTTGCTTCGACTTTGAATACAGGAGTCATTTACCAGAGCGCCTTTGTCGCTGATACGCTCTGCACTGTTTTTATCTCCGGTAAATAAACAATGTCACCGGCGCGTAATACGGTACGATCAAGCAGATGTTCATTTGCCTCCATGACGGTGTTCATCACATCGGCGTCAAGGCTTTGGTAGGCTTTGAAGATGATCGTATCCAATCGTTCACCTTCTCGCGGTCTGTACTGATTCATTTGAAATACCTTTGCAATGGGATTGAGAACTCCTGATAGCGATACTTGCCGTCTTTCAAAAAGCCGCTTTTAGTACGGCTCAAACTGTCAATAGTGACCAGATAGCTCTCGCCGGTGCCAAGGGTCAAGCGCACCGGCTTTTGCTCTTTTGCTATATCTTCAAAATCTTTCAGAGCATTAGTACTTTGCATGATCAGCTTTCCGCTGAAGGTGATGCTCTCTTCCCACTTTCCAGCCTTCTGGGTGTGTTGATGATTCCCGGCACGGTCTTGCCGGTTCCACTTAAAAGAGATTTGATGCTGAATGCTCTCAAGATCAGCCTTGTTTAGTTCAAATAGAAAGTCGTTTAGCTTTGCCAGCATCTATATCTCCTCATCTGAATAGCTTCGGTTGCGCTTGCTTTGCGCCTGAGAGTTTAAAGCCTTTTGGACCGCACGCTCTACGTCAACATCGCTGGACGGGTTATTCACTTCTATCTTTATACTGTTTGTCGTATTCCCTGTTTTTTGTGGGGAGCCCTTGGTCTGCAACGGTTCCTTTGCCGCCAATACCGGATTAGCATTGGCCGCACTGTATTGAGTAGCATACTCACCGGCGGTTGTGCCAAATGCAGCTTGTGGAACCTTTTTAAGATCGGAGGCCTCCCCGCCGGAGAAGTCGAAAAACGTACTCGCGGTCTTCATCCACCCGGCGACCGTCTCGATCTTACTCATAATGGCGCCGAAGATGCCGTCGAAGACACCGCCTATAAAACTGGCCGCTGCGCTGAAGATGCTTTTTACGCCATCCCAGATGCCGCCGAAATAGGCCCCGATTGAATCCCAGTGTTTATAGATAAGCCCAAGGGGCGTGAAGTTGAGGATTGCAGTTTTAGCCATTTCTACCCCGACATGGAATATGTTTTTTACCCCATCCCACAGCCCACTGAAAAATTGGCTTATTAGCCCCCAGTTATTCATGATCATGCCAAGCGGGGTCCATCCTAGATAGGTTTTTATAAAAGATACACTTGCGCTAAATATGCTTTTTACCCCATCCCATAACCCGCTGAAAAATCCTGATATAGGCTCCCAATATTTATAAATCACCAAGGCGGCCAGGCCTATGCCGGTAATGATCAAGCCTATCGGGTTCATAAGCATGGCTTTTCCGACTGTAGCAAGCACGCCTCCCATAAAACTTATTGCCGTACTTGTCATGGCAAATCCTACTGCAAGCATAGGAAGGGCCATGCCGATGGCAGCGATCGGAATGAGTATAGCCCCGCCGACGGTGAGTAGAGTACCGAGGCCTGCGACGGTGTAGCCTATGACTTTTGCGGCGGTCTTGTTTTCGCTTGTCCATGCCGAGATCCCGCTCACCAGGTCGCCGACGACCACCGCGACCATCGAAACTGCAGGGGCGAACATCTCGCCGACTGTGCTTGATAGATTGGTGAACTGCTGGCCCATGATCTCAAACTCTTTTCCCTTGTTCATCGCCAGCGCCATCTCGACTGTCAGCTTCGTGCCGTTTTCCATGTGGCCGTTCAGGGTCTTTTGTGCGCTTGTGAGATCTTCTTTCTTGTCGATGAGACTCTTGATGATCTTGACCGCTTCGGCTGATCCGAAAGCCTCTTTGAGCATGTCCGAGTTTTCGACTACGCTCAGGTCGCCGACATTGTCCTGGATGCGCTGCAGGATCTCGACCATCGGCAGCATCTTGCCTGCGCTGTCCGTGAACTCGATGCCGAGTTTGTTTTGTGCTTTTCCCACATTGTCGAGGAAGCCGCGATAACCGGTGGCCGCTTCGCTGGCGCTGTTAAAAGAGCTTTTTGCGACACCGATGATGGAGAGCTCTTCCGCGAGAGTGACGCCCATCGATGCGGCGGCCGCTCCGATGTTTGAAAGGCCCAGTGTCAGGTCTGCTCCGTCGGTTCTGAACGCCTTCGTGGCGCCTGCTATAGCACCGCTGAACTGGGTCGCGAACTGCACGTCATCGCCGAAGTCTTTTCGGAAGATGCCATGTCCGAGCGCAAAGAGTTTTGTCATCTCGGCCGTCGTGGACTTGGTAGCGGAGCCAGTCATCGCCGCAATTTTCGTAAACTCGCCGACTGCGGTGTCAGAGAGCGTGGAGATACCGGACTTGATATCATAGGACGCTTTTATGAAGTCGGGCGCGGTCGTGCCAGCGAACTGGTTTGAGAACTCTTTTGCGCTTTTCGTTATCGCGTCTATGCCCAATGTGCCGATGCCGAGCGAAGCGATCTCGCCCTGCGACTGTGCGAGGAGATTGTAGGCGTTGACCGTATCCATTACCGGGGAGAGCATAGCCCTGCCCGCAGCGTAAGATGCCGTCCCCGCGATTGCAAGTTTTCCGCTTATCGCCTGGAGTTTTGTGGAGAGATCGCCGACGCTCTTGTTTGCTTTTCCCATGACGGGCGAGAGCATATCCGTAGCGCTTAGAAGGACTCCGAGCGTGAACATCTTATCCATTGCTTTTCTCCTGTGCTATAATGATGATATGAACATACACAGTACACTCAGATCATTATTACAGCTGTTTATCAACCTGATCGCTGGATCAGCGCTGTCTCTTTTGGCCGGTGCGGCAGGTGCATTTTTGCATCCATACCTCGGGCTGGCTCTCTTCTTGTTTTGTGCTTCCATTCTCATAACGGCGGCTTTCAAACTGCACTTTGACTTTCAGCTATCCTAAGCGCCCAAACTTCGATACTTTTAGGCTGTGCAGCATTCGCCCACTACTTAGCTGTGTCGTTCAAATATTTATTCGCTTCATCAAAGTAAAACTTCCAGTCCGCGCACGGCATCCCAAGCTGCTCTTCATAGCCGAACCCGTACAGAGAGGCAATATTGCCAACTCCTTTCAAAAACTGGGTTCTTTCGATTAGGACAAAAAAGGCGCAAGAACACCTTTTATTTTTTTATATACACTGGGAGCGAGTGCATCCATCTCGTCGATGTCCAAACCAACAAGATTCCCGATCAATATCATCTCGTAAGTCACAGGGTCAAGCGCAGGGTTGGCGGCATTCGCTGCGATTCTAATATCACGCATCTGCGGCTCACGACACTCAAGCTCAGTCACTTTTTTTTCTGCGATAGTGACAGGCTCTTCAAATTTGATCAAGCTTTTTTTATCTGCTCCAAAGCTAAAAATTACCATATCTTTTTTTGCTACTTCTTCTACTGGTGCTGCCATGATTTTATTCTCCTTCTGAGATTATTTTGAATTTACCGACCGCTTCTTTCTCGAGCAGCTCCATCTCTTTTTTAGTGACCGTCTTTTCCACACCGCTTCGAAGGACGAGGAGATCTTTTTTCTCCTTACCCTTGATGTTGATGTAGTGTGTTGCCAGGACCTTCATCACGACACCGCCGCTTTAACTTTTTCGTAGATGTCTACGCCGCCGATCTTCGCGATGTAGTTCGAAAGATCGATGTCGATCACCTCGGTGCCGTCAAGCTCCATGCGGTAGACGTTCACATACATCTTTCCTTTCGTCTTCATTGTGTCGCCGCTCTTCCACGCATCCGGCTCGATGTCCATAGGTCCGCCAAGCGTTAGGACGGCACCCTTATTGACGCCGTCCTCCTGATAAGATCCCTTCGCTTTTAGCTTCGCGTTCTGAAGCTTCGCGGCCTCTTTGTAAATAACCTCATTCAAGATGTTGATCTCGAAGGAGAACTCCATCGGCTCAAGTAGACCGGTGTCTACATGCTGTCCATTCTGGACCTCTTTTTTAGTTTTAACCGTGGGCGGTGTAAGACTCTCTACCGTGCCGAGAAGGCCGTAGCCGTCGACGAAGATATTCACCTCTTTGATTCTCGATGGTAATTTACGTGCTGCCATTTAAAGCTCCTTAGCTCAATCTTTCAAATACGACGCTTGAATAAGCGTCAACGCGGTCGAATGTAACCTTTATCAGTGCGGGAGACGGTGTCTCCTGCGACGCAATCGTGAAGTAGAACTCGTTGTTGGTGATCGCGGTCGGCGTTGTCAAGTCCAGGTTCAGGTAGACATTGAAGCCGAGCATGACGTCCTGCCCTACAAGTGTGGCCATAAACGCACGCAGACTGTCCTGCGCCGCATCGAGCGCCGCAAGGTCCCGGTCTACTGCCCAGAAGATGCCGTCAAGCACCGCGAACGAAGCCAGGTCGAAAATGCGTACTCTGCGGGCATCCTGCCAGATCGGGTCAATGTCGCAGGTCTGATAGTTCCAGCTGCGAATACCGCTGTAGTTGATGAAGCTGGTGATCTGCTTCTCGGTCAGCGGGTCGGTCTCATCCTGGAACCCTGCAAGGAACTCCCGGTTGACCTTGACGCCGCTCACAGGCAGAACCCGGTTAGATATGGAGTAGCTATACCCGATGTCTTTGCTACCGTCTATCGACGCACGCAGGTACGCCATGACGATAGATGCCGAGTACTCGTCCGTATCGGACAACACTGTGTTCCAGTCGTTTAGATTTGTGAATACCGGCGTGATACGGCGGGACCCCAATGCGTCACGCTTCGTGATGGCATCGGCGTTATCTATAGCGTCCATGTCTGCAAAGCCGCGCCCCTTGATCTTGTCAAGCGTAGCGACCATGGCGATCTGAACGTCGACGGACGTTGACCAGTCGCCTACACCCATAATGTCCGGTCTGAGACCGAAGAGAGACGGTGCCATAGCGACCAGGTTCACCGCCGTAATGACATTGCTCTTCTCTGTAGCCTCCAAAGCATCTACATGGGCCACTGAGATGATAAGCGGAATAATGAGGCCGTACTTGTCCTCGCCATATTTCAAATACTTAAGCAGGTTCCCGCCTGTAGCCGCTGCGAACCCCGTATCTGCCAGCGCAGCCTTGATGCTGTCAAAATAGTGCAGCCCGGCTGTCACACCTGCGTCTGCAGTAAGAACCAGCGCCAACGGAATAGTGCTCGATACACTTATCGGGCGTGCGCCCGAACTTGTTACGTCGACAACGACGCCTCTGGTTAAACTCATTTAGAACTCCTTTTGTAGTGGGTTGGATATTTGGCGCGGTGGTATAGATTCACCGCCGTATAGAATGCCCAGACCGTAAATCTGGATGCTCCGTTCTCTTGTATTGCTTCTTTGAAAAGGTCGTCAGCAAGCGGGTATTTTTCCAGCTCACAGAGGTAGTCGTGGACAACCACCCCTTTCATAAAGTCGCTGCGATGCGGCGGCCAGATGCTCCATAGCGCGCGCGGGATATTTGCCCCGTTCGTCACAAAGCCAGCGGGGATTTGTATGTTTTTGTATTTGAACGGGGCGAGCAACCGGTATCGGTTGCCGCTGATCGGTTCGAGGGTCAGGATCTTCATAACAGATCCTCCTGAGCCTGTCTTGCACCGATCATCACGCCTACTGCCGAAGAGTATAAATCTGCTTTTTCGATAATCTTACCGACCAGATAATCCTTCGGCACACCTCTCGCATCTGCAAGCGCATCGATCATCGGTGTAGCAACTAGCGGATCGGCCAGGTATGTTCTTGCCTCCGTCTCTTGTTTCGTCCAGCTTGTGCGCTCGGCTTCGGGCACTCCGCTTATGAGCGCGTAAACTTTCGCATCAAACTCGTCATTAATAACTTGAAGTTTTCGCTTGACCTGGCTTGTCTCTTTGACGAGCAGTGAAAAGGCATCCTTCGTTATCTCAACACAGTTGATCTCAAGCGGCTGTGAAGCGATAAGCGCGGTGATCTCTGCTTCTGTCTCCGCCTCGATGCTCACTGCGGGCACGTCAAAGTAATTTACTTTGACAGTCTCGCTGCCTCCTCTAAACTCAAGCACCGTGTGCTCCGCCTGCACTTTTTGAAAACTCACATATTTAATAAACACGATTGACTCCTCCTTGGTAATAATTTAAAAACGTCCGCCCTCTTGGGAAATGGTTGAGATAAACTGTAAGTAGCTTAATCATCTCCATGTATTTTCGGTTGAGTACCGCTTCGCTGTGGACTCCCATTAGCTACGCTCCCCGCTCACTGTCGTTCCCTACACACATAAGAACGAGGCCCGCCCGCCGACAAAGTCGCTCGAATGCGTGCGCGAACCGTTGAGATTGACCGTCGCGACCCCGGCACCCGAAGAGTAAACCCAGTTGCCGCCGCGGATACAAGCCATTTGGTCAATAAGGTTTCGGTAAAAACCATCATTCCCGAAGTCGGTCGTTCCTGTTATACTCACCCCTGTAGCAGCTGGTATACCGAACATTGTTCGCTTGTATGCTGCACTTGTTCTGTCAGTACTCATCGCGAATACTTGGTTGGTTCCGTTCCCGAAATAGACTGTACTGACGTCAAATACGACATCCGAGATATCAACTACATCATAAAGGTTCAGGTCATAAGCACCGCCCGATCCTGCTGTGATGCTGTCGTTCATGATGGTTCGAATGTCCGCACTCTCTTTTAGCATCAAGAAGCCGTTTGCCGTGTATCGGATGAAGCCCGAAGCAACTTCCCACATATTTCCGTTCAGGTCTGCTATACCGCAGGCTTGGCCGTTGTGCGTAGTCTTTGCAAAGTTTGATGCCGAGCCGGTTAGGCCACAGTTGCTATAGCCCGAAGAAGCGTATAGAACGCTCGCGTCCTGCACATCTGAGAGGGCATTGTTATTGCAGCCCTTTGGAAGTTTCGGGAGCACGTCGATAAAGGCGCAGGCTATTGTAGAGAGGGCCACTTCGCCGTGTGCTTTGGCCATTCGTGCGAGCATAGAGTAGTGATAAGCCGGAGTCAAAAATGCTTCTACAGACATCGTCTTCACCGCGGTGTAAAGTCCGCCGTAATTGTTGACCGGGGCGCCTGCGAGTGTTGAGATCGGGTTGTGAACTGAGTTCGTACTCATCGGGTCTTTGAAGCGCTGGGCTGAGGCGATCGTGCCGTTTTTGGTGATCTGGTACTTAGCGATAAATACGCACGGGATTTCAATCCCCCCGTTGATGAAGCTTCGCTCTAGTACAAAGCCTGTAGCTGGGACATCACTATACTCGAAAGTGTTCCCGGTGATTTTGATGTAATGCTTAGGCATACAGCAGAGTATTGCGCCGCTATAGCCGTGCATGTAATTCCCGTAATTCTCATGCCCGATCACATCATGGCCGCTCAGAGGAATGGCACCTATCTGCTCGTACCATGCCTTTTGTGCAGTAGCCACACCAAAGCCGATCTCACCTTTTACGCCGAGGGAGTAGATGAGCGGGTCAAGGCCTGTGCGGATATCGACATATTTTTTTGAGGCCGCGTGCTGTGCTGCTGTCGGGTCGGGGATGATCGGGCTGCTCTCTAGGGTGAGCGTGCCGGTTTTTGTTTGGTCGCCAGCAATCTTCAGATAAGTAGCATCTGTAAAAGCTCTGCTTGCAAGCACGACAGCCGGGTCTATTTTGAGCTCAACCGAAGAAGCGCTGCTGACTTCTATGATGACTTTGATATAAAGATCTTTTGCAGATCCGCTGGCTAGTGTTGGCTTGTAAGTGTCCGGGTAGCTTCCGATGGCGATCATGTCTCCGGCAAGATCGAATAGGCCTACTTCGCGCACGGTAAAGCCGCCGTCTGTAGATGGGATGTATCCCTCTGCGACTATCCAGTCAGGGTTTACCGGATCAACATCAATACTATTAAGCGCAGCGCGCCATACCTCGTTCGCAAGGACATTATCTGTCTGATCAGGGACGATCTCGACCCCGTTGCCGTCGCCTACAGCGATGTGAGTCAGCTGTACTACAGTGCCCAGCGCCGTAGCGTTGGCGATTTTTGCTTTTCCGATGTCTGTTAAAATTGTATAAAACACTTTTTACGCTCCTTGTGGATAGATGATGGTTGTTTCGACCGCGTGGTGTGCGGCGGCCAGGTATTGCACGGCAGAGATCAGGATAGGGTCGGGGAAGTACGGATAAACCGTTCCGTTCTCACCGCTGTGAACTGAGCACGCGTGATACATCGTTGCGCGGCTGAGCATGGAGATCTTTATGTTTTCGAGCACGCTTCGTGCGTTCTTTTGCTTTGCGCAGGTCTTCTCGAGCTTTGTTATCAGCGCGGAACTGAGACCGCTTTCGCTTGCATTTATCTCTACGCGAAAATTGTAAGGCTCACCTGCGTACTCAAACCACTCAACAACTTTGACTGTATCGCTCAGCGCTTCGACGGGGCCGATTAGTGCGCGAGCCGTGCCTGCGTATTTCATCGTGTCAAAAGCAGCTCTGATAACTTTGCGCGATGTCGCTTCGCTCAGTCCGGAGATGTCCACGTTCGACTCCCAGGCAAGAAAAGGCAGTAGCGAGACGTGACATAGTTCGGGAGAGACTTTCAGAAGTGTCAGACTCATCCCCGCGCGGTCCTCTCTGGACATCGTCTCGTAAGACTTCCAGGCATCACTCATATAAGCAGGCAAAAGGCTCATGTCGCGGCTCATGTAAAGTTGAGTGTCAAGGTAGTTATCCTGATCACTTCGTGCGCCGAGGCATTGATCGCGGCCGGGTTGGTAATCGTTACGTCTTTGACCTGTTCGCTCTCAAGTAGTCCGTACTGCTTGGCGATACTGAGACTTTTTCCAAAGATCATCGTGTTTGCGTCGATACGGCTCTGGATCAGCTCACGAACATTCGTCTCGTAGGTCATGTCGTAGAGCACGATGTCGGCAACGATGGATCCGTTTATAATGGTCGCCGAGTTGACCTGGACGCTGTCCGTCAGAGGGCGCACCTCTTCTTTGTTGAGGGCAGCATTGACACGGTCTATCATCACCTGATCTGCCGTGTACGGGTCTATATTTGAGAGAAGATAGACTTTAACAGTGCCTACAGTATCGTCGATGATCTTCACGTCTGCAACCCTGGCGTCTGCTGTCTTGGAGAAGTACTTGTATGTCAGGTCTGATCCTGCCGTAGATTTATGCTCACGACTCAGCCAGACGCGCTCACGGTAACGCTCATCGTCTTCGACATCTGCGCCCTCATGGAAGGTCTCATCCTGCGTAGCGGTCGCCACATACGGAAGCGGGGTAACGATCGTCTCCGTCTTCAGGGCACTCGCTTCGGTAAAGCTTTGAAGCTCGACTATGCCCGTGCTGCTAAGCTCTCCCGCAGCAATTGTTACATCAGCAAGCAGCAGCGCAAATGCGCCTTTCGTATCCGTAAGCTGAAGACCTGCACGGAGGGTCACGTCATACGTCAACGCGACAGACAGACTGAAGGTAAAAGCAGCATAGGGCTTTGAGCCTTCCAGCCGGAGCACGCCGTAACGTGTCGTGCCAAGATGGTCCAGATCTGCGCTTTTTGCGAAAGCCAGAAGCTGGGACTTTGCCATGTTATTAAGACGTGTACGCAACAAAATCTCTTCATAAGCATCCGTCTCGATCATCGTCATTAGGTCATCGCTCTCACTGGGGACGTACTCGATGCCCTTTGTTTTCATGAGTTCTATGACACGTGCAAGCTTTCGTGCCTTGATCGTCTCAAAGTCAAATACCTCTATCACGTTTGGTGCCGGCAGATCAAGCAGCTGCATCTATGACCTCCTCATAACCAAGGTTCATGGTTTTATAAATTCCGTTTTCGATATATCCTATCTTGAAGATAGCCTCGTCACCGACTTCGATCTGTACATTTTTCAAGATGCATCGCGGCTCATTTATCTCGATCGCTTCGCTTGTGTAGCGAATTGCATCGAGGCGCCATTCGTCCGTCACCGTCTTGTCTATAAGCTCAAAAAGACGTGAGCCGTACTCCGGCATCATCACGCGGCTTCCAAGAGGAGTAGCAAGAATGCGCGAGATCGACTTTTCAACGCTGATTTGCCTTATCATGGTCTGTCTCCCGTGTTTGATCCGCCTGGCGTTACCCCGGTATGGACGTGGTCCGTCAGGCTTCCTTTTGAATCTGAAACAGAGGCGTCCGTACTTATGTCGCTCGTAACATGCAGAGGCCCGTCTATGGATACCGAAGGTGCACTCATAGAAATAGAAGCGGAAGCAGATATGTTTACCGATGTCGCGGTAATAGTTGCAGCGGTGCAAATGATCGTGACCTTGGCTGCTGCTTGGATCTTGAGCTCTTTTGCTTGAGTGTCGTAGCTGATACGCGTACCGTCTTCATACTCGATGATCTCAGTCGTATCATTTGCGCCGGTAGGCTCTTTTCGTCCCTTGTTAAAAATACCGCGAATGATAAACCCGCTATCGGCTTCACCAAATGGACTGATGACCAAGACCTGCTCACCCGCACGAACAGGAATCCAATGTCGCTTAAAGCTGTTGCTAAAGTTCATCACCGGCAAAAAGTCACTTGCCGATTCCTCGCTCGTTTTGACACGTGCCAGGGCTTTACCGTCAACACTTTTAGTCTCCGTGACCGTACGAAAACGGGCAAGGTTGTTGATTTTGCGCAGTATTTCAGCGAGATTCATTTTTGCCCATCTCGTGCAGATACTCTCGTGCGGCGTCCGGAGGAAGAAACTTCATGGAAACCACAGTTAATGCACGTGTCATCTTCTTTAGTTCCGCTAGTTCGGCCTGCTGATTTTTGTTAGACTGGAACATTGCCGTGCCCAGTCTCCACATCGGGATGACAAAGACAACAACCATGAAGTTTGCAAGAGGAACGTAGGGAATAAATGCTTCCATCACTTAGCCTCGCCCGTTTCGTGAATGATTTCTTTGACGCCGCCTGAAAACAATTTAGCCATCCAGTTCATATTCGTCCCTTGTGATTTAAATAGTGGGCGCATTGTAAACCGAAGGCGTTCCGCTCTTCCACTCAGCAACATGAGTAAGGAAGATGAATAGAAAACAGGAATGCTCCTGCCTTACAATGCCGGCTGACGATTAAACCACGGAGAACTAATGCTTTCAGCCTTTCAGACGCAGCTTATAGCCCACATCAACACCGAGCATAAAGCCAAAGAGTACTTCGGTGAACTCTCTGACAAGAACCGGCTTAAAATGGTAAAAAACGATCTGCCCCTGGTCCTGGTCGATTTTGTAAGCAGCGATGCTGAAGATGCTTATAGTGAAGCAGCTGCATTCAATCTCTACATACTGCATGCGACCTACTCAAAAAACGAAGACCTTCGCACGCAGACAAACCTTTCCCTGCTTGACTTCGTGCACTCTATCAAACGTCTTATCGTTCAGCAATCTTTTGCAGACTCAAGTCCTATAGAGATTAAAAAGACAAAAAAGATGCTTGATGCTGCAGTGGACGGAGCTTATCTTACTGTCTACACAATGAACATCACCGCGACAATTTACGATACACAACCCCTGGAAGGAGCACCACTGTAATGAACAAAAACCGCATAGGTTGTACAACAGATCCCAAAGATCTTGTCGCACTAAAGACCACAATTGAGATCAAGCCGGACGAATGGCAGCGCATCGGCTTAACCGGAAAATGGGACGGCCATCCGACCGGAACTTTTGAGATGAACGAGAAGATCTTTAACCAGATGGTCGCTAACTATAAAGAGGCACAGATCGACACCGTGTGTGACTACGAGCACCAGACGCTTCGGGGCATGAAGGCTCCGGCTTCAGGCTGGATCGTAAAAGATCCGGTCAGCCTCAAGGTGGAAGGCGGCGAACTCTTTGCGAAGATCGAGTGGACGCAGAAGGCAAAAGCACACATCGAAGCGAAAGAGTACAAATACCTTTCGCCGGTCTTCGCGCCCAACACAATCAAGCAAAAAGATGCTGCCAACATAGGCTGGTCACTCCACTCGCTTGCCCTGACCAACAAGCCCTTTCTTGAAGAGCTTGACGAAATACGGGCCAACAAACTAACCCAACTTCAACATCACAAGGAGGATACACCGATGACCGAAGAGGAAAAAAAACAGATGGAGGATCTCAAAAAAGAGAACCAAGATCTAAAAGATTCAAATGTCGCGCTTAAAAACGCAAACGCCAGTCTGGAAGACCAGGCGAAGGTACTCAAAGAGAAAGAGGCAGAGGCGACAGTCGATGCGGCGATCGCTGCCAAAAAGCTCCACCCGGATCAAAAAGAAGCATCACTAGTAATGTGTAAAAAAGATCCGGAAGGCTTCGCTGCCATGATGGAAAAAGCGGTACCTATGGTTCAGGTGCCGGGCAACGATATGTTTGACAATAAAAACAGTGGCAATGGTGATGGCGTAGATGTCGTTGCTATGGCTTTAAATTCATAAGGGAGTATTAGATGCCATTAGAACTACGTGGACTACGCGAAAGCGATGTCATTATTCAAAAGATTCAATCTGTCAACGGTGCGGTAACGGTAGCTGTCGACACAACGCTTGATATCGGAACACTTCTGACCACTGCCGACGGCGGTGTCACATGGACAATTCGCCAGGAGGCTGACTGGGTCGCCGGGTCTTATGCTGTGGATGATGTTTTCTATCACTTGGGACATATCTGGAAATCACTCGCTGCTACGAACGTGACAGAACCCGGAACGGACCCTGCAAAATGGGAAGATCAGGGTTTCTGGAATGCCAATGGTGTGCTCGTCGAAGGTCTTGATCTTACGGGCAATGCCAATGTACTGACAGCAGGATATGTGGTTGAAAGCAACCTTACAGGCTTCGAAGAAGCTCTACGCCATCAATTATTTGATCGCAATATCATCTTGAAATAAGGGAGAGATAAAACATGCTTACAGCAATGAAACTGTGGACTATCGTGGCCACAATGCAACTGATCAATCAGATCAAAACCGCACCGTCGTTTGTATTTGATAAATATTTCAAATCAAGTCAAAAAGGGGTCATGGGTTCAACCATCGAAGTACCGATCAAAAAAGGTGCAGGCATTGTCCTTGAGTCAGTAAGCCCATCGGCCGAACATCTTTACCAAGAAGAAAATGATGTGTACAAGCTAACTATCTCCTTGCCGCGCTTTCCGCTTGAGACAGTGATCACTGCAGCAGATATGAATGAGATCAAGTCACTTACTGATGAAGCAGAGCAGACTCAAGCCTTGTCGCAAAAGATCGGTGAGATTGTCGGTGAGCACAAAGAGAGCTTTATGACGACCTTGGAGTTCATGAGTGTCGGTGCCATGTTTGGAAAAGTCATGGACGGAAAAGGAAATATTCTTTTTGAATTCTCGTCCGGAGCAACTCCTGTAGATTTCAAAAGCGATAAAAACCTGATCACTTCGTTAAATGAAGTTGATGATGCCTTGGTTGAAGAGCTTGGGAAAGAAGTACCCTTTAGCATCCTTGCAGATCGTTCGTTCATCAGCGGTATAGCAGCTCGAGCAGCAGCAGAAACACTTTTCGAACAGGGCCAGGCAAAATGGATTCAGGAAGACAACAAACGTGTTCTTGAGGTCCACGGTGTCAAATACATCCCGTATACCGGCAAATATAAAAATGCCAAAGGCCAGGATAAACAGTTTATCGCAACAAACGAAGGGCTTGTCATTCCTGAAAGTGCTGAAGTGTTCAAGCTCTATTATGGACGTGCGAACCATACCGAAGCTTTGAACAAAGCTCCGAAATTGTTCTTTACTGCAGCTCCGGAACCGCTTCCAAAAGGTCGCGGTTATGCCATCTTGAGTGAGATGCGTGCCATTCCGGTATGTATCCGCCCGGGTGCTCTGATCAAACTCAAGTGGACTACAGTCTAACCTGAGCCAGTTGAAGGGCCTTGCCCTTTAACTACATATCTCGCCCAGAAACGATTTAAGCCTTTATTCGACTCCTTTGTTGCTAAGAAGTTTTAAATCGTTCCTCGTCAATTTTAAACACCTATTAAACGCAAGGAGAGCGCATACCTATGATAACAAAAGCAGACCTCCAAAAAGAAGTCAGTGACAACGAGCTGCAACAACTCTCTGATCTCAATGCTCTGGGCATGATCGATGAGCTTATTGTTGAAGACGCTATCAATGATGCCATCGCCTTTATCCAGTCATTTATCATCATTCCCTCAGACCCTACGCCATACCTGCGCTCTATCGCTGTCGAACTCACGCTGTATGAACTGAGAAAAAAGCACGCGTTGCACGATGAAGATGTCCGAAAAGGCTGTGAAGAGAAACTCATCCGCATGGCACGCGGTACCGTCCCCACAACGATGACTGAGCAGGCAGCGCCGCGCAAGACCGGCAATGCCTTCCGTCATGGAAGAACAGCCATGAGCTTCAAAGGATTCTAATGGCAACCAAACAGCAAAAGATAGAGATAGCCCGGGCGCTTTACATCGTTGGCAGGAATGAAGAAGAGATCGCTGCTATCCTCGGCTCGTCAAAGCGCACTGTTCAAAACTATAAAACAGAAGACAGCTCAAGCGGTTACGACTGGGATGTGCTGCGTGCTGAAAAACATATATCTGCAGACAACCCGCGCCGTGAACACTTGTATAGTGACTTCATCGGCTACATGCACGACACGCTCAAAGAGGTGCGAAACGACGAGAAGATCAGCGCCTCGGATAAGGCAGACAAGATCGTCAAGCTCTCCGATGCATTCTCAAAGATGAAGGGTATCGTGCGGCACGAAGACCCGGAGGCATACAAGCGCGGCATCATCAAGCATGTCGTCCAGGTCATCGGCGAAGGCATCAGGTCGCGCGGCGACAAGGCGATGCTGGAGCGCTTCATCGAGATCGTCGACGAAGCCGGGGAGCGCCTCGATGTCGCTATTTGACAAAGAAGAGCTGCGCCGACTCTTAGCCGACACAAAAGCTGAACTGCTAGATGAAGGCATAGACGAACGTACTGCAGAACGCCTAACGCGCAAAGAGTACGTCAAGTGGCTCGGTGACTACTCTTCGTCCCTCAAAGAGACGATCCAGGCAAACGTAACGCTGCCGGCAGAAGAGCGTGAAGAGCGGATCAGGCGCCAGCGTGCAGACTTCCACTACTTCCGGACAACTTATTTTCCGCACTACTACTACCTGCCGGGCAAGTCTGAGCTGCAGGCAGGCCTTGAAGAAATCTACCACCGCATTGCCGGAGATCACATTCAGGATCTAAGTCAGGCTGCTGCCCATGCTCTCGGCGAGAAGTTCGCCGTCGGGGCACCGCGTGGTCATGGCAAGACGACAGATGCACACCTTGTCTTTTTTGTCTGGTGTATCGTCAATGACCTCAAACACTTCCTGACGCTCTTTAGTGACGCCGTAGAACTTGCAGAGACTATCGTAGAGTCTATCAAAGCAGAGATGGAAGAGAACGACAATCTTAAAGCAGACTTTCCTCATGCTACAGGCAGAGGCAAGGTGTGGAAGATTGGAAAGATCGTCACACGAAACAATATATGTGTTCAAGCATTCGGTTCGGGCAAGCGTGTTCGCGGTATCAAACACGGTGTCCATCGTCCAGACCATGCAGGAATCGACGACCTCGAGAACGATGAGAACGTCCGTAGCCGTGACCAGCGCGACAAGCTGGAGGCATGGCTGGACGAGGCGGTAGGCAACCTTGGAAGTGCCGATGGCAGCATGAGTATACTCTATACCGGGACCCTGCTCCACAACGACGCCGTATTGGCGCGCAAGCTGAAGCTAAAGTTCTGGAACCCGAGGATCTACCGTGCCATTATCACCTTCCCCAAGCGCATGGACCTCTGGGAACGCTATGCCCAGCTCTACAAACACGTCGGGCTCGACGAGGCCCACGCCTTTTACGAGGGGAATCGGCCGGAAATGGACGAAGGCGCCAAGGTGCTCTGGCCCGAGGCGGTGCCTCTGGAGACCTTAATGCGCAAGCGTGCCGAAGCACCGCGCTCCTTTGCAAAAGAGCTCCAGAACAACCCGAACTCCGAGTCGCAGCGTTTCAAACGCGAAAAAATGCACTTCTATAAAAATGCCCCGGCAAACCTTGAGTGCTATGGATGGTGCGACCCCGCAGGCAACGGAAAGAAGTCCGACTTTACCAGCACGACCATCCTGGGCATCGACCGGCAGATGCGCAAGGCCTACATTCTTGTCTCTGACAACAGGGTATTAGGATCGCGGCAGATCATCGACAACGCCATCGACCTGCAGCGCCTTTTTAAGTGCAAGAAATTCGGCTTCGAGACAAATGGCGGACAGTTTCACTTAAAAAACTGGCTGCTAGAAGCCGCCTTCGACGCCGGTGTTCATATGCCCCTCAAGGGTTTTCACAACTCGAAGAACAAAGACGAGCGCATCGAGTCGCTCGAGCTTCCAATCGAGAACGGGCAGATCCTGCTACATGAAGACCAGATGATTCTGATTCAGCAGCTTGAAGATCACCCTGACGGAGATCACGATGACGCTCCAGACAGCCTCGAAGGATGCTATATGCTCAGCAGACTGGCAAAACAGAAAAAAAGCGGCAGTGGCAAGGCCAGGACAAACCGACGAACAGCAAGAAACAGATCAGAAAGAGGGAGACGACAATGAAGGGCGTACGCATAGGCAGACAATACCCGAGTAAATATATTGCAAACAAAACAACAAAACGGACAGCGGCCGCAGCCCCTGCAAGCGACCTGCTGACGTCGCTAATGAACAACCTGCCCGTCGACCAGGAGTGGCTTGATCATGACGAAATGCGACGCATAACACGTGACGGCACCGTCATAGCAGCGTTCGGCAGCAGAAAAGCGGCAACGCTAAAAAAAGAACTTCTAATCGACACGAAAGACGAGCAGCTCAAGCTGGCTATCGAGAAGAGTTTCGGCTACAAGACGCTGCGCAAGATCCTCGATACACCGATGCAGGGCTGCGCCGTCTTCGAGCTGAACTGGACAGATGATGGCCTGTGGCGCCCGGAACTCGTCGAGCGCAATTACAGGACCTTCGTCGTCGAAAAGGGCGTGCTGAAGTTCGCCCGCTATGGCATGTCCGAGGAGATCCCGCCCTACAAAGTACTTTACAACACCTATGAAGAGAAGTTTGACCGCCCCATGGGCACACCCATTGCCGAGGCGCTCTTCTGGCCGGTTAAATTTAAAAATGCCTCACTGGAGTTCTGGGTAAAGTTCCTTGAAAAATACGGCACACCGTGGGCTATCGGCAAGACCTCTGGTGACAAAGACGATATGGCAGACGAGCTCTACGCTATGCTCGGAGGCGACAGTGCTGTCATAGACGAAGAGGATAGCATAGAGATCACTCAGATCCAGAAGGCCGGTGACTTCGACAAGATAGCAGAGTACTGTGACAACCAGATCCGCTCTATCATCCTGGGCGGAAACCTGACGTCAGAAGTAAAGGGCGGCTCGTTTGCAGCCGCAGGCGTGCACAATGACATCCGCGAAGACATCGCCATGGCAGATGAGAACCTCACGCTCGACCTCATACGCGAAGCCGCACGGATGATCAAAGAGATCAATAACATCAGCGCTGATGTTACCATTGCTCTAAAAGACAAGGACGACCCAAATATCGCGCTGGCACAGCGCGACAAGAGCATCAGCGAGATGGGCTGGACACCGACGCAAGAGTACATTGAGAAGACCTACAACATCACGGTAGAAAAGACGGCCGCCGTACCGGTGGCAAACAGAACTGCACCCGGCAGGCTCTTTGCGTTCAGCAGGGAGAAACCGGCAGACGCGCTCGAAGGAGCGGCAGGAGGGATCGACTTGAAAAAAATAGAACTATCATTTCAGACTCAAATTATAGACATTTTAGACAAGGCAGAGACTTTCGAAGAAGCCATCGAAGGGCTGCAGGCCGCTTACCCCAAGACAGACATCTCTGAACTTCAGGAGCTGATGGAGTCGGCCATGACCAACGCAGAGATCCTTGCCAGAGCAGAGGTTGAGGACGAGAGCATCGAAGAGGAAGAGTAATGGCTGTCTCCTTCGACTTCGGCCTTGTCCCCAAAGCGGTCATCGAGTACCTGCGGGCCAAAGGCTACAAACTTACCTTCGACTATGACGAGCTCATCAAAGAAGCACACCACAAAGCTTTTACTATTGCTAAGATCACCCGGCTTGATCTTCTCGAAGATGTCCACAAGTCGCTGCTCGACGCCATGGAAAATGGCAAGGGCTTCAAGGAGTGGAAAGAACAGATCACGCCGGTACTACAGGAGAAAGGATGGTGGGGAGAGGTTGAGTCTGTTAACCCGGAGACGGGAGAAGTGAAAGATATCTACGTCGGCAGCCGCCGTCTGCGCAACATCTTCAAGACAAACATGCGTGTCGCCTATAATGTTGGGCGCAACCGGCAGCAGCGTTCGCTCAAGGTGAGCGAGTACTGGCGCTACAGTGCCGTCATGGACAGAGGAACCAGACCAGCGCATGCGGCACGCGACGGCATGGTACTGCACCGTGACGACACGTGGTGGAGTACAAACTACGCACCGAACGACTGGGGATGCCGCTGTAAGATTCGAGCCTATTCGAAACGTCAGATCGAAAAGCGTGGCTGGGCAATCGAGAAAGAGGCACCGGATAATATCGCAGGTAAAGATTGGGATTACGACATCGGTGCCGCATCGTCCAAAGAGCTGGACGTGCACCTGGTCAAAAGAGAGAAAGCGAGTAAGCTGCTATGAAGATAACGATTAAAGCTACGGGGACAGAAGAGATTGAAGCTCTGTTTGAGAAGATCTCTCGACGAGCAGCACACATGCAACCGGCAATGGATGAAGTCGGAAACTACTTGCAGAACATCATCGAAGAGAGCTTCGAGAGCGGCCGCTCTCCGGATGGAGAAGTGTGGTCTCCTCTGGCTGATTCCACATTGATCAAAAAAAGCAAAGACGGGAAACCGGTTTCGATGGGCAAGCTGCTCTACGAAGAAGGCACACTCTTCGAAAGCATCACCTACGAAGCCGACAGCGACAGCATGGCCGTCGGTGTAAACGCCTACAGCAAAGGAGACTATCCTTATCCTGTAGTGCATCAGTTCGGTTCAAAAGATGGGAAAACACCGGCACGTAGATTCATGCCGATCGATAGTAATGGGGAATTGGATGATGGGGTAAAAGAGGAGATTCTAGACCTGCTGGAGGATTTTTTAGCAGGTCTCTAAAACAGCGAGGGTTCGCGTACTTCTTTGAGTATATCGTAGATACGCCCCAGACTGAGGTCGTACTTGGTGGCAAGCTCTTTGGGAGAGAGCTTGTTTTCAACGTAGTCATCGATGATCTTGGTGTTGCGGCCGTTTAGCTTGAACGAGGGCACGTAGATGGGCATGCCGCCGTACTCTTCCATGAGTTCTTCATCGCTAAGCTTATCCTCCCGGATGCGCCGTGTGAACTCTTCGAAGATGTCTTTGTTTGTAACTTCTGCCATTTCCGTCCCTTTTCTGCTACAATTTTACGACTAAGTTTTGTTGCGGCATTGTGAGGGACTTCCTCTCGGTGCTCATTCAAGCATCGACTTCAAGGCGATAATCAACTTCTGCGCTTCTTCCGATTTAAGTTCATCAAGACCTCCTGTTTCCTTTTTCATCTGACGCTTCACAAAGCCAAGCAACGCCTTCTCGCTCTTGTCTCGTGCCTTCTCTTTCCAAAGCGCCTCGATGTAGGCCTGCTGTTTTTGTGTGATCTGCCCGCTCTTTTCTTTTTCAGGGAGAACATCGCATTTAAAGTTCAGGTAGTCAACCAGCAAGACCAGATCGCTTACGCTCAGCTTCTTGGAGCTCGAAGCACCGAAATGCGTCTCAAGCAGCGCGACATACTCCTCTTTGTTCTCTTTGTAGTAGTTCTGATAGCGCTTTGAGACATGCACCTGCTTGATCAGGCTTGTCTGGTAGGCTTTTTGTTTAGCTGTCATCCCGGCTCTCCCCGTTGGCGTTGTTTTTGATCGTATTGCGGATATCTTCGATAAGCGAGCTCAGCTTGGCATCGCCGACGCAGTTCTCAAACTCACCCTTTGCACGTTCTTCAAAAGGAAGCTCCCGAGGTTTAAGCACAGGCCGTGGCACGTACTCGTGTTCGGCCTGTATCTGCGTGAAGACTATCTTCTTTCGCAGCTGCTTCTCCTGGTAGACAAGCCGCATCTGCGAGAGTATCTCTTCTTTTTTCAGAGCGAACTCCTGCACAAGGGCCGGGTGTTTAAAATGCAGCACAAGGGTAGTTCCCCTGATGCCGCCGTAAATGAATCCTTTTTGCAGGGCCTCGCTCATCACCGTAACAAGCTCTTTGATGGCCACCTGTTCCAGATGCGAAGGATGCTTGGACAGAAAGGTTTCCGGGTTCTTTTTCATTGTTCTTCCTTTTGCTTACAACACTTACAACACAGCAACACTACAACACACAAACAAGCTCTAAAACCCTATATACAGGGGTTTTTCTTCAAGTGTTGCTGTGTTGTAAGTGTTGTAGCATTTATAAGATGTGGTATATTTTTGCGTTTTTTGCACCCTTTTCAAAATCCCAAAAACGCTTCGTATATTTTTGCATCAATGCAATGGAATGCTTGTCAGCTGCCTTATATCCGGCTTCGGTCAAAAGTTTGTTTTGACCAATGCCTTCGTTATTTTTTTCTAACACCCCACGTACATTGTCAATAAAACTTTTTTCTTCCGGTGTGATTATCGCCGTCTCATACTCGATCTGCATCAGAGCATAAGAGTTGTTGTTGAGCTCGAATGCCGTTCGCCTGACATCAAAGCGCGGTGCTTCTGCTTCGAGCGCAAAGACGTCGTGTTCTTTTGTCGATGAGACAAGGTTCACCAGGTACATATTGTCTATCGCGCTGCGCAGTACTGAAGAGCCCTTATAGCCCTTTTCGCTCTTGTTGGAGTGGTGCAGCAGTATGACCGTCGCTCCGGCGTTGCGAAGAGCCTTGACCTTGTGCATAAACTTCTTTGACGCGCCGTCGTCATTTTCGTTGGTAAAGTCCGTCACCGAGTCAAAGAAGAAGATGTACTTCCTGTACGCACCCGGCTCGGCACAGGAAACAAGCTTGTTTAAAACCTCGTGACTCTCCATTCCCGCAACCTCGGGGTGAATGTAGTCAAACCTCCCGTTACCCCGCTCTATCACCCTGTCGACACCGCGCTCGACCAGAGCAGAGAGCGGATTGTCAAAGTCCAGATACATCACGTGATGCTCGGTATTGTCAAAAAGATACGAGGACAAGCCAAGAGCCAGACGGCTTTTCCCTTGTTTCGGCGGAGCATAAAGCATCGTAATCGCCTGTTCAACCAGGAATCCGTCAATAATATAGTTCACCTTTTGGTTAAAATGCTCCGGTCTGAGTCCCTTGCCTTTAAATGGGTTCATTATTTTTTTCCTTTTTGAATGTAAAATGTAAGCAAATAGACTCAATCGGTCCCACCGAAGTGGAACCTGTTAAGGTTATTGTTTTATCACGCAGACTTTTCTAATCTCAAATCCCACTTTCCTCTTCCTCCTTGAGCAGACCACGCTCCAGCATGATCTTTTTCTGTGCCTCCACATGTTTTTCAAGTTTTTTAAACGCATAGAAAAATCCATCAAACTCGATCTGCATATTCTTTGGCAGTTTCTTCATTGCATAGCGCCTATAACGCGCGTTGTATACGTCGACCTTTTTATTCCATGTGTTTACGAGTCTATGATACTTCTCTCTGTGAAGGTTATCAATAAACACATCGTCCCGAACCGTTGCAATTGCCGGGATGATATTCGCTAGCATGGTTGCAAGGTCCTGTCCGGTGAACTGTTTCAGCTCCTTTGCTAACGCCTGCCTTCGCAGCTCATCATTTCTACTTACCGATGCACCCATCACTCACCCTCCCTAAGCTCATAGAACCGGTGCAGAAACATCTCCCAGGCCAGAGGGCTTTCAACCGCATCGATTTTACGAGTGTTCGCGTATTCATCGAGCCCCCATCCCTCAGCACTTCCGAAAAAGCTCACAGCTTCTGCGTAAAGCGCCTGGTTGTCCGCTTTTTTAATAGCCGGATGGCATGTCTGCACATCGAAAGTCTTCTCAATTAGCTGTTTCACCATCTCTTCTACCCGTTGATACTCAGGCAGCAGTCGCTTCAGCGGTCGCACCATGTCCTGGACATACGCCTCCGTCGCATCGTGCAGCAGCGCAGCCAGAGCATGCTCTTTGGGCACAAGGTGCGAAACGATCACCGAGTGCTGCGCAACGCTGTAAAACTCCGGGCAGTGGCCTCCAAAACGGCACATCTTGCTAAGCGCAGAGGCGATATCTTCGATCTTCACCTCGTTTTCCATGATCTTGTCAAAATAAAAACGGCCGCCTGCCGTGACGATAAAGTTACTCATTGTCCAAACCCCAGCAGCTCTTGCAGCGTCGTGTCACATTCTGCGACATTCTCACGCCCCTCTTTAAACCCGAGAGCATAAGCTTCTTGCACGAAGTCCCTTGCCTTCTTGATGCTGATGTACTTTAAAACAGGCTGTTTCTGCGTAGCGGCAGGGTCGTCTATGATCCGCTGTTCCGGACGCGCAAGATCCGGCTTCCTGGCCGTCTCTTTTTTGCACGCTTTGCAGGTGCTCTCATGTCCGTCTTTCATCTGTTTGTTCGTATAAAACTCATGTAACGGCTTGTCCTCTTCGCACCTCTTACATACTTTCGTTTCCACCTCTTTCTCCTTGTTTTCATTAGAACCCATTCCGCCCGCGAGTTGTTTTCTCGAAGTCGGGACTATGCCTTTGCTCTTGCACATCAGCATATACTCATGATAAGCCTGGTCCGATATGCCGGTATCGACATCAGCCATTGCCTATCTCCACTAAGCAGATTTCCTTTTCATCGGCCCCATAGATACGAAAGCTCAGCTTCTCCGTATCCACGTCTTTTTCAAGATCACACAGCACAAGACGTCCTTCATGCGCTCTGAGGGCATCATGTTTTAAATGCTCTCCGTCAAAAGTGATGCCGCCGTTCCCGACAACACGGCGTATCGGAAGATAAGGTTCATGTTTTAGTTTCTTAGGCATCAAACATCTCCTTGCCGATCTCCTTGACCCCTTCCACATAAGCCACCACCAGGTCATCGTAATAATCAAGAGCGACACGGCAATCCGCATCATTGTCAATGAAAAAAGGCTCGCAGATCACGCAGGGTGCCTTGGTATGACGAAGCAGATACCCGCCGCGATCTTCAGTGTGCCGCGGCTTGATCCCTCGATCACGAAGCTTAAGCGCATCGACCAGATGCTTTTGAAGTACTTCGGCCATGCGCATGCTCTTCTCAGAGCTGTGATAGTAAAGCACTTCCGTACCGGTGGCGCGGGTATCAAAAGCATTGCAGTGCAGACTCACGATCATGTCCGGCTCAACATCGTCGTTAACCTCAAAAGGCAGGTCGCGGTAATTGTTTCGATACACGATCCGGCAGACAATGTCCGCCTCACCCAGCGCATCGCTGATGTCATGCGCCAGCTCATTGTTGAAGGCGTATTCGTTCATTCCTCTGTTTGTGTTTTCGGCACCGGGTGAACTCTCCTTGTGCCCTACTATCAGCGCTACCTTCATTTTTCCTCTCCCTCTTCACGGATTCTGCTGATCTCGCTCTCTTTGATCTGTACTGAAGCAATATCAAGCACGATATTCTTCAGCTCGCCATCTATCTTCCTGCCGTCACGCTCTTTGAAGCGAATGTACGACTTCGTGCCGGCGATCTCCGTGGCGTCGTCGATCATCGCCATCGCTTCAACCCACTTCGGATGCTCTATCTTGTATGATTTGAGCGATATAATCTGCTTCGCGTCGACTTTTCCGTTCTTGACGTCGAAGGCTTTCAGGATCAGTGTCTGTATCTCAGGGTCGGCATGGGCCGTCTTTTCTGTCAGATACTCGTTTACCTTCTCTTTTGCCAGTGCAAGCTTCTGGTCAAAAGTGATCAGTTTCGCGACTGCGATCTGCACCTCTGCAGTTCCGTCGTAATTTTTCAATGTTACCGCCCCGGTGCTGCTTGCAGCAAGACGATCCATGTTGTACTCTTGTCGCAGCATGTCTACGAAGTCGTAGCACTCCGCAAACGCGCGTGTTTTGAACTCGACCATGCGTTCATGTTCTACCTTCGCACCGGCGACAAGGTTTTCGACGACCTCGTCTTCGAGTTTCTTGTCTACCGGAACCAGGTCCGGGTGGACAAGTTCTCCTCTTTTGTTTTGCCAGTGACCGCGTACATCTATCTTTGCCATAGAACTTCCTTGTTTTGATTTTAAGTGCAAGCACTCCGTCATCCCCAGCCTTGGGCTGAAGACTAGGAATGCTCTTTTACCGAGAAAACAAAGCTGACATCCTCGTGTTTAAACGGAAGGATCTCGTTGCCGATTTGTACGTCAAACCTCTCTTCAAGCACACGCTTCACCTGCCCGGTAAAGCCGGGCTTCACGAGGACCGTATCCCCGACCTCTATCTCTTTTTCCATCAATGCCACCTCTTTTTATGTTCAAAATACCTGTAGATGTCCGAGGCTACCCAGCCCAGGGCAAACACGCCTATATAAATCATCCACATTCCTTCACCTCCATCGTGTTAAATTCGCACGCCGCGCAGTGCCCTCGCACGTCCATATAGAGCCTCTCTTGATGCACCCTTCCCTCTGCGGCCCACTGCGCATAGCGGCCACACACCTTTGCATGGATCTCCCCAAGAACAGGGCATTGAACTTCTGAACTGTTCAGGTAGGCAAAGGTCTCGTCGACGATATGGAGGATTTTTTCGGGTTTGGGGTAAATCTCTTTGAGGATCTGGTTGACGGTCGTTGCACTTTTGCCTATGCGCTTTCCTGCTTCACGCTGACCGAGTAGGTCGCAGGCCCTGCTCAATAGCTCTAATGAGTTCATCTCGCTTCTCCTTGTCGATAAACAACGTTCGTTTATTCTTTGTTCTTGGGCCGTCTTCTATGACCCCAAAAGCTTTAAAATCTTTGAAACAACGAATGACAACAGCTGCTGACACATTCATGCCAACACTCTCAACAATCTCTTTTTTTGTCATGTACTTTTGTGTCATTGCACTTAGAAGTTTTTGCTTTTCTTTGGCCCACGAAGCATCATCTACATCAATATTCTCTTTGATATTGTGGTCATACATATTTCCATTGACCATTGAGGGGCATATAGGACCCGTATCTTTCAGCATCACATAGACACGTTCAACATACTGATTTCGCTCAACCTCTTCAAGTCGAATGTATCCAGCCATTTCTAAATGCCACAACACGGGTTTAATGTAGGCTTGAGTAAGATCAAGCACCGTCATCACGTCGCCGACACGAAAAAGTTTATTTCGGCGGATGTATTTCCAAACCTTTTCTTTATTCGTCTGCTTTCGTTTACAACGTTTAAGATTTGCTGATCCCATGCTCGACCCCTGATGCCTTAAATGTAGCGAGATCGACGCTGTCGATACCATTCATTTCACAAAACTTCTCCAGTCTCAGCAGCATGACTTTGATCTGTCTCAGGTTGGGGTACTTTGTTACGAAGAAATTTATCAGATCGGCTTCAATGATCACCGCGCACAATCCGCAGTACTTCTCGATATCGCTCCTGCCTATCTGCTCAAACACGATCAGCTCTACGATACGGCTGTAATAGTGGCGGTGGCGTTTAAACTTAGCGTTCGCCTCCTCCATTCCGACAAAGAAGAGGATGATATTTGTCTCGTCATGCAGATCGCGCAGCATCTCCAGCACGTTTGTCTTGTCCGCTTTGAGCAGCGCGTCCACCTCGTCTATGATCACCGTCCGCGGCTCGACCAGAAATGACTCCCGGATGCGTTCATACTTGGCGGGTGAATGCCCGGTTGCGTCAAGCGTGAGCTCGGTGCACAGCTTCGAAAGAAGAGAGCTTTTCGACCAGGTCTGCGCAGCTCTTAACAAGATCGCGTTCTCCTTGGCGGCGATACGTTCTAAAGAAAAGGTTTTACCAAGTCCAAAGTTCCCAAATCCAAGCCCCATCCTTGGGGCCGTTGAAGGAAGCGAATCCAGATTTGAAAAAGCTTCGACTAATTTGATATAATTTTGCGTTTCGACAAACTCTTCGCGCATGATGACTCCTATTTGTGGCCAGGGTTTCCCCGACAGTTGATTTGTTCGGTCTTTTTTCTTCGTCCATGAATCGAAAGACTCGACCATCGGCCGCATACGCGGCTGACTATCCAATCCTTTTTGCCTTTTCTGCCATCTCCCACAGATCGGGATACGCGTTGGCGATCTTCTTTGTGCTTTCATCCACCATGTTGTTGTTAATGTCCCACAGCAGACGGTCGTAAAAGTTCTGAAACATAGGCCTGCCCGAGGGCATCAGTTTCTCGCCTTGCATGTTCATTACGTTCGATCTTTCGACAGTTTCCACGTCCTGCTCGGCAAAGGTTCTGTCCATGACAGCACGGATAGCCGGTGTAGACTTGGAAACTGCCATCGTAGAAGCCGGAAGCTCTCTGCCGCGCTCAAGCGCAGCGGCCTCGATGCGGTCCTTGATGGTCGGGTCAAGCCGTCGGCTCGTCTCCTCCCACTCCTCCGCCAGCTTCGCCATTTCACGGCTGATGCGGTGCGACATGCGCTTACCCTCTGCCAGTTCGGCGCGGCTCTTGCCGCTCCAGTCATAATCCTCCGCGATGCAGATCGGCGCATGGTTCATCTCGTAGACGTAAACGATCCCCATGTTGTCATCCGTCATGATCCGCACATGTTCACCGACAAAAGAGGCCAGCTTGACGTGCTGATAAAGCGCGCCGCCAAGGCGTATGCCCTTTTTCCCGACCTTTCGCTCGAAGCTTTCGCCCAGCAAAATGTCGAGCATACGCGGGTCGGGAACCATCTTCACCCAGCTCACGCTGTCGTGCCACTTCTTGATCGGCGCCATGTTCAGCGTGCCGTGTTTTCGGCGCTCGTAGATGTTATCGACCCAGGCGTCTATCCATTGCTGCAGTGCTGCCGCATCCACGGGCACCTGTATCTCAAGCCCGAGGTTCTCCTTCTTGATGCGAAACGCGTCCACAAAAGATTTCTTCTCTCGCGTCTTGGCCTCCTCGTACCATTTCGACTTGCTCTCTATCTTGTGGGCAAACCCCCGCCGCGACTCGATGCGCGACTTTTCCGCCACGCTGTGCCCGGTGTAGCCCTCAAGCTCCTCGAACAGCTCCCGCGACATCGTCCCGAACATCCGCTCGATGTGCGGTTTCATGTCACCCGAAAACGGCGGCACCGTCTCCTGCGTGATGCCGAGGTTGTAGCAGATGGACGCGAAGTGGTTCGACTTATAGTCCTTGCCGTTGTCGATCACCACGTTCTCCGGGATGCCGAGCTTCAGCATCGCCTTTCGAAGCAGCCGGGCGATAGAGTAGCTGCTGGAGCGCTCATCTACCCAGAACGTCACCCGTCGGCTGAAGACATCGATCATCCCCAGGATGGCATAACGCTTGCCATCTTTGGTAATGACGTCCGCAGGCGTAGAGTCGAGCTCCCAGTAGTGGTTCGGGTACTTCGCTTTTTCGTCGAGGCTTCCGAACCCCGCCATCCGCTTGTTTTTCCATCCGTCCGCGTCCTGGACAAACTCGTACATACTCGCGTTCTTGATCTTCCAGCGTTTTAAGAAGTTGTTGAGCACGTCATAGCTCACCATCTCCTCTGCAAAACCGTGCAGCATGTTCTGGTAGATCGCACTGACCCGCAGCGGGTTGTCACGCCTGCACAGCATCCGCACCGCCATATCCTGCTGCTCCTGGCTCATCAGCGTCGTGCCTTTTTTCGTTCCGCGCTTGTCAAGCAGGGCGATGAGCGGCGACGTGCCCGACGCTCTGGCCTCTTCGACCGCCTTCTTCCAGCGAAACAGCTTCATCTCTGTCGTCTTGATCAGTGAAAATTCACTCCCAAGCTCCCGGATAAACTGCTTTGCCGTGATCCGCTTGTCTCGGTTCTCATACCGTTCGCAGGCCTCCATCCGAAGCAGAGCCTTTTCGCGCTGCTCTTTGGTCGCATTCAGGTACTCGCTCATGTCCGGAGCTACGACGTCGGCCGCTTCCGATGCCTTTTTTTCAGTTTTTGAATCTGAAATGTTAGTTATTGCATCAAATGCGCAGGGCAGCCCGGCCTCGTCGTAGGTGTCGGGCCGCTCAAGCGTACCGGCAGCGATCGCTGCACTCAGGGCCGACTTATCGACGCCGATCAGCAGCTTCTTTCCGCCTCGCCCTTTGCCGTCGATGTAAACATATAAATATTTATCAGCACCGCGTTTAACGGCCTTTTTCAATGCTTCATATCCAATATCTAAAACCTTGGATGCCTCTCTTCCGTCAACATAAACCATCGCCGTGACCTACGCCGCGTCGATATCAAGAGGCTGCAGCGGGAAGAACGGGCAGTGAAGGTAGTCGATGCCCATCTTATCCATCGCCTCACGGAGTTTGACGCCGGACTCGCCGGTGAGTTTATTCTCCCCAGCGATGAAGTTGTCGAAGATCCTTAGCAGCGCCTTGTCAGCTTTTTTCCAACCGTCTTCGTCCTTGCTGTACAACCCGGAGAGGATCAAAAACCCCGAGGACTTCACACCGTACTTGTTGTTTAGCTGGCGACGGATGTACTCCGCATGTAGTTTGCGGATAGCGTGGTCAAGCGTAAGCACCTCTCCTCTCTTTCCCGCCTGCTCAACAAGCTCGATCGCTTTGAGCATCTGTTCTCTTGGACTCATGTGCCCTCCTTATTTAAAATTTGTATGCTTACACTGGAACCGCCAAAATGCGGATCTTGTCTAAGCACCGGGTAATACCCACGGTGAAGCCCTCTGCTATAATGATGTTCCACAACAAACAAAAGAAAAGGACTTCATGATGGATAACAAAGCAGTAGCGATTGAACTAATGAAATTAGGATTTGAAACACCAAAGATCAACTTCTCAGAAGGTGATGTTCCTAGTATGAAAGATGCTCAGGATGAAAGAATAGATCTTCTTATAGATACCTATACCAACATCCTCAATAAGCTTGAAAAACAACTTTCCTAAAGTGATGCATACTCTTTTGCAGCATCAGCAGGAAGGAACTTAAACAGAACCTTTTTTAATTTGTCGATTTCATCATTAGCTTGCAGATTGTGCATGACCATCCTTGATGGCGGCTTGCTATTAGATGGTTCCTCAGCCAAACTCTCAAGCTTGGAACACACATTCTCGATGCAGATCGCAACCCCCTGATCACCACAGCTGCTCGCTATATGAATAAGAGCCGCGATCTGTGCCGCAAGCTTGTCTCTCAACTCAACAACATCAACCACTGCTCCGCAATGCTCTTTGCAGTTACTGCACAGATCAGTCTCATCTACAATAGATGCTTGACAACAATTACTTTTTTTCATTTATCACCTCTTCTGATTATCAAATTTGAGTACCTCAAAAATAGGTACAAGGCTCTTGTCATCTTAGTATGAGTTATTTTTTCAGGTGGAGGAGAAAATAAACTTTCATACAAAAATATGTTCCAGCAATGCGCACTTTTTGAATCATCTAGCTCATGAAGTATTTTTGATAATGCATAATCACTTAGATGTTCGTTTAGGACATAATAGTTGTCGCAGGCCTTTGTCCACATTCTTTCAATACTTTTCTTTCTATATAAAAAATAATTCTCATTAATTTTTATCTGTCCCCTGCCGCCCGTATAATCAACGGCACCTTCCGGAAAACATCTTCTGGCCAACCTAGATTCAAATGAATTTTTATTTAAACTATATTTTTCACAAAAAAAGTTGATGCTAACGAGGTTGCGTTGCTTCATAAACTCTCCTTTTAAACTTTAAAAACCGACCTAAGTCAGCTTTATAAAATTAAAGTTGGTACGCTTTTCGCTTTACTAAAAAAGCCCACATATGTTTTATTGCTTAGGCTGCTATATGCAAACACAGCCAAAGAGCGATTACTTCTATAGTTCACGTACGCTCGCACGCCAAGTTGCTTAGACTTGGATTACCCCTGTAACCTCTTAGAGTTCCTTCATACGCAACACGCGCACAAGCTCGGTCGTCTCCGTTACAGATGCCGCTTAACAGATCAGCTTCTTAGACAAAACTGATTTAATCTGCTAAACTATGCGGTCAATCTCACACGTAAATTAATACGTGTGTATTTTTCACATGACAGCATTATATAGTCAAATGACATCATTGTCAAGTTGTTTGACTATAAAATAATTGGGGAAGCATGAAAAACAAAGAACTTTTGGAAGAAATGAAACAATATTTTGGAGTTCCAAGCATCGAAGATGTTGCCGAAAAACTGGGGTTTAAACGGGCAACTGCTTCAACTTGGCGATCTAGGGGAGTATCAAAACATGCAGCATTAAAATTTGCAACAATAAAGTCATCTGACCATGCTTCAAATAAAAACATCAAGTCATTAAGTATGAACAAACATGCGGAAGATGACTTTATAACGCTGAACTATTACGAAGACATTTATGCCGCAGCAGGATACGGTGCACCTAATGGGGACCTACTCGTTCCTCCTGAACCTATCAAGATGGGAGCAAATTTTCTTCGCACCTTTTTCAATGTCCAAAGCGTTAAAAACCTGGACATAATAAATGTTGTTGGTGACTCAATGGAACCTTTTATCAAAAACGGGGAAAAGGTTATTGTTGAACGTACGCACGAGGCATCAAATAATAACATCGTCATCGCCCTGGTCGGAACAGAGCTCTATGTCAAACGCCTTATCAAAGATCCTTTCGGGGAATGGATCAAGCTCACCAGTGAAAACCAATACTACGAAGACATCATGATCCCTCAAGAAAAGATGCATAAGCTTAAGATCATTGGTATCGTAAGAGGAAGAGTCAGGCCATTCTAAACAAAAAGGAAATACATGTCAGTATTATTCGCGTTAATTTTTATGCTTTCAGCAGTAATGTTAGTTGTTGGTTTAATTAAACCATCTTTAGTCATCCATTGGAATATGGAAAAAACACGTAAAAATGTTTTAAAAGTATATGCATCCATATTACTAATAAGCTTTATTGGTACTGGTTTAACCGCTGAACCAAAAAGTAGCAATAAAGCTAATGTTTCAAACGTTGATAATAAAGAGCTGAAGCAAGAAGTCGATGAAGATTATCAAGCAGATAGACAAGCAATACTTGATCTGTTAAATCAAACATTCCATAGTATAACAAGGGCCGAGTCCTTACAAAAAGACATCATCAATAAAATGTCAAACGGGAATCTGTCTCAAGCTATAAGTTCAGCACAAAGTTGTAAGTACAACAAAGATATCACAAAACTGGCTACAAAAAATTATAATGATGACTTTGAAGATGGTAAAACAGAAGATGCAGCAGAAGAATACCTTTCAAATCTATCAGAATCATATCTTTTTTTTCAAGGCTTTTGTAGAGATGTTGAGGACTATATAGATTCACAAAAACCAAGTGACTTCGCAGAAACTCAAAAAAGCATACAGTGGCACACCAATTCAAAAGAAAATGCGATGTCCAATGCAGTAGCACTCTCTTTAAAATATAATCTAGCCTATGATGATGGAGCTGGTCACTGGAGAACAAAAGAAATTATTGAACAAGAACAAAACAAACTAAAAGTAGCACAGGTCGCACAAAGTAAAAGTGAACCATTTATCAATCCCAAAAATTATCAAAACGACCCCTATGGGAATACGATTGCAAGATACATGACTGCATGGCAATATAAAGACTATAAAAAAATGGCTGGAATGACACAGGACAGTTGGCGTGAGAGAGAGTCAAGTCCTGAAGGATTTATGAAAAATAACTATGATTTATATACCCTGACAGATGCAGAAATATTATCAATAGGATATAAAGGTCCAGCTGCCAAAGTAGCCGAGATTAAGATATCCTACATAAGTTTTGGGGGTAAAAAAGAAAATGGACTTATAAGGGCTATGATTATCGAGGAAGAATATAGTATTGGAGTAAATCCGTTATCTACATTACGCATAAAAGAGTTATAGTATTTTGAATCTAAAATAAAAGTAATGTCCCTTTAT
The DNA here is from genome assembly GCA_024637195.1 of Arcobacter sp. GTDB lineage: Bacteria > Campylobacterota > Campylobacteria > Campylobacterales > Sulfurimonadaceae. Next base: position 36,299 of record JAGXFN010000008.1, read on the forward strand.
TTTGTCCCTAAGTCGATGTCCCTTTGTGTCCCTTTGTGATGTCCCTTAGTCGCAACTTGGCGACACACGATCTCTCAAAAAATGCGATCGATACAGAGCAGCTTCTTTCGCATTTTATTTCACCCCTCATATAACCGCCAAAAGCTCCACACCACGCACTTCAGAGAGAAACATAGCACAGGTCTTTGCAAGGATACTTTCGTCAAACGTCGTGGAAATTTCGCAATACAGTAAAAGAGTGAAAAAACGCAGTGTCGCTTTGAATATGAAACACAAGTAAAAAAGGCTTGAAAGCACGCAGAATAGGGAAATTCGCCTTTTTTAAATCACTTACATTTCATTCACCCCCTCACACCCAATATTATTTTTTTTAACGAAACATTAAAAACAAGGGCTTTCGTGACTCTACCAATTTTCTAGTTTTATGCAAAAATAGTCAATTTTAGGCACAATTCGGGCATAGTAAAATCATTAATTACCTGTTTTTAATCTCCAAACAGCGATCTCTTTTCCCATCGTCACCACCTCATGTGAACCAGGCAAGAATCTCCCACCGACTATTTTATCACCCATGATAATTTCTACAGGGGTCTTATTACCTTTTTCCCAAAGATGTACTCCATATTCGCCCACAGCCATCATATATTTTTCATCGTCACTAAACTGGATATCAGTGCAATCCATATGTGAATCGGCCGTATAAGAATCAATCTTTTTCTTGTTGCGGATATCCCAGAACGTGATTGCTTTGTCCCTTGAGCCAACCATCAAGATATTCTGATCATTAGGCGTGAATTTCATGACTCCGACTTCTCCGACCTCTTTGTCTTCTATGGTATCCATATATTCTATCGCATCCAACTGATCGATATGCCAACGTTCAATGACACTTTTATTACTTCCAACATAAAGTATTTTCTTATCGTGTGAAAGTGTCAGGGCAGTGATACGAGGGGCAAAAAATGATTTGGAACCTTGCAAGAACTTTGGTGTAAATTCGGCAGTTTTAATACCGTTTTCTAAATCATAAAAAGCCACGTTCTTACCAGCGAATACTGCTGTCTTGTGGTCTGAAAGAAAGAGTTTAAGCCTGCCGGGATTTTTGTCCGGAAGGTCAACAATCTTTACTCGTCGGTTTGTTGTGAGATCCACAATATCAATCTTGTTACCGTAACGATGTACAGCCAGATAGGATTCGTCTTGTGTTGCAGCGATATCATCACTGCGTTCCAAATCCCTATGCAATTTGGCATGAAATGCATACCCCTCTCTGAGTCCTAGATCGTATAATTTGGCCTCTAAACCTATAACAACGAACCGATTGCTATCAGGTAAATTCACAAAGCTGTTAGGAGCATATTGATTTTTATCAAATGTCTTAATCTTAGCAGCAAGACCAAAAGCACTGTCCAGCTCTTTCGCTTGGTATTGATGTTCTCTGATCATTCCTTCTTTGACAAAACTGATTGTATTATTATCCTCTTGGGAACACAATCGGCTGACATAATTGCCAACATAGTAATCTGTCTTAATTATGTGAGCATTGATCAGGGCATAATCCAATCCTTCATACGCTTTACTGTTAAAATGGATATTGTCATTCATGCCAATGGTACCAACAAAATCCGAACAAAGCTTTCCTCCGGGGATCCCATAATAAGTGAGGCTGACACCCCCTTTAGGCATTCCCTTGATCTCCATCTTCTCTCCAAAGAAGACCTTGATATTCCCTTTGTCATCCAGCATTTTTTTAGAAAGCAGCCCCTCTTTGACAGCGCTGGCATTATTGAGTTTAGATGTAGACATATTGGCAAAAGTACCAGCATAGTTCTTCAGTATTTCACTTTGTTGCATAATAGCCTTATGCATATCGTTTACTGTAAATTTAGATGCTTTCTCCTGATGTTCAGGTTGCTTTGTCATAAAACGCGATAGATTCACATTGCTTTGATTACAGTCAAAGAAGTGTTTGAGCTCCTCTGTTTCCCCTTCCATCTCTGATTTCATCTTGATGGTCATCATCCACCACATCTGGGGATTAAGAACGTGTTCAAGGAATTCCTCTTTAAGATCACTCTTTTCAATGTCTTCCATGACATTTTTAATAAATTTCAGGTCAGATTTTTCGAAACAGTTACCCAGACGTACCATACATAATCCAGACTCTAGGTTTTGGCCTTTACTATTTAACTGTTCACTTACCACATCAATATATGTTTTCATCTTTCTCTTCATATCACTATCACCTTGATATGATGCAATAAAAGCTTTACTCTTAGTGAAATCTATAACCTTTTTAGGTTGCTTAGCAGGCTTTATGATCTTTGCATCAAAAGTGCCTATTTCTGTTTTTGTGATATTGTGCTCACAGTATGCCTTAACCTCCTTTGGCAGGAACTCCTCTTTTAGCGGATAATAATGAGAAAAACGTTCACCAAGGGAAGCGATTTTACGTTTAGAATTGAAATAAAAGTCTTCCTGCAAATAGACTTCATAATACTTCTGGCACTCATCAAGATAGATCAACTCCTGTTTCATCGCATAGCGCTGTTTGGGTTGGTCATATTGTCGAAGCATCTCTTCTCGAAGATAGGCAGAACGCAGAAGAAGATCTTTTTCGATATGTCCGACATTCTTTTTCTCGATAGCACTGTATATATGCTTTGGAATAGTATTTGGTGGCAATTTTTTCAGCGAACTGAGATCATAGTCAGGTAATTTCGGATTTTTGGGCATAGGCTTGTATACTGGAGGGCTCTTCAAAATTGATTTTCGCAATTTTTCATCATACTTACGCATTCTATCAGAGCTCTCTGAAGAACCATCTGTACGGATACTCCCTTCAAGCCTACGCAGTTTTTTAAGGCGTTTTTTCAGTTCATCTGTTGGAGTAAGAATGGCTTCGAGTACATCATCAAAATCATAGTGTAAAGAACACTGTTGTTCAATATCACTCACCAAGTGCCACAATCTCCAGTAATCGAGATCCGACTTCACTAGTGCGTCTCTATCATCAACATGTCCCATGCGATATTTCAGTGCAAGAGTATAGGCATAAATCACCATCTTCTCATCATCATTAAAACATTCAAATGAATCTATTAATTGAACAGTTTCTATCGGAAGTTTGTCGGAAACATACAACGCAAACGCGGCATTGATATATAAAAGAAGTACAAACAGCATTTTCATATTTGGCAACCTTTTAAATATTGAAATGTAATCACATAAATCAAAATTCAGTGAGTATAATCAATGCTTCCTTTAATCAACATATGTATTAACATTTTTTGATATGTATTGGTATTTATACATTTATGGCAGAGAGAGCATAAATATTTGCTATTTAAAAAAAGTCCCTATTTTAGGGGTTTGTGGGTTGAACTAGCAGAGAGGAAAGGATTTTAACCCCCACACCCGAAAGACCCTTCCTGCTATAGCAGGAAGGTCCTACTTCTCTTTTTTGCGGTAGTGGGACATGAAGTAGTGGAAAGAGTTCTGTAGTGCCTTGTTGGTCAGTTCCATAAAGCTTTTTGCTTCTTTGTAGTTCTCTTCGGCTTTGTGCGACAATTCATCGTACTTTGTATCTGCCTCTTTGTAGAGTTTTTCAAGCTCTATGGCACCGATATCAAACTGTTTTTTTGCCTCTTCGCTTAGATGCGCGCTTGTCGCCTTCAGCTCGGCCATCTCTTTTTGGAAATTTGCAAACTGCTTTTTAGCTTCTTTGATCATTTCATCTTTTGTCATCACAACTCCCTTTTTTTTATTATACACTGTTTTTATAAATTATACTTCATTCTAACCAAGTAAGATGGTTATGCAATTTTTCCGCAGCTACCAGCTTTACTACACTGATTTCTATGGCTTGTTTTGAGTTCAGCTTATTCCTTAGCCGATCAGGGCTTTTTTCTGATTGCTGAGTTTTTGCAGGTAGCTTGATATGTTTATCAAGGAGAAGGTCACCAAAAAGATCATAAATCCCGGAAAGACACCGACCCACCAGGCGATCTCATTGACAGATTTTGCGGTACTTAAGATCGCGCCCCAGCTCATCTGCGGCGCCGTGATTCCAAGGCCCAAAAAACTAAGTCCGGACTCCGCCAATATCGCGCCCCCGACTCCGAAAGTGAATGAAACAAAATAGATTGGCGCCAGCAATGGGGTGTAATACTTCAGCAGTATCTTCCACTTGCTCACTCCCGCTATATTGAGTATCTTGATGAAGGGCTGAGAAGTGATGGCAAAACTCTCAGAGCGGATAAGCCGCCCTGTTGTCATCCATCCCGTAACGGAGATGATGAAGATAAGCACCAAAACAGAAGCATTCACATAAGAGATCAAGGCTAAAAGCAGAAAAAAGGTCGGAAAGGTCAAGAAAAGATCGACACTCACAACAAAAGTCTTGTCTACCCCACCGCGTAAAAAACCCGCCGTAGCGCCCAGTATAAGTCCCAAAAAAGAAGCGATAAATGCACTTCCCACACCAATGATAAGCGAGATCTTGCCCCCTTCTATCACGCGTGCCAAAAGGTCTCTGCCCAAACGGTCCGTGCCGAAGGGGTGTGTCAAAGAGGGGGAGACGAGAATACTGGAGGCATCTAGTTCGTAGGCCGATGTGGTATAGACAAAATTGCCAAAAAATGAGAAGACAAAGATAAAGAGTAAAATAGAGATACTAAGGTAGGGTTTTTTCACAAATAATCTTTAATTTTTTAAAAGAAGTATAACACGTTAAGAAGAAAATATAAAATAGTTTGTAAAGATTGAAAACAGAGCAAGAGATGCAGAGGAAAAGCTTCGCAGCTCCCAAGGAGTCTGCCGGATCAGCGCTTAAGACCCAAAAGCGTATCCATCATCTCATCTATAGTGGTGATGATCTTTGCCGCTGCGCCGTAGGCTGTTTGGTACTTTATAAGGTTGACCATCTCTTCGTCGATATTCACTTTGGAGATCGACTCATAGCTTTGCAAGACGGCATTGTATTTTGCTGTTATCGTGTCATTTGAGGTAATGGCGGCATTCGTGCGTGTACCCACATCCGTAACAAGCGCATCAAAATAACCGTATAAGCTGCTGCTGGTCTTCGTACCGTTTGCTGAAAAGCTAACACTTTCAAACTGAAGCTGCAGCATATCATTGGCCAGCTTATTGTCCCCGTCGACAGGCGATTTATTCGCTTTTATCTTCGCAGGATCCGAACGCAAACTGCTCTCAAGGTTGATATCTTTTGCACTGTCGCCTTCAAAAAAACGGCTAATCCCTATGGCCCCGGAAAAGTTTGTGCCTGAAGCCAGGCCATTGTCTTGATTGTCTTCTATTCCAAAAGTATAACCCGGGAAATCTGTCTTGTTGATTTTCAACTGTAATTGGCCATCAACATAGTTTGCATTTAAAATATCATCAATGTCATTGGTCGCATTGCCGTCTGCATTGTTATCTTGGTTCAGACGAAGCTGTCCGATGATACTGTTTACACTTCCATTTGGAGGGGTAAGCGAGGAATCGTCCATGACTGTTGTGTTGTCTATTCGCACCGTCCGTCTGGCAGTTATGTTTCCATCTATGTCATAGGCTACGATATCAAAGGTTCCTGTCTTGATATTCAGATTCGAATTTAAAAGGGTTTCTGTATCCGCCAAGGCAAGCGTATCTGAGGTCATCTTTTCCTGAGCGCCCTGGGCATAAAGGTTGTTTGTGCTTTCGATAAGTCCTGCCGCAAAACCGTCAATCTGGTTGATGATCTCTTGAAGCTGACCATTTTGAAGATCTCCGTTCGCATCGAAACTGTTTCCGCGAAGATCCAAGATCGCGCCAACACGTCCTCCGCGCAAGGCCTCGTCCATAGGAATCTTAACCCCGTCCTGGCGCTCATATGAAAGTCCGTAAAACCCATTAGGGTTTGATTTGTTGTCAATGACGATAGGATGAAATGTTTTACCGTCAATCACATTGAATCCCGCGATATTGACCGAATAGTTTCCGCCTTTTTCGACAATATCTCTGCTGACAGGCATGTCTGAAGCGAGGTTTCCTTCAAATATGGTGGCATCAACTAGTTTTGAAAGCGCAACTTCCAATACTCCGCGCTGGTCCCGAAGGTCATTGGCGTGCTGACCCGCTATAGACTCAGTTTCGCTGATACTCTGGTTGAGCTGCGCTATCTGATAACCGATCTTGTTAATCTCGTCTACGGATGTTTTAAGCTGATCATTAAGCGTCATTTGCAAATCGGATATGCGTGTGCGTGTCTGCTGAACATCCTGGCTGAGTACCTGCGTCTGCTGCGCAAGTGCAACTTTTACGGCTTGGTTGTCCGGGTTGACTGAGAGGTCTCCCCAAAGGTTAAAATACTCCTGCATATCAAACTTAATACCCACATTTTCGATCTCTGGAAAATAGCTTGAGAGCTCTTCTAGTGTTTGGCGCTGAAAATCAGTGAACTCTTTACTTTGGCTCTCGGCGCGAAAACGCGAAAAGACAAACTCGTCATGAATACGCACGATCTCTTTGACTTGTGTCCCGTTTCCCTGAGCACCGGGAATGATCGTACCCAGCGGAGTCGTACTTTGCTGTACGATACGCTGTCTGGAGTAGCCTTCCGTCTCAGCATTGGAGATATTATGGCTTGTCGTATTGATCCCAAGCTGCGAAGCGCTTAAACCGCTGTATCCGATATGAAGTCCGTTTAATATTGACGCCATCTTATGCTCTTATTTCCAAGAAGGATGCGTTCTTGGATGTCATCTGCGTATAGCCGTTCATCTCTGTCGGCACAAGACGCTCTAATAGTTTATTATAAAATGAGGAGACCGAAAGAACCATTTTTGCATATTTTTTATTTACATCTCGCAAGGAGGCAAGTGATATTTTTAATTTTTTAAGATATTCATTTTCATCATCATTTAAAAGTTTATCCAAAGATACGTTAGGGTTTTGTGTCATCAGCTTAGAGATCTCATGATCAATCATTGCTTTTTTATTCTCAAAACTGCTGATCATATCTTCTTTGATCTTACGTCTTTCAAACTGATACTCATGATTTGCCAGTTTTATATCTTCGATGTCTTGTTCGCTGATTTTAACCAACTGTTCAAGATCAGAAACGGCACTCTTTAGATGGTATGACAACATAATTTCTCCTAAATCAGAGTATCTCTTCCGCTATCTTTTTCGCCAAGGCTTTAAGATCGAGCTGATACTCTCCATTTTCAATTGAACTTTTCAACTGTTCAATCTTACTAGTATCCCCCTGCTTGTCTATCGTAGAGGGACGCTTTGAAGCCTCTTTGGCTTCGCTCTCTTGCTGTGTGTTTCTAATGGCTGTAGCGCCTATTTTGGAAATCATTTACTATCCTTGTATGCTTGTAACATTATATATAGCATATTATCGGCAGATCAATGAAAAAGTTTAGCAGCTATCTCCCCTCGCTAAGATAATCAAAAAGTATCTGCGAAAGACCGAAGTTGCCAGCACCTACCTTTGATATCTCGTCTCGATACATGGAGTTGTAGATTTTGTCTCCGGGATCTTTGCCAAAGAGCGTATTCTCGTCTTTCATCGAGACATCCATGATCTGTTTCAAGATAATGGCCTCAAATTGATCTGTCTGCGCTTTAAGCGTCTCTTTGTCAAGATTTTTCTCTACTTTTGGAACATTCGCATTGGCTTGATACAATGCTATTGAGTTGTCTATGTTCATTAGATGACCTCCAGTTCAGCTTGGATGGCACCCGCCTTTTTCATTGCTTCTAGTATAGAAATAATGTCTTTTGGCGTGGCTCCTAATTTTTGCAAAGAACGCGCGATATTGGCTACCGTCGAACTTCCTTTTTTTGCCATCAAACGGCTGTCTTCAAGTCCGATCACAATATCTTCATCCAAAGTCAGGTTGTTTCCCGGGCCCGGCACGGCGTCTTCTTCTATCTTGATCGTAATCTCTCCGTGGGTTATCAAAATCGGAGAGATCGCTATGTCAACTCCAGCAACTATTGTTCCTGTTCTTTCGTTGATTATGATGCGCTGAAGCGGTATGTAGTTGATGTCAAGCGCTTGTACTTCTGCCAAAAACTCTATCATACTCTTGTTCTGCGGACGTTTTAGTTTGATTGATTTAGGGTCAAGCGCAACAGCGACTTGCATATGGTAGATCCCATTGATCGCGTTTTGAAGACTTACCGCATTGGTAAAACTGCTGTTTTTCAGGCTAAGTGTCGCATAGTCTTGATTGTAAAGATCAAGAGGAACCTCGCGCTCGACGATACCGCCTCCATAGACAATACCTGCCGTTGCATGGTTTAATGAGCCGCTGCCTCTTTCATTCTTGCCACCGATGCTCAGTGCTCCCTGCGCTAGTGCGTAGATCTTGCCGTCGACACCCTTAAGCGGTGTCATCAGAAGTGTTCCGCCTTCAAGTGATTTTGCATCGCCGATAGCTGAGACCGTAACGTCGACCGTATCGCCTTGACGCGAAAACGAGCCGAGTTTTGCCGTGACAACAACCGCGGCGACATTTTTTGACTTTATGTCATTTGGGTTCATGTCAATGTTCATAGCTTTTAACATGTTGGCGATAGACTGTAGGGTAAACACAGAGGTTGTTCCGTCTCCGGTCTTGCTGAGTCCGACGACCAAAGAGTAGCCGATAAGCTGATTTTCGCGGACACCGACAACCTGGGTGACTTCTGAGACCTTGGTTGCCTCCAGCGTTGCTAAAAAGAGTAAAGATATTAATAGTATTTTCATGGACTTTCCTAGATCAAGTGATTACCCCACTCAAAGCAAAAGTTGTACCAAAAAGAAGAAGAGACCTGACTACGGTAAGAGATAGTGCGAAAGTGATGTCTTTCCGAATTTTTTTGTTTTTTTAAGTCTTAGCAAGCCTATTTTTTCGGGAAGTTCAAGTCCTGTCATATGCTCTATGGTGATCATTTCGATCATCTCTGCCGGTATGGAGGCCAGCATCTCAAAGGTTTTGTTGTAGATCTCCTCCATTCCTTCTCGAAGCGAAAACGGAGGATCCACATAAAAATATGCTTTTTCTTTCGCACGAAAGAGCACTTTGATCACCTGGTCGATCGTTGTAAAACTATTTCCCTCAATGAGAGTAACATTCTCTGCGCCGAGGCTTTTGATGTTTCTTTTTAGTGTCTTAAAAGCATTCTGGTCTTTTTCCATAAAGTAAGCGTGCCCTGCCCCACGACTGAGCGCTTCTATACCGATAGAACCGCTTCCGGCAAAAAGCTCTACAAAATTGCAGTCGATCACATCATTTTGTATCGTATTGAAATAAGACTCTTTCACGATAGACTTGGAGCTTCGCGTTGTCTGCAAAGAGGGAAGATCGATCTTTTTCCCCCTGTATTTTCCGGCAATAACCGTGCCTTGGTATTTACTCATAAAAAGCCTTTACTACATGCATAATGCTGTTTTTGTACTCTTGGGTCAACTGCTCAATCCGCTCTTCCAAAAGTCTAAAATCTTTTGTCGGAGTTTCTGCGGCACCCTCGTCCTCAAAGGCCTGAATACTCTGTATTCCTGAGATCTTTTTATAAAAATTTTCTAGTGTCAAATAAAGCTGTGAACGGGAAAACGGTTTTTTAATATCCGACTCTTCCCCGTTGGCGATATAAAGAGTGTGATAGGAGTCCATAATTTTTTTATCACGGATAACAAGATCGCACTGCTTTAAAGAGCTTAGATTACCCTGCAAAAAAAGCTCCAGGCTTCGTTGCAGCAGAGCAGATTCGCATTGAACGGCAACTTTCATCTCACACTCCTCCTGATTAAACTTCTTGTATGAAAAAATTATATCGCGTTGAGGCTTATACTTTGTCAACATACATGGCTTTCAGCAGTTGCAGCATCTTTGCCACCGCGTCTGCGCAGACGGTTTCTGTTGTCGTATGATAGCCTGTTGTGGGGACTTGAAGAGTTGTTCCCTGGATCATTCCCTCGCTGGCAACGACGATTCTTCCCATCTCGGTACTGCCCAAAGAGGTTTTTTTCAGCCCGGCATCTTCAAGTTTTCTGTTCGACTCTTCAAGATAGCTGTCTTTGAAACTGTAGTTGATCTCGAGTTTTTCGCACCACTGCTCGATCTCTTTGGTCAAAGGCGATTCAAATATAGCATTGGCATCGCGGTGACGAAGCACGATGTGCTGACGCTCGGCATGTTCTCTGCTGGGATAGGGGCTGGTGTCAAGCACCAGCAGTCTGTCCGTATGTGTATTAAAACGTCTAAACCACTCCAGAAGAAAACGCCAGCTGCGCCCGGCCTCTTCCTGGGCGGTAAAAAATGCCGTTCCCTGATAGCCGCTGCGGTAGAGATAGACGATGACAGCGGCACTGAAGACATTGTCAAGCTGGGCCGAGAGAAGACCGTTTTTACTTAAAAGCGTGTCCACAAAGGCCACGGGTGTTCCTGGAAGCAGATGCTCCAGTCCCTTGACTTCAAACACAAGGTTTTTACGACGCTCACAGATATAGGCGTTGTCGATGACACCTAGTCCGAGGTAGCTTCCCGACCAAGGGTCATAGGCCTGAACAGACTGCTGCTTAAAGCGTTCCGCAATCGCCATATAGGTCTGTTCTGAGACGGAGTCGCCGGTAAGGTCTCCTCGGTTTTGCGTCATAAAGGCGGCATACTGAAACTCATTGGGACCCGTACAGATAAGCCCATGGCGGTCAATATGCGCAGAGAGCATGCCGCGGTTGGGATCATCTCCTTCGGCGACCAGCAGTCCCTCGTAGAGTGTTGTTTTAACCCCCATCTTGTCAAGTTCACGCTTTAGCGAAAGGAAAAAAGGGTGTTCCGCTCCGACAACAGAAGGCTCTCTGATAAGATACTTCAAGGTATCCAGAAAACCTCTGAAGGATTTTAAGGTATTACTCATTTTTCTCTCTTTCACTCCGGTGTTTGTCCATAAGAGCAAGTTCCTCTTGCGCTGAAAAAACGATCTTCGCATCGGCTTCAAAACTCAGCGTGTTCGAACGCCCCTCATAATCGATCTGATTCAAGATCAGCTTCATCGTCTCCAGGCGCGCTTTGTGCTTGTCGCTTGAGCGGATGACATTCCACTGCGCCTTCTCGTGACTGGTCTGTTCTAGCATACGATATTTTGCCTGCGTGAACTGTTCCCACATACTTTGCGCCTGCAAGTCTATCTCGCTTAGCTTCCACTGGCGCAGAGGATCCAGGCGGCGCTGTTCAAAACGCAGGGCCTGCTTCTCTTTTTTGACGCTGAAGTATAGCTTGACCAGCACCGTCCCGTGGTCTACCAAAGACTCCTCAAAAGGCACCACATGCTTCATAAAGAGTTCATATTCTGTCGGCGTGCAGAAGTTAAAAATAGGCTCGACCATCGCGCGGTTGTACCAGCTGCGATCGAAAAGGACCACTTCGCTGCCGTGGGGAAAATGCTTGATATGGCGCTGAAAATACCACTGGGTAAGTTCCTGCTCTGTCGGACGGCCAAGCGCGACGATGCGGTAGTGCTTCGGGTTCATATAGCGGCTGACACTGCCGATCACACTTCCCTTCCCGGCCGCATCACGGCCTTCAAAGAGGATGATGAGTTTAAGTTTATAGCGCTCGATGTGCTGTTGCAGCTTGACAAGCTCAGCCTGATAGGGCTCCAGATCCAGACTCTCTTTATAGGTTTTTATCGCTTCTTCAAGCTGTTCTGGTGTTAAAGTACAATCCGTCATTTTCATCCATTGGTCTTTATGATAAATAAATCTATATCACCTCTTAAAAAGTGCCCATTTTTTCTTAAAAAAAATCTTTCAAAAATGCAACTATACAATTTTTTTAGTATATTATAGATAATATTTTTTTGTCTGCAAAAGATTTCTAAAAAGTGCTGCTTCAAAAGCAGAAAAAAGTACCGCTTTAATCTTGTAAAAAGCCCTGTTTCTTGGACTTTAAAAATACTTGACACAAAGTCAAAAAAAAGGTGTAGAATTCCTGAAATACTTTAAATCAATGAGGACAAAATGGCAAATCTTACAATCAACAAACACTCTTTAAAACCATTCACCCTTGCGGCCAAACCCGCTATGGAAAAATACCTTACCAAATTAGAAATTGACATCAGCGATTACACCTTTGCTGCCAACTATATATGGCTGGCCAACAGCAGCGGTTTTTATGCCATCATCAACAAATGCTTCTGCCTCTTCGTGATCACCGGCGGCGAGCTGACAATGCTCCTGCCTCCGCTTGGAAAGAAAAAGTACATCACAGAAGCTATGATGCGCTGTTTTAACATCATGAATGCCAACAACAGTTCGCCCTACTACTCCCGCATCGACTATGTCCAAACGGCCATGATCGAAGAGTTTGTACAGTCTGCCGATGAAGCGGAGAGTATGTTTGAGATGCTCGAAAACTATATCGTCGAAAAAAAACTGGTCGATTATGTTTATGAGGCAAACAGTCTTATTGATCTGCGCGGCAACAGCTATCACACCAAACGCACCGAGATCAACAAGTTTCAAAAATCATATCCTGATTATGTGATCGAGCCTTTGGACAGCGAAAAACACCATGAGCAGATCATTGGCCTTTTCAACAAGTGGGTTTCAGACCGGGTGAAGTATATGCCTAAAGAGGAAGCAGAGGTCTTTCTTGAGGGGATACATCAAGAGCGCCATGCTATCAAGCGGATGCTCAAATACTACAAGGAGCTCAACCTCATCGGCCTTGTCATCTACATCAACGGCGAGCTCAAAGGCTTCACCGCAGGCGAATGCATCCGCAGTGACACGGCCAGTGTCATTATCGAAAAAACGGACTTTGAGGTTCTCGGGTGTGCCCAGTTTATCTTCCGAGAATTTTCAAAGATGCTCAAAGAGCATTATGGTGTGACCTACATCAATGTCGGTGACGATATGGGATTTGAGAACCTGCGCAAGGTCAAGATGTCTTATCGCCCATTCAAACTTATTCCTAAATACACCATCTACCAAAAATGAAACTCAAAAAAGCGCTTCCCTGCGATGTGAGAGGGCTTTATCAACTCGAACAGGAGCTCTTTGGCGCAGAGAACTTCCCGCTCTCCAAGCAGTCATTTTACTATCATGTCCGCCACAATCTACTCTACATCGCCCAAACCGACACAGGAGAGATCGCAGGATATGTGCTTGCTCTGGTACGGCGCAAAAATGCGAAGATCTACTCCTTGGGTGTTGCCCTGGCCTTTCGCGGAAGCAAGCTTGCGCTGGAGCTGATGGAGCATGTGATGAAAGAACTGAAGGCTTTGGGCTTTGAACGGAGTGTTCTTGAAGTGCGTACCGACAACAAGGGTGCCCTCTCCTTGTACCACAGGCTGGGCTTTAGTATCATAAAGAGATTCAAGGCATTCTACCGTGATGGATGCGATGCTTATCTGATGGAGGCGGAAAATGATGGCGAAAAACTATCTAGGACTCTATAAAGAGCTTAGTAAAAGCAAACTGCTCAAACTTCAAGCACTTGTTCTGTTTTTCACCACCTATATCGACTGGGTGATCATGCCCTTCATCGCCAAACTCGAGGGACTCTATCTGCCGGTGTTTATGATCAGTTTTTACATGCTTCTTGGCGCAGCCGACGGTTTGATACAGCCTCTGTTCAGAAAAGTAAAGATACATCATATCTACCTTTTTGTTATCATACTCGACCTCATTCAGATAGGAAGTTATGCACTGGCGTGGAACAGTCTCATCATGTTTACCTATGTGATCTTGAGTATCTTCACTCTGCAGGCGATCACCTTTGAGATCTCCCGTGTGCATACGGTTGATTTCATGAAAGAGGAGATCGAGATCAAAGAGTACCTGATACTGCGCTCATTTATTGTCTCTGTTGCTATAATAGCCGGAGCTTTGAGCGCTATGATACTCGACTACTTTTCCGTAAAACTCGAGATAACGCTTGCCATACTTGCCGGCTTGGGCATCTTTGCCGTCGTGATCGAGTATAAGCTTTACGCGAAGCTGAAAAATATCGTACAAAAGGGTGAGACCATTATACAACGGCAAAAGACACTGCTGAATGAGAAGATTTCACTCTAAAAACATGATTCTGCCGCAAAGATCTCATTTTTGGCTTTTTATGATTTCTTGGCTTGGCAAGCCTTATTATGATCTAAATCGTCACTATTTTGATATGATAATATACATGGAGAATACCGTATGAAAAAAGAGATGGAACTGGTCGCATTGTATCTGAGCAAGCCCCTAAGCCGCGGCGACATTGAAGAGGCATTGGGGATCACACTTAAAAAAGGGATTGAGTCCACCTACTACGCGAAGATCGGTGAAACGCTGCTGGCCTATACGCAGTTCAATGTGCTGACAATGATCAACTCCTCTCGTATCAATACGATACAGACACTCGAAAGTCTGGGCATAGAAGAAGCTGAGAGCTTTGATCAAAGCGATATGTATCAGGATTACCCGGTGCATATCGATGAGACATTGGTCTCCGGCTTTAGTGTCAGCAACGAGAAGATCGTCCTCAAAGAGTACACGCTTATCAACCTGATCATCATCGCGCACGTTGTCTCGCAAAGCGTTGCTTTGGAGCTGTACGAGAAGAAACTTTCTGACTACTATGAGCTCAGCCGCCATCTGATCGACACCTCGGACACTTTCTCCATCTTCAAGCGCACGCGCCTGTCACGCTTCGCCAAAAAGCTGGTCCTCGTACGCCACGATATGCTCATCGACCTCTACCTGCTGGACAAGCCCAATATCCTCTGGGACAATGAAGCCGCAGAGATGCTCTACAACAAACTCGCCACTACGCTCGAGCTTAAAGACCGTTTTGATATCGTCGAGTACAAGCTCAATAGTATTAAAGATGATATCATCATGGTGATGGACCTCACCAACCATAACCACAGTTCTTTGTTAGAATGGATCATTATCATCCTGATTCTCATTGAGATCATTATGGGGTTGATAGATTGGTTCGGACCCGGCTTCGGCCATTAAAAAGGAGATATTATGTCGTTCAAAAAGATTTTTATTTACCTCATAGTCGGTATCGCCGCGCTTTTCATCGTGCAAAACATGTCCATGGTCGAGATCCGTTTTTTCTTCTGGTCCTTTGCACTGCCGCTTGCGATCTTTCTTCCGGTAATGCTTCTCGTCGGATTTTTGATAGGATGGCTCTGGCACACACCCGGCCATAACGAGAAAAAGCCTTAGAGAACACAAAAAAGACAAAGGAAGAAGATGGATTATCAATCAATTTTGCAAGAGATAGCCGATGAGATCTCTCCCCTGCTCTCACAAGGAAAAGTCGCGGACTATATTCCCGCACTCGCCGAGGTCGATCCTCAGCAGTTTAGCATCTCGCTGACGCTTTTTAACGGAGAACAATACAGCGTCGGCAGTTCGGACACCCTCTTCTCCATACAGAGTATCTCGAAGGTCTTCACCTTTACCCTGGCGCTCAAGTTTTACAGTACTGCCATCTATAAGCGTATAGGCCGTGAACCCTCCGGCAATCCTTTCAACTCCCTGGTCCAGCTTGAATATGAACGCGGAATCCCAAGAAACCCTTTTATCAATGCCGGTGCCATCAATGTCACAGACGCCCTTATCAGTCATTGTGGCGATAAGATAGACCCCTTTGAAAAAATCCTGGGTTTTATCAGGGCCGTGGCTAACGAATCCTCCATCAACTGCAGCAAGACAGTGGCCCGCTCAGAAATGGAACACGGTTTTCGCAATCTGGCACTGGCCAATCTGATGAAGAGTTTTCACAACCTTGACAATGATGTCGAAAAAGTCGTGCAGACCTACTTCAGGCATTGCGCCATCGAAATGAATACAAAGATGCTTTCACGTTCTATGCTCTATCTGGCAAACCACGGCATCGATCCTATCACCGGTACCGTCCACATCACACCCCAGCAGGCCAAACGGATCAACGCGATTATGCTTACCTGCGGCCATTATGATGCCTCGGGCGACTTTGCCTTTCATGTCGGGCTTCCGGGAAAAAGCGGTGTGGGCGGCGGAATCGTGGCCGTCATTCCCAAACTTATGGGCCTTGCCGTCTGGTCGCCAGGACTCAATGCGCAGGGAAACTCTCTGGTAGGGACCAAAGCTCTGGAGCTTTTTACAAGCAAAACGGGTCTCTCGATTTTTTGACCCAAGAACCAAAGGACACCAGCTTAATCATGAGGAAAGACATATGCGAAAAGCCGATGCCAAACGCTTAAAATATCGCAAAAGATTTACGATTCCCGAACCGCCCGAAGCCAGAAGCCGCAAGGAAGATCTCCCTTCTAAACATCCCAAGCCCGTAGACGACGATCCAGATGTGCCAAAACGGATGGAGGCATTGCTCAATCACGAAAACTATCGCCTTGCCGACAGAGATCCAGACTTCTTAAGAGTCGACGCCGCACGTGGACTGCGGCTGCAGGTAGACTACCTAAAAACCGAGCTTCTGCTTCAGGAGTACGGTATCAAGCACACGATCGCCGTTTTTGGCGGAACTCGTATCGTTGAAGAGGCAGAAGCCCGCAGGCATCTGCAAGAGGCACAGGAGGCGCTGAAGCTCCAGCCAAGCAACAAAAGCCTGCAGCACAAGCGCATGGTCTGCGAGAAGATCGTAGAAAAAAGCCATTTTTACAACATCAGCCGTGAACTAGGACGCATCGTCGGTCTCTCCGGACAGGGACCCAGGGATTGTCGGGTGACGATAATGACAGGCGGAGGACCGGGAGTGATGGAAGCGGCAAACCGGGGGGCCTTTGATGTCGGGGCAAAGTCGATAGGCTTAAACATCAGCCTGCCTCTCGAACAGTTTCCTAACCCATACATCTCACCCGAACTCTGTTTTCAGTTCCACTACTTCAGTATGCGAAAACTCCATTTTGTCAGACGGGCAAAAGCGCTGGTTGCCTTTCCTGGCGGTTTCGGCACACTCGATGAGCTCGTTGAAGTCCTGACTCTTGTGCAGACCCGTAAAGTCGATCCTTTTCCTATCGTTTTAGTAGGCCGGGAGTTCTGGGACAAGACGATTAATTTTAAGTATCTACTTGACGAAGGCGTCATCGACCCCGAGGATATAAAACTGTTCTGGTACGCTGAGAGCGCCCGAGAGATATGGGAAGGAATCCTACTATGGCACAAAGAAAACGGAACGCCGCTGGTCTAATACAAAATCCCGCTTTCTCGTCTTTTAGTTCAAGCCTGGAAGTGTATATCTTCGAAAAGAAGAAGCTCTATAGGTGCAGAACCTTTTTGAGTTTGCCCATGTTTTCAAATCTTACATTTCCCTGATTTGTTCTTTTGGTTTTTTTGAGCTGAACGAAACAAACTGCCCTCGAAAACGCTCTTTTGCGCTACAATCATATAAAACTCGGAGAAACGCATGGAGCATTTGGAAAAACTAATCGACTCCCTTCATCTTGAAGACCTGCATAATGAAGCCCACCCTTCTATATTTGACGAGAATGAGAGATATGATATGCTGATCTTGAGGCTTCCTGTTGTCGGAAAAACGCTGATGATGAAGTCTTGGGGCTTTGTGATCACGCCAGACAGCAGCTACTTTTATGACCCCGCCAAAAAAAGCTTCGATGCACTGGACGACCGTTTTAACGCCCCCTACCAGATTCTCGACAAGGTCACAGATCAGCTTCTCAAATCCTTTGAGCGCTACAAGGATCTGATCGAAGATATGGAAGAGCTCTTGTATCAGAACAAGACCCCGAAGGAGTTTATGCGCACCTGGATGGATCTCAAACGCGATATTCTGCGGATCGAACGTGTTCTGCTGCGCGCTTCTGTCGCGATGAAAGACCTTATCGATTATTATGACAAGGCAGAGCGATTTCCGCTGAACCACTACATTGACATCACCGAGCATCTCGAGCGCACGATGCACTCTTGTACCCTGCAGATGTCTAAACTCGACTACCTCTACAGTTTTCACCAGGCCCGCACCAATGAAAAGATGAACACTCTGATCAGCACTCTCACTATCATTTCCGCGATATTCCTGCCGCTCAATCTCATTGTCGGTTTTTTCGGCATGAATACGAGCGGTCTACCTTTTGCAGAGGGCTCAAACGGAACTTTCTATGCCTTTTTTTTTATGCTTTCGCTGATAATTCTCAGCGTCGCAGTTTTGTATTTTTGGAAAAGAAAAACAGAACAATCCTGATTCTATAATCAAGAAAAAGATCCTGTCAGCTATGCCATATTAAATTCGAAGAAGCAGTTTGTTAAAAACACTAGGCTTCTGCTTTTTTACGGACATGGTTTCGGTAAAGAAATTCGGCCCACTTCCGCAGCTCTATCAGAAAAAAGACGCTCACCGCCATCCCAAGTATATAGATCCAGGACTCCCTGTCCGGCAGGCTCGCATGAAACCACTCTCCCGCAAAGAACAGCGCACCCGTGTGAAGGAAAATGCCGATGGAGATACCCAGCCAGAGATAGGGGTTGATGCTAAGACTCATTTTTATATTTTTCAAAAAGGGTTCATGCTCTTTAAGCGATTGCAGGCCGTTGACCCAGATAGAAATGACCATGGCGGTAAAAACAGTCGAAACAGCAACATCGTGCCCGCGGGTCATAAAAGTCGTATGGTAGAGCCAAAGGCCCAGAAGCCCAATAATGCTTGAGGCAAAAAGTGTCCGCAGTATCTGGACCTTGTCAAAAAACTGAAGCGCACTTTTTTTTGGCTTGCGCGCCATCACATCACCCTCCTCCTTGATGAAGGGAAATGTCTTGTCCAGGGCGCTGTCGGCAACAAGGTTCATCCACAATATCTGCAGAGGGTACAGGGGCAGCGGATGGCCCATCAGTATGGCTCCGGAGATCAGAATAAGTTCATCCATGCTTGTCGAGACGAGAAAATAGATGGACTTTCGGATATTTTCTGCGATGATACGCCCCTGTCGTATCGCTCCGATGATGACGGAGAGGTCGTTGTTGAGAAGAATCATCTTTGCCGTCGCCTTGGCAGCCTCCGAGCCGCTTCCCATGGCAATGCCCAGATCCGCGACCTTGAGTGCGGGAACATCGTTCGCTCCGTCGCCCGTTACCGCGACGATCTCTCCCTCTTTTTGAAGCAGTTTGACCAGACGGTACTTGTACTCAGGCAGCATGCGCGCCCACACTGTCGTACGAGCAAGCTTCTGCTTGAGCGTCGCATCATCCATCTGTGCGATCTCCGGACCGCTTAAAACCGTGTCTCCTTCGCTGTAGATGCCCACCTCACCGGCTATAGCAGCCGCTGTCAAGGCATTGTCTCCGGTGACCATGATGATGCGTAGACCTGCCTTTTTGGCTGTCTCTACCGCCGTTTTGACATCTTCCTTGGGCGGATCGAGAAAGCCCACTAAGCCGACGATATTGATCTCCCATTTCTCAATATCATCGCTCTCATAATCGCCTACACCCATCGCTAGAACTCTGAGTCCTTTACCTGCGAATTCATCGTGGGCTGCTTCCAACCGCTCAAAATCTTCGCGGTTAAGTGCAAACTCTTTGAGCGACTCATAGGCTCCTTTGACGACAATCTTGTGCTCTTGATGGATGATATTGGCACTGGCCATCAGGCGGTGCTTGGTATCAAAAGGATAAAAACTCGTGCGCCTAAAACGCTCCCTGATCTCTTCATAATCTACGCCGAGCCACTGCGCCAGTGCCGTGTCGATCGGATCGCCTTTGCCCTGCTTGGACTCATTGGCCAGCGCCGCTACTATCTTGGTGAAGTCCTCGTTGATAGCAAAACTCTCCTTGACGATCAGTTTGCCCTGCGTGATCGTCCCGGTCTTGTCCGAAGCGATCAGCGTGGCGCTGCCGAGCGTTTCCACTGTCGGCAGGTAGCGCACCAGGACTTTTTTGCGACTCAGCCTCATTGCGCCTACCGTCAGGACAAGGGTGACAACGACAGGCAAGCCCTCAGGAATCGCCGATACGATCTCAGCAATCAGCAGCATAGAAATCTCAATAAGATCACGATGCTGCAACAAGGCAATGATTCCGACGACTGCAATAAGCGAAAAAGAGAGAAGAAGATGTTTTTTTATAAAAATGGCAAGCGCCCTGCTCAAGGGACTAGGCGGAGACTTTTCCTGCGCTTTTTCTGCTATAGAAGCGAGGTAGCTCTTCTGCGCAGTATAGACGACTACCGCTAGGGCACTGCCTTTGACAACAATAGTACCCGAAAGCGCCATATTGTCCAACTCATAAGGCAGGGTCTCCTTGGGCAGCGTGATGGCAGACTCTTTGGAAACGGGAACCGATTCGCCCGTGAGTATGGATTCATCGATATTCAGGCCCCCGACTTTTATCAGCCGAAGATCTGCGGGGACGATGTCGCCTTCGTTCAAACGGATGATATCACCCGGAACGATCTGCGATGATGCTACCCATATCTCCTTTTCATCACGCACGACCAGGGACTTGCTTTCGGTCATCTTTTGCAGGGCTTCGATCGAGCTCAGGGCTTTTAGTTCCTGCCAAAAGCCCAGAAGCGTGTTGACAATGACGATCAGAGCTATCATCAGGGCATCCGCTAAATGGCCGACAAAGTAGGAGACCACTGCCGCAAGAATCAGAATATATATCAGCGGCGACGTGAACTGTCCGAGCAAAATCGCAAGCCGGCTCTCTCTGTGCTCTTTCAAAATATTTTGTCCAAAGAGTGCCTGGCGTTTTTGCACCTCTTCGCGGCTCAGTCCATTTTTGTCTGTCTGCAAGATCTGCAGGCTCTCTTCAACACCCAGGGCATGTATGTTATCAGGAATCTCGATCGCTACGGCAGCGTCCATAAAAAGCCTTTTTAACTATGGAATATAAAATAAAGTATAACGGAAAAAAATATTATTTAGGAGAGCTTTTCAAGAATTAGGGGAGAAATAGCAAATCAGAAGCGTTTATGCTCCGATTTTATCTCGGGGTCCGCGTCTTTGCTTGATCGGTCCCTCTGGGGTAACATTGCGTTCTATATAGTCCATGATCTTTGCAGCGATGTCAATGCCACTTGCCTTTTCTATGCCCTCAAGTCCGGGAGAAGAGTTGACTTCCATGACCAAAGGCCCACGCTTTGAGAGGATCATATCCACGCCGCAGACGCCAAGCCCCATCGCTTTTGCTGCGGCAAGAGCGGTTGATTTTTCTTTTCGGGACAGCTTGTGCACGGTAGCGCTTCCGCCTTGGTGAAGGTTGGAGCGGAAATCACCCTCAGCACCCTGGCGTTTCATCGCTCCGACTACTTCTCCGTCAACAACTATAGCGCGAATATCCGCACCGCCTGCTTCTTCAATATACTCCTGAACAAGCAGGTTGACATCCATACCGTAGAAAGCGTCCAAGACTGATTTGGCTGCCTTTTGAGTCTCTACCAAAACAACACCTACGCCTTGGGTGCCTTCAAGTATCTTCAGCACCAAAGGCGTACCTCCGCTGAGCTTGATGATATCCTTGGCATCTGACTTGTTTGAGGCAAAGATAGTTTTTGGCATATCGACATCATGCTGAGAGAGGATCTGCAAGCTTCTAAGCTTGTCGCGAGAACGCGAAATGGCCAAAGAGCCGGCAACGCTAAAGGCATTCATCATCTCCAAGTGGCGGACCATCGCAGTTCCATAGAACGTACGGCTCGCACCGATACGCGGAACAATGGCATCGGGAGCATCAAGGACTTCGCCGTTATAGTGGATCTTCAGTTCACCCTTGATGATCTCAATACTAAACTTAAGATAATCAAGAACGCGCACGTCCCAGTTTCGTGACAGTGCCGATTCGTAAAGTCTTCGTGTTGAGTACAAAGAAGCTTTTCTAGAGAGAATATAAACTTTCATACAGGGTTACACCTTTTGTTTTTTTAAAGATTGGTAGCTTAGCGCGACATCAACGAGAAAGTGCCCTTCAAGAAACCTTCTTCCGATGAGCATAGGGTATTTCATGCTCTTTCTGTCCGTCAAAGAGAGTTCCGTCTCGTATCTTCGGCCATACAGCTCAAGGGTCGTCTTTATAAATATACGCTCTTCTATCGTTCCGTTCGAACTTTTTACATGCCGTATCTCATGCACCGGCAAGACAATCTTTTTCTCGTGGTAATTCGGATGGGAAGGATCAAGCAGTCTAAAATGCACCATCTCATTTTCATCCAGATGAATATCATCGCAGTGGATCGAGCAGGAGTAAGCACCTGTGTCTATCTTCGCATCAATATCGAAAAATTCCAGGTCCGGGATTGAGACATGCTCATTGCGGCCAATGACAAGCTTTTTGATACGCCGTCCTTTAGTGATAGAAATTGTGCTAACATTCTACACTAAATTGATCTATATGTATGCGAGAATTCGCATTCCAGAGGTTTTAATGAAAGATGACATTCTACGGATATTCAATGTTGACATTCCAAGAGGATACATAAAAAACATAGATATCGAACTGCCCAAACTCTATAATCTACCGGCATCTATCCCCATCCAGGTCCTTCGAGGCAAACGAGCAGGATCGACTGTCTTTATCAGTGCTGCCATCCACGGCGATGAACTCAACGGCATAGAGATCATACGACGGCTAAAGAAACTCAAGATACTGAAAAAGCTCAGAGGCACCCTTATTCTCGTGCCGGTGGTCAATGTCTACGGGCTTAACACTCTTTCACGCTATCTTCCTGACCGAAGAGATCTAAACCGCAGTTTTCCGGGTTCGACCAAAGGTTCTCTGGCCGCGCGCATTGCCAAGATCTTTTTTGATGAGATCGTCAAAAAATGTGATTACGGCATCGACTTGCACACCGGAGCCATCCACCGTGCAAATCTTCCTCAAATACGCACCAATAT
The DNA here is from genome assembly GCA_024637195.1 of Arcobacter sp. Taxonomy (GTDB): domain Bacteria; phylum Campylobacterota; class Campylobacteria; order Campylobacterales; family Sulfurimonadaceae. The sequence continues at coordinate 59,117 of JAGXFN010000008.1, forward strand.
CCATAACGAAAAAATCCTGAACCTTGCCAAGGCCTTTGAGGCACCGGTTATTCTGCATTCAGAGCTAAGGGACGGCTCATTGCGGGCAGAAGCCCAGGAAAATGGCGTGCCCATCCTACTCTATGAGGCTGGCGAAGCCCTGCGCTTTGACGACACTTCTATAAAGATCGGTGTAAAAGGGATCATCAATGTGCTAAAAGAGCTGCAGATGCTGCCTGCCAATCTCAAAAAACACTACAAAAATCCGCTCATCCTCAAAGAAAGTAGCTGGCTGCGGGCGACTGAAAGTGGAATGCTGCGTACCGTCAAAGCGCTGGGGGACTCTGTAAAAAAAGGTGAGATCATCGCTTTCATAGATGAACCTCTGGGCGATCGAAGCTTTAAACTGATGTCTGCATTTGACGGAATCATCATAGGCAAAAGCCAGATCCCTTTAGTGCAAGAGGGAGACGCTGTCTTTCACATCGCCCGTTCTGAAAACCTCGAGATAGCCGAAGAGCACATCGAATATTTTCAAGAGAATGCCATCGAAGACAGTGATATCTACGGCTTAAATGACGAGCATATCATAGAATAAGCATCTCGATTTCTGCTATTGAAAGCGGCTAAAATCCTGTAGATATAAATATAATTTACAATAAAAATTATATTTGCTAATAGATAAGATATAATGTATTACTTTTATGACATTAAGGAATACAATGATATTAAAAAAAAACCAGTTTGTTATTAACAAAAAAATGCCTCAATGGGGGCTTGGAAAAGTTATCAACATTATCAATCAAGAACTTACCGAGGTCTTCTTCGAGCACAGCGGCTATCACAAATTTTACCGAAAGAACAATCCTTTAAGCGAATCAGAACTTTCCGACGATGAGCGCACTATCTTTGAGAACCTAAGTGCAGGTGACCTCGAAGAGGACAAAAAAGGCTCTTTCCAAAACCTTACCCTCTCCCAGGAGAATTTTGTTCAGGAGTTTCCACAAGGTTTCCGCGATCCTAAGTACATTCAACGCGAACGTACCCAAAAAGAAGAGGCACACGTCCTCGCCTCCGAGCTTCTCAATCAAAAAAAACTGGAGCAGCTTATTCAAGAAAAAGCTTTTGAAGAGATAAGCGCAAATATCTTAAAGGTCACAAACAAACTTACGCTTCTTCTGCCCAATGAAAAAGCAGCCTTGCGCGAGGGACTAAAAGAAGAGGCTGCTCAAGAGGAGTTTGCCCTTAGTCTTTATTCACTTCTATACGGAAGCGATGAGATGGAAAGCAGATTTGACGAATGGGCCAAAACCCTCAAATCCATAGACATAGACAAATGGACTACTGCGACATACTTTCTTTTTCTTGTATTTCCGGAAAAATATATGTTTGTCAAGCCCAACATCACCCAGGCCGTAGCAACGATGAGCGCATTCAATATCGCATTTACTCCACGAATCAACTGGAGAACATACGAACGCATCCTCAGGTTTTCAGAGTATACCAAACAAAAACTCCATGCGCTTGAGCCAAAGGATATGATTGATATCCAGTCTTTTATGTGGTCCATCATGGCATACGAAAAGTAAGCTTTTCTAGCCGTCTAGACCGAGATGGTGCGCGACACTGAAGGCCAAGTCCTCATCCATATCCTCAATATTTCCCATCATCCAGTGCAGATACGCAGGGTCAATCTCTGTTATCTCTTCGATATAGCGTCCGCCATATTTTCCAAAAGGAAGCTTTTGCAAAAGTACCGGCTTTGAACTGATCCTTATGAGCTCTTCAAGGGATGCGCAGTGCAGCAGATGCTCGTATAAAAGCTTCAGGTGCAATGCGTCGCTTAGCGCTCGGTGCGAGCAGAGCGTGATATCGAGTTCTTGTGCCGCTGCCGTCTCATCTTTGTAGAGTCCTAGTTCGTACCTTAAAAATTGCAGACTGAACTGCTCGCACTCGGGGATCAAAGCCTTAATGCAGCGCAGGGTATCGACGATCTTCAGCCGCACATCAAAGCCCTCTTTTTCAAGCATGCCAAGGTCAAACCTGACATTATGTGCGATCAGGACATTTTCCTCTTTGTTCTGCTCTTCCATCAGCGTATACACCGCTGTCTTCGTACAGGGCAAGGCGTCTTTGATGCTTTCATTTGTGATGTGGTGCAGCGCCATAGCAGCGCTGCCGATCTTTTTTGGACTTTTACACAGCGAAGAGGTAGCTATCGTCTCTTCGCCGTCTTGAACGATGAGCGCAAGCTCGCAGATCCTGTCTTTTGCTTCAAGCCCTGTCGTCTCGACGTCGACAAAAAGGAGCTTAGGCATTGAGTATCTTTATCTTTGTGCACTTATGCACGATGAAGACAAAGACAGCCCCGCCCAGAGTCATCACAAGCAGGTACAGACTCCAGCCGTTTAGCCAAGACAGCGGCGGGAAACTCCCAAAAAGAAGTTTAGAAATACCCAAAAAAAGTACCATAAAAATAAGGATGGTCCATAAGGTGACAAAAAGCCATTTTCTCCAGATCGCTGTTATATCGCTGAGCAGCGGCTTCTGGATCTTTTCACCCGAACAGCTGTAAAGCTCAAATCTGAACGCATCTATCTTCTGCAAAAAAAGTGCTCTGAAAACAAGAAGCAAAGCCACTATAAAACTCATACTGAAAGCGATAGGGAAACTAAAGAGGACAATCTCTTGAAGCGCTAAAAACGTAGCCTTGTGTAAAGGTGCAAACCCCTTAAAAGCGTACACTGCCGCTGTGGCGACAAGGGATAAGACGCAGGCATACAAAAGTGCTCTTATGCTTACCCAAACCGCCCAAAAAAGATAGAGCTTCAGATAAAATGTTTTACTCGGTTTCATTGTTGACCTGACAAATCATATCGTGGTAGTGTTCCAGCGTCATAAAGCTTTTTTCAAAACGCCAGCAGAGGATAAATTTTACAATCGACTTTTTTAAAACCTCGTCAATCGTGTCCGAACGTCCAAAATACCCCAAAGAGCTGTTCTTGGACTTTTTTGACGTTGCCGCTTTGTCATAGGCAATACAGATGACCTGCACATAACGGTTTTCTTTGATCGCGCCCAGGTCTTCAGCCTGCAGTGACAGACCCGTCACATTCATCGCCTTATACGCAAACAAAGATTCAAAATCGGGGATCTTCTCATCAATCTTCAAGTAGACGTACAGCTCTTTTAACAGGCGCATGTTCTCTTTTCTGGCTGTCTCAAAACTTGAGATCTTGCTGGTTAATGCTTTTAGTCTATCGAGTGCACTGCTCACGGGCTTCCCTTGGGTTCATATTTTTATATATAAGCATATTCTATACCATAGGAAATATAAAAAAATCTCGTGACTAATCACTAACAAAGAGAGCAATCCGCCCTTTGTTTAACCTTCCTTTCATTATAATGACAAACTTTTTTTATTTAGGATATTTATGGATTATTTACAGATTGAAGGACCGACAAAACTAAGCGGAAGCGTTGAGATCGCCGGGGCAAAAAATGCCGCCCTGCCTCTTATCGCAATGACGCTTCTGGCCAACAACGAAGTCACTATCAATAATATCCCTAATGTAGTCGACATCAAGACTCTTCTGAAACTTCTGGAAAACCTCGGTGCAACTGTCAATATAAAAAACAACAGCGTCAAAGTCGATACCTGCTGTCTGACCAACACCAAAGCGACCTACGACATCGTCAAGACAATGCGCGCATCCATCCTTGTACTCGGGCCGCTTCTTGCGCGTTTTGGACACTGTGAGGTCTCTTTGCCGGGTGGCTGTGCGATAGGACAGCGTCCTATCGATCTGCATCTAAAAGCCCTGGAGCAAATGGGTGCGGAGATTTCCATTGAAGCGGGGTATGTGCTCGCGAAGGCGCCAAACGGACTCAAGGGTGCACATATCGTTTTTGACAAGATTACCGTGACGGGAACGGCAAACATTGTCATGGCAGCCGCTCTGGCCAAGGGCAAGACCGTCATTACAAACGCCGCCCTTGAGCCTGAGGTCGTTCAGCTTTGCCAAGTGCTAAAAAACAGCGGCATCAGCATCGATGGAATAGGAACGACAGAGCTTATTATTTACGGAACTGACCGACGTCTTGTTGACATAGCGCCTTTTAGCGTCATTCCAGACCGGATCGAGGCGGGGACCTATCTCTGTGCGGCAGCCATAACCAACTCAGAAGTCACCGTAAAAAAGGTCCGTGCCGACCATCTCGAAGCACTGATATCCAAACTGGAACAGATGGGCTTCACTATTGAGATCACACCTGACACCATTACGCTAAAACCGGCAAAAAACATCAAAGCCATCGATGTTGTAACTCAGGAGTTTCCGGGCTTTCCGACCGATATGCAAGCACAGTTTTTGACCCTTTGTACTCAGGCAACAGGAGTCTCCATCATCGAAGAGCGCCTTTTTGAAAACCGTTTTATGCACGTGAGCGAGCTGCAGCGTCTGGGTGCAAATATCAAACTCAAAGGCAACTCAGCTACCATCGCAGGAAAGATAGACCTTGTCGGTGCAGATGTTATGGCTACCGACCTGCGTGCATCGAGCGCACTGGTCCTGGCTGCGCTTGTTGCCGATGGCACGACAAATGTACACCGCATCTATCATCTTGATCGTGGGTATGAAGGGTTAGAGAAGAAGCTGCAAAAGCTCGGAGCGAAGATAAAGCGTCTAAAAGAGTAATGTTTTTACTATAGCCCGCTTTACTTTCCTTCGAAGATCACGAGTTCATAAATACTTTTTTTGGTGACGAGTGTTTTGTTTGAAGGAACGCCGCAGCTGTATTTCGACTTATAAAGCTCATGGGTCAGATCGTTCACATCCTGCTCCAGAACTTCAATATGATCCTTCAAGCGAAGGATGATATCCACGCCGGCAAGATTGACACCCAGGTCACGCGTTAGACGCAGTATCATCTTGATACGGTCGATGTCGCGCTGAGAGTAAAGCCGAATACGTCCGCCGGAACGAGAAGGAACGATAAGGTTCTCTCTCTCATACTGGCGCAGAGTCTGAGGGTGGATATTCAAGATCTTCGCAACGATACTTATCAGATACACGGGTTCATTATAATGATGCATAGCCTACTCCTTATACGTTTTCACTCAGCTTCTCTTGAAGCACTTTTTTTAAGGTTTCGTCCATATCATCCAGTAAAGGCAGAACAATATTGGCGCGTAGGAAAAGACTTCCTTTTTCGTTTGTCTTGCGGTTGATCGCACCCATATCCTTGACACGGAAACGCTGTCCGTTCTTCGTATTTTGAGGAACTTTTAGGGTTATCTCTTTTTCCAGGGTCTGCACAAGGACTTTTCCGCCAAAGAGCGCAGACTTTAGAGGTACATCGAAATTCTTGACCAGATCGTCGCCTTCGCGCTCATACTCATTGCTCGGTGCGACCTTGATGATAAGATACAAGTCGCCCTTTTGGCCGCCCATATCTTTGCCTTTTCCCCGTACCCGGAGTTTCTCAGCATTTTTTATCCCTGCAGGGATTTTGATGTCAAAACTATCCCCGTGCATCGAGACGGCATGTTTGCCGCCCATAACAGAGACCGAGAAGGGAATGGTGATGCTGGTTTCGATGTCAAGGTTGACACTTTGCTGTCTGAAACCGCCGCCGCCAAAACCGCCGCCAAAACCACCGCTGAAACCACCTCCTCCGCCGAACATACCGCGTAGGATCTCATCCAGATCGACATCGCCGCCCTGTCCTTTGGCAAAATCATGGAAATTTTGTCCGCCGAACATCGAATCCCCGTGCGCATCGTATTGAGCACGCTTGTTCTTATCGCTTAAGATCTCATAGGCTGCATTGACCTCTTTGAATTTCTCTTCAGCATTAGGGTCTTTGTTGACATCAGGATGGTACTGACGTGCCAATTTTCGGTAAGCTTTTTTGATCTCTGCTTCATTTGCAGAGGATGGGACGTCAAGGGTGTCGTACAAACTTTTACTCATAGTGTTGCCTTAAAAATATCTATATTCTTAACAGGTATTTTATCACAAAGGTTGAGTCAAAGTCAATCAAGGATATTTTATTTTTACAGGAGAGAGCAGAAAGAAGATACTATTTAGAACTTGTATGTAAGCATACACACAGGCTTATCCGACTCAATCCGTCTGGGAGCATTAATGAAGTTATCTTTTTCAAATTTGTTATCGACAAGACTAAGCATTCTAATAAAGTCAAAGTCAATATAAAAATTCTTAAGCACTTTTACCGTGTTTTTCAGAAAAAAATGCGTAGGCTTTTTCGCCTCATAAGTATATTTGTTATCAGAAGAAGCATAAACAAAGGTGCTCAAAAAAAGTAAAACAATGAGAATCTTTTTCATTTTCAATCCTTTCTAGCTACTTCAATCTTAGTCTCTTTTAGTAAATACAGGTTAAACGGTGGAAAAAATCGTTGATATTGTCATGTTTCTTTTTCTCGCACCACTTCAAGAGAGGACGAAACGAGGCAAAAGCCTTCGTTTTTTGTGCGAAAATGAAGGATTGTATACGAAGACCCAATTAAGTAAAACTTTTATATTTTTTTGATATATTGTTTTAGGTTAAATTTTGTTATAAATATAAGCAAATTTATTGCATTTAAAATTTCAATTAAGGAGAATAAAAATGCCATATGATAATTTAAAAGACTTACCTGATTCAGTTCAAAATGCATTGCCTAAGCATGCGCAAGAGATTTATCAGGCTGCTTATAATAGCGCCTGGGATGAGTACAAGGATAAAGAAGACAGAAAAGATGATGCGTCACGAGAAGAAACAGCCCATAAAGTTGCTTGGGCCGCCGTAAAGCAAAAATATGAAAAAGACGGCGACTCGTGGAAGAAAAAATAGTTGCTAAAAGTATGAATTAAATGTTGGACTTTCAATCATTTCATCTTCTACTGAACTTAAGACTATTTTTTATTGCCGGAATTACTGTATGGTTGTCCGGCACACGCATAAGTACTTATGCAGATCTTATCTCTGATCGCAAAAGTTGGGGTAAAGCGAGTATGCGCTTTATGTTTTTAGCACTTGCCACGCAACTCCTGGAGATAGTGACAAACAGTACAGGTGTTTTGCAATGGGACTTGACTCAATAGCCGTGCTGTTTATATACATAATCTCACGCTATCATACTCTATACACTCCGAGGTACTAAAAAATGTCAACAACAAAACTTGATCGTTCAATATCACTTCCCATGCTTATCCTTTATGGACTAGGAACTATGGTTGGTGCAGGATTTTATGCCTTACTTGGAGAGATTGCCGGAGAAGCTGCTCTTTTTACACCGCTGGCTTTTCTTCTTTCAGGCTTTTTGGCATTTATTAGTGCGACTTCTTTTGCTGAGTTATCTTCACGGTTTCCTTTTGCCGCCGGTGAGGCCCGCTATGCACAGGAAGGATTTTCAAGTAAAAACTTTTCCACTCTTGTTGGTTGGTTGGTTATATTGACCGGTATTGTCTCCGCTGCTACTTTAGCAGTTGCTACGGTTGGTTTTTTACAAGACTTCATTAGCGTGCCACAAACACTCGCCATACTCTTGTTAGTGCTTAGCATGGGAGCAATCGCAGGATGGGGTATTGGTAAATCAGTTGCTTTTGTTGGAGTTATAAGCGTCATAGAAATAGGAGCATTATTTTACATTGTCTTTGTTGCAGGAGATAGTTTGTCAGAGTTACCAAACAGATGGCAAGAGCTGTTTGTTCCCACAAGCAGCACAGTTTGGTTTGGCGTGTTTTCCGGAGCATTTTTGGGTTTTTATGCTTTTGTAGGTTTTGAAGATATGGTAAATATGGCCGAAGAGGTAAAAGAAGTAAGAAAAAATCTACCTATCGCCATCTTAGTGAGCATTGTCTTAACTACTGTCTTATACATAGTTGTATCCACAATCGCAGTTTTGACAGTATCGCCCCAGACACTCGCAGGCAGTAACACGCCTGTTGCAGCGATATTGCAAGGCCATGGAGATTTTTCTATGAAGATGCTGGGGGTTGTCAGCCTATTAACAGGAATAAATGGGGCATTAGTGCAGATCATTATGGCTTCACGCGTTGTTTATGGCTTGTCAAAAAAAGATCAAGCACCGACTTTTTTAGGAAAAGTTAATTCTAAAACCCAAACACCACTTCGAGCAACCGCTATAATAACGCTCCTTGTGCTGGTATTAGCAATCTTTTTTCCTTTACAGACTTTAGCAGAGTCCACCAGCTTTATTATATTGATAATTTTTGCCATTATCAACCTCTCACTTTGGCTTGTTAAAGGGAAGAAAAACAAGGGCAGTAAGCATAAGATCTCATTTCCTCGCTGGGTGTCATTATTTGGTTTTATAACATCTGTAGTTGTATTGGTGTTTCAAGTGTGGCAGAAGTTTTTTTGAATTTCTTTTATGAAGATTTAGAGTCAGTGGCGACTAAGCAAAGCCTTGATCCAAAGCCTTAACCAATGGTAATAACAACTGCACGAAACATCTAAAACCCGGCACATTTTACGAACGTCGGACTCATGAGGAAATGCCCGTGGTGTACCGCTGCTGCAACCTCTAATCAGTGTAGCCAGATCACTGTTGATTTTCATCCAAAGGCACTTCTTCGTGTTTATGGTTTGAGCGATTGGCTTTGCGTAAGGTCACAAGAGTTGTAGCAGCAAGCGCAACAATAGCAGGACCTAAGATAAATCCCCAAAATCCAAAAGTTGCCAATCCTCCCAGAATGGCAAAAAAGATAATAAATTCATTAAGGCGATGTTTATTGTTGCTTACCCTATCATTTACAAAATTTAAAATGAAAAGTTTAACAATATTGTCAATGAAAACTGCCATCACTGTATATGAATAGATAGAGATGATAAGTGCATTGATGATGTTGCCTTGAAGATACTCGTTGACAGCAACAGGGACCCAGACCAACGCCGTCCCAAAAATTGGGATAATCGATAAAACGCCTGTTAAAAATCCAAACAATAAAGGGTCATACCCATCAAAAAAAGCAATAAAGATTCCAAAAGCCAAACCTTGTGCGATCATCACGCCTATCAAGGTATAGAAGACAACCGATACCATCAAGGTCATCTCTCTAAGAAACTTTCGCTTGAGGGAATATGCTAGCGGAACAATAGGAACAAAAAATAGAGTGATCTTTTGGCAGTATAGAGTCAAAAAGAAGAAAAATACAACAATCATCGTCATATTGCCTAACATCAACATAAAGGTTTTCAATCCATCCCCAATCCATCCTACAAGAAATGTTGTAATCTCTTGTTTATGGGTTTTTGTCATTGAAACAATAGAGTCAAACGGAACTCTAAGCCATTCCAGATAGGACGGAAGGTTCTGGCTCAAAGCATTGGTTTGTTCCCAAAAGGAGCTAACCATCGAAATGGTTTCCTTAGGATGACTAAGGAAATAAAACAAATACATGGTAAGCGGCATAAATACAATCAATGAAAGGGCGAAAGTAACTATACCGGCAGAAAGCACAGACGCAAAAGTTTTAAACTTTTTACGCTGACTGATTTTATTTTTTATAGTATGGTATATAGGAAAAGTAGCCATTACCATTAGCAGTGCCACAAAAAAACTTTTCAAAAAGGAAAAAAATACCCAAACTACTAACAGAGAAACTCCAAATCCAAACCAACGTAAAAAATACTTTTCTTTCATGCTATTTGCCTTTGAAATATTCAATAAAAATAGTTTTTTAATTTTTCATTATATCAAAAAATAAACGCGTAATGACCCCTATTTATAGAGCACTGTATAGTCTATGAAGCCAGCCTGTCGAAGACTTTATCCCTTATGCGTAGTTCAATAGCTGTCAAACAGCGCCTGAATCTGTGCTGCATTATGCCCCGTCGTATAAAGCGGTTGCGTATCGCCTCGACGCACACGCTCCTCAAAGGTACTGCTGACATTCTTGTAAAGCACTCCCAGCGGCATTGGCATAGCTTCAAGGGCTTTTTTCATCGCATTGCCTAGATCACTCGCATCATAAGAATCTTCCAGAAAATAGGTATTCTCTTCAAACCACTCGTAGGTGTTGATCTTATTGAAGACCACGCAGGGCTGAAAGATATCGACCAAGGCATACCCTGGATGCAGAAAAGCAGCTTTCAATACTTCTTTGGCATGCGAAGCATTGCCGATATTTACACGCGAAACAAAGCCCGCTTTCAACGCCAGTGCTACTGAGAGTGGATTGAAAGGCTCATTTCCGACTCCGTCAACCTGAACCTTGGTTGTAAACCCAATCTGGCTAGTTGGAGAGGCCTGTCCCTTTGTGAGGCCGTAAACCATGTTGTTATGGACGATATGGACGAGATTTACATTGCGCCGTATGCTATGCAAAAAGTGGTTTCCCCCTTCACCATACATGTCGCCATCCCCACCTTCGGCAATGACCGTCAATTCGGGATTGGCCGCTTTAATAGCCGTTGCCACAGGCAGTGCCCTGCCGTGCAGTACCCCAAACATATTGACATCAATGTAGTAAGGCGTTTTCGCCGCCTGCCCGATACCGGAGACAATCACAGTACTGGTACGATCGGCCTGCAGTTCTTCAAGCACCTCTTTGATTAAATCCAAAATACCGAAGTTACCGCAACCGGGGCACCAGGCGACATCAACATTTTGGCGTTCGAATGAATTCTTCATGACAACTCCTTTACACTGTTTCTTATCGTTTCCGCAAGCTGATCGGAGAAGAAGGCAAAACCGTTGAACTGCAGAATTTTACTGTCGACACTAATGCCGTGCAGTACCAGCTTGTCCGCGAATGCTCCATCTGCATTATTCTCCACGACGATCACATGACTATACTCTTTCAAGAATGTTAAGTGCTCGGGATTGAGCGGGTGTATCCAGGCGAAATGGACCTGTGCCAGTCTCGGGTCATCAAGCTGCTGCAGGGCTTCGGCAATCACGCCGCGTGTCGATCCCCAGCCGACAAGCGCGATACTTCCTTTTGCGTAAACTTCCGGGGCAATCGCTTCTAAGACAAGCTTTTTTTCTTTGCGGGCACGTTTGGAGACCATCTGTATCCGTTTGCGGTAATCTTCAGTGATCTGTCCGCGCTCATCATGTTCATGTCCGTCCGCACAGACCAGTCCCTCACCCAAACCCGGAACACCGCGGGGGCTGATGCCATTTTCTGTATCCGCGTAGCGTTGGTACGCTTCATCCGTCGGCAAAATGTAGCGCCGTTGCGCATACGCCGAGAACTCTACCTGTTCGATCATCGTCATCGTGTCGGCCAGATATTGATCACTCAACACGATAACAGGTACCTGATAACGATCCGCCAGTTCAAAAGCAAGGTAGCCATAATCAATACACTCTTGCAGCGATCCCGGTGCCAGAATCACACGCGTAAACGGCCCGTGACCCGAATGCAGCGCCATGTTCAAATCACCCTGCTCGCTTCGTGTCGGAAGACCGGTAGCCGGCCCTGGCCGTTGAGCAAGATAGATCACGGCCGGCGTCTCGGTCATACCTGAAAGACTTAGGGCCTCTCCCATCAGGGCAAAACCGCCGCCCGAGGTTGTCGTTAAGGCACGTGCACCTGCATACCATGCCCCCAGCACCATGTGCAAAGACGCGATCTCGTCTTCGCTTTGTTCGAGTGCAATAGTAAACTCCTCTGACATCGAAGCCATAAAATTGAGCACGCCGGTTGAGGGAGACATCGGATACGAAGCAACAAAATTACAGCCTCCGGCCAAAAATCCAAATCCCGCTGCTGTTGTTCCGTTCATCAGGTGAAGCTTTTTAACTGCTTCTTTGCGAACTTTTGGCAACATAGGCAGCCTTGAGCTATCCAGCTTCGTTCCGGTCTCCAAGCCCGCTTTAACCGCTTCTTCGTTCGTGTTGTCATTTTCAAAACGTTCGGCAACACTTTGCAGCAGGTGCTGCTGTTCAATCCCGAACAAAGCGAAGACTACACCGGCTACATAGACATTGGCATAACGCAAATTTCCGAGTTCTTTAGCGGTTGATTTCATCGGAACCCCAATAATACCTGTGTTCTTTTCAACAAGACTTTCGTCCGCTATTATCACCGTTTTATCGGTGAAGCGCTCGTTGGCATGCTCTAAAGACGGCGCATCGATAGCAATGAAAAGATCGACTTTCCAGCAAGGTGCCTCTATCGGAGCGTTGCTGATCCGGATCAGGACCGTATTGCTGCCGCCGCGGACTCGGGACATATACTCCTTTGTAGAATAAAAATAGTATCCGCTGCGCTTGAGAGCATCAGCAAGAATGTTTTCAAGCGTATCTATGCCTCTCCCTGCCGCCCCGCCGATCAATATAGAAACACTCTTTTGCTCACCGATACCGATGCTTTTGTTGACGTGCTGCACTATTTGTACCGGGGCTATCGCCGGTTCGGATGAAAACGGCACTGTATATGTATCTGCAGTTGACAACGTCTTTGTCTCAGAGGAGAGCGCTTCTTTTGTTTTGTTACGGGGTGTTTCATCAGGGTACTCCGAAAGCTTGCCCCAGGTGATCTTTCCTCCGTAATACCCCAGTATAATAACACATGCACCGCTAAACAGTACGATGAAGTGGTAGCTGATTCCTTCCAAGGAAGCTTCGTAAACGATGCCCGGATTTTCCAGATAAAGAACAATTCCCACCACTCCAAGCAGCAATGTCAGCGTAGAAACGACCAGCTTGATGATGAAGGGACGGCGTGTGGAAAGCCCGTAATTTATCCACCAGCTCAACACTCCGGGTATCATCGCAAAAAAGCCCATGACCGTAGCGACGAAAAAGGTATAAAAGACGCCAACGGCATAAGCGTTATTTGGTACAGCCAAGAACACCAGGTCCAGTACGGCTGAAAAAATATGCAGCGCTATCGGAAAGTGAACCAGCATCGGGTGAGGATGGTATTTCTGATACCAGGCTTTTAACTGCTCTTTAATAGGCGCATCTGAACGGGATGTGTCTTCTTTGCTGGGAGCTTCTTCTTCTTTTTTTTCTTTTTTTTCTTCTTTTTCATTCTCTGCTTTATTTTCTTCTTCATTCTCTTCTTCCAATGTTGCGACATGCTCAAATTTACTAAACACCCCATCGCCATGCGGTGCAGAGGCCATCATAGAAGTCAAGTCTTCGCCGGCACTGTGCATTCCTTCATGTTCCCCATCTTTCCAAAAAGAACTCTGCGTAACATCATAAACCTTCCCTTTATAGGCAACATAAGCTTTCGCACCGTTTTGTCCATTATATTGTTTGAGCTCATTTTTTGTCATTCATTTTTCCTTACGCTGGAGTGCACTCGCCATTATGAATATCTATATTTGTTCCTGTCCAACACCGATGTAGCAGTATCTTTCATTAATAATCATTGCAAATAGTAACGGCACGTTTTACGTAATCCTACCGCATAATCTTAAAGCTGTGCAAAATACAAATAGTTAATTAAAAATAATAAGTAACAAAATATAAGCAAATCAGCATTGCTTTCAAAAATCATTCAGTTGATCTTCGCTTTAGCGAATAGTTAAGAGAGGATGGGAGCGGAGTGTTTTGTCCCATTTCAAATGTTCTCGTCGGAACAGGTAAACAGGTATTATATTCCCGGATTTTTGTTGTGAGCGATAATTTCCCACAGAGGAAACTATTGTGCTCCTCGTTTTGTTAAATAATCTGAGCAGTATGCCTAAAAAACTAGCTCATGTTGATTGAATTGGCGTATTCATCATTATAAACATCTAGCATTGAAGATTGATGACCTGACCCTAATTTTCAATAATGTCATTACCTGCGCCCACATTGATCGCATCTTATTTTCCTACTTGTTTCGTTCAATACTCTAATCATCTAATAGCATCAATCTATAGTACATATACCAAATCAAACACTTTGATAAAAGATTGATGACCTGACCTTAATTTTCTTGGCCTTCTCGCCATGTGTTCAACCTCTTATTTATTAGAAATTATCTTATCATAAAAATTTGATTATTGAAGATTGATGACCTGACCCTAATTTTTTTTGACGGTGTAGGTTGTGCCGTTGGCGACTAACTTATCTGGAAAATCGCTAAAATAATCTTTTCCTGGTGTTGTATTATAGACCTCATTTGAGATAATACCCATTGTAACTAGTGTATTTGCTTCCATTTTATTTTTCTCCTTTATTTCTTTTTATTAAAATTTCGTGTAAATTTCTTTGATGGCTACCCAAATGAACATCACTCCACTTGTATGCATCAAATGCCTTATATTCTAAACGCAGAACTCTTTCACCACACATAGGATCAGGGTTATAATAAATCTGCCTCAATCTAGGTGTGATGTTATACAAGAGCTTCATCACTCTTATATCGTAGGCAATAGCTTCTTTGGTTTGATTATCTACTATTTTCATTTCATCCGAATAGAGAAACATTCGTGAAAGCGGATTGAGTTTGACTTCATCGAAAGTGACGGTGAAGTTTGTTTTTGGCATGGTTTCCTTGGTGTAAACCTCTTCGGATTTTTCCATGATGTGTTGTGCTATGGCATTGACCATATCGTAGTAGGGTTGCCCTTTCTCTTTTTCCAACGGTTTGAGTTTTTCCCATACTGAAGCATTGGTTTCGTAGGTGTAAATCTTCCCATCATCCCCATTAAGTGCCATAGTTTTTAGATGAACACCGTCAAGATAGTTGGTTATCATCAGTTTTCTGTCTTCTGCATTAAATCCTGGGTATACATTATCTTCCCAATAAATACTCTCTGGGTACTCCACTGTTTTATTGATGTAGGTTGATGGTGTAGTTAGGCAGTAATATCCTCCTAAAATATTTGTAATAATAATGTCATAAGTAGGAAGAAGTATAAAAAAAGCTATGACGAGCTTAGGTAAATATCTTTTTTGTGGAAAACGTTTTTTTGAAAACTTATATAAAAAAATAGCTAGTCCTATATAAATAATAACTACAGCCATGAACATATATGATAATAAAAACATCTACGCCGCCTCTCTTTCCAAACTAAAATTTTTGTTATGCATTCCTACATACCAAGGGTTACCTTGGCAAAATTAGGTCATCAATCTTCAATAATGTCATTACCTGCGTCCACATTGATCTCATCATCTTACTTCTCTTATTTTCCTACTTATTTTGTCCAATATTCTAATCATCTATTGCATTAACCTACAATACCTATACCAAATCAAACACTTTGATATTATGTTTTGATAATATTAGTTATTTTAACTAGTAGAAATATTTAATAATATACCTAGATAGTTTATATTAACTGTTTTGATTATGTGACAAAATTAACTGTTTTTGTTATTAATTACTTTAGGTAACATATTAATATTAAAATAGTTATCAGAATAAAAATATATTTCAGTGTTCATTCAATTAGTATTTCAATAATGTCATCTATTTATTATGTAGTTTTAAGAGGGGAATTTTGAACAATCCGAGTCCATACGGCAGATATATTTGCCTTGTGCCGTGTTTCAACCCAGGCTGAAAGGAATACCATCATGAGTGGACTGATAAGATGTTCTCAGATAAATATTGCCTGAATTTTTATCTGTCTTGACTAGCTCTTCATCTGTGGAACAGTCATCAACCAAAATGACCTCATAAAGGTCAAGTTTTTTTACTGAATGCAAGCACTCCGTAAAGTAAACAAGAGGGGTATTATAAAAAGGGATAACGATAGAAATCTTTAAATCGTTCATGACACCAATGCCTCTTTGATCTCCGTACAGGGGCCTCGGGTTGGCTAGTGGAGGAAGTGGCGGATACCGGAGAAGTAAAGCGCCATGCCGTGCTCGTTTGCGGCTTGGATGACCTCGTCGTCGCGGATGGAACCGCCGGGCTGGATGACGGTCTTTACACCGGCTTCGGCCGCGGCGTCGATGGAGTCTCTAAACGGGAAGAAGGCTTCAGAAGCGAGGGCGGCACCGGTCACGTCAAGGTTCATCGCCTTGGCTTTTTTGAGTGCGCACTGGCTGGCATCGACGCGCGACGTCATCCCCATGCCCACTGCGACCATCGCAGAGTCTTTGACATAGACGACGCAGTTTGACTTCGTCAGTGCGGCGATCTTCCATGCGATCTCGGCGTCTTTGAGTTCTTGGGCAGTTGCCGTTCTTTCGCTGACGAGCTGAGAGTTTTTTACTTCGTCTTCACCGACCTTGTCCGCGTCCTGGAAGACAAATCCGCCGTCGATGTGTTTGAAGTCAAGGGTATCATGTGAAAGGATAATGCGGTCTGCGCCGTACTCAAAGAGTTTCAGGCGTTTTTTCTTTTCAAAAATGGCTTGGGCTTCGGCGGTGATACGTCCGGCGATAACGACTTCCAAGAAGATCTCGTTCATCTTCTCCGCCAGTTCCGCGTCCACCACACCATTCACACAGACCACCCCGCCAAAGGCTGAGATCGGGTCGCATTTGAGCGCTTCTTCGTAGGCTTCAGTCAGGTTCTCTCGGATGGCAAAACCGCAAGGATTGCCATGCTTGACGATACAGACAGCGTTTTCGTCTCCAAATGCCGCGGCGATCTTGATCCCGCCGTTCAGGTCATTGAGGTTGTTAAAACTCGCCTCGCCTTTTAGGGTTGTGAAGTTCTTGCTGAAGTAGCCGTCAAACTCATACAGAGCACCCTTCTGGTGCGGGTTCTCTCCATAACGCGTGTCCATCACCTTCTCGCCGACGATAAACTGCTTCGCGCCGAAGCCCTTGTTGAAGCGCTTGTTCATGTAGTTGGCGATCATGGAGTCATAGGCCGCGGTGTGCTCGTAGGCCTTGATCATCAGGTGGCGTCTGAACTCGACACTGTTTATCTCATTGGAGATGGCGTCCAAAACCATCGAGTAGTCCGCCACATCGGTGACGATCAGCACGCTGTCGAAGTTTTTTGCCGCAGAACGTACCATAGCAGGTCCGCCGATGTCGATGTTTTCGATGATGTCGTCAAAGTCGTCTGTCTTCTCGATCGTCGCCTTAAACGGGTAGAGGTTGACACAGACCAGATCAATCGCCTCGACACCTAGCTCTTTGGCCTGGTCAAGATGGGACTGCTTGTCGCGTCGGTGCAAAATACCGCCGTGTACATAAGGGTTCAGTGTCTTCACACGCCCCTCAAAACACTCGGGGAACTTCGTCACCTCATCGATCTCGATCGCCGCGACACCTGCTTCTTTTAACATCTTGAATGTGCCGCCGGTGGAGACGATCTCATAGTCCAGCTGAACCAAAGATTTGGCAAATTCTACGATATTTGTTTTATCACTTACACTGATCAAAGCGCGTTTCATAGCGAACCTTTTGGGTAAAATAGTGGCGGAATTTTAGCAGGTTTGAACTTGCAGTTTGATTAGGCAGGGAGGAACTCTTTGCATACTATGGAGCCGTCATAAACGCCGATGATCTCCTCGATATTTTTCTGTGAAGCCTTTGCAGAGACTTCCACTCCCCAGCTCTGCAAAAGCAAGATGCTCTGCTCCAGCATCAGAGGAAGCTGCTTTTTAACGGCCGGAGTCAGGTTGATCTGCACGCTTATGATATCTTGGGGGATGATGCCTACGATGCTCACCTCCGCCGTCTTTTCCAGCAGCGAACAGATCTCCAGCATCCCTACCACTTCTACCTCGTGCACGCTCTTTCTGTACTCGCCAAGCCCTATGAGCGCCTGTGCCGGCAGGGTAAAGACCGTACCTGGCGCATCCTCTATACTAAGAGTGTCAAAGAGGATCACCTTCTCATACTCCTGCAGATACTCCATCAGCTTAAAGCCCAGCGTTCCCCCGTCTACGATCTCGATCTCGGGCGAGAAGCTGTAGTTTGCCTCAAGCAAGCGGCTGGCATAGACCCCTGTTCCCTCGTCCATAAACAAAATGTTTCCCACACCGACTAGGGCTATTTTTGAAGGCTTGGCCGGTTTAGACATTGCACAGTGTCCCGACTTTGTAATGGCTCAGTTCACGCCCTTTTGTGTCGATGACATGCACCGCACAGGCAAGGCAGGGATCAAAGGAGTGGATCACCCGCAAGACCTCCAGCGGGGAGCCGGGATCGGCCAGGGTGATGCCGACAAGCGACTCTTCGTAAGGGCCTCGGATACCAGAAG
Organism: Arcobacter sp.; assembly: GCA_024637195.1. Taxonomy (GTDB): domain Bacteria; phylum Campylobacterota; class Campylobacteria; order Campylobacterales; family Sulfurimonadaceae. Next base: position 77,193 of record JAGXFN010000008.1, read on the forward strand.
CGTCTTTTGGCGAGGCGTTCCATGTCGTCGGAACGACGGCTTGAAAGTTGGCGATCTTCGCGTCTTCGATGCGGACAAAATGCGAGAGAACTCCGCGCGGCACCTCAAATATCCCCCGTCCCTTTGCCTCTTTTGGCAGCTCCTCGAAAACATACTTCGTCCAGGTCTGCTCATCGTAGTACTTGATGTTCTCTATCAGGTCGCTGCAAAAATCAAAGATATAGTCACAGCAGATCTGCGCCTCTATAGCACGTGCCGCATTGCGCCCGAGTGAGGTGGAGAAGTCCAGCAGCTCAAGCCCCGTAGCGTCCATAAACCTCTGCACATAGGGTGAAATGATCTTCGAGCCCGCACTATAGCCGATGATCATACGTGCCACGGGGCCGACTTCCATCGGTTTGCCCTTATAGCGCGGCGCTTTGACCCAGCTGTATTTGCCCTCGCTTTTGAGCGTACCGTCTTCGTTAAGGTCTGTGTAGAAAGGTTCTGTTTTCCCCTCGTAGGGTGAGGTCGGCTCCTCGTCAGCATACCATGAACGCCCCGCCTCTTCGGTAATGTAGGCATCATCAAAGGGTTCGATATGCTCAAAATCATGTTCGCATATCACCCCGCCCTCAAAGAGCTGTTCCTCCTTGCCAAAACGATAACCGCCGACCGCCATGAAGTTTCCGCTGCCGCGTCCGTGGCCCGACTTGATCTCATCTTTGTAGGCATTTACCGCCATTTTCATATCTGGAATATAAGCACGTTCGATAAAATCATGAGCATCTTTGAGTATGAACATAAAATCGTTAAGACGCTGCGGATTAAGCATGTCCGCCACGCTGGTCACTCCGCCTACGACAAGGTTTTGAGGATGCGGTGTCTTGCCTGCAAAGATCGCCACCGCCCGGCCAAGCTCGTTCTGTATGCGCAGGGCTTCGAGGTAGTGGCTCATGTGCACCAGGTTTTCTTCGGGCGAGAACTTGTAGGCGCTGTGCCCCCAATAGCCGTTGGCAAAGAGACCTAAGCGTCCCGCCTTGACAAAAGAACTCAGCTTCTCCTTGACCGCGCTCAAGCTTCCGTGGGAGTTTCGGTAAGGGTGTTCATGGTATCTTTTCGCACACTCTACTGCATCGGAAGGCTCAGCTTCAAGCGCACTCACCACATCCACATAGTCAAGCGAATGGAGGTGATAGTAGTGGATGATGTGGTCCTGGACAAAAAGCGCAAGGGTCACAAGGTCGCGGATGATCTCGGCGTTTTTAGGCAGCGTGATCCCGTAGGCGTCTTCCACCGCACTGATGGAGGCCCGATAGTGCACATTGGTACAGACTCCACAGATACGCTGGGCGATAAAGCCAACATCGCGCGGATCACGCCCTTTAAGAATGATCTCAATCCCTCGAAAGAGCTGCCCCGAAGCCCAGGCCTCGGTGACCACATTCTCCTCATTCACCTCCACTTCAATGCGCAGATGCCCCTCTATGCGTGTGATAGGGTCGATAACGATCTTTTTACTTGCCATTTTCATCCTCCTCGATCGGTCTGTTGGTAGCGTATTTGTCAAAGGCGATCTTCCCTAATCCACACGCAAAACAGCCGTGCCCCGCCTGTACCGGCCAGCTGACACCGTCGTTGAACTTTACCAAAGAACAGTTAAGCTCCGCGTAGGGTCCCTTACAGCCCATCTTGAAAAGGCACCAGCCCTTCTTCGCGCCCTCATCTCCCCATTCCAGCACAAACTCATCGAGATCATAATGGCCGCGGCGTTCGCAGTTGTCGTGGATACGAAAGCCATAAGCCCACTCGGGACGGTTCTTCTCATCGAGTTTTGGAAACTCTTCAAACATGATGTAATGCAGCAGCGTGCCGACGATATTGATAGGGTTTACCGGGCATCCCGGCAGGTTGATAATGTCATCTCGTCCAAGGGCTTCGGCAACACCGACCGCGCCCGTGGGGTTTGGTGCGGCGGCAACGACCCCTCCGTCAAAAGCACAAGAGCCTACAGCAAGCACGGCCAGAGCGTTTTTTGCTGCTCTTTTGAGAAGCGCATGCCCTGTTTCTCCCTTCGGACCGATACGCAGAAACTTCCCGTCCAGCCCAAGAGGGATAGCCCCCTCTACCATCAAGATATATTTTCCCGCATCTTTTTTTATGATATCCTCAAGCACTGTCTCTGACCGGTCCCCCGAGGCTGCCATCAGCAGTTCATGGTAGTCTAAAGAGATGTATTTCAAGATAAGTTCGTCGACTTTCGGACGGGTCGATTTGATGAAGCCCTCCGAGTTCCCCGTACAATCCGCCAGCTCCAGCCAGATAATGGGGATCTTGTTCAGCTGCTCTACTCCCTCTTTTACAAGCGGTTCGTAGTCGGGTCTGAGGCGCATGTTCGCAGTTATCATCGAGACCCAGCGGTTATACTCTTTGCTCACATCAAAGGCCTTCATCGCCTCTTCAAGATTCTCTTCGTCGATGGTGTTTTTCGGATGAAGGCTATTGAACTTCTTGATGCGCCGCCGTATCTTCTCTTTCTCCTCTTTTTTGGCTGCCTCTTCGCGGTCGGTTTTCAGACGCGCTGCTTCTTCAGGATCAACAGGAGTCTTTTTAATCAGCTCAACCACGTCACTCTTGCAGCGCCCGCAGATACGGCCTGCATCGCTAAAGGGCTTGAGATCGGCAAAGTTCTCGACTGCGTTGGTTTTTATGATCTCGACCAGATCCTCTTCGTAAGCGCTGGCACACGAACAGATCAGTTTGCCGCGTTTGCTTTGCAGGCGGTTGGAGTAGAGATACTCAGCGTTAACCTTCTCTTTTTTCTCTATCATCGTTTTAATCGCCGTCACGTCGATGTTGGTGTTGATACCAATAAAACGCATCAGACGGTCATTGTTGATGATGTAATGGTCGACACGCTCCTCTTTTTTGGAGGAGATGACGATCTCTTCATTTTTCTCATCTTTTCGCTTATAGTCCGTCGACGTCACATCGGCAAGCAAAAATTTTCCGACTTTCAGTCCGTCTACTGTCACAAACTCCCTAAATCCCGTGTGCTCTTTGCCCAAAATAGACGCTACTGCCGCCTCGGCCTGCAATGTACACTCCCTCACCCGTCCGGCGATATAGCCGTTGTGCAGCTGTGCCACCTCGCCGACGGCGTAGATGGAGGGATCGCAGGTGCGCATATGCTCATCCACAAGGATACCTTTGTCGACATCGAGCACGCCCTTTACAAACTCCGCGCTCGGAGTGATCCCTATGCCGAAAATGACAAAGGGGTCTTCTATCGTGCGCGATGTGAGAACGATCTTACGCAATGTGTTCTCTTCGACACTTTTGTCAATGATCTCTTCTTCAAGCAGTATCTCCACACGGGGATCGGCCTGCTCATAAATGCGCTTCATCATAGCCACCGACGCAGGCGTCATCGCCTTGTCATAGAGGTGTCTGCCGCGGGAGACAAGGTAGATCTTTTTGGGACCTTCGAGTGTGCAGAGCGTATCGAGCAATTCCAGACCGATGGGCCCGACGCCTATCACTACAATGCTTTTGCCCTTGGTATGTTCGGCAATGCACGCGCTGTCATCCGCACTTCGGAAGGTCGCCGCGTTTTTCATCCCTTCGATGCCAAAGAGGGTGCGCGGTGACGAACCGGTTGCGATGATCAGGATGTCGTAAGCGAAGGCAGAGGTTTTGGTATAGATGCGCTTAGCTTTTCTGTCCACCTGAAGCACCTCGGCATTGAGTTCGAGTTTGACGCCAGAAGGAAGCTCCAGCGCGATCTCATCGATACCCTTGGTCTTGTTGATCAGGTCGCACAGATGAATGCGGTCATAGGGAGGATACTCCTCTTTGGAAACAATGAGGACCTCGTGTTCAGGAGCTTGTTCTTTCAAGGCATTGGACATATAGGCCGCGGCAATACCCCCGCCGACGATTACGATACGCATAAGCACTCCTTGCTTTTTATCAGATAATTCTTATACCAAATCCTGCCAGCAGATGTTCTGCACTTTTTTTATTATACAGTTAAAGCTATTTAAATGTATCTAAATATCTCCAAGAGCGCCTCGTTTTAAATACTAGGTTTTTCTGCCAAAGATAATACATTTTTGTAAACAATTTGAAATCATGTATGTTATTATTAGTTTTATATCAACTGGCTTAAATAAAGTTTTATGAGGATGTGAAGATGGGAAAAAACTGGATCACTTAAAGACCTAAATGATTTGCCAGTCAAGCCGGATGTGACAGATTATACGCAGAAATATAAAACTTTTTCATGGGACAAAACGGCGAAAGAAAAACATTTACCTTTGCCGAAATGAAACAGGTCGCTGCCGACATAGAGGAGGTTCCCGAAAAAGATTATGCAAAGGTAGATACACGTGAGCATATGGCTGCATATTTAAGCGAAAGGCTCTGAGTTTTTCAGAAAAGAACAGAAAATACAGGCTATAATCACTCCTAATATCTCGGGCTCAGCCCAAAGGAATCACATGCCGCAACTGCTGCTCTTATCTGTGTTTATACTTCTCTTTTCCGCCTGCTCGACAACGACTTACAACAAGACGATAGCACAAGGAAAGATCGAAAACCCTGACATCATCATCACCGCGGCCGACAAGAGCTTCATCCTTCACGGTGCGTTCAACTCCCCGTTTCAAAGCTCAACGCGCTACAACTCTTTGGAGATTCGTGACCATGAACTTCCCAAAGCCTATAAACTCGCCCTGCATCACGGCGCGCAGCATGTGCGGATCAAGGTGCCTGCAAAAGAGAAGGAACTCTACGGCGTACTGGCTCTGGACAAGGCGGACAAAGACGGGATAGGACCGGGCACGCAGTCGTACAAGATCATCATCCCCCAGCCCTACATCGATGCGGCCAGAGAAGGAAAGATCTCTGTCGTCTATGAGTATTATCATCTCAAAAACGAGGGGCTGCTTGACGTCGGTGACATCAAAGAACGCTCTTGGATCTTGTGGCTTAGCGATCAGGATGTCTTTCGATGAAACGTGCCGCTATAGCGCTCTTCTTTGCAGCCTCTCTAAGCGCCGATGAACTTATACTGATCGCCAGCAAGCCAGCACCGGCACAGCTTGAGAACCTCTACCAAAAATACGGACAGACGCTTCTTCTCAATGGCGGCTCTGTCTATCTTGTTCCTCAGGGCTGCTTGCTTGAGCGCTACTTCGGCGGAGCCAGTGAAGGCAAACTTTCATTGGCCGCGATGCCTGTTCACACCCGCGCTGTAGCACTAAGCCAGGAGGTGTTCGAGGCCAAAGACGAGACGGGCATCGCTAAAAAGATAGCGCGAGAAAGATCAATAGCCCTGGTCGACGGAAAAGTTGCCAAAGCCTTTTTACAAGACGACGAGGGGCGTGCTTTTGGGGGTGCAAGCGAGCTTGCTTTGGACTTCAGCTTCCAGAAAAAGGAGGCCGTAAATGCTGTGATACCTGTTGAAAAAAAGGACACGCCCTACCGGCATCCCAGCTGCCAACTGCTAAAAGACGGCTCCGGTTATGCACTTGAACATCTGCATGAGGCCCGACTCTACTCAGAAAATGGACTTGTGCCTCTAAAAAGCAGTATTATAAAGTTCAAATAAGTAGATTGATGGAAGCATCACCCTTGTCAGCAGGACTTAGAGATACAACAACAAAAGGAATTTTATGAATAAGATTGCTATTTTATGTTCAGGGGGTGATGTATCCGGTATGAACCCCGCTATCAAACGTTTTGTCGAGTACAGCTTTGAACAGGGTCTCGCGCCCTACTTTGTCTACGGCGGATTTGACGGCTTGATCGACAATGAGATCAAAGAAGCAGGCTACAGCGACGTCGCAGGAATCATCCACAGAGGCGGAACGAAGATCTATTCTGCACGCTCAGAGCGTTTCAAAGAGAAGAAGTTTCGCGCCATCGCAGCTAAAAATCTAAACAACCTGGGGATAGACAAACTCATCGTACTCGGCGGCGACGGTTCTTTTCGCGGGATGGAGATCTTTTTCAAAGAACACCAGATCGCGTTTTGCGGCGTTCCTTCTACCATCGATAACGACATCAACGGCACCCAATACTGTCTGGGCGTCGACACTGCGCTCAACGTCATCAAAACAGCAACGGACAACATCCGCGACACCGCTTCATCTTTCAAACGCGCCTTTGTTGTCGAGGTAATGGGGAGAGACTGCGGCTATCTCGCCCTGGTCTCTGCGCTGACTTCGGGCGCGGAGATGTGTCTTATTCCCGAGATCCCTTACGATCTTGAAGCGATTAAAAAACGTTTTCTTCGCGAGGTGGAACAGGGACGCAACTATTTTATCGCTATTGTGACGGAGGGTCTGGAGAACTCGCAGAAGATTGCGCAGTGGTTTGAAAAAGAGATCGGGTTCGAGTCGCGTGTGACGGTACTTGGACACATCCAGCGCGGCGGGAACCCTACGGTCCGCGAACGGCTGATGGCCTATCAGTTCACTACCTACGCCATCGATGCGCTCTGCTCAGGCAAAAACGACAGCGTGATCTGTTACAACAACGGCGCCTTTGAATTTAAAAATATTGAGCAGATCACAGCGAAAAAGTACGAGATAGACGAAGAACTACTCACGCTTGGAAAACGTCTGCTGCAGAAGTAAATACACTCTCTTCTGAGTTTTTGAAACAATAAAAAAATTGGGGGAGTTAATCTTAAAAGTGCAGGCGTTAAGCCTGCGGGATATGGCTTAAAGTGGCGTTACGTTTTCAGCCTGAGGACCTTTTTGGCCTTCGCCTACTTCGTATGTTACTGCTTGACCTTCAGCCAAAGAGACACGACCTGGATTGTTACTGTTTACCTGACGGAAATGTACAAATACATCCGGTCCGCCATTGTTTTGTTGGATAAAGCCGTAGCCCTTTTCGTCATTGAACCATTTAACCGTTCCGTTTAGCAATTCTGCCATTATAGTACCTTTTATAGGAAAAATACACTTCATTATAAAGTGGAATCAAAACAGCTGAGTCTTTCGGTTTTGCAGAGCTTACTCGTGACATACCCAAAGATGAACTCGAGCCTCATCTTTCATCAAATATATTATAACACGTTTTATTTAATTTGTAGCAGGAAGTTGATTTCACTCCATTTCCAATCGCATCAGAAACATCTCTTCCCCGTCAACTGCCCTGACATGCGCACTTTGGCAGTGTCTGCACTGGTAACATACTTCACTCTGCTCTGAGTGTTCATGGCATACTTCGCAATACAGGACCAGGTTTTGAAGCTCCATTTTCAAAAAGGCATCCTTGCAAATACCCCCCTCTTTGAAGGTCTCAAAGGCACTTTCCAACAGATAGGGCTCGACTCCGCTGAGCTTTCCGATCTTGATTACAACCTCGGTAATGCGTGTTGCCCCCTGCTCTTTGGCATGGCTCTCACACTGTTCAAGCAGGGCCTGGACGATGCTGTATTCATGCATCAGCAGATCCTCGGCAGGAGTTCGCCCTTGGGCAGGTCTAGATAACGGCTGCTGCCATGTGCGCTGTGCAAGATCACCTTACCCTCTTTTTTTCGTGTTATGCGACCTATAACAGCCGCATTTTTACTCACGTCAACCTTCCTTAAGCACTCAAGCGCCCGCTGGGCATCGCTAGAGGCGACTGCGATAAGGAAGGTTCCCTCATTGGCAAAATCAAGCGCATCAAAGCCGAAAAGCTCGCATATTCCCTGCACCGATTCGTTAATAGCAATAGCAGGCTCCTCAAGCTCCAGACAGACAGTACTTTGGCGTGCCCATTCGTTCGCCACTGCCGAGAGACCGCCGCGTGTAGCATCGCGCATCGCGCTGATGGCGATATCATTGTCTATCAGAGCCTCCACCGCCGGCCATAGACTCGCGCAGTCGCTCTGGATATTGCCGCTCACGCCCAAGCCCTCGCGCTCCATCAAAATAGCTGCTCCATGGCGCCCTATATCTCCCGAGAGGATAAGGATATCGCCCTCGTGAAGTCTGTTCGCCGAGATGCCCGGTTTCAGAATCTCTCCGATACCCGAGGTATTGATAAATATCTGATCTGCCGAACCTTTTGGGACAACCTTTGTGTCGCCGCAAACGATCTTCGCACCGCTAAGCTTCAGCTCTTGCGCCATCGAGATCACGATCGTCTCAAGCTGCCCGATCTCAAACCCCTCCTCTATGATAAAGCCGGCGCTGAGATAGAGCGGTTTCGCACCCATCATACTCAGATCATTGACCGTCCCTGCTATAGCAAGTTTGCCGATGTCTCCTCCTTTGAAAAAGATCGGGCTGACGGTAAAGCTGTCGGTGGTAAAGGCGATCTTCTTTGCCACACTCACTACCGCGGCATCTTCGCCCGCCAGAAGAATATCGTTGGCAAAATGCAAGTAGAACATCTCACGGATCAACCGGCTTGTCTCCTCTCCCCCGCCGCCGTGGCTTAGCTGTATCTGACTCATCTATACCTGCGCATATCGGTAGTAGGCATTACAGGCCCCCTCGGAACTGACCATACAGCTTCCCAAGGGCTGGTTCGGTGTGCAGGCTGTGCCGAAGACCGAGCACTCTTTTGGTTTCGCCAGACCTTTGAGTATCTTGGCGCAGATACAGAGCTTGTGATCATCTATCGGTCGATGGGGAAGCTGCGCATAAAAGATCTTTTCCGCATCATAATGTTCAAACTCATCTTTTAGTTCGAGCGCGCTGTAGGGGATGTCTCCTATGCCGCGCCATCTGAAATTTTCTCGAGGTTTCATATATTTATGCATCATCTCCTGCGCCTTGAGGTTCCCATCTAACGTGACGCAGCGCGAGTACTCGATCTCAAGCTCGCAGCGCTGCTCGTTTTTTTGTCTGATGATCATTAAAATACTCTGCATCACGTCCACCGGTTCAAATCCGCTCACCACGACAGGCGTTGCATAGTTCTTACAGATACCCGAATAAATCTTTGCGCCGCTGATGACGCTGACGTGCGAAGGAGCGATAAAAGCATTTACTCTGGCCTCCTTGTCTTCCATGATCGCATCCACTGCCGGCGGAACAAGCACATGGTTGATGTGAAAGAGCAGATTGCTGATGCCTTTTTCTTGCACCTGCTGGAGCAGTGCTGCCGTCATCGGGGTCGTCGTCTCAAAGCCTATGGCAAAATAGACGATTCTTTTGTCAGGATTTTCCAGGGCTATAGCAATGGCGTCCATCGGAGAGTAAAGGGCTCTGACATCACACCCCTGCGCGCGCTCCTTTGCCAAAGAGCTTATGGAGCCTGGAACGTAGAGCATATCGCCCAGCGTCAGCAGGATGATGTCTTTCATCTTCGCCAAGGCGATCGCCTGGTCTATGCGCTCTTTGGGCATGATACACACGGGGCAGCCGGGGCCGTGAATAAACTCTATCGTCTCAGGAAGAAGCTGCTTCAAACCGTACTTCATAATGGTGTGGGTATGGCCGCCGCAGACCTCCATGATGCATAGCGCTTCGCAGAGTTTTGCAGCCTCTTTGGAAATTCTTTTTGCCAGAACCTTTATTACCTCGGCATCTCGAAAGCCCTCATAGAGCTCTTTGAGTTCCAGTCCGTGCATCATAAGCTCCGCTTCGTGCAGTTGTCATCCGCTTCGATCGCTTCTCTGCGCTCTTCGTCTTGCATGGCCTCAAGCATTTCCTGGTACATCTTCAGGCTCTCTATCGCCACCTCTTTGTCAATCTTACTCATTGCAAAACCGACGTGGATAAGGATGTAGTCGCCTATCTCAAGCGCCTCGGCGATCAGGTCAAGGCTCACCTCACGCCGGACGCCCATCGTCTCTACCGTAGCAATATTGTGGGTGTCTATCGTAACTATTTTAGAGGGGATAGAAAGACACATATTCTAGCTCCTCATACTTTTTTTGAAATTTATCCAGCTGATGACGTTTCGGATACTCTCCTCATCTTTTATACTGAGTTCAAGGATATCCACATTGGGTTTTATCCTTCTTGCCTGCGCTTTTTCATGCTCGATGTCATACTCAAAATGAGGGAGAAGATCGGTCTTCGTGATGAGGATAAGATCGGCCTTTGCAAACATCACCGGGTACTTCTCGATCTTGTCGCTGCCTTCAGGAACGGAGACCAAAACGATGTTGAGATGTGCCCCTACATCATAGCTTGCCGGGCAGACAAGGTTACCGACATTTTCGATAAAGCAGACGTCAAGATCGTCCAATGGCATCGCATGCAGTCCCTTATGCACCATAAAAGCGTCCAGATGGCATGCACTTCCGGTCTGTATCTGAAAAGCGGGTATCCCCTTTGCGCGGATACGTTCCGCGTCAAGGCTCGTTTCTAGGTCACCCTCGATGACGCCGAATTTGAAGGTGCCAAGCTCGGCCATCTTCTCCAGTAGCGCGGTTTTGCCGCTTCCCGGAGCACTCATCAGGTTGATCGCCAGGACCTTGTGGGCATCAAAATGCGCCCGGTTGTGGCCGGCTTCATGTTCGTTTTTGGCTAAAATCTTAGAGATAACCTCTACCGTCTTGGCGTCGTTGAGCTGCGGGTTGTTATGCAACGCGGTGTGGCCCTCTTCATGCGCATGGCTATGGTCGTGAATACTGCAGCCGCAATCTTTACACATTAGTATCCTTTAATTTTTTTATATGCTACCAGAGCATGCTGCTGCCCGCGGCGATGGAAAGAACCCCTGCCGTCGCAAAGACGCGGCGCACACTCTTGATAGAGCCGAGAAGATTACTGTTGACAAAAAGAATAAGCAGGCCAAAGAGCATAAAGACCGTACTGACCCCCAGGACAAAAAAGAGGACCATTCTCAAATCAACTGCCTCTGCTTGCTGCAGCACGCCAAGACTCACCAGCATCCCTCTGACCCCGCCGATGCCCATCAAGGCCGCGATGCCAAAGGCCGAAATCGGCTCGATCTTTTCGCTGTGGCCATGCTTCTTCCCAAACCAGATATGGATATGCTCTCTGTCACCGTGCAGGTGGAAGCGAAGATGAATACGCTCCGCTGCCACAAGGTAGAGCAGATAGACGCCCATTGCGATGATGACAAGCGATGAAAGAATATCTCCGTACTCCAGCAGCTGCGCAGATAAGGTATACGCATGCAGCAGTTTCGCAAATATAAAGAGCGTTACAGCATGGCCAAAAGCAAAGGCGGCAACAATCAGCAAGGCCTTCTTTCCCTCTTTTGCTATAGAAAAATCAGCGATTGCGACAAGATGATCCGGCCCAAAAGCATGCAGTGCCCCGTACCAAAAAATAATATAAAATTCCATCCCCATCTGCAGGCCTTTGTAGCTATCTGTGCATTATAGATGATTTTTATAAAATCCAGTTTTAATTTATTGGTTATGCAGGGCGAACCAGGCCTGTCCCAGAGAGATACCCCCGTCGTTGACAGGCGTTTCATTTTGAAAATAACAAGGACGCTTCATCAGTGCGCATCGTTTCATGATCATCTGTACCAGCGTTTTGTTTTGAAAGACGCCGCCGGAAAAAAGCAGCGGCAGCTCAGGGTATTCCCTGCAGACTGCTGCGATGATCTCGACGAGGGTATTGTAGAACATCGAAACGATTTCTTTTGTGTCGCTGCGTTCAAGGATCTCTGAAAACATCGGTGTTATGTCGATCTGGCCACGGTGCAAAGCAAAAGAGAAGGTCTGCGTGATCTTTTCGTCAACATAGGCTTCCATCTTCAGTCCGCTCTCGCCTTCAAAACTTGAGACCTGCACGATGCCCGCAAGACTGGCCACCGCATCAAAAAGCCGCCCCATAGAGCTGCTATAGGGGGAGTTGATCCCTTTTTTCCAGGCTGTATGCAAAAGGGTCAGTTCCTCTTTTGAAAACTCAGCTGTCGGTGCAAGGCCCGAAGTAAGAAGCTCTTCCAGACTCAGCTGCTCAAAAAGCACAGAGAGAGCGCTGCGGCGGGGTTCTTTGATGGCCTTCTCTGCGCCGATGAGGCGAAAAGGACGCAGTGAAAATTGCCGTTGATACCCCGTCTCATCGGCAATCATCACCTCAGAACCCCATATCTTGCCATCATCTCCATAACCGCTGCCGTCAAAGGCAAATCCCAGGACCCTCCCCCTAAGTCCGTGCTCGGCTTTTACGGCAAGGATATGCGCGTAGTGGTGCTGCACCTGGAGCAGAGTGAGGGCAGGATATTCTGCTTTTTGCTTCTGCGCCCATCGGCTTGTTTCGTACTCGGGGTGCATGTCGCAGACGATAATATCCGCTTTTAACGCATAAAGCTCAAAAAAGCGCTCTACCGTGCGCTCAAAATACTCAAATACCTCGATGGAGCCCAGATCACCGATGTATGGGGAGAGGATAAGGGTGTCACCAAAGATAAGCGTGATAGTGCTTTTTTGCTGCGCGCCGAGGGCAAGTATCGTCTTAGTACTTTTAAAGGGAAGCTTTATGCTTTTGGGCGCAAAACCTCGGGCCATGCGCAAAAAGATTGGCTTTTCACCCACTATCTGCATGACGCTGTCATCGCTGGCGTTGACGATCTCACGGTCATGCTCCAGCACAAGATCAACAACATCCCCCAGCTTCTCTATCACAGCCACGCTTTGCGTAAGAATGGGCTCGTCCTTGCGGTTGGCGCTGCTGGCCACGAGCGGTCTTCCGACCTTTTGCAGCACAAGATGGTGCAGCGGCGTGTAGGGCAGAAAAACACCGATGCGCTCTATCCCCGGGGCTATATGTCTGCTCAGCAAGAGACTTTTTTTCTTCTGCACGATGACGATGGGTTTCTCTTTTGAACAGATCAGGGTCTCTTCAGCGGCAGTGATCTGAGTAAAAGTGCACAGGGAGCTGATATCTGCGAACATCACGGCAAAAGGCTTGGCTTCTCTGTTTTTTTGTTTTCTTAGGCGTAAAACGGCTTCGCTGCTGCTCGCATCGCAGAGCAGATGAAAGCCGCCGAGGCCTTTAAGCGCTAAGATTTTTCCCTCCTGCAGAGCATGAGCCGCCATCTCTATCGCGACCGCTCCTTCGCTCAAGAGCCTGCCGCAGCGATCAAGCAGACGTAAGCTCGGTCCGCACTCAAAACAGCTGATCGGCTCGGCATGAAAACGGCGGTCAAGCGGATTTACGTACTCTCTTTCGCACGCTGGACAAAGGGTGAAAAAACGCATGCTCGTCTTTTCCCGGTCATAAGGAAGATGCTGCATGATGCTATAGCGCGGCCCGCAGTTCGTGCAGTTGATAAAAGGGTAATTGTAGCGTCTGTTTGAGGGCTCCTGCATCTCCGCAAGGCAGGCTTCGCACACGCAGATATCCGCAGAGATAAGTGCGCTCTTTGCATCACGGCCTTGCGTTTTGCCGATCGTAAATTCCTCATAGCCATGCCAGACGGCGCTGGTTCTGTCGAGTCCGTCTATACGTGCCAGAGGCGGAAGTTCGGCGTGCATGGCCTTCACGAAGCACTCTACCTGCCCGGCCTCGCCTTCTATTTGCAGCTGCACACCGGCGTCTGTGTTATGCACAGATCCTGTAAGCGCGTAGCGGTGGGCAAGCCGGTAGAGAAAAGGCCGAAAACCAACCCCCTGGACAAGACCGCTGATCTTTATCGTTTGGCTAAGATTCAAAGACGGCTTCTCCTTTGGAATTTTAAAGGAGTATAGCATAGAGAAATATATTTTTGAAGAAGAAAAGGGAGCACCACCGCTGGAGGCTCCCCCTATAGCAGGGGATTTAGATATCTTGTTCTACCACTTTTTTGAAGGTATCGAAATAGAGGGCTTTGAGCTCGGAGAGCTCCATGCGCACATCATTGATGACGACTGTTTTGCCGCCGACAGTTCCGATTTTCTCGAAGCTGATATCTTCGATCATAGACTCAAAGGCTTGGGCATTTTCAGGTGAGACTTCCACAACAGCACGGGAGAATGTCTCGGAAAAGATGTCATTTGTATTGTTTGTCATCATCTCTACCTGCGCGCCCAGTGAGCTTACTGCGGCCATTTTACCGATCACTATGGCAAGTCCGCCCGAAGAGCAGTCTTTGGCCGAAGAGAGAAGGTCTTTTTTGTTGGCATTGATGACCGTGTTCCAGAGACTAAGTTCTTTGTCATAGTCGATCTCGGGAAGTTTCCCTGCGACTTTGTGATGAAGCTCTTTCATATATAAAGAACCGCCGAACTCGCTTTTTGTCTCGCCCAGAAGATAAAGAAGATTCCCCTCTTTCTGGAATGAGCTCATCAGGACTCTGTTCTGGTCATCATTGACCCCTACGGTTGCGATGGACGGTGTCGGGAAGACAGAGACCCCGTTTGTCTCATTGTAAAGCGATACATTTCCGCCGATAACCGGTGTGGTAAGTGCCGTACACGCCTCTTTGATCCCCAGACACCCTTGGGCAAACTGCCACATCACTTCAGGGTTTTCAGGATTGCCGTAATTCAGACAGTCCGTGATCGCCAAAGGCTGCGCGCCGCTCATCGCGACATTTCGGCCCGACTCCATAACCGCAGCCGCCGCTCCGCCTTTGGGGTCGATGTAGCAGTGGCGAACATTACAGTCTGAGCTCATCGCCAGTGCCTTTCCATTTTCTTTGACACGGATGACCGAGGCATCAAGACTGCCCCCTTTTTTGATCGTGTTTGTCTGTACCATCGAGTCATACTGCTCGTAGATCCACGCCTTGTCGACGACTTCCATAGAAGAGATCAGCTTCTCAAAGGCCTCCTGATTAGACACTGCGTCAAAATCGGTGATCTCGACTTTGTTTACCTCTTCGAGGTATGCAGGCTTGCTCATCGGACGGTTCAGGCAGGGGGCTTCTTCACTTACCGGATCGACCGGCACGTCAGCACACTTCTCTCCGTTCCAAAAAAGTTCCATATGACCCGTATTGGTGACTTCACCGATGACCGCAGCGTCAAGGTCCCATTTTTCAAAAATATCAATGATCGCCTGCTCGCTTCCTTTTTTCGCACAGATCAGCATGCGCTCCTGTGACTCAGAAAGCATAAAGTCATACGGCGTCATGTTCTCTTCGCGCGCAGGTACCTGGTCAAGATGCATGATCATACCCGAGCCGGAACGTCCCGCCATCTCAAAAGAGCTAGAGGTAAGCCCTGCCGCGCCCATATCTTGAATACCTACGACATAGTCGGTCTTGAAAAGCTCTAAGCAGGCCTCAAGAAGAAGTTTTTCAGTGAAGGGGTCACCGACCTGAACTGTCGGACGAAGCGATTTGGACTCCTCGGTAAATGAGTCCGAACTCATGACCGCACCGCCCAAACCGTCACGGCCTGTTTTGGAACCGACGTACATTACCGGATTGCCGATGCCTTCTGCTTTGCCGTAGAAGATCTCATCCGATTTGGCAATGCCCAGGTTGAAGGCATTGACCAGGATGTTTCCGTTATAGCACTCATCGAAACTGATCTCGCCGCCGATGGTCGGAACACCCATACAGTTCCCGTATCCGCCGATACCTTCGACAACACCGCGTACTAAGTAACGCTGATGTGCCGATGTCGCATCGCTGTTTAAGATATTTCCAAATCGAAGGGAGTTAAGACTGGCCACCGGACGTGCGCCCATAGTGAAAACATCTCGCATGATCCCGCCGACGCCCGTTGCAGCGCCTTGATAAGGCTCGATAAACGAGGGGTGGTTATGAGATTCCATTTTAAAGACCGCCGCGTAACCGTCGCCGATATCGATAACACCTGCATTTTCACCCGGACCCTGGATAACCCATGGCGCCTTGGTAGGAAAACCGCTTAAATGGACTTTTGAAGACTTGTACGAGCAGTGTTCTGACCACATTGCGGAGAAAATCCCAAGCTCGACCATGTTCGGCACACGGCCCAAGATGTGCAGTATGTTTTGGTACTCTTCAGCAGAGATCTTATGTGATGAACACGCTTCTTCGATGTTTTCAATTTCGTAGCTCACGAGGTTTCCTTGAATGAATTAATAGGCGTGATTATAGTTAAAATGTGCTAAAAGAAGGTTTATACAAATCTTTTGTTATCGAATTACTAATCCTGTCTCAAGAAACTTATGATAATATTCAAAAAACCGAAGAACTCTCAGGGGAAACAATGTTCAGCAAAACCGCCCAATATACATTTAGAATACTGATCTTTATGTCCAAAAACTCAGATGAGCTCTACTCGGCGAACCATGTACACCAAGAAACGCAGATCCCCTACAAATATCTGACAATGCTGATGACAAAACTGGCCAAACACAAGATATTGAAAGTCTCCCGCGGCCGTAACGGTGGGTTCACTCTAAACCATGAACTCAGCGAGATCTCTCTTGCTGACATACTCGATGCGATCGCAGAAAACAACTGTTCGCACTGCGCGCTCGGAGACAAGGAGTGCGAGGAGTACAATCCCTGCCCTTTGCATGAGACCTATGCACCGCCAAAAAAAGCACTTGAAGAGATGCTTGCCAACACAACACTTGCCCTGCTTGACTCCAGTCTTCTTTTAAAAACTGAAAAAATGCCTATTTAAACCCGTAATCTTTTAAGGTACGAATACTCTTTTTAAGCTCAAAGATCGGGATATATTCGATCTTTTCCACCTCATACTCTTTTTTGCCATGCGGTAGCTTGATACTGAACTGATCCTCCAAGGCTCTGCCAAGCATCAGCTTTGCCAAAGGCGCATGCAAGGAGATAAGTCCCTCTTCAGGCTCGCTCTCAAGCACACCGCATATCGTATATCTCTGCACTTCATCGCTGTCGAGATTGCGCAGCGTGACGGTAGAGCCGAAGTGAACCTTGTCCGTGCAGAGCGTTGAGGGGTCTATGATCTGGCTTTTTTGGATGATGCCATTGAGATAGAAGAGGCGCTTGTCGATATGGCGGAGCTTCTCTTTGGCCGCATGGTACTCAGCGTTCTCGCTTCTGTCGCCTTGGGCAGCTGCCTCTTGTTTTTCGATGTTTACCCGGGGTTTTTCGACATCTTTAAGGTACTTAAACTCTTCGATGAGCTTATCGTAGCCTTCTTGTGTCATCGGTTCAACATTCATACTGAACCTCTCCCGATGAGTCTGTTATATTTTTTCTAATGGCTAAAACCCTTGATGTAGTAGGTGTTTTTCTTGTCGACTTTGGCCGTTTCAATCTTGTATTTTTCCGACCAGTGCTGTACTTTTTCATGTGCTTCAGCCGTCAGTTCAGGACTTGGGGCTTCAATTTTAATCTTAAAATAGTTTTCCGAATTTGACAGTGCGATGTAAGAGCCATCTACTCTTAGTTGTTGGTGCAGATCCATGATGTGTTTTTCTATCTTCTCAAATGATCGTGTGTTATCTACAATACGGCTAACCTGCTCTTTTAACGCCTCGTTAGGAGCATAATCGAGTTGTCGTAAAATCGCTTCGTTTATCATAGTAAAAACCTTGTTTTAAAATTTTCGAGACACTATTTTAACAGATTTTTATATAAAAAAATTTAAATTTTTCTTTCACTGCAAAGTTTAAAGCGCATAAATATTCCCTTAATCTTGGGCAATGATTCACAGTTAAAATTTTCTCTTACAGTTGCTTTGGCTACAATTTGCAAAATTTTATAAACAGGCAGTTGCCAGGAGTTTAAATGAAAAAAATAAACCTATTCAATGAGATCATTATCGCCTCAAATACGGAGTTATCTCAAGCACTCAGTTCCAATAAAGAGTTTGGCATCACCCTTAAAGGCGAGATCAAATACGCCCCCTTTGACCCCTCGGATATCTTCATCTATCAAGGCAAGGTGACGCCTCAGCCCGCTTCCGCGCTCTCTCTTCCCAAAGCGCAGAGCAAGCAGGAACTTTTAGGCAAAAACTATCAGGTTCTTGAAGACGATGACCGGATACTGATCAAAGCAGGCGGTGCCTGGCAGGACATCATCAACTACAATGTAAGAAACTGCTTCTATGACGACACCACCGGTGACGGTGTAGCGCAGTTTGGGGACGAGGAGGTTGAAGAGATGGGCTGGAAGGTCACCGACTTTGACGTGAGCTACAGAGAGCTTGTCGAGCACCTCGAAGAAAAAGCAGACATCACTCTTGTCTGCATCGAGAGTCTGGAGCCCTCTTATCAGTTCAGCGGAATGGGCTACCTCAATGACCTCCAGCTGGCAAAAAAGGTGATGTTTGAGTATTGTCAACAACGCATAAAAGAGAAGGTCTTCAACGACCCCGATTACACCCAAGAGATACTAGACGACGACCAGCTCGAAACCGCACAGTTTTTTAAAGTTCTCTAACTTCTATGAGATGCTCTTTGCCGAAAAAGCAGGAGCAATTTCTCACGCCATCTCCAGTTTAAAGGGGTCAGGTGACAAGTATAAATAAATAAATATTACTACTCATATTGTTTGTATTAAATATAGATTCCACCCCATAAAACAGAGGTGAAAAAATATGTGCCTACTACTATAGCATCAGCGGCCATAGTAAGAGATCAGTGAGGCCTTTTGGAGGGTGTGGGCGTTGATGTTGTAGCCTGCTATAGCAGCGGACTGTTTGCCGTCTAGCTCAAGCGTCTCGACATCAAGGGCATGAAGGGTGAAGATGTAGCGGTGGGCCTTGTCGCCCTCCGGCGGACAGGCTCCGCCAAATCCTGCGAAACCGTAGTCCGTTACATTCTGCGCGGCAGTTTTTGGAAGAAGCCCTTTAGAAGCATCCCCTGCTCCGGCTTTTAGTTCGCTGACATCTTTGGGGATGTTGAAGACGATCCAATGCCACCATCCGCTTCCTGTAGGTGCATCGGGATCATAAAGCGTCAGCGCGAAGCTCTTTGTTCCTTTTGGCGCATTTTCCCAGCTCAGCTGCGGCGAGACATTTTTGCCGCTGCAGCCAAAACCGTTGAAAACCTCATTGACAGAGAGCTGTCCTTTGAGATCCTTGCTGTGCAGAGTGAGGCCTTCGGCCAGAAGTAGAGCATTTAAGCCCATCATGATTGTCAAAGATACAAATAAAGATTTCATCGGTTTCCTTTTTTAGAGATATATAATCATATCTAAAAACGCAAGCCGTGACGAAAGATAGTAGATATTGTTTCAAAAAGATCATCAAGTCCAACTGCTTCAGATGATTCATTGTCTTTGTCTCTTGTTCTGTTTAGATCAGCGCGTTTGCGTTCTTTGGCCCTATTTTTAATATGCTTTTCATCTAATTTATCTTTTAGGGCATTTCGCTTTCCGCCTAACTTTATCCAATCCTGGATCTGCTTGAGCTCGCCCGCATCCAGCCAAAGACCGTGATCTGCACAAAGGTCCGTAATCACTCCGCTGCGTTTCAAATAGTTTTTTCTGTGCATGATCTTATTGCATTCAGGGCATCTACGGTAGATGACCCTGTCTTTGTGCAGAGGAAACTGCAATAAAGAGTGGAGTTTTTGATGATCTACCCAGTAGGACTTTATTTCATTTTCTTCTAAAAGCCGTTCCATCTCATGATGGTCAAAAAAAAGTCCGTAACAGCGTGAACACTTCTCAATAATAAACCGGTTGTTCTTGCCAATATCAATGCTGTCGAGATAAATCAGACAATCAGGACAGGTACGCTTGCTTTTGGGAAGAGTCGCTCCGATATTTTTTGCCTGAAGTTCAATATCATTTCGTACTGCACAATATTCGCAGATGATGCTGTTGCGCGGAAGAGGAGCTGAGCAGTGCGTGCATTTTGCCATCAAAGCGCTTCGAGTATAGATTTCTTTTTAGCATTGTATTCAACTTCACTGATGAGCTCCGCGTCAAAAAGCTCTTTGAGCTGCAATAAGCGCTCTTTTGCATTTATCGATGTTGCAGATGAGCTCTCTTGAACAACAGAACTTGCCAGTCCGCCGGCCACACCCATTCCCATCATCATTCCGGCCGCTCCGACTTGGTTGTTGGCTGCGTCCTTCATTGCTTCGAGTCTTTGCAGTTCACTGTAGCTTACTCCCGCGATATCAGCGCCATGGGTGTAGGCGGTTATATCAGAAATCTTGTTGATACGCGCCTGTGTATCTGCATCAAAATCTGTCCCCTCAATACGAAAATCGGTCAAAGCAAAACCCAGCTTAGTAAAGGTGTGGCCCAGCTTTTCACCCAGGGCTTTTGATATTTCTTCGCGTTCACCGTCAATTTGCGCAAAAGAATACTTTTCTGTTGCTAAAAAATCTGCTAAAGGCTCATTGATCCGAGAAACCATCACTTCTTTAAAGTCGCTTATCCTGTAGTACTCCTGCGGGCCCATGATATTGACAAAAAACAGACGGGGGTCTTGGATCTTGAAACTGTAGTTTCCATAGGCCATTAGCCCCACTGGAAATTTATATTTTGGGTCATCATACTTGATGAGGGAACGTGTCCCCCATTTCTGATCCAAAATGCGGGTACGTTTGAAGAAGTAAATGCCTACCTTATGCTCACTCTCAAAGGCTTGCATAACTTTTTTGATTGTCGTCCAAAAAGGGATATTTTCTGTCAATAAAGAGATCATTCCCTCTTCTTCGATTACAGAAACAACCTTGCCTTCATAAACAAAAATACAGCCCTGTCCCGGCCCTACAATGAGCTTAGAAGCATTCTTGATCTCGTCACCGTTATCACTCCAGCGATAAAAAAGTTCATCGGCACCCGGGCTGTTCCACTCGATGACCGAACGCAGCTGTCTTTTTATTCCGTCCCAAACACCCATAAGCACCCTTTTCAATACAAGTGACTTATTATAATGCAAAGAACTTTAAACCTTTTAACAAGGATACTGAAGTTTCTTTATTTGAGCTTCTTAGACTATTGACAAAGACCGGCCTGCTTATCTTCAGGTGCGCCTTTGTCTATTAAATAAAATCAGGATTTTGTAGCAGTTGCAAGAAATATAGGAAAGGAATTGCCCTCTTTTTCAAGGGTATACGCCGTAACAAAGTCAACATCCTTAAAGCCGTGTTTTTCCAAGAGTACCTGAAATTTATCGCGTTCGAAACCCAAATGAAAGACACCCTGCGTATCTTTAGGGTGAAAACTTCCATCTTCTCTGTCCAGATCCGCCAAGGCGACTTTTGCCCCGGGCTTCAAATGCTCGCTAAACCTTTGAATAAGTCTGTCCGTATCTTGCACATGATGCATCGCCATAGCGCTCATGATAAGATCGAACTTTGCATCTATAGGTTCATCAAGGATATTACGGCACAAGATATCTACCTTGCCGTGAAGCTCTTTTTTACCTGTCAGTTCGTTTAGCATGGCTTCAGAAATATCTACGGCCACAATCTTATGAACGAACGGTGCCACATGCGAGCTGATCAAGCCCGTACCCGCACCAAAGTCCATCACCTCCATGTGGGCATGAAGCGGCACATGGCTTACAATAGATGCGCCAATAGCTGCTGAAAGCCGACTGGCAAGATCATTTGTATCCCACTCTTTAGCTTTTTCATTAAAAAGATCCAGCATAAGATATCTCCTTTGCGTGTTTAACTCTCTTTATTTTTCATCATCTTCACAACAGTACTGTCCATCACTCACCTATATTTTTATTGGCACGGATCCAGCGCTCAAGAATAATCTTGGCCGCGAGGGAGTCGATCCGTCCATCTTTTTTCTGCTTCATAAGCCCCTTCATTGACTCCTCCGCTTCAAGCGAAGAATGGCTCTCGTCTTGAAAGTAGACTGCCCCCTTGAAGTCGACCAGGTTCATAAAGTGCGCAACACGGCGGCGCATCTCCTCTTCGCTGCTTCCGCCAATGGGAATACCGATGACGACAGCCTCTGCGCCCCACTCTGCTATAACAGCGCTTACCGCTGCCGCCGCCTGGTCTCTGTTTTTTCGCTCTATAGCAGGAAGCGGCGTCACAAAGTTGACATCGGCTGAATAGGCCAGACCGATGCGTTTAAGCCCCAGGTCGATAGCAATGATCTTCACTATTTACCCAGGCAGAAGCTGCCGAACATCTTGTCGAGCATCTCGCTGTGCTCGTAAGGACGGGTAATCGAAGAGATCTCTTTTATCGCCATGTTCATATGGAAAGAAAAAATCTCCAGCTCTTGATCTTGCAAAGGACTCTTCGCCTCCTCTATCTCGCTCAGGGCTTTTTTTACGGCATTGATCTGTCGCGCGGAGATCAACATCATCTCATCTGAAATATTTTTGCTGTCCATGAGCTTTTCAAGCACATGTATAAGCTCTCGGGCATTCTCTTTGCAGCTGAGTTCTATCGGCGTATAGATCTCTATCGCTTCAGTATCAAACTTGCGGG
Organism: Arcobacter sp.; assembly: GCA_024637195.1. Classification (GTDB taxonomy): domain Bacteria; phylum Campylobacterota; class Campylobacteria; order Campylobacterales; family Sulfurimonadaceae. The sequence continues at coordinate 99,377 of JAGXFN010000008.1, forward strand.
GAAGGTCTGTCTTGTTGAGCAGGCAGACAATGGATTTTTCTTCTTTGTATTGCTCTATCAACTCGACGATCTTGCTGTCTTCTTCGTCAAAAATACGCGAGCCGTCAAATAAACAGACAACGATATCACTCTGTTCTATCGCTTCAATGCTGCGCTCGATGCCGATGCGCTCTATCTCGTCATTGGCGTTTCGTATCCCTGCCGTATCAACCATTCGGATCAGGTGTGTCCCTATTTTGACCTCTTCTTCGATCGTGTCTCGTGTTGTACCTGCGATCTCGGAGACGATGGCGCGTTTGTAGTTGAGCAAGACGTTGAGCAGAGAGCTTTTTCCGACATTTGGCTTGCCAATGATCGCGACCTTGAAGCCCTGCATCAGACCTGCACGGCTCTGGCTTGCCTGCAAAGTGTCGCTAAGCTGAAGACGCAGGCCCTCAAGACGTGCAAGTATCTGGTCTATCAGGTCTTGGGGAAGGTCCTCTTCAGCGTAGTCGATCGTCACTTCAGAATAGGCCAGGATATGCAAAAGCTCATCGCGCACTCCTTCGACATAGCCCTTTAGCTCGCCTTTCATCTGCTTGGCGAGGATCTTTGCCGCATCTTCGCTTTTGGCTTCGATAAGCTGGGCTATCGCTTCGGCTTCGGTCAGGTCGATGCGCCCGTTAAGAAAGGCCCGCTTTGAAAACTCGCCCGGTTCAGCCAGACGTGCGCCGGCACTCACAACAGCATTGAGCACCTGCTCCGCTACGATCTTGCCGCCGTGACACTGAAACTCGACAATATCTTCCGCCGTAAAACTGTTGGGGCCTTTAAAGTAAAGGACAATCGCCTCGTCTATCAACTCATCTGAAAGATTGTAGAGCGGGGTCAAGGTGGCATGGCGGGCTTTGAGGTCAGTTTTTTTACAGAGTCTTTTTGCTATAGGGAGGGCATCTTCGCCGCTGAGGCGAATGATGGAGATCGAACCGATACCGTATGCTGTCGCAACAGCTGCTATTGTATCGCTGTGCATCGTCTACTAATAACTTTCGTTGTTAAAAGAATTCACAATTATAAATTTTGCACCGTCACGCGTTGAACGGATGGCGACATACTTGTCAGGATAGGCGGCACGAAGCTCACGAAGCGCGATCTGAACCAAGACACCGTCGAGGATCTTTGTCTGTGCCCGGCCGTCACGGTCAATGTTGGCATACACTCCCTCAAGGTACTTGCAGATCATCTCTTCTTGGTTTTTCAAGAATTCGGCGATCTCAAGACGAAGCTGGAGCTGGTAACTTGCATTGATCCAGTTATAGAGCATATATGAGAGCGCTTTGTAGCGGTATCCCTCTTTTCCGATCAATAGTGCCGCGTCCTTGCCTGTGAACTCGATCAGAATCGTCTTCTCGTCATACTGGCACACCTTGATCTCGTCGATATCAAAGCAGATATTTTTAAAGAGAAGATCGACTTTATCCTGTATCTCCGCGGCAACCTCACTTGGCTTGCAGCTCTCTTCAAAAAAGCTGTCGATTGCCTGTTTTGAAGTTGAAGAAGCGCTGTAAGTGCTTACTAGCTGCTCATGTATTTCATCATGTGAGGCATCGCAGATCTTAGTCTCTTCTCCGATATAGATCTCTTCATCTTCATCCGCATAAATATCCGAACCGTCATAATCATCTTCTTCTTGGTCAGTCACAAAAGATGCCGGCATAATGATCTCGTTATGTGAAAAGTGTACCCGCTTAGCCTCTTTTGGAACCTGCGTTTTTGGCTTTTCATTTCTGGAGACTTTTATCGGCTCGGCTTTTGCTCTTGGCTCGGCTTTGAACTGAGGAGGTCTCTTTGTCTGCTCACTCTTGGCAACCGGCTCCGTCTTGACCAAGGGTTCTGCCTTGCGTTCATACTCCGGTTTTGTCTTCGCTTCTGTCTCTACGACCTTGCATGCAGCAACAATGATCGCCTGTTTTTTAAACATCCCGAACAGTCCGCTTTTTGGAACTTGGATGACTTCAATATTAAGTTGTGTGATAGAACATGACAATTTTTTAGCGGCCTGGGAATAGGCCCCTTCTAATGTCTCGGCTTCTATTCTAACCATAATCTATTCCTCTTTTGCCTTCTTGTGGGCTTCGAATTTTTTATTGACTACAAATTGCTGTGCGATAGAAAAAATATTATTTACTGACCAGTACAGAACAAGTCCTGCCGGGAATGTTACAAAGAAAAACGTAAAGATAAGTGGTAAAAATTTAAATATCTTTTCTTGCAATGGATCGGTGAAATTGCTTGGCGTAATACGCTGCTGATAATACATCGTCGCACCCATCAAAATCGGAAGGATATAGTACGGGTCCATATGTGCCAGATCCGTGATCCAAAGTGCCCACTCAGCACCTTTTAGTTCTACAGCATTTAATAATACCCTATAAATCGCAAAAAATACAGGAATTTGCAGTAGAAGTGGCAGACATCCGCCTAGAGGATTGGCACCGTGTTTCTTGTAAAGGTCCATTACTGCGGCATTCATACGCTGCGGGTCACCCTTGTACTTTGCTTGAAGCTCTTTTACTTTTGGTGACACCTCTTTTAGCTTTTGCATGGAGATCATTCCCTTGAAGGTCAGAGGAAAAAGAACCAAACGGATCATAATCGTCAGCAAGACAATTGCCCAGCCCCAGTTGCCTACAAAACCGTGCAGGAACATCAGAAGTTGAAAAAGAGGCGCTGCCGCGAAAGTGAACCAGCCATATTCGATCGCATTGACAAGGTCGGGATTGATCGAATGCAAGAGCTTGTAATCTTTTGGCCCGATGTATCCGTTGAAGGCAAACTCTTTTTTCCCGTCCATGTAGACCACGGGATTGTTCTCGCGATCTTTGTCGATCTTAACGGTAATATCTTCGTCAATGCCATAAAATATCGATGCAAAGTATTGTGAAAACGATGAGGCAAGATTGACATTGTTGTACGAAGTTATTCCCTCAGCATCACCATCTTCTACGATCGTGATCAGGTGATCTCCAGTATCGACCATCGCTCCTTCGACAGTCATCATCTGCTTATCCGAGAAAGTCGGGTGCATGCCCAGATAGACGAAATAGCGCATATCCTCGCTCAGGGTGATCTTTACATCATAATGGCCGTCGCTGTAAAACTTAAGCGCTTTGGTCACGTTCAGCTGAGAAAGTTTCTGCGTCAAAACAACAGAGACTGAGCCTTCTGTTATGTTGGCCTCTTTGATATTTGAGGTGTAGGGAGTCTTTATCGCTTCGGCATTGAGGGCCTTGTCGGCGAAGCGGATGTAGAGAGGTTTTGCACCTGTTTGTGCAACCAGCTTTGCATTTCCTGTTTCTTCATCAAAAAACTTCTTCTCCAGCATCTCTTTTTGAGAGATGCGCCCCAGAGTGTCTATCGTCAGAACATAGTTGGCGCCTGTCAAGGTCGTCAGGATCGCATCGCTTGTAGATGAAGCCGCTGTAGCAGCGCTGCTTCCAGACTCTGGCTCTGAAGCGCCAGAACCAAGTGAGGCCACATCTGTTGAACTCTGCTTGGATGTTGCGGACAGGGAGGTAGCATTTTGGTCCGTTTCAAGCTCTTTGGGCGGGAATATGGCGGTATAGGCCATAAAAAAAACAAATGATACGGTAAATGCGAGTATTAATCTTTGATTTGAGGTCATTTTTTCTAACACGATCTGCCTTTGGAGAAGTTTTTAATAATATAGTACTGCTTATCCCCCTTGGGGACGAACCAATATTTAATAGGCGCTATTTTATCTTTTTTAATCTTACAACTTAGTTTGTTGGTCAGAGGATAGTCAATTCCACCTTTAAAAAGCTGATTGCAACGCAGTATGCGTAAAAAAGATTGAGGAAATGCGATGTAGAGAGGATTGTTTTCGAATTGCCATCTGGCATATTCAGAACAGGAAGGATAGTAGCGGCAAGAGCCGTACCCGATTAATGTAAAAAATTTTTGATAAATCGTCAATAATTTAAGAAGAAGTTTTCGAATCACTAATCAACCCGCCTACTCGCTTAAGGGCTTTTTCGATATCAGCCTTAAGCTCTTCATATGAAGTTTGCCTTATCGGCTCTTTTGCAACAAAGACATATGTACCGCTGTTCAGTTGCGGAGAAAACTCCAAGAACAGAGCACGCAAACGGCGTTTTGCACGGTTTCTAAAAACCGCGTTGCCTACTTTTTTGCTGGCTGTGAAGCCTTTTTTATACTCTTTATCTTTAAGATAAAAAAGTACTGAGGACTTGGCGTGCGCCGCTTTACCTCTTTTATAAACTAGCTGAAACTCTTTGGGGAGCTTCAGTCGTTCAAAACGGTCTATACAGTTAAGCTCTTACGCCCTTTTGCACGGCGTCTATTGATAATTCTACGACCATTTTTTGTAGCCATACGTGAACGGAAACCGTGTGTACGTTTGCGCGGTGTAGAATGGGGTTGATAAGTACGTTTCATATAAGCGTCCTTCTATAAGTTTTAATCGTGCAATTGTAGTTGAATTTTACTTACACCCTTCTTAGTGCTGATGAAATAGTGCTATATTTGCAAAAAGCTCTCTTTTTCAAGCGTCATTTCTTACCTGCACGCAAAGAGACGCTGGTTTTCACAAAAGAATTCTTCCCACTGCTTCTTTTCTGCGCTTAGCGAATAAACCGCGCCCGTCTCATCAAAACTTTTTTCCTTTATCTTTATAGCACTCTGCTCCAGCTTGTACTCTATGATGCTTATGTCACTGTAAAGTGCAGCGATCTCATACGTCTGCTCTTTGACGTATGGCAAAAACTCTCCCTGCGCGACTACAAGATTACACGCATCCGAGTAGGCTCTGACCAGACCTCCCGTACCAAGCTTCGTCCCTCCAAAATAGCGCACGATGATCACAGCAGAGTTGATAAGCTCGTTTCCCGCCAACACGGCAAGTGTCGGCTTGCCTGATGTGCCCTTGGGTTCGCCATCATCAGAAGAGTGCTCGACGATTTGGTCATACGCATTGATATAGCGCCAGGCAACAACAAAATGGCGTGCCTTCGGATGTTGTGCTTTAAGCAGTGCAAGTACCTCATCATAGCTGCGATAAGGCACAAGATGAGCGATAAATTTTGACTGTTTCACTTCTAAGGTCTGCACGAGATGCTTTGTAACAAATTTCATGATGCAAGTGTAACTAATTAAAAGTTTTGTTACACTTGCGGCATGAAAAAAGCCTATGAACTGTTCTATGAGTGGTATAAAAAAAATGGCCGCCATGACCTCCCCTGGCGTCTTAGTGATGATCCCTACCGGATCTGGGTCAGCGAGATCATGCTTCAGCAGACTCAGGTCAAGACAGTGCTTCAACGGTTCTATTTTCCGTTCTTAGAGGCCTTTCCGACGCTCTCAGACCTATCTAATGCGACGGAAGACGAGGTGCTGAAAATGTGGGAAGGCTTGGGCTACTACACCCGCGCGCGCAATCTGCACAAGACAGCCAGACTCTGCGGTGCAGCACTTCCGCAGAGTATCCATGAACTGGTCGCACTTCCCGGGATCGGCAAAAGCACCGCGCATGCTATAGCTGCTTTTGCCTACAAAACGCCTGTTCCTATTATGGACGCCAATGTAAAACGGATACTCTGCAGGCTCTTCGGACTCAAAAAGCCCGCCGAAAAGCTTTTATGGGAGAAGGCTTATGACTTTTTTGATGCGCAGCGCCCTTATGATTTTAACCAGGCGATGATGGATTTGGGGGCTTCGCTCTGCACCGCAAAGGCGGCTTTTTGTAGCGAGTGTCCTTTTACATCTTTGTGCAAGGCGGTAGATGATCCACTGGCCTATCCCCAGAAAAAAGTGAAAAAAATCACCCCTGTGCGCCAGAAGCAGATCATCATTCACCGCCATCAGGGAAAATTTGCGCTTAAACAAAGAAACACCTCTTTTCTAAACGGCTTGTGGGGATTTAGCGAATACGAAAAAGATGATGTGATCTGCACAACACAGAAGCTTGGCAAAATAGTTCAGATCTATTCGCATTTTAAACTTGAGGCCGAGGTCCATCTGCATCAGGCCTATATAGAAGAGCATCAGTGGTTTACGGCTGAAGAGATAAAGGAACTGGCCCTTTCAAAGGCTGATCATAAAGCATTCGCGCTATTAGACATGTCCGAAAAATAGGTCGATCTTGAAATGGATATTATAGTTGGGACGGTAATCATGGGCTTCATGATAGTTCACCCCCGGTCCCACCTCATAAAAAAGCCAAGGTTTGAAGATGTTTTCTCTCCAGCTAATCGAAAAAAGATAGTTAAAGACTTTGTTTTCTTCTTTTATTACAGGTCCGGCAGGCATGTCTAGTGTTTTCTGATATTGCGTACTCCCGTTAAAACCTAGGACAGCGCTAAGCCCGCGGTTTTTTCGCGGGCTCCAGAACCATTGGACAAACCCGTCATAATGCATCCCATTCACTCCAGACTGCGTGCCCCGGTCAAGCAAAAGACGCAAAAATGTATACTCGCTTGTCGGGATGTCAAGATAAAACTCAGTTATCTCGGAAAATTCATCTTCCAAGGAGTAGGTAAAGGTCTGTATCGGCTCAAAGCGGCACTTCTCAAACTGTTTTTCATAACGGTAACGCGCTCGTGCAAAGGGGTCAATGCCTCTGAAACCGATCGAATACTTTGGCTTAATACCGAATTTTTCTCTCGAGAAGATGTCCACACCGATCGAGGGGGAGTTTTCTTCGCCGTTTGCCCCAATGTTTTTTGCATTCTCGTCATTAAAATCTTCAATAAAAAGCCTTAACCGCTTTTTGCTGCGTCCCAGACCTAAACGTGCGCGAACGGTAAACTCACTCTCATCTGTCGCTAGCGAATTGTATGTTTGTATAAAACTTACACGGACATAAGACTTGTCTCTCTCTTCTAAGAGTTTTCGCGTAAGGAAAAACTCATCGATTTCATTGCTCTGAAGAGCTGTTTTCTCATCCGTGTTGGGCAGTTCGGCTGCACTTTGCTTCTGCTCTGTGCTCTTTTTTTTACTGAGATTTTCATCTGTGATTATTAAGATTTCAGAACTGTTTGTCTCGGGCAACCTTATAGGGACATCGTCCTCCAAGATACTTGAGTTTTCATCTTCTCCAAAATAATCATAAATGCCCAAGATCATACCATCTATGCTCACTCCCCACTCATGAACTTTGCCGTCAAAATAGTTGTGATAGTCATCAACATAACTGTATGCAGGACTTAGACTTGCATTGTCCTCCAAGGATTCATCGGCATAAAGAACAATAAAGAGGCATAGGAAAAAGAGAAGTTTCATAAATATAAAATAACTTTTTTTCATGTTGCTTTCGCTTAATCAGGTAAAAAGCATGCTTTGCACATACCAGCAAAGCGTATTTAGAACGATCAGACTCTTTTTGTCATTTTAAAAGTCAGGGCTGATCTTGTGAAATAAAATACGCAAAGTCGGCCGAGCCAACTCTTATGTTTGGATTATTTTGCGGCAGTATCGTCACAAATGGCTTTGTTGAAAGACGGGCAAAGCGCATATTTGCACCCAAACCTGACTCCAAATGAAGCGCTCCGACAAAGACGATCAGCTTGTCTTTGTCGCTTTTTAAAATCGTCCTGGCCAGATGCGCACTCTCCATGCCCATCTTCTTATCCCAGGCAACCTGGACTCGATACATCCTTTTTAGACACTGTGCTTCGCTTTCACCCTCAAGCAGAGCATGACAGTGTGAGAGAAAAGGCGCAAGCATTTGCTGATGCACGCTTACATTGAGATCAAGTCCCTCATAAAAACTTATCTCAGAGGCATTCATCTGCGCGCGTTCTTGCAGTGAGATCTTTTTACGCTCGTCCTTGCTTAGGTTGATCCCGTACATCTCTCCCTTGGCCTCTTTTAGCGCCTGATAAATAGGCTTGAAACTTTTGTATTCAAATCCGATATTTTTTTCCCAGGCTATCTGTTCGAGAAAACTCTCTTCGCTGATATTGTTGGTAACAAAGGCCTTCAGGAGAGTGTTGTCTGCAGGCGTAAACCATTCATTCGCCAGATGCAGCCTGTAGTTTTGACCCAGCTGTCTGATTATATCTGCTGTAAACACATGCAAGGTATCGCTTTGGTGAAAATCACCGATGAAGATCACCGGGTACGCCTCTAGGTACTCAAGAAGTCTCTCCCGAGAAATCTCGCGTGCTTCTTTCAAAGAGAACACAAGGTCTTTGTCTTTATGGAGGATTTGATGGCTTAGAACCTGCGGCTGCGTACAAGCATTTAAAAAAAGACCGACACATACGAGGGCCCAAAAGTGACGGATACTTTGTTTCATACGATTCCTTAGATATTAGTGTTATAATTATACATTTAGCGGAAGAGTATAACTATGAAATTTTTATTTAATCTGAAACATTATCTTTATACGGGGCTGAGGGAGGTACTTGTTTATCATCACAACTCCTTGGAGTTTCGTGCCAAAACCTTTGCTCTCATCATCTCGGCCAATCCTTATCCTCCGGAGTGCGCCTACGATCTTGTGCATGAAGCAGGTATGCAGATATATAAAGACAAGGAAAGAACAAAGATGCTTCTTCTGACTACGCGCGAATACGTCAACAAAGTCCATAAGAAAAACGGACTCTATATTGATGATCTTATTGAAGATATCCGCAGCGAAGTACGGCAGGTTCCCAGGTTTGTATCCAAGATCGATATTGCTCTTTTGGAGCCTATCGTCGAATGTAGCGTGGATGAAGACACCTCGACGTATCAGATAAGGATGCTTGATTTTCTTTCGGGATTAAAAGAGGAGCGGTCAAAATGAGCAACAATCTTAACATAGTTTTTCTACTGGGAGTAAGCCTGATCCTCTTGAGCGCTTGCGCAGAAGAGGCCGAGCCTTATCAAGATGTCAACATGACGATTTCAACATCCCAGGAAAAAGGGAAGATCGATACGCACTGATCTTTTGGACCTACGCTTTATATGGCGCCAGTTCATAGCCTTCGCCCATAAGTTTCATCACACCGCCGGCTAAATTTTTTACATTATAGCCCTGCTGCGCCATAAAACCCGCAACCTGAGCTGTGCGCGAACCGGTACGACAGATCAGTCCGATTTCGACCTCTTTGCCGCCGAGCTTGTCCATTTCACTCAAAAAAGTTTCTGCATCATAATTTCCCGTTTCGTCAAAAAACATAATCGTATGACAGCCCGGAACAATACCTGTCTGTTTCCACTCCATCGGTGTTCTGATGTCGACGATCTTCATTGGCGAATTTTCTAGCATCTCTTTGTTTGGATATACATTCATTATTGGCCTTAATTTTAATAATTTGTTGAAATTATAACAAATTTAATAATAAGAGAAAAAATAAGCCAGAATTTTTAAGAAAGCATTTACTTTATAGGAAAGAAGAAGTCGAATCAGATGTTTCTAAAAAGCGGGAGAACCTGCCCTTCTAAAAGGACAGATACCTAGCCGTACTACAGAGAAAAGCGCTTTGGGTCAAAAAAGCTTTCATCTGAAATATTACCGAAAGCGGCATTGATAGAGACAAAAATACCGGGATATTTTTCCTCCATCTCAGCCAGCATGGTTTTCATTGTAGCCCTTGCATGGGGCATTTTTACATCAAAACGCATTGCCGGGCAGGCCTCGTCGCCGATCGCCTCAAGATTGTTCTCCTTTGCAAAAGCAAGGAGCTGCCGCTCTCTCATCTGGATTAAAGGACGAATGACGATCAGACCGTTGCCTGCTCTGTATTTTGGTGAAAGCGCACGCATTTGGCCGTTATAGGTCAGGTTCATAAAAAAGCTCTCTGCCGCATCATCAAGGTGGTGCCCCAGGGCCAATTTGTTGCACCCTTGCTCTGCAGCCACGCTATAAAGAGAGCCTCTTCGCATCCGCGAGAAAAAAGAACAGAAAGAGGAATTTTTGCGGATCTTCTCTTGAGCCGTGTCGTATATATTGGTGTCATGGACAATATGCTTGATACCGTGCTCTTCGCAGTGCCGGGAGAGATACTCGAAATTCTCGCCCATGCCATAAGCAACTGTCACCGCGACAAACTCAAAATCAAAGGGCGCGCGGCGCTGCTGCTCACGCATGGAGTGGATCAGCGTTAAAGAATCTTTCCCGCCGGAGAGACCGACTAAGATCTTGTCTCCCTCTTCGATGAGCCCAAAGGCCGCATTGGTCTTGCCCAACTGACTCATAATCTTCTTAGAGATCTTAATGGCCAAGTTTTTCCACCATTTTGATGATAAAGTTGGCACTCTCTTGGGCGGATGAGATCAAGAACTCATCAAAAGAGAAGCTGGCATCCATATCTGCCGCATCCGAGATCGAGCGCAAAATAAAGAACGGTACACCCATCGCATCACAGACGCAAGCCACCGAAGCACCCTCCATCTCCAGTGCGTCCGCATTGAAGGTCTCACCGATCCATTTGTTGCGCACCGGGTCTGCTACAAACTGGTCTCCCGTTGCGATCGTACCTTCCATCAGCTTCACACCCATCTCAGCAGCGACCTCTTTTGCCTTGGAAACAAGTGCCTTGTCTGCTTCAATAAACTGCTTGCCTTCAGGAACATAGCCGTAGGGGTGGCCAAAGGCCGTGATGTCCAAGTCATGCTGACACAGTTTTGTCGCAGCGATAAGGTCGCCAATTTTCAGCTCTGGATTGATCGCGCCGGCTACGCCTGAAAAGAGCAGAACTTCTGCGCCAAATTTTTGGAGCATTGTTGTTGCCGTCAAAGTAGAAAAGACCTTACCTATCTTTGAATAGGCAATGACAAGGCTATGCCCTTTATAGTTGGCTTCATAATATTTATTACCGGCATACTCGTTTAGCTTATACTCACCTACTTTTTCTAAAAGCGGGGCAATCTCTTCGGGCATAGCACCCATGATGGCAATCTTCATTCTATTCCTTTCTGGCGCTAAACGCCGATACCCCCCCTTGGGGTATTATGTTTTGATTTGAGCTGCTCTAAAGATCATTTTTAATGATCTGTTTTTGTGCAAAGTGGAGCCCTTTGTTGAGGGTAAAACTCTTACGCTGTACTTCAAAGCTTTTGAGTTCGGCTTCTACTTCACCCGAAGGAGAAACTATCATAGAAGCGCCCCAAAATCCGATGCCGTCTTCAAAACCGACACGGTTGACAAAGACGACATAGCTTCCACAAAGAAGTGCTGTTGTCTTTAAGATAGCCGTCCACTGCTCTTTTATCAAAAGACTATCATCCCTAAAGTCGCGTGCTGGCGAATTGGCAAGCACGTAGATGATCTCGGGATTTTGGCATGAAAGATCCGCAATGCTCTGCGCGCGCCAAAGATCTTCACAGATCACCATTGCGCTCTTGCCATAGCAGGTATCAAAGAAGCCGATCTTCTCGCCCTTGAAAAAGTAGCGTGCTTCTTCAAACATCCCGTAATTTGGAAGATGAACCTTATGGTGAGTATGCTTTAGTTCGCCTTTTGAAAAGTAGAGTGCCGCATTAAAAATACGGTGGTTTTCTCGCAGCGCACATCCCAACACAATATCTACGGTGTGGCTGGCCTGAACAAAGCAATCCAACTCTTCTATCGTGAAAGCATCTTCATAGACTTTATCCTGAAGAAGATAGCCATTTAGGGAGAGTTCGGGAAAGACGATAACATCCGCTTCGCACGCTTTTATCTCTTTGAGGTGGAGTTCAATATTATTTCGACTGAGTCGAGGTGATATTTGAGCTAAAGAAACTTTCATGCCTGGACTTCTTTCATACGCCCTAAGAGATCAAAAAAGATCCGCAAGCGCCTGGGTTAGGTGTTTACTATGTGTTTGATGAGCAGTGCCTGCTATACCAGTTCAGCCAAAACTTTTTCAAGACTTTGCATATCAAAAATATTGTAAGTCGTCATCTCCGGATTGATACGTTTGTTCATGCCTGAGAGTACCTTACCGTTGCCAAACTCGATAGCGATATCGACATCGTTGGCGATCGCCTCAATGCTTTGCTTGTATTTTACCGGCTTGACCAGTTGGTCCGTCAAAAGATCGATTGCCTCGGCTTTCGTGCTGTAAGGTGCCGCAGAAACATTAGAGATGATCGGTGCGGTAAAGCTGTCTTTGAGCATTGTCTGCATCTTCTCTCTCAACGGCGCTTGCGCAGGTTCTAGAATCGGACAGTGCGATGCAACCGACATGTTCAGCAAAAGAGCACGTTTTGCCCCTGCCTCTTTTAAGATCGGCTCCATACTCTCAAGGTCCGCTTTCATTCCCGCGATGACAAGCTGGCCGTTTTGGTTGTAGTTTGCCGGCCATACTTTTTTACCGTGTGCAAGTGCTTCTGCGCAGGCTTTTTCTACGATTCCGTCATCTAGACCGAGCACGGCCATCATCGAGGCATCAATCTCATCGCAAGCTTCTTGCATCAGTTTTCCGCGTGCATGTACAAGCTCTACCGCATCAAGATAATCCAGTGCGCCCGCAGCCGAAACTGCTGAAAACTCGCCCAATGAATGGCCAAGAAGAAGTGCCGGCTTGATGTCTGAGCGTTCACAAAAAAGTGCATGAGCCATCATGCTCACAAGCAAGATCGCCGGCTGTGTGTTTTCTGTTTTGTTGATTGCTTCATTTTCTTCAAAAAGAAGTGATCCAAAATCAATACCCGTGCGCTCGCTCGCCTTGGCCATCATCTCTTTTGCACGATCAGAGTTTTCCACAAAACTTTTACCCATACCTATGGTTTGACTTCCCTGCCCCGGAAAAATGAAGGCTACTTTTTTATTACTCATATTTTAAATATTCCTTGTTTTCAGCTATTTTTTTGCGCAGTGTGTTTCGGTTTAGGCCCAGTTTATCAGCTAGCTGGAGCTGAGTCTTGAACCTGAACAAGCCTGCATTTATCAGCGGAGCCTCGTACAGATAGAGAAAGTTCCTGTAATCGCTGTTGCCGCCTAGTCGCGAACTTAAAAAGTTCTCCATTATCTCCATCAGTTCTGTCTCATTGATATCTTGCAACTGAACTTGCATATAGACATAACGGCGGATAGAATGGGCATTGTGGCTCAGATCGATTCTGGAAACATCGATCTGTATATCATTTTCAACACCTAAGACTCGCGTAGATTCTTGCAAGAAGTGCTCTGCCAATACAGCCACGTCTTCCATACGTTCACGCAAAGGCGGAAGGAACACCTTGATACCAAATAACTGCTCTATCACCTCGCTGTTGAACACAGAAGTGGCCAATGCCATAATACGCACCGAATATTTATCTAAAAGCAGTTGAAAGTTGTCAAAGTTTGGTATTTTATCAAAATTAGAGATAATCAGAGTTGTATTTGAACGCAAGGCATCTTCAAGTTCATCATATGCACTGGCATCAACAATAGGAGCATTAGGAAGAATATATCGGGCTAAGCTCTTTTTTCCGGTTCCATTTTCGCCAAATATAAAGGCATTGATAGGCAAGCTTTTAAGCAAGCTTGCCGTTTTCAGCGCTTCGAGTGAAGCCGCTGAAGTTGCTAAAAAATTAGTGACAACCACACCCTGTACCACAGCTCCCGCCGCTTTCAGGTTGAGCGTTTTCAGCTGGAACACCTGTCAATATCTCTTCCGGAGTTGCTTCACGAACAGCCGCAACAGAAACAGAGAACATCAGGTCTTGACCTGCCAATGGATGATTATAGTCGATCAACACTGAATCTTCTTTAATCTCTTTGACCGTTACCTGTACGGTGCCGCCATCTTCGCTTTGTCCATAAAGACTCATTCCCTCTTCTAGTTCAATACCAGCAAACTGCTCTTTTGGAACTTCTTGAAGCGCTTCATTGCTGTACTCACCATACGCTTTTGCAGCAGGCACAAGTACCTCCGCTTTTTCGCCCATATTCATAGTACAAACATGCTCTTCTAGTCCTGGGATGATTTGTTGTTTGCCTGTCATAAATGTTAAGAGCTGCCCACCAATATTGCTGTCTACAACCTTGTCTCCGCTACGTACTTCATACTCAAGTGATACGATTTGATTATTTTCTATTGCCATAGTTATTTTCCTTCGTTTATGATACAAAAGTATCATTTAATTTTGTGATTCTATCATAAGATGCTTTAAAATGGCTTACCTCGAGTGATTGGAAAAGAGGTTAAAGCTCTTTATTCTGCTGCCAAAAAAATATTTAAACCACCTCTGATTAAAAATGCCACAAGACTGACAAGGTGCCATAAGAGACTTTGTTACTTGAGTTCTTGATCCGTGTGGTGTACATTCGCATCGATAAAGAAACCTCTATATTATCAAAATAAAGAGTGCCTGCACCTGTAACACTGCCTGAAAATATATTTCTATCAATCATATAATCTTTTGTTGCATCAATCACATAAAAATAAGCCGTAGCATCTGCAAAAAGGCCTGCACTTAAAGACCAGCCTAACTCTTCCTTACGTTTTTTGACACTTAAAAGTGCGTTATCCCCTATGACTTCGGGGTATGAGGGGTAATAGACATTGAAATTTTCAGTATAGTTTTGTCCAAAACGCCATACTGTGCCTCCTGAGATCCCGCTGTAGTAATTTCCCAGTTCAATCCTGAATACATTGATCCAGTCGGCACTGAAAGAATTGTGAAAATGTCCCGTCCAGCTCTTAACACCGTGCTCGTATGCTACTCCTGCGGTGAGATAATTATCTAATTGATTGTCCCAGCCCCTAGGCTCACGGTCGCCCAAGATCTTGTGGCTTATTTTTTGAGCATTTCCAGCACCTGAGATTGGCCCGATGACACCGATATTAAAAGAGTACTCATTGTATCTCTCACTGTCCCACTCAAAAATAAAAAAGGAGGCCCTCAGATAACCTGAATAAGGAAAATCGTAATAGTCCGGCTCGCTGTTAAAGATGAGTGTAGGTGTCGTCATGATCTGATAAACACTGATACCTACATGGAGTTTTTTTTGCCTGTCAAGATGCAGAAAGGGGATGGCTTCTGCTGTTTTTTTCATAAAAGAAGCATATATATTGTCAGATGCATTTGTATCTTTATCGAGTTCGCTGCTAAGCCATCCTAATCGGATCCCATTCGTATAACCGCCGCCGTCTCTTCCTGCAAAGGCATCGTTGTCAATGACAGCAGAGACTGTATCTGCACGGAGAGTCTCTGCAAAAGAAAGGATAGAGCAGATCAAAAATGCAAGGAAACAGGAAGATCGATTCATTTAGAGACCTATGCAAATAATATTTATCAATATAACATAATAAATTCTATATTTGTAATTGACCGGATGTTTCAGATTTGAATTGTAATTCAAGGGGATGGGGAAGTATTTATGGCCGGCAAGACGCACACTGGCACTTGTCTATCGTTTGCGCGTAGTTATACTAAATACTGACAACAAAAGAAGAAAAAACTTCTTATTTTAGAAATTTTTTCGCCTTTTCAGCTTCGGAAGAGTCTGGGTACTTAGCTACCAAGGCCTGAAAAAATTGCTGGGCATGCTCATCATCCTTGCTTTTTTGAAAGGAGATCGCTGTATGCAGCAGTAGGTTCGGCATATAATCTGCTTTCGAGTAAAGCTCCGCACTCTCTTTAAAGTAAGCGATCGCATTTTTATACTCATTGAGTTGAAAATAGCTTTCACCTATATAATAGTGCGCACGCGCAGGTTTATAATGCTTTGTGATCAGGTATTCAAAAGCATCAATAGCATCGGCATACTTTTTCTTCTGAAAAAGTTCCTCCGCGTCTATATCGATCTGGGCATTGCTTCTGTTGTCAAACGCATTGCTGCTGACTTTGCCGATATTTTTAAGCTGTTTAGAGACCTCGAGCTTAAAGCTGTTAATCTCTTTGGCTAAGATGTTGTACTCTTCTTTGCTGACATAGGTGCTGTTGATCCTGTCGATCAATGAACTCAGCTCCCCCATCACTATTTTAAGTTTTTTTATATTTTCGTCATGGTTTGCAACAAGATCATCGATTTTTTGATTCATCTGAACAGATGAGTCTTTCATTTCATTGATATCGTTTTTTAAACCCTGAAGCTCCCGCTTGTCGTTTTGGCTCTTCTCATTCAGACCCTCGACGATACTTTTCATTCCGGAGACAGACTCTTCAATACCGGTAATTCGGGTTCTGTTTTTGCGAACAGTTCCTTCAATATCAGTAATGATCTCTTTGTTTTCAAGGATGCGTTTTTCGGTTTTTGTCAAACCATAAGGGGAGGGATTGTCAAGATCGCCTGCTCCAAATGCAGATTTCTCTGCATAAAGGGACAGGGGGAGAAGAAAAGAGGTTAGAAGTAAAAATCTTGTCATTATGGAAGAAGTTTAAAGTCTACTCTACGGTTTTGAGCCCAGCACTCTTTCGTCTGCTCTGTACATATCGGGTTGCTCTCACCAAAACTTACCATAGTAATACGCGCAGCGTCAACGCCGTCAGCTACTAGTGCATCTTTTGTTGATTTGGCACGCTTAAGGCCTAGTGCGTAGTTGTATTCATCACTACCCCACTCATCACAGTTGCCTTCAAGCTTCATGTTATATGCAGAAGCAGCTGTTTTTGAAAGTGCTACATTGTTTTTAATCTTGCTTTCCATATCTGCTCTAATAAAAAACTTATCAAAGTCAAACCTAATGCTTTCAAATTTAGACTCTAATGTACTAAGTGTTTGCTCATTACTATCAGCTGTTCCTGACTGATCAATTCCTGCATCATCAAGGCCGCTTGTGTCACTTGGATCTTTTACATCAACTGTACTTTCTGTGCTTTGTCCTGCCTGTGAACCATCTGTCGCATCAATTGCTGGATCTTTTTGGCTACATCCTGAGAACAGAAGTAAAGCGGCTATCGTACTAATTGCAAGAACATTTTTCATTTTTTTTCCTTATAAGATAATATTTGTGATTCTAGCAGAGATAATCTTAAAGTATTGGTAAGTGCTGTTAGTAATTGCTATATTATAAGAAGGTTTTATGCAGTTTAAGGCAAAAAATCGGAATTTCTGCCTTATTTATCATAAAGAACCGCGATTTCGAAACTCTGCAATTTCTGATTCTACCATCTCGTTGATCATCATCTTATACAGATCGGTAATGAGATTTGGCGAAAGTCCTGAGGCCAGAGCTTTATGGCGCACGCGTTCCAGAACATCTTTTACCCGTCCATCCGCTTTGACTTCAGCAACACTTTGTTTGAACTTTACGGCCTGATGGATATACGCATTACGCGCAGCTATAAGTTCTACGATCTTATCGTCCAAAAGATCGATTTCATCACGCACTTCTTCCAGGGAATTACATTCTTTCATTTTATCGCTCACCTTATTGGTTTATTGATAATTATATCAAAGAAACAGTTCACTCTGAGTATGATTTCATATGAAAATTATACTCAGTACCCTAAATGCCCGTTATACGCACAGCGCTATCGGGCTGCGCTATCTTTATGCCAATATGCAAGAGCTCCGAAACAGCACCTCTATACTTGAGTTCAGTATCAACGATGCCATCCAGGCCGTTGCAGAAAAGATCCTGGATGAAAAACCCGACATTGTCGGTCTGGGTGTGTATATCTGGAACGCCGTACAGAGCTACGAACTGATAGAAATCATTAAAAAAGTCTCTGCGAAAACGACAATCGTCCTGGGCGGGCCTGAAGTCAGCTACCAGCCATTTCGTGTGGATTTCTCAAAGGCGGACTACATTCTTCAAGGCGAAGGGGACACCTCATTTTACAAACTCTGCAAAAAGATCCTCTCAGATGAGGCGCCGGCGGAACAGCTCATCCCGCCGGTCATCGAAGACCTCTCGCGCATCACACTTCCTTATCCCTTTTATACCCAAGGCGACATAGATAACCGATATATCTATGTCGAAGCTTCCAGAGGGTGTCCCTTTATGTGCGAATTTTGTCTCTCTTCTATAGATGAAAAGGTGCGCAACTTTGATCTCAATAGCCTCTTGAGTGAATTTGAACTACTTTGGCAAAAGGGTGCTAGAAACTTCAAGTTTGTCGACCGTACTTTTAATCTGAACATGAAGTTCGCCAATGCTCTTCTTGACTTCTTTCTTTCCAAAGAACCGCCCTATTTTGCCCATTTTGAAGTCATACCGGATCATTTTCCCGAAGTTTTGAAGTCTAAGATCGCTCTTTTCCCTGATGGAGCGCTCCAGCTTGAGATCGGTATCCAGACACTCAATCCAGAAGTCGCAAACAATATCAACCGCCCGCTTAAACTTGAGAAGATCAGAGAAAACATCTCCTTTATTGAACAGCAGACCAAGGCACATGTGCATCTTGACCTCATCGTCGGTCTGCCCGGAGAGAGTATTCAGAGCTTTGGACATAACCTGAACGAGCTTGTTGCGCTGAGTTCTTCGGAGATTCAGATCGGTATCTTAAAAAAACTCTCCGGGACAACACTTGAACGCCACGACACAGTATTTGGGATGCGTTACAGCGATATACCGCCTTATGACATCTTGTGCAATGATCTTTTGAGTTTCAAGCAGATTCAGAAGATGAAGCGTTTTTCGAGATTTTGGGATCTTATCTATAACAGCGGTAACTTTAAAAAAACGATTTTGCTCCTATGGAAAGAGCAAACTGTGTTTGACAGCTTCTATGCCTTTAGTGAATGGATCTACACACAGACGGATGCAACCTGGAAGATCTCTCTTGAACGGCTCTCTCTCTTGCTTTTCACTTATCTTACTAAAGCGCTCAAACAAGAGAAAAAAGAAGTCGCTATGACTATGCTAGAGGATCTGATGACGCTTCAAGGACGGGTTATTCCGAGTTTTTTACGTCCCTTCGCAGAAGAAGAGGTAAAGATTAAAAACAAAAGAGGTTCTTCACTGAACAAGCGCCAGGCCCAACGCGCCTGATCGGACCTGTTTTATCTTTATTCATGCAGTATTGAATCAATAAATATTGATATAGTGATGTTTATGCTACAATTTTGCCTTCACCTTAAAAATAGAGGAAATACAGTTCATGGTTTTGGCAAGTTTAATTTTTATAGCGACGCTCACCTTTGTCATTTGGCAGCCAAGAGGTTTACAGATAGGCACTTCTGCGATGATAGGCGCAGTTGCAGCCCTTGTTTTAGGAGTAGTAAGTCTTGGTGATGTTGTCGTAGTGACGCAGATAGTCTGGGATGCCACACTTGCTTTTATAGGGATCATCATACTCTCTATGGTGCTCGATGAGATTGGGTTTTTCGAATGGTGCGCCATTAAAATGGCAAAACTTTCTCATGGCAACGGGCATTTGATGTTTGTTTATGCACTGTTGCTCGGCTCTTTTGTCTCCGCCCTCTTTGCCAATGACGGTGCCGCACTTATCCTTACTCCCATACTTCTGGCAAAAATGCGTATCCTGCAGCTCAATCTTAAGACCATTGTAGCCTTTTTGCTCGCAGGCGGATTTATTAGCGATTCGGCATCTCTTCCCTTTGTCTTCTCAAACCTTACCAATATCGTTACCGCGAACTATTTCAACATAGGATTTTTGCAGTATCTGCAAAATATGCTCATTCCCTATCTCATCAGTACGCTTGTCTCCATCATAGTTCTATGGATCGTCTTAAGAAAAGATATCCCGAAAAGAGTAGACATTACCCTTTTAAAAAATCCTTATGATGTACTTAAAAACAAAACACTTTTTAAATTCAGCTGGCTGTTTTTAGCACTGCTTTTAGTAGGCTACTTTATTGGCGACAGTTATGATCTTCCTGTAAGTCTTTTTGCTCTCGGCGGTGGACTTTTGTTTTTGGCCATTGCAAGCTACGCAAAAAGTGCACGCGCCTGGTTGACCATAAAAACTGCTCCCTGGCAGGTGGTGTGGTTCAGTATAGGCCTTTATATCGTGGTTTACGGACTTAAAAACGCGGGGCTTACAGATTATCTGAGTGTGCTCTTGAAAAATTTAAATTCGCAGGGCGATTTTATCGCTATCATCGGCACGGGCTTCTTGTCCGCATTGTTAAGTGCGCTCATGAACAATATGCCGACCATTATGATTATGGATATAGCGCTAGCAGATGTACACAACAGCGCCCTTGCCTACGCCAACATCATCGGATGTAACCTGGGACCGAAGATGACACCTTTTGGAAGTCTTGCCACCCTTCTTTGGCTGCACGTTCTCTCACAAAAAGGGATTAAAATAGGATTCTGGGAATACAGCAAATTCGGGCTTATCGTCACGCCGCCCGTCTTGTTTGTGGTGCTGATTTCGCTTTATCTGTTTTAAAGCCTAAACCTCGGTTCTCTTGTGTCGGAACCGATGCACTCCAGCTGATACGCCACCATTTTTCTAAAAGGGCTCAAAAATGATCCCAAATCTTTCTCAGGAATCTGCTCATCACCGTTTTTGTTTAAAAGCTCCAAGACGCACAGAGTCGATTCTATCGTTGAGAGACAGAGTGCCTGGGGCTGTTCTTTGATCCTGAACTCCGAGCTTTTCGTATGCTCAAAGCTCACCTTTGGCAGCTGTTTAAGATTTCTGCTCAGTCGCAGTATCTTTTTAGAACAGGCCCAGGTCGCATCAATCAGAAAAATAACGTTTTGTTTACCCTCTGTGTGCAGATGCATGTGGTTCAAGACCAGACTCTCTTTTGAAGGATAAAGCACATAGCAGACATTGTTCGGCTCGTTTATCAGCGCATTGATTCGCGCATGATCGCTGAAATCAATCCCGACATGCAGTTCAGAGTTTTCCAAAGAGAGATGGGTGAAATGCCCTGTGCCGTTTTTGATCTTTCTGAACTCATGGGTATGCATCAAGAGCACAAATTTCGTCTTCGTACTGATTGTTGTGAGATGCTTGCACATACAGCTGCTAAGCGGTCTATAGCAGCGGTAGCACTTCGGACGTGCCCTCTCTTCTTCAGGCTTACTTATGATTATTTACCGTCGGCACGCAGACATAGCCGCTGGCTTGCATGCCAAGTGCTTCGGGGTACTTCTTATAGTGCTCCCGTGTTACTTTTGCAAGGCAGGTTTTTTGTGTATCTTCAACCTTTGCGCTGCTGCCCAGACACCCCAGTATCGCATCAATGAGCAGATCTTGAGGAGTCTGCACTTTTTTTTTCCAGGAGCGCAGCAGATCAGTATTGATATGCGAAGGGATAGAACCCATGATCCCCACATCATTTTCGTCATGGATCAAAAGACCCAAGGTAGTTCCTCTGTCCAGGCTTAAGACTTGAAAAAGGTAAAGCGTGTGGTAGGCCAACTGTTCGGCCCGATCTGCTTCTGAAACCGCCTGCGTCATCCTTTTTGAAATGATCTCTATATAGATATCAACGGCCCCTTCGATCAGACGCTTCGCCATTTGCACGTCATCTTTGGCCGTAAAGTTTTCCAGATAAAAATGCGAAACACCGCGATGGCGCTGTAACACAGGGATGTGAAAATATTTGTCACCCTGGGCAGAGGCATCTTCATAAACTTCCGGCACAAGCGACTGAAGTTTCTTTTCAAACAGCGCTTTATCCTCTGCATAGAAGATGGAGGGATTAAGGTCTGCCATCATCCTCCAATATCCCCGGCCCTCTTTCATCTCTGTCCAGCTGATATGCATATGGATAGAAGGGGCGTGGGGATTTCGCGGATGGATAATCGTGGACAGAGCCGTTGCTGAAGAGAGCGCCCGCTGCATGTCGCTCTCATACTGCACCTGAGACACATTAACAGAAGCGCGGTCAAAAAGCTTCTCATCCTGGGCTGCATATCGTACTCCGCCTCCAAACTTTCCTGCTTCTCTAAACCACTCTATCGGCACGAAGGGCTTGTTCTCACCAAGCGTGTTTGAGAGCATCTCCAGGGCATCAACAAAATATTTTTGCAGATGGCATACTAAGGCATCGGCCTCTTGGGCACGTGCTGATTTTGCTTTTATTCTTTTCATAGACAATCTTTTACTGGAATTTTAAAGGGTTAAGGAATGCAAAAAGGCAAGAAGAGTATGCGGGCCTCTTCTTAGACTTTAAAAGCATTTTGAATGCTTTTTAAAAGTATCAGCAAGTTGCTCTGATACTCTTTGAAAAGTTTCGAATACGCCGATGTATTTTTCTTGGAGAGCTCATCAATAAAGCAGTCAACCACATAGATAAACTGCTTTGCCCCAAGGTTTGAAGCGGTGCCTTTTAGGTCGATAAGGATGGATTGAACCTCTTTGTAGTCTTTTTTCATAAGAGCCTCGCGAAGTTTTTTTGCGGAGTCTTTGTAGCTCATAAAGAAATCTCTAAGTAGCCCTTTATACATCTCTTCATCTCCGCCGCAGATCTCAAGTCCCATATCATAATCCAAACTTGCAAGTTCACTCACATCCAAGGCAATCTCTAGCTCTTCTATCTGCGGGGCGCCGACGGAAGCTTCTTTTCCAGACTCATCCATCGTATAATACATGGACATAATATCATACAGTATGTCCATTTTCAGCGGCTTTTCCAATGTCTCTTCCATACCCACTTCACGCATATGCCGGATGTCATCTGATGCGGTATCGCCGCTTAAAGCGATGACGGCAATGTGTTCAAAAGCCGGGTTTTCTCTTATTTTGCGCGTTGCCTCGAAACCGTCAACACGAGGCATATGGGCATCCATCAAAATAATGTCAAAGGCACTGTCTTCTTTCAAGATATCAAGCACGACCTGTCCGTCATCTGCCATCACAACGTCAATTCCAGATTCGTTTAATACTCCGTTGAGAACCTTTTGGTTGATGAGATTGTCCTCAGCGATCAAAAGCCGCTGTCCGCTAAAATCAGAAAAATCTGCCTTGCTTATTTTCTTCCCATTTCGCGTCGATTCACGTTTTTTTCGAGTCACGGAAAAAGCACTTGCTGCAGGTGCTGACAGCGGCTCTGGCTCAACTTCTTTTTTAGCAATCACTCGCGGCTCGACCGGAGCTTCATCTTTGGTCGCATCAATCTCTTGAGCAGCGGCTGAACTCTCTGATGGCATAAAGCCATCATCACTCTGCTCTGCGCTTATTGCAGAATCTTCATTGCCTTCGTCAAACAGATCACTCTGAGATTCGGATGGAATAAGGTCAACAAGTTCACGCGGCGGGCTTTTTTTAGAAGTTTTTGCCACTGTCCATGCTGCAATAATAATCACAACTATGCCTGCAACTATATAAAGAGTGTCAATACCGAAAATAGTGTTTGGAACCATTTCATTGATGAGACTTAAAGTCTTGGAAAAATCCATATACGGTCCTAATTATAAAAATTGATATATAGTGTAGCCAAAAAAAGAAAAAAATTAATCAAAATAAGAAAAATTCAGAGTGATTTTTTTGTATTTGCGATGAGGGTATCTACTCTACGCGACAGATAAAACAGCAGAGGTTTTTTTCTGTCGTATATCTCTCTTAGAGGATAAGTTTAGTGATCTTTGAGAGGATATCTTTCTCACGAATAGGCTTTGTTATGAAGTCGTTGGCACCTTCATTAAGAGCTGACGCCCGGATAGTCTCATCCGTCGTCAAGACGATAACAGGAATACTTTTCAATCTATCATCCGCGCGAGCGACCTTTAAAAAATCAATGCCCCCCATAATAGGCATGATGATATCAAGCAGAATAATGTCAATGCTTAGATCTTTTTTCAAGATATCAAGGGCGTCCATGCCATTGACAGCTTCAATCACTTCTGAAATATTTTCCACTTTCATTAGCATTGATTTGATCAGCTTTCTGTTGATCATATCATCATCAACTGCTAATACACGTAAGGTTTTATTTCCCATGTTACCTGCTCTCTCTCGATTTTACCAATCTATAGACTGTATCTTACCAATTTTTAGCGGGAATAGAAAGCTTTTATTCTGTTTTAGCCTTATTATTCCTACTGAGCTCTCTGCTTTGTAGTTCTTGACAAAAATAATCGTGTCTCCCTCGGCAGAAAAACGCGGAAACTCATTGATTCCCGTAGCGGTCAGACGGCGGATAAAGTCACTTCTCGTACTTATCAGGTGAAGGTTGAAGGTATTGTGCGAAAATTCATGATCGCTTTCTCGCGATTTATAGACGATGTAGTTATTGTGCGCCGCCAGAGCTACATTGCTTTTGCCATAGTAGACCATCTGCTGCACTCCGCTGGAACCGATCTTTTTAGAAAAGACATTAGGATAGCCCAAACGGTTAGAGACAAAAGCGATCTCACTCTCGTCATTTAAAAATTGTGCGCCGACATCTATTCCGCTATAGTCGGTAAGTTTTTGGAGTTTTTTAGAGGCAGTCTCATACAGATAGATGTCAGGCTGTCCCATTGGTGCCATTGTCACAAGCACTTTTTTCCCATCCTTGCTCACATCTGAACAGACGATCATCCCATCACTTTGAAGGATCTTTTCACTTTCGCCCGTGTATCTGTTCATCTTGTACAGTGTCGGAACTTTTGAGTCCAGGACCGAATAGTAAAAACTGCTCTGCTCTTTGTCCGCCCAGTGAGGAAAGACATTCAAACCACCTTTGACAATGACATGCTGATAGGTCAGCGTGTAGTCAGAGATCACGATCTCACTCTCATTTGGTCCGATCAAACGTGCAATCAAAACATATGACTTCATCCACTCAACCGGCTCAGCTCCGATAAAATCATTAATATCCGTCGCAAGGTTGTGCACCAAAAAGACATACAGACTCTCTTTTTTTATACGAAAGCTTTTCGCACGCAAGACCTTGGAATCGATGGCCGAAAGAAGCTTGTAATCACAGTTCAAGTTACCGTCGCTGTCTTCACGAAGACGGTAGCGCAGCACATAGTCGCGTTTGGCATTATCTATAATTACATCATTCGCATCAAAAGCGTTCACGCTGTACTTGTCATACACATTAAAGATAGAGAGCACATTTAAGTCTGCGGCCAATACTTTAAAAAACTTTTTGGAAAGCATCCCTTGGTAATCTACCGAGGCATCCTCGATAGAGATAGAGGGCAGCCTATCTACTTTTTTGATGACTTCAATGGTTGCGTCTGCCGCAAAAATATTTATACTCAGTAAGAGGGTTAATACGATTTTATACAAGGGTTATTCCTTCACAGTTAAAATAATGTCTAAGCTTATCGGCTTATTCTCCGGATGTGCCGGAAATTTGTGTAAGGCCTTCAAACAGGCATCCACCGCTTCATTAAAAAGTGCGTCTTGGGTGTATCTTATCACTCTAAAAGAAACCAATGTGCCGTAGGCATCAATTTCAAGACGGACTTTTGCAACTTTTCCCACTGACTCAGCCGGCGGAAAAAAGTTGGCATAGATCTCAGCGTGTATTTTAGCCAAATATTCGTCAACTACACCAGAAGAATCTCCCACAACCTTGACCTGCTGCTTGGAAAGCTTTAGATTTCTCACCAAAGAGCTCGCTTGGTTTGATGCGATCTTTTTTGTATCTTTTGTTTCAATGCGTTTTTGGATCTTTTTCAAAAACTTCTCATCCACTGCGGGCTTGTCCGTCTTGTTTCTTTTGATCAGTTTTTTTGTCTCAATCTTGCCAAAGAGCGAGGCCAGGTCCGTATTTGGTTTAGCCGTAGGCGTCTCAACTGTTTCAAGAGCCTTTTCAGATTCTGTTTTTTTTATGGGTTCAGACTTATTTACTTTTACAGGCGGAGCCGTGGGAAGCGTGTTAAGATTGACGGCAATGTAGTCTGAAGAACTGAGCTGTATCTGCTTGATGCGGCTTTGTTGCATAATAAAAAGAACAAAGGCAGATCCAAACAGCAAGAAAAGAGCAAAAGAGACTGCGGCCCCTAGATAAAAATAGAAATCATTGTTTCGTGAGAGCAAGCGGCTATCCGTTAGTTGCTAAGGAGACTTCGCTGAAACCTGCACGTTTTATAGCAGAAAGTATCATCATAACATCCCCATATCCCAATCGCTTGTCTGCTGATATCAGAATGGCTGATTTTGTGTCAAGTTTTTCCTGCGCATAGATATAGAAATTGTCTTCGAATCCGTTAAACAAGAATTTTTCGCCTTTAAGCATGATCTCTTTTTTTTCATTGATCACAATGTTTACCGGCGGTTTTTTACTCAGTGCTTTTTGCGCTGAACCCTGAGGAAGCTTTATGAGCTCTTCGTAAACGATTGTTGGAGCAATCACCATCAAAATAGCCAATAAAACCAACATCACGTCCACAAGGGGCGTGATGTTAAGTTCAGGGTTTTCATCCCATTCATAATGCACTTTTATTCCTTGGACTTGGCCATCAGCGCATCACTTTGCATACGGATAAGACCCGAAAGCTCGTATGCTTTGCGTTTGAGCAGCTGATGAAACGTGTAGGCAAAGATAGCTACAAAAATACCTGCAGCCGTTGCAATAAGTGCATCCGAGACACCCGCTGCGATCAAAGACATCGAGGCACTTGCCTGACCGATATCTTTAAAAGTGTCCAGTATAGAGACAACCGTGCCAAACAGACCGATAAACGGAGAGGTTGAAGCCACGACAGACAAGAGACTCAGGCCTTTTGTCGCATCCTTGGTCGCTGCAAACTGGCAAAGATCTAAAATCTCTTTGCACAGTACTGCATTGCGTTTCAAGAAGGGACCGATGTAGGAGAATGGAGATACCGAATTTGAACCCATCAGAAGAGACTCAAGCGACTCTTTTTCTTGAGAAACCCATGCCTGAAGGGAAAAGTATCGATAAATAAAGACCCAGGTAATGGCAATGAAATAGACAGAGAGCACACCCAGCACAATAAGTGTAACCGGATGTGAATCTGATAAAAATGCAGTGAGTGATTGTATCATTAGATAAGTTTGTGTGCTGCCGACTCGATCTTAGCAGACACGGTTGCAATAGCCGCAGCATTGTCTGATACCGAACGAACAAGTTCTTTAGCATTGGAAATTGCTTTTGCAATGTCACTTTCACTGTCACCGCGTATGGCTACAGCACCGTCAGCAAGAACAATAACCTTGTTCTCATCAACTTTGACGTGGCCCCAGTTGATGACAACAGATTCAGTCACTTTGTCCTCTTTTACAAAATCAATGACACCCGCTTGAAGAAGCGTAGTCAATGATGCATGTTCAGGAAGCACACCAAATTCGCCCTCTTCGCCAGGAAGTGTGACCTCAGTCACCTCACCTGTGAAAATGGCACCGCTTGGTGTTACGATCTCTAGTTGAAGAGTATTCATGTGAATCCCTTATTTTTTCTCAGCTTTAGCGATCGCTTCGTCTATGCTTCCTACCATGTAGAATGCAGACTCAGGCATATGATCGTAATCACCGTTTAGAATACCTTTAAAGCCTTTGATAGTATCTTCAAGACTGACATATTTACCAGGCGCACCTGTAAATACTTCAGCAACAAAGAAAGGCTGAGAAAGGAACTTCTCGATCTTACGAGCACGTGTAACTACCGCTTTGTCGTCTTCAGAGAGCTCATCCATACCAAGGATAGCAATGATATCTTGAAGATCTTTATACTTCTGCAATGTCTTCTGAACACCGCGAGCAACACCATAGTGCTCCTCACCGATGATAGCAGCGTCAAGCAGACGAGAGGTAGAATCAAGTGGATCAACCGCCGGATAAATACCTTTTTCTGCAATCTTACGGTTAAGTACTGTTGTTGCATCAAGGTGAGCAAAAACAGAAGCCGGAGCCGGGTCAGTCAAGTCGTCAGCCGGTACATATACCGCTTGAACAGAAGTAATAGAACCCTTAGACGTAGACGTAATACGGTCTTGAAGCGCACCCATCTCACGAGCCAAAGTCGGCTGGTAACCAACGGCTGAAGGGATACGGCCAAGCAATGCAGACATCTCTGAACCTGATTGTGCAAAACGGAAGATATTATCGATAAACATCAATACATCAAGCCCTTTTTCATCACGGAAATACTCAGCCATTGTAAGACCGGTAAGCGCGATACGGTTACGTGCTCCAGGAGGCTCGCTCATCTGGCCGTAGCACAGTGCAACTTTGTCCAAAACGTTTGAGTCTTTCATCTCGTGATAAAGGTCATTTCCTTCACGAGTACGCTCGCCAACACCGGCGAAAACAGAAAGACCTTCGTGTCCGTGTGCAACGTTGTGGATAAGTTCCATAATAATTACGGTTTTACCAACACCAGCGCCGCCGAATAGACCGACCTTACCGCCTTTTGCATACGGTGCCAAAAGGTCAACGACCTTAATACCTGTTTCAAACATCTCTGTCTTTGTAGACTGTTCGATCAGTGGTGGCGGATCACGGTGGATTGACCATGTCTCACAATCTTTAACCTGTTCTCCGCCGTCAATTGTCTCACCGACAACATTGAAAATACGTCCAAGAACTTTCTCGCCTACAGGAACATTAATAGGTGCTCCTGTGTTAATCACTTCCATACCGCGAACAAGACCTTCTGTCATGTCCATAGCAACTGTACGAACACGACCGTCACCGATGTGTGCTGCAACTTCGAGTACAAGACGTACCTTAGTTCCTTCAACACTGTATATAACTTCTAGTGCATCATTAATAGCCGGTAGTGTATCTGTAAAAGCTACATCTACAACCGGACCAGTAATTTGTATAATTTTACCTGCCATATTTCCCTCCATCATTATTTCATCGACTCGACGCCGCTGATTATTTCTATAAGCTCAGTTGTAATCGCACTTTGACGTGCTTTATTAAACTGTACATTAAGTGTTTTTACGATCTCTTTTGCATTATTTGTCGCTGCATCCATTGCCTGCATACGAGCAGAGTGCTCAGCGGCAAGGGAGTCAATCAATGAATAGTACATATTGTATTCAACATATTTTGCAATAAGTGAATTCAACATCTTCTCGCTGTCTTCTGCTTCGATTTCAAGCATTGAAGATGCTGCGATTTCATCGTTGCACGATACAGCAATCGGCAAGATCTGTTTGACATGCAGCTCTTGTATAAGGGCATTTTTGAAACCGTTATACACGATCGTCACACCATCGATCTTGCCTTCCATATAATCTTTCATTGAAGACTGAATAAACTCAGCTGCACGATCCATATCAGGCATTGAACTTAGATCTTTAACCGTATCAAGCATCTCTACTTCATTATAGTTAAAGAATTCAATCCCTTTTTTACCCACACCGCGAAGACGTACTTTGACTTTTTTGTCTTTGTACTCCGCCATGAGAGTTTTGACCGCTTTAAGCGTTTGAAAATTAAATCCGCCGCACAGACCTTTGTCTGCAGTAACGAAGATAATATCAACCATCTGAGGGTTATCAAGCTTTATACAAGCACGGTTTTCAATTCCGCCGATCTTCTGGCATTGAATACGTGTTGAAATATCCCTGATAACTTCATTCAATTTCGATGCAAAAACACTTGAACGCTCAGCAAGCTCTTTCGCTCGTTTAAGCTTCGCAGTCGATACAAGTTTCATGGCACGCGTTGTTTTTTGCGTGTTACTAACACTTTTTATCTGTCTTTGAATCTCTTTCAAATTGGCCATTTACTGGTCCTTAGTTCGCAGAAAAAGTTGATTTAAACTCTTCCAATGCTTTTTTCATCAATGCGTCTGTCTCATCATCAATTTTCTTTGCTGAACGGATGTTCTCAAAGATCTGCGGATAAGATGCCTCAATAAATGGATAAAGCTCTGATTCAAAACGAACAACATTTGAAGCGTCCATATCATCCAGGTAACCGCTGTTACCGGCGAATATAATGAGTGCTTGCTTCTCAGCTGAAAGCGGAGAGTAGGCAGGCTGCTTAAGCACCTCTACCATTCTTTGTCCACGCTCAAGCTGGTTGCGAGAAAGCTCATCAAGGTCAGATGCGAACTGAGCAAATGCCTGAAGTTCACGATACTGTGCAAGGTCAAGACGAAGTGTACCTGCCACTTGTTTTGTTGCTTTGATCTGGGCAGCCCCACCAACGCGAGATACTGAAAGACCGACATTGATTGCCGGGCGGATACCTGCATTGAACAGGTCAGTCTCAAGGAAGATCTGACCGTCTGTAATAGAGATAACGTTTGTTGGGATATATGCCGCAACATCGCCTGCTTGTGTCTCAATGATCGGAAGTGCTGTCAATGAACCCGCACCTTTTTCATCATTAAGCTTAGCCGCACGCTCAAGTAAACGAGAGTGTAGATAGAAAACATCACCAGGATATGCTTCACGGCCCGGAGGACGACGAAGGATAAGTGACATTTCACGGTAAGCAACCGCATGCTTGGAAAGATCATCATAAACGATCAGACCATGACGCGCGCTGTCACGGAAATATTCACCCATTGTCACACCAGTGTACGGTGCAAGGAACTGAAGTGCCGCAGCCTCAGAAGCTGTCGAAGAGACGATGATAGTGTAATCCATCGCTCCGTGATCTTCAAGTTTGCGAACGATCTGTGCTACTGTTGACTGTTTCTGGCCAATCGCAACATAGATACAGACAACACCATTGCCTTTTTGGTTGATGATCGCGTCAAGTGCAATCGTTGTCTTACCTGTCTGACGGTCACCGATGATAAGCTCACGCTGTCCACGTCCGATCGGAACCAAAGCGTCAATCGCCTTGATCCCTGTAGCCAATGGTTCATGTACCGATTTACGGTCCATAATACCAGGAGCTTTCTCCTCAACGAAACGCGTTTCACTTGTCTCGATCGGGCCTTTACCGTCTATAGGCTCGCCCATTGCATTAACAACACGTCCAAGAAGCGCATCGCCGACAGGAACACGTAGAAGTTTACCAAGGCGCTTTGCCGAAGTACCTTCACGAAGTCCTTCGCTAGAACCAAGAATAACAACACCTACTGCTGCCTCTTCTAAGTTCATTGCAAGTCCTTGAGTACCATTCTCGAACTCAACCATTTCACCAGCCATTACATTTTTTAGGCCGTATACTTTTGCAACGCCATCTGACAATGAGATGACCTTACCTGTTTCATTAATATCTACACTTAACTCAAAGTTATCAATACGTTCTTTGATAATTGAACTAATTTCGTCTGCTTGTATTTTCGCTACCACTATTTTTCTCCTTTCTAAGGTTAAATTGCTTTAAGAATATGATCGATTAACGAAGTGTTGATTCTTTGTTTAGAGAAGTTTATCTCTACACCAAGGTCTTCAACTTCAACTTTAATGCCATCAAAATTTGTTTTAACAAACTCTAAAGTGATGTTTGCATTGACTTTTTTACCCAGTCCGCTGCTCAAGGCTTCAACTGTTTTAGCATCCATGTCTAAATCACTAAAGATCTTTCCTGTGTAAGCATTATTAACCACTGCAATCTCTTTCGAGATCTGATCTGCAATTTCAGGAATCAATTCAAGACGATTCTTCTCTGCGAGAAGTTTCAAAAAATTATTGATCTTTTCACTTTTTGCTTTTTCAACGGCTGCCAATAGGATCTCTTCTTTCGCTGAAGAGGAGACCATCGGGGCAGCGATAAAATCAACAAAATCCTCGTTTTCAAACTGAGATGAAAGGGCATCAAATATAGCCGATATAGCGGCTAGATTTTCTGCATTTTCACCTTCCAAAAGCGCTTTTACATAACGCTTTGCTACTAAAGCTGCCATTATGCCACCTTCTTCAAGATGATATCAGCAAAGGCTTCTTTGTCAAGACCTGCATTGTCTTGGCTTAAAGCTTCTGATAGCACTTCTTCTACAACGGTACGGACCATCTGGCGTTTTTCAAGCGCGATGACGTCGTTTTGCTGTTTTTCAAAATTACTCAACTCAAATTCAAGCTGTGCAGCCATCTTCTCGTTAATAATCTTATTCTCTTTTTTACAGTTACTCATAATCTCATCGGCAAGTACTTTTGCCTCTTCGATACTTGAGTTTGCTGCTTCTTTTGCTGCTTTTGTCTCTTTCAATCGGTTTTGAACCTTTTCAAGTTCATCCGCGATACCCTGAGTACGCCCTGTAAAATACGCTTTTACAGGATCAGCTATAAGGTAATATACAATACCAGCAAAGATGAGGAAGTTGACCGTACGCTGAATGATATCAGTTTCCGTTCCTGACGCTTCTGCATGTTCTGCTGCAAAGGTTACCCCTGCAAAAAAAGCCATTAAAAATATGTGTTTCATACGCTCAGATCCTTATATCTTGCTAAATTTAGCTTTGATCGCCGTCTTAAAGAGTGGAACCTCTGACAATAAAGCATTGGTCAGACTCTCACGCTCTGATGCAAGCGATGCGTTGAAAGCTGCAAATCTCTCTGCCAGCTCAGCTTTTTTAGCTTCAATTTTGCTCTCTGAAAGTTCTTTAGCCTCGTTCACAACCTTCTCTCTAAGTGCCGTAGCTTCCGCCTTGGCCTCAGAGATAATTTTCTGTGCCTGTGCATGCAACTCCGCAATCTCTTCGCCATTATTTCCAACCTCTTCGAGGTCTTTTTTAATGTCGGCATCACGTTTTTGCATATACCCAAGCAAAGGGTTGTAAAGCCAAGAGTTCAGAAGTGCGATAAGGACCAAGAAAACGACTATCGTAATCAATAGTAGAACCGGACTGATATCTAACATCTTACCTCCCAAGTTAAAACACCACCAGAATTCAATGAAGAGATCCGGTGGCCAAAATACTTAAAATTTTGTGAGATTATACTGTGTGTTAATTGAAGGGTACTTAAAACCGGGAGGATTTAAGAGAAGAATTTTACAAATGTTGAAATTTCCTCATCACTTGAGAATGAAAAGATTAGTTTATGCTCTTTGATCTCGTAATTAATTAGCTGCTCATCCAAAACATCTTTCAAAATCTCCATGTTCAGCGCTTTTGATTTGGGCGCCGGAGTCGTGTTCTTATTTCCAGTTTCGCCCTCTTTGAACAGTTTGACCATCTTCTCGATATCGCGTACAGAGAGTTTCTGTCCGATGATCGAGTCAACCATAACATTCTGGTCTTTGCTGGAAAGGTTCACCATCACCTTAGCATGACCTGCGGAGATCTGTTTCTCTATAATCGCCTTTTGCGCCTTTGGTGTCAGCTGAAGCAAGCGGAGCGTATTGGTGATCTGCGAACGGCTTTTATGGATAATGTTCGAAAGCTCGTCTTGTGTGATCTCGTGTATAGTGATCAACTCTTCATAAGATTTTGCCAGTTCGATCGCATTAAGCTCTTCCCGCTGGATATTTTCAATAAGGGCCAGCTCACGCATCTGCTCCGGTGTAGCAGAGACGACAACGGCCTTTATCGTTTTCGTCTTCGCCATTTTAGACGCGCGGAGGCGGCGTTCACCGGCAATCAGAATGTACTCATCCATCTGCTCTGCTATAACAACAGGCTGAAGCAGTCCGTGCTGCTTGATCGAGTCGGCAAGCTCCTGAAGCGCTCTCTCGTCAAAATGCTTACGCGGCTGATAAGGGTTGACTTTGATGTTGTTAAGCGGTATCTCTAAGATAGATTTTGAAGGAGAGATCTCATTATCGTAAGCCTCTTCAATCTCGCCCAGAAGTTCGCCAAGGCCTCGGCCGAGGGCCTGTGTCTTAACCGCCATATTTAACCTGCCAATATAGCATGCGCAAGATCTTGATAAGCAAGCGATCCGCTGGATTTTACATCATACAAGATAGCCGGCTTGCCAAACGATGGTGATTCTGCCAGTTTTACATTTCGGGGGATGACGATGTAATCTTCTCTGATGTCTTTAAAAAGTTTGCTTTCAAAATGCTGCGTCAGATCAGAGAAGACCTGTTTTGAAAGGTTATTCTGTGCCGTGAACATCGTCGGTAAAAAGCCTTTGATCGAAAGCTTTGGATTGATCGTCTTACGGATCAGACGCACTGTGTTGAGCAGCTGTGCCAAGCCTTCTAGGGCAAAGAACTCGCACTGGATAGGAATGATGACAGAGTTTGCTGCTGAGAGCGCATTGATCGTCATCGGTCCCAAAGCCGGCGGCGAATCGATGATGATATAATCATAATCTTTAACTACTTTGTCAATCGCACGCTTTAAGATAAGTTCGCGGCCTTTTGAGTTTTTGGCATCATAGAACTCTTTTTCAACACCGACCAGACCAATGTTGGAGGGTGCGAGCGAAAGTGTCGGAAGGCTTGTCTTCAAGATGATATCATCAAGTTTTTTTGTGCCGATGAGGACATGATAGATGTTGTACTCATAGTCATTTCTATGGTAGCCCAAAGAGGTCGTTGCATTCGCCTGAGGGTCAGCATCTATGAGAAGAACTTTTTTCTCTGCGACTGCTAAGGATGCTGCTAGATTGACGGCAGTTGTTGTTTTTCCAACCCCGCCCTTTTGATTTGCTATAGCGATTACTTCACTCATCGTAAACTATATATCCTTTGTCCATCTATGTTCAAAGAGCCGTCAGCATTAAGTTCTGCGTTCTCTAGTGAAATCTTGTTGTCTTCATAATGAATACTATGATTTTTACTTCTTGAAAATTCTACCTCGTATTTACTAAAAATATGCTTCCATGAGTGCTTAATTTTTATCTTTTTAAAAAATTTGTTTAATAATTCTTTTTTATCTATTGTAATATCCAAGCAGGCAAAGCCTTCGGGCGATTTTAGTAGATTTATCCCTATCCCGCATAAGAGGTCGTTGCCCTTCAAAAAAGTTATCGTTCCTCCAATTTTTGCGCCATTGAGGTAAAAATCATTCGGCCATTTAAGCCAAAGTTCAGATCCGGCCTCACAAAGCGTCTCTTTTAAAAGATAAGAGAAGTAGATAGAACTGGATTCCAAAGGAAGATCTAAAGGAAGCGCATTCCTGCTCAGTGCAAATGAGAAGAAGAGATTTCCATCCATTCCAATCCATGCATTTCCCCTGCTTCCTATGCCCTGTGTCTGCCTATGCACTGCTATAGCAACCGGAGAGACCAGCTCTTTGCTGCCAAGCTTCTCTTTGAGATAGCTCTGCGTAGAAGAGAGTTCGTCAAACCAGTATATCTGCACGCTGCAATCTTTTACCGTTAAGGTAGGCCTGTATCGCCATCTCGTTTTTTGATGCCGGCTGAACGCTAAAAATACGCACGGCCCCTTTTTTGCAGCCAATACCTGCACTCTCTTTGGAAATTTCCAAGATCTCGCCTTCAGCGTGCTCTCCCCTCTTGGATTCCAGACTCATCTTTTTGAGCTTGAGCCCACTTTGCAGGTATACGCCCGGCCATGGCGTGTAGGCACGGTAGGTGTTGTAAAGAAGCTCGGCGTCTTCAAAGCGCACCAGTCCCTTTTCTTTGGTGATCTTCGAGCAGTGGCTGGCCTGGGTATCGTCTTGCTTCTGCGGTGTCAGGGAATTGAAGTTTTTCAGCACATCCACTGTCAATTCTGCCGCCACCTCTGTCAAACGTACAAAAAGTTCTTCAACCATCATTGTCTCAGAAATCTCAACGCGCGATATTTTCAAAATATCTCCCGTATCCAGTCCGACGTCCATTAGCATCGCCGTCACACCTGTTTCTTTGTCCCCGTTTAAAATCGCCTGCTGGATAGGACTCGCGCCTCTGTACTGCGGCAAAATGGAGGCATGCAGGTTGATGCAGGGGGCAATGTCGAGTATCTCCTTTGGAAGGATCTGTCCATAGGCGGCCACCACAATAAAATCGGGCTGGAGTGTTTTGATCTGCACATGCGTCTGCTCGGAGCGGAGATTTTGCGGTTGATGTACCTCGATGCCGTGTTCAAAGGCAACTGTTTTTACCGGAGGTGAAGTCAGGATCTTTTTTCTTCCCACAGGCTTGTCCGGCTGCGTAAAGACGCAGAGAACATTGATCTCGGCAGCTCTTATCAGCGTCTGCAAGATCGTCGAAGCATAATCGGGCGTACCCATATAAACGATATTTATCACAGTTTTCCTTTTTCTATCGGCGCCTTAGCACCCGGTTGAAGAGAAAAGCGTTCCGCCCTGATGCCTGTCTTCAAGCAAAAAGCTTTTCACATCGCTAAGATCAAAGCCTGAACTCAAAAACATCATCTTATCTCTTTTGAGCAAGAAATCCGCTGCTTTGAGCTTTGTCACAATACCGCCCGTGGCAAAAGAGTTATTCGGTGTGACAACGGCGCTAAGCGCGCTCTCTTCGATCTCGCGTACGATCTTTAAGACAGCGGCATCCTCAAAAGCATGCGGATCTTTGTCATAGTAAGCATCAATATCAGATAAGATCACCAACAGCTCACACTCAAAATAATGCGTGGCGTAGGCCGAGAGTTGATCGTTGTCGCCGAAGACGAGCTCTTCGATTGCGGTCGCATCGTTCTCGTTGATAATAGGTAAAACGCCATTGGAAAGAAGTGTCTCTATTGTGTCTTTGGCACTTTTGAGCTGTTCGGGTGATTTGAAGTTTGACGCGGTGACCAATATCTGCGAGGTCAGTACACCAAACTGCTCAAACTTCTTTTTGTAGCGGTTCATCAGCAGAGGCTGGCCAATCGCCGCCAAAGCCTGCTTGTTGGCAAGTATCTTCTTGTCAAGCTTGAGTTCGGTGTAACCAGCAGCCACAGCCCCCGAAGAGACCAGAATCACTTCGTACTTTTTACGCAGCTCGGCGATGAGATTCACTAGGTTTTGCATGCGTTCTCGTGCAATGCGATTTTGGTCAGTTAAAACAGCAGAGCCGACTTTAATCACGATCCGTTTCATCTATGAAGACGTACCAGTTCAAAGAGTGCATGCGAAAGCGCTTTTGTGTTTTTGTTCGTCACCGACGAGATAGGCGCCACGATAAAAGGAAGGGTAGCGTCAAACGATCCTGTCACATCCGCCTCCTGCTCATAAAACGGCAGGTCCGCATCAAACCCATATCTGCTCTTTGCAGAGGCTTTTAAGCCGAGCATCTTAATAAAGGCACCGCTCTTCTCTTCTGCTTCTTCCGGACTCATCGCATCGCTTCTTGTCAGCGCGATCGCATATGAGCGTGTTGACAAGACAGCTGAGAAATTTTCCAGTTCGACTTTAAGCGTGTCGTACTGATATTCCATATCATGATAAGAAGCAAGATCGATCATAAAGAGCAAGGTCTTCGTACGCTCTATATGCTGAAGGAACTGAAGTCCAAGCCCCTTCCCTTCTGAAGCTCCGCCAATGATACCCGGAATATCCGCCATAACGAAGGAGTCATAATCGCCGATATTGACCTGCCCAAGTTTCGGTGTAAGCGTTGTAAACTCATAGTTCGCGATCTCTGGACGCGCATTGGAGATTGTCGATATCAAGGTAGATTTTCCCACATTAGGAAAGCCGACAAGTCCGACATCTGCCATCAGTTTAAGATCCAAGATGACCTCTTTGCTCACACCTGGAAGACCAGGCTGGGCATAAGTCGGCGCCTGATTGGTAGAGGATTTGAAGTGGACATTTCCTAGTCCGCCCTTTCCGCCGTGCAGATACATAAACTCTTGTCCGTGCTCAGTCATATCGCAGACGATCTCGCCTGTCTCTTTATCGATCACCTGAGTTCCCGGAGGCACGATGACATAAAGGACCTTGCCTGACTTGCCGGTACAGTTGTGTATCCCGCCGGGCTGGCCGTTGTCCGCCTTGGCATGGTGGCGTCCGCGGAAGTGCGAAAGCGTGTGGGTGTTGTTGTCGCATTTGAAGCAAACATCGCCGCCCTTACCGCCGTCACCGCCCTCAGGACCGCCTTGTGTAACAAACTTTTCACGGCGGAACGAAGCACATCCTGGTCCACCTTTTCCAGATGACACGGTGATTTCGACACGATCTATAAACATGGTTTTCCTTGTTAGAGTAGGAATTTAATCCTATATTTTATACATAATTTTCAATACTCAAGACTACACGAATTCAATTCGAAATTATACTATTAAATATTGAAAATAGGATTTGATTCAGAAGAAGAGATTCCCGCCGAAGCGGGAAGAGTAATTATGCAGGGATAATTGAAACTTGCTTGCGCTTTTTGTCGTAGCGTTCAAATACAACGATACCGTCTACCAAAGCATAAAGAGTATGGTCTTTGCCCATTCCCATGTTCTTACCTGGGTGAACCTTAGTTCCACGTTGACGAATGATGATATTTCCTGCACGTACAGTTTCACCACCAAATTTCTTCACGCCTAAACGACGTCCAGCAGAATCTCTATTATTCTGTGTACTACCCTGACCTTTTTTGTGTGCCATAATTGAGTCCTTTTAAGTTTAGTCGCTAATTAAGCAGCGATTTTTGTGATACGAACACGCGTAAAGTCACGACGGAAACCGCGTTTGACCTTAGAGTCTTTACGACGACGCTTTTTGAAAGTGATAACTTTTTTGTCACGACCTTCATTGATTACTTCTGCAGTTACAACAGCACCGTCAATGTACGGAGCACCGAATTTAAGTTCACCGTCATTGACAGCAAGTACTTCTTTGATTTCGATAGCTGTTTTAGGCTCTAAAGACATTTTGTCTAGTAGAAGGATGTCGCCCTCTTGAACCTTGTACTGTTTACCACCATTTTTGATAATTGCGTACATTATATTTCCTTGGTTTTTTTTAAGAGTTCTCTAAAAACGCTTAGTGTCAGCACTAAACTCATCATCACAAAACTCTATAACATCCCAAAGGAGATTAAAAAAGTAACATTAGTGATAATCAGGCCTATGCCAGTAAAGAGAAGGAGTTTCACCCTCTCCGACACCAAGAGTCAAAAAGCACTCTTTTAGTCTTTGACAGGACACTCGCGATGCCCTGAGTTAAAGTTCGCGAATTATACTCGAAATTGCTTTAAGTTTTCTTTAATTATGGTGCAGCGCTCAAGAAGTCGTCTCTTTAGCACAGAGCGATCACTTCGATCTCCACAAGAGCATTCTTAGGCAGGGTCTTCGCCGCAACCAAAGAGCGTGCCGGTTTGTGCTCACCAAAGGCCGCAGCATAAATTTCGTTGACAGTAGTGAAGTCGTTGATATCTGCTACAAAAGCCATCACTTTCACCACCTTTTCCAAAGAGCTGCCCGCTTCTTCAAGTACCGCTTTTAGGTTTTCAAAGACCTGCTTCGTCTGAAGTACGACATTATCTTCTACCATCGTGCCGTCCGGACGCAAAGCGATCTGCCCCGAGGTATAGACCATACCGTTTACTTTAACCGCCTGCGAATATGGCCCTATCGCTGCAGGTGCCTTGTCTGTTTTTACAAATTCCATCAATATGTTTTCCTTCCGAGTTTATAATCTACGTCATCCAAATAAGAGAGGTAATCTTCCGCATTCCAATACCCGGTGACCCGCTTAATGATCGCCTCGCCCCTTGTATCCAAAAAATACGTTGTCGGCACCCCGTTCGTTTCAAGCGCCAAGGGATAATCATCCACATCGCGTGTCACGTGTAACACGATGTAATCTCTGCTCAAACGCGCTACGACGTCCTCGTCTTTTAAGGTAGTTGATTCGAGCTTCCTGCACCAGCGGCAGGTTTCCGTCGTAATCAGCAGCATCACATTTTTTTTCTGCTTGCTTGCTTTTTCCATCGCCTCTTCATAACTCTGTGCCCATTCAAGCTCAGCGCCATAGAGTGAAAAAAGAGTCGCAAAAAGCAGTATCAAGGTTTTTATCATTTATTTACTTCTTCTTTATTTGCCCGATATTCTATCATAAGCATATGAGAACGCATAGGATCTTACGTTCTAATTAAAATGTAAAGAAACACTAAAAACTTCTTATCAGTTCTGTAAAGACCTCATAAAGTTTCTGTACCTCTTCTACTGAAGTTCGCTCGTTAGGGGCGTGAATGGTGTCGTTTCGTACACCGAACTCAACGACGTCTATGCCGTAAGGCGCTATAAATCGCGCGTCTGAGGTCCCGCCTGCGGTCGAGTGCTTCGTTTTTACTCCGGTCACCTTTTCGATCGCGGTGTCGAGGGTGCGAACGATGTGGGTATTGACATCGGTCATGAAAGGATAGGCAGACTGATCGAGCGCGAGCGTATAGTTCATCTCTTTGAAGTACAGATGCACAAAGTCACGGATATCTTTTTGGTCCGTTTTGGTGGAGTTGCGGACGTTGAACATCATCTTTAGTTTGCCCGGTGTGACATTGGTCACTTCCATCCCTGCGCGGATGTCGGTGATGACGAACTGGCTCGGAGAGAAAAACCCGTCCCCTTCGTCCAGATTTACCCCGGCCATCTTGTGCAGGACCTGGGCTATTTTATGGATTGGGTTGGTCGCTTTTTCAGGATAGGCGGCGTGGCCCTGTTTACCTGTCATTTCGATGACTCCGTTGATGGAGCCGCGTCTGCCCACCTTCATCGCGTCCCCAAAGACTTTTTCGCAGGTAGGCTCGGCGACGATACAGGCATCAGGAAGGAGGTTCTTCTCTTTGAGCACTTCCAAGACCTTGCGCGTACCGTTTTTAGCCGGACCCTCTTCGTCCGAGGTAAGCAGAAGAGAAAGCGTACCTTTGAAGGCTTTGGTATCATGTACCGCCTGGACAAAAGCAGAGAGTCCTGACTTCATGTCCTGCGCACCGCGTCCGTAGATATAGCCCTCTTTTTCGACTGCCTTGTAAGGATCG
This sequence comes from Arcobacter sp., assembly GCA_024637195.1. Taxonomy (GTDB): domain Bacteria; phylum Campylobacterota; class Campylobacteria; order Campylobacterales; family Sulfurimonadaceae. The sequence goes on from JAGXFN010000008.1 coordinate 139,801, forward strand.
GTGTCCCAACCATCGCCGGCGGGAACGACATCCACGTGTCCTGCGAAACACAGGTGGGGACCGTCGGAGAACTTCTTGTAGATGAAAAGGTTTTGCACCTCGTCGCAGTTGATCACAAGCGGAGTGTATCCTTCGAGGTAGTCTGCTATCCATCCCAAGGCACCGCCGTCATCGGGGGTCTCGGATTTTCGCTCGATCATACTTTTAAAAAGTGTTATAACGTCCACTGCATACCCTTATTTTGTTGTGTTCTCGTAAAAAACATAGGAGGTAGAGTAGTCGCTTACTTCAAAATAGACCTTCTTCTCGCCATCATCGACTTTGAGGTTAAAGTTTTCATCCATCACGCCGTATCCGTAGCGGTAGGCACGGTTTTGGGTGTCGCCTGTTTCTGAACCGGTGGTGAGCTTGTCGACCTTGATAAAACGTTTTATCAGTTTTTCGCCCGCATAAACATCCAGAACACCATTGGTTCCCGTATAATTTTGTATTGCGCGGCCGAGTTTATTTTGGCTCTCTTGCGTACACCCGCTTAATATAAGCAGAGCTGTCGAAATTATCAACAGTTGTTTTACGCCAAGGACACTTTTGATAGGGTGCATTTTTTTTCCTTTTAAATATCAGACTATTAGATTTCTTGTGCAATTATATCAAGAAAAGCTCAAGCCAAGCCTAATCTGCGGGGCGTTTCTATATTATCCGCTTTTTAAACTGTGCTATAACAAAGAGCGGCAGGTTGTCTTAAATGCGTTAAAAAATTATATTATGCCGATCTCTGCCAAAATAGACCCCATTTCGGTAGAGACATTGAAAAGCTTTTGTGTCAGCATTCCTTGAGCCTTGCCTTCTATCACCCACTCTTCTACGATTTTGATACTGTTTGCTTTTTCTTCTTCTGACAAGACGTCTGATGTACGGATAGCCTCTTTGATCTTTTCCGACTGTTCAATATCTGTATGGCCCATAGCAACTCCTTTTAAAATAATTATTTTTAACAATAAAGCTTAATCATACATTATACCATTTTACAAAAAAACAAGCAGACCTGCCTATTTTAAATATGATAGCGTTATAAAATATGATATAGTATTTAAATTAAAGCCAGAAAAGGAGAAGCCCGTGAAAAATATTGTTTTTTTATGCTTCTCTCATCACTTTTACTGAAGGCGGAGAGCCTGGATGAGATTTTGAGCCTAATCACAGCCAATCCCCAGCTCAAAACGGCGCAAGAGATGAGCCGCTCTGCAGCCGCGCAATACGCCGCGCAGAAATCCGCCAACTACCCCTCTTTGGACCTGTTCTACTCCGCTACTTATCTTTTTGAATGGCCTATTATCTACATGAAAGTACCTGGAGCTTCGGCCACGCTTCAAATCCAGTCACAAAACCAGTATGACGGTTCGCTTAGACTCTCTTATGCGCTTTTTAGCGTTTTTGCGATCAGTTCGGGGATTTTCTTGAGCGGTGACTGGACGCCGATTCACACCATGCATCCTGCCTTGCAGTATCTCTCATATCTCTCTCCCCTTCGTTACTACATCGAAGGAAGCCAGAGCATCTTTTTCAGGGGAACGCCCTTTGGCGATCTCCTCTTTTATTTTGGGGGTGTGATCGGTGTGGGAAGTCTATTTTTTCTATTTGGTTTTAAAAAAATAGGAAGCTTGTTTTAAATTATTTTTTGTTTATATTTCTACTCAAAAAGAGCAGCATCAGGCCGTCAAAAAAGAGAGTTATCCCTATAAATATACCAACCAGCAAGGCGGAACTCACCGGCCAGTTGACAAGGATAATCACTCCTAGAAAAAAAGACAATATGGCATTCACAATACCCCAGACTCTGCTTCCATGCACTCTAAACAGCTGTCCAAGAAAAAGACTGGCAAAGGCATCCATGAAAAAGTAGAATGCCAGCAGGAGACCGAGCGTAGCGATAGCGATATTGGGATTGAGCAAAAAAACAAGAGAGATAAGCAGGTTCGCCGCTGGACGCAGCCAAGTCATCACCGTGTTTTGTTTATAATGGTAGATCGTATAGGCCTGTGTCAAAGCAGCGAACAGGAGCAGCCAGCCGATAAAATAACTCAGTGCCAGAGTAAAAAACTGCGGCAGTAAAATACCCGCCGCTCCGAGCAGCATCATTATAATAGCCGCCTTTTTACTGTTTTTGGAAAATCTATCAAGCCATATCTCTTCAATCATCATGATCTCCTTGGAAGTCGTATCCTGTTATGATAGCGAAAAAAGCGCGCTCACGTAAAAGGTCAACGCTCCTGCGGAAAAAGAGAGGCTGTATCCATCTGATAAAAGGTTTCAAGCTCTGCGTAAAGCTCAGGAAAATCTTTTTTTAGTTTCTGCGGTGCTTCAAAAAATCGCTCGCTCGCCACGGCAAAGAACTCCGCCTCATCTGTCGCCGCATACTCTCCGATAAGCGCATACTTGCCCAGATGCCCTCTTTTTAGACTTTTCTTTCGCAGTTTTTTATATTCACCGTACATCACCTCTGTCCATCTGCGATAGCGGCTCTGCGCCATAGGGGGCACCCCGTCTATTTCGCCGCTCATAAAATCAAGCTCATGCGCAAACTCATGCAGCACTACGTTTTGATCGTAGATATGATAGGCCTCATTTTTTGCGCTGTGCCAGGAGATGACAACCGTGTCGCTGCTCGACTGCCCCTCCAGGGTAAGGCTCTGTGTTGTATAGATACCTCCCTCGTTTCTGCCGTGATGGCTGACAAACTCATATGGATAGACCAGAACTGTTTTAAGATTGCCGTAGCAGTCATGCGTTTTCATGCGAAGCAGAAGCAGACAGGCGTAAAAAGAGATGATGACACGCATCTCGTCGCTGATCTTAAGACCATGCACCCCGATAAACTCTTTTTCATTGATAAAACGCAGTATGGAGTAGTGCATCATGAGTTGATCGCTTCTGCTCAAACGGCTATAAAACGGAATATTCTGCACGATCTCTTGATAACTGCTCGGAAAATCGGCTTCTTTCAGACGCTTCAGCAAAGCTCTGTGCTTCAGCCATATGAGCAGCCGAACAGCGACATAAAGCAAAAAAACAGATGTGAAGATCAGCGCAAGGGCTAAGGGGTAAGGCATATATATCCCATCAGCCTCGAAGCTGCTCTTCGTATTCCAGCTCTAGGCCCTTGGAGGTCATCAAAAAGCCTTTGACACGGATCTTTCCGTTGTGAATCTCGTTATGGTGCTCCTTGCACAAAGGAACAAGATTGTGCTTGTGGTCTTGGTGGAAGTGTCCGATAAAACCGGCCTGGTTGGCCAGAGACTGCTGGGAGATATGGTGTACGTCCTCGGCAATATTTCCGCAGATCACGCAGCTCGTGACGTAAAGCTCCTTGTTATACTTACTGCGTTTTTTCTTCTTGACCAGAAGCTCCAGCTCGTCATACTCATTTGCCAGACGTTTTCTGATACCGTTTGCCACATCGAGAAACTCTCTGTCCATATGCAGAGATTTTGCGAACTCAAGCCCGTAGATGCTGCTTCCGCTTCCATTTTGAAGGATCCGGTTATAGAGAAGTTTATCTTTTTCCTCATCGTAGGAGACGGATAGATGCAGGTTGACGACATTTTTAAGCCGGGCTATCTCATCCATATTGGAGAGCTGATGCAGGTGGGTCGCAAACAAAAAGATAGAACGGAGCTTTGCCAGCTTTATGATCGCCGATGCCACGATAGCAACACCCGAAAGGGTCTCCGTGCCGTGTGAGATCTCGTCTCCTAGGATAAGGCTCTTTGTTCCCGCGCGGTTGAAGATGTTTTTCAGCTCCAGCATCTCGACCGCAAAGGTCGAGAGTCCTTTGGCGAGATTGTCACGAGAGACGATTCGGGTGAAGATCGACTCAAAGAGCGAGAACTTCATCGCCGATGCCGGTACAAAAAAGCCGGCCTGCGCCATCATCACGGCAAGACCGATGCTTTTCATCAGCGAGGACTTTCCGCTGGAGTTGATCCCGTAAAGCAGCACACCATGGATCTGATGGCCGTCATGTACTGCCGGATCTAGCATGATCGTCTCGGGATAAGGGATGTCCATGTAGTCGCGGTTTCCCATCACAATATCGTTTGGCACATAAATACCCTTATGTTCTTGTACCTCAATGAGCGGATGGCGCAGACCCAAGACCTGCAGAAAGTTCTCATCCTTATGCGTGTTGACGATCGTCGGACGGGCATAATTGTAGCGCTGCGCCGTTTTTGCCGTGGAAACTGCCACATCAATGTCCGCAATGTAATGGATCATCCGCTCAAAAAGCAGGGTATAGCGGCGCTCAAGCTGATGCTGCTTCTCGACGAACTTCTCTTTGGCAAGGGCGACGACTTTCACGCGGTTGCGCATGATCTTGTCCGAGAGCGTATCGATAAGCTCAGAGGTGATCTTGACACTGTTGGTCAGTTTTTTGACAGAGAACTCTTTGAAGGGCAGAAATTTCCCCTCAAGTTCAAGCCCTGCACCAAGAAACTCCGACTCAATCATGCTATAGCGGTTTTTTGAAAGCGTGATGAAATAGCCCTCTTTGTCCAACTGCCCCAGGCTTACCAGACGGTTTTCGCCCTTGCTGGCGACTTTGTTGAGCATCTGTTCGATATGGTCCATGATGATGTAAATCGACTGCAGCATCTTCGCGTTCTCGTCGCTCAGCTCGTCAATGTGCACATCGACCCCGCGCATAAAAAAGTTTTCATCAACCGTCTGCACGGTAAACTTGCGCGTCACCTCAAGGTTGAAGGTCTTTTCGATCTCTTTGATGAAGCTCTGAACCTCCAGCTCCGAAAAGGGAGTCTTCGCCAGCTTGTGCTTTTTGACATAGAGTGAAAGCTCCGCTATCCCACCGAGCGAGTCATGGATAAAGTTGATCTCGAAGGGGTGAAGCTTGCCCAGACTGATGCGGCGAGAGAGTCTCTCAAGATCATAGATATTGCGCAGATCAGCTTCGAGCAAGCGGGTATGGCTCATCACCTTTTCGACAAGGTTGAAGCGGCGGTTCAGCTCCTCCTCTTCCATAATCGGGTTTAAAAGACGCTCTTTGAGCAGCCTTTTGCCAATCGCGGTCACCGACTTGTCGATCAGTCGCAGCAGGCTCATCTCATCTCGGTCTTTTGAGATCACGCCGAGTTGTTCAAAGGCGGAGTTGCCCAGATAGAGATAGCGGCGGTTGTCGATAAGCTCAGGATGGGAGAGTTTCTGAATGATATGGAAGTCGTGTTCGATGACAAAATGTACCAGTATCGCCAAAGCTTCAGAGATCATCGGCGTGCGTTCAAGATCAAGATGCTCTATGGGAGAAAGCAGTGACTGTATCTGGTAAACCCGTTTGAAAAGCTCGTTTTGGTAGTCGATCCTGGGGCGCTGGTTATTCACGCTATAGGTATAGTGTTCGTCGACTTCGAGGTAACGCAGTATCTGTTTTTGGTCATCCACCCCTTCCAAAAATGTCAGCACGACTTCAGAGGTCTTGTAGACATTGAGCAGGTTGAAGATCTCATCAAGCGCAAAGTTCTGATCCTCGCTCGTACCGTGGGCCTCGTACAAGAAGGTCTTGCCTGTCGTCACATCGATCGCGCTGTAACCGATGGAGTAGATATCGCGGTGCTTGTCGACCAGAAGCGAGACGATATAGTTGTCTTCGCTGCCGATCGTATAGTCGAAGTTCGTGCCCGGAGAGATGATCTGTGCGACATAGCGCGATACCTTCGGCGGCTCGCCTTTTTGGCGGATATAGATAATGGTATATTTTTGTTCCTGGATAAGACGGTTGAGATAGCGCTCGAAAGAGATGGTCGGGACACCGGCAAGCAGAGGGTTCTTGGTGCTGTTCTCAGCGATGCTTTTGTTTTTCTTCGTCAGCTGGATATTGAGCAGTTCGGCCATCTCTTTGGCCTTGCCGATCTGAAGCTCCTCGTTGTTGACCTCATAGACCTCGACAAAGGTTCCGATTTCCATAAAGACAACGGTATTTGAGCCGTATTTGGCTTCGAAATGCTCTTGAAGTTTGAAGTAGACTTCGGTCAAGAGCAGTGTTTTGTCATTTAAAAGAGCATTTACATCATCCGCTAACATAGACCACCATTACTATAAATTGCGCGTATTATACCATCTGCTTTAAAAAGCTACTTTAAGAGCGCCTCTAAAAAACAGTTCTTATTCTCAGCGGCACAAAAGATCTTCCGCTTCTTTGTACCTCCCGTAGGGTTTTTAGAGGTAACCTTGAGTCAAACTTATTTATTTTTTTATATATATTCGTTAAACTATGTAAAATTTACATATATTCCACCCAAGGAGAGCGCGATGAAGCGACCCGTTCCTATCGATCAAGAAGTCATGTTTGACGGAAGAAGTCTGATATCTGAGACCGACACAAAGGGCATTATCACTTATGTCAACAGAAAGTTTGTAGAGATGACGGGCTACACCAAAGAAGAGGCTATCGGACAGCCGCACAATATGCTTCGCCATCCGGATATGCCTAAAGATGCCTTCGCTCAAATGTGGAAAACAATTCAAAGCGGAACGATCTGGGAAGGGTATGTTAAAAATCTGCGCAAAGACGGAAAATACTACTGGGTCATTGTAAATATCGTGCCGAAACTGGATGAAAACGGCGAGATAAACGGCTATATCGCCTCTCGCAAGGTCCCCAACAGAGACCTTCTGCGATCCACAAAACAAGCCTACACAGAGATGCTCTCGCACGAATAGCGTTCCGGTCCTATTAGGCTCAGCGGATCACATGTCCCACAAATTTACTCATATTGTCTAAGATCTTTCCGCCGCGTCTGTAGCCAAGTCCGCAGGCCTCATAGGCGAAGAAGACACCTGCTTGGTAGTAGTTGCCCTGTGCGTCTTGAGGAAAGTCGACCGCTTCTTGATAGACGGACTTGTAGTGTCCGTATTCTCCCTCATTTTGCGCCGCTATAGAGCCGTCTGCATTGACAAACTTCGTGTTTGCCCCCTCCCGTCCGAAGACTTTCTTTTCGACGTAGGCCATATCTTTCAAAGGCGAATACGCGGTCTGCAACAGATAGGGCGAATCCGGAAAAAGATCGCAGAGTATCTTCATCATCGCCTTACTCTGAAACAGAAGCGTATAGGCTGGATTGAGAACGATGGCGGCCTGCTTTTCAATGATCGTGTTAAGCTCAAGCGCCAGTCCTCCCTCTTCTATAGAAATATCTTCCCATGGAAAGAGTTTAAACCAGTACTCATACTCCTGATTTTCTTTATCACAGATGCTCTCTTCATCAAACTGCACCTCCTGCAAGAATGAAAATCCTGTAATAAAGCCCGCATCGTCGGCCATTCGCTGAAGCAATTTGGTCGTGACTTCTTCCTCGTCATTGCCTTCAACACAGGAGAAGAGAATACGCCACCCCTGATAAAGCTCTTCAAACCTGTCCGTCTCTTCAAAGAGGGTGATGAGGCGTTTGAAGTTTTCACTTATCGACTCGTAGACCGTATTGAACTGCTTCTCTTCATCCATTGCGTTGGCTTTGAGTATGGCCCACTGTACCACTGCCGTCTCAAAAAGGCCTGTAGGGGTATCCGCGTTGAACTCTATCAGCTTGATCGGCTTGCCGTCGATCCCTCCGGCGAGGTCAAAGCGCCCGTAAAGGTGCCAATGCACATCGTTTTCCCAGCTTTTTTTGATCAGTTCTATGAGGTTAAAAGGGATGCCAAGCTCAAAGAAGAGATCGTTTTCGATGACATGCTCGGCTGCCTGCGTATACATATCATACAGAGTGTTTGCTGCGCTATAGTAGGCTTCTGCCTCTGCCGGAGTGATCCCAACCAGCTCGTCGGCTACGTATTTACTCCCGTCTGCGTCGGTATGCCAGCTGAAACCGATCTGCTCCAAGGTAGCGCTGTCGATCGGATTGACCTTGAGGGTTGAGATCATCCTGCGTAACTTGAGGTCGTTCCCGAAGAGCCCGATCTTTGAGAGTTCCCGAAGAAACTCTTTTTAGAGCTTCCTGCCGCGCTTGCTTTTCTCTGGGCATGATAGGCAGACTTGTTCACGCGGTTTGCATTTTGAGAAAAGTTTTTGTTTCCCATCAGTTGATTGGCGATCATATTTCCAAGAAGAGAGCCTGCAGCGACTGCTAAAATAGTTCCTCCCAGACCCATTCCTTCGCCTCCATGGCTTTGTGTAGCTTCTGAAGTGCCCTGCTGCACATTCTTATACTCTTGCTGCGCCAAAACACGCATCTCTTCTTCGCTCATCAGTCGTTCTTTCATCAGACCGTTTTCATCACGCTCGCGAACAATCGCACGCGAAGGGCCATCTGTCGGCACTTCTTCTATCACACTGTATTTTCCGTTCACGCCCTGTTCAATGATCAAAAAACGGTTTTTCGGCTCCTGCTGCTGTTGCGTACATCCGCTGAGTGCATTCATCACGACAAGACTCATGCTTCCTAATGCGATGGCAGAGGCTATTGTTTGAAACTTACTACGATTGGGCATGTCTTACCTCACTTTTATATTCGTTGATTTTATTCATTAATACTGTCCTTTTGAATTATAATTATCTTTTGAAGCTCATCATCTTTGAACCAAATCTTATTGCGTCCCTCATACACAAGTGTACCTATAAAGGTCTGTTTGCCCGAAGTGATGATCTGGTTTTCTTTGGAAAAAAGCATTTCACCAACACTCTTTCCTATAGAGGGTATCTGCGTCAGGTTCACCAAAACCAAGGCCGCAAAAAATACAAGCACTGTGATCTTGTTATTTTTAAAAAAGATGAAGAGATACCCCAGCAAGGATGCCAGTATGAAAAAGACAAAAAAGTTTTGGTGATCGGCAAAGAGCACATTGTAATAGATGTCGATATCCTGGGCTTTTATATAGTTCAAAAAGAGTCCGAGAATGAAAAAAAAGTCTAAGAAGAAGGTAAAAAACACTCCGGTAACAAATGCTGTGATTATTTTAGTTATCATTATCGCATCCTTTTTTTTGCTGAACGTCCAAGACGGTAAATGCGAGATGCTTCGCCCTCGTATAGCCCTTCTGCCGCTTCGACTATTATATCACTTTTTGCAAAGGCAAAAGCTTCGTTGTAGGCCAAGGCTTTTTCGTTGGCCGAGGTCGAGTAAAACCACGCGAAAGGCCGGATGAACTTGGCATGGCGTGCGTCTTTCACAACGCGTACCGCCCTGCCGTTTGCATAGGCAAAACTCGTCTTTTTTGAACGTCTGACCTGACGCTTATGTATCTTAGGAACGCGGCAAAGGGTTTTTAGGGTTTTAAACGAGGCAGTGACGAGAACAAATGGTTTATTTGCAGCGCGCTCTTTGACCTGGGCCAAATGAGCGGCATTTTGAGAAAGAAAACCGACAGTAGTATCGGTCTGAACCAGCCAGAGCTTATTCTGCAAGGTAGTCTTGTAAGGCAACCGGTTCATTCCAGTTCTCATTTTTCATCTGTGCAAGTGCATCTATTACTGCACGCGCAGCAGAGAGTGTCGTAAAGTAAGGCATGCTCATACGCAAGACGATCTGGCGGATCTTGACCGCATCATCTTTGGCAGTCTTGTTGTCGGAGGTGTTGATGGCCATAGCAATATCGCCGTTCTTCATCACATCTTCGATATTCGGACGCCCTTCTGAGATCTTTAGAACCGTTTCGCACGCAATGCCTGCGGCAGTGATGACCGCTGCTGTTCCCCGGGTTGCGATCAGCTTGATGCCATTGTCGCTTAGGCCTTTGGCGATCTCTGCTGCATGTTTTTTGTCCATATCGATAAAGGAGAGGAAACATTTTCCCTCTGTCGGGATATTGTTCCCTGCTGCCATCTGAGATTTCGCGAAGGAGATACCGAAGTTTTTGCTTATCCCCATGACTTCGCCCGTAGACTTCATCTCAGGACTGAGCACCAAGTCCGCTCCGTAGAGTTTGTTGAAAGGAAAAACCGCCTCTTTAAGCGCAACATGATCTTTCAGACGCGGCTTCAAAAGGCCGTTCTCCTCTATGACAATATTGTAGTTGTCATAGTAGCTCAATGCATTGCGCAAGGTATCGCCCACCATAACACGCGTCGCGACTTTGGCCAAAGGCATGCCCGTTGCCTTGGAGACAAAAGGAACCGTGCGCGACGCGCGAGGATTGACCTCGATCAGGTAGACCTCGTTTTGGTAGATCGCATACTGAATGTTCATCAGACCGACAACGCCCAAGTTCAGAGCGATCTTCTTTGTCTGCTGCTCTACTTCAGCCTTAAGCTCGTCGCTCAGACTTACCGAAGGAAGTGAACAGGCTGAATCCCCCGAGTGGATCCCGGCTTCTTCGATGTGCTGCATCACCGAACCGATGTAGACATCTTTTCCGTCACAGATCGCATCGACATCAAGCTCTATCGCCTGGTCAAGGAATTTATCGACAAGAACAGGGGCATCATTGCTGACCGAAACGGCTTCGTCCATATATTTTCGCAGCTCATTTTCGTTATAGACAATGCGCATAGCGCGCCCGCCAAGAACAAATGATGGACGTACAAGGACAGGGTAGCCCAGATCGTTTCCGACTGCAATCGCCTGTTCTTTTGTCGTTGCAATACCGTTTTGGGGCTGCTTGAGGTTGTTCTCAGTGACAAAGGCCGAGAATTTCTCTCTGTCTTCAGCCAGGTCGATCACCTTGGCCGGTGTTCCTGCGATCTGTGCGCCGATGGCGGTGAGTGCATTGGCAAGCTTTAGCGGTGTTTGTCCGCCAAAGTGCACAATGATACCGTTTGGCTTCTCATACTCGATGACCTCGCGTACATGTTCAAAATCGATCGGTTCAAAATAGAGCACATCCGAGGTGTCATAATCCGTTGAAACTGTCTCGGGATTGCAGTTATACATAATCGTCTCTATGCCCATCTCTTTTAGTGCAAAGGCCGCATGAACACAGCAGTAGTCAAACTCGATGCCCTGTCCGATGCGGTTTGGGCCGCCGCCAAGGATCATCACCTTGCGCTTTGACTCGTCAACACGGTTGCCTTGATCAGGAAGTTTTGAGATGTTGATGGTAGAGTAGAGATAAGGTGTCAAGGCCTCAAACTCGGCCGAACAGGTATCGACCTCATTGTATTCAAAACGGATACCCAGAGCTTTTCGCGCATCATAAACATCATTTTCGCTTTTGTCGACATTTGAGTTGATCTTGACATGCTGGGCAATCTTCTTATCAGAAAAACCATAGGTTTTAGCCAGTCTAAAACGTTTTTCATCGCTCAAAAGATTAATCGTAATCGTCTTTTCAAAAGAGACGATCTCTTCTATCTGGTATAAAAACCACGGATCGATCTTACAAAGTTCAAAAAGCTCCTCATGGCTTAGCCCACGTCGGAAACCTTCTGCCACATAGAGCATGCGCTCTGCATTGGGACGGCGGATCTCATGCTTGATAAAATCCATATCTCCCGCCATAGTGTCAAACCCGCTCAAGCCTGTTTCAAGCGAACAGAGTGCTTTTTGGAATGACTCTTTGAAGGTACGGCCGATTGCCATCGCTTCGCCGACAGACTTCATGCTCGTCGTCAGTGTGCTCTCTGCTTCAGGGAACTTTTCAAAGGTAAAGCGGGGAACTTTCGTCACCACATAGTCGATTACCGGCTCAAACGAGGCCGGTGTACCCGTAATATCGTTGGTGATCTCATCGAGCGTATACCCTACGGCCAAGAGTGTTGCGACCTTTGCAATCGGATAGCCTGTCGCCTTAGAAGCCAATGCAGATGAGCGCGAAACACGCGGATTCATCTCGATAACGATCATACGCCCTGTTGCAGGATCAATCGAAAACTGTACATTAGATCCACCTGTATCAACACCGATCTCGCGCAAAATATCAAAAGAGGCATCACGCATACGCTGATACTCTTTGTCCGTCAGCGTCAAGGCAGGGGCTACCGTGATGGAATCGCCTGTATGCACGCCCATAGGGTCGAAATTCTCGATAGAACAGACAATAATGCAGTTGTCCGCCTTGTCGCGGATGACCTCCATCTCGTACTCTTTCCAGCCCAGCAAAGATTCTTCGACCAGTATCTCCGTGATCGGACTTGCATCCAGTCCACGTTGTGCCAGTATCTTGTACTCGTCGATATTATAGGCTATTCCCGATCCGCCTCCGGCGAGTGTATAAGAAGCACGAATGATAATAGGAAAGCCTATCTGATCTGCCGCAGCTATAGCATCGTCCATGTTGTAGGCGTAACAAGAGTTTGGCAAGTCCATGCCGATTTTGATCATAGCTTCCTTGAAAGCCTGTCTGTCTTCGCCTTTTTTGATCGCTTCTGGGTTTGCGCCCAAGAACTCTATCCCCTCAAGCATCCCTCTCTCGTGCATCTTCATTGCCGCATTCAGAGCAGTTTGTCCGCCCATAGTCGGAAGTATCGCATCAACCTTCTCTTTTTTGATGATCTCTGCGATGATTTCCGGAGTGATCGGCTCAACATAAGTCCGATCTGCAAACTCCGGGTCAGTCATAATTGTTGCAGGATTAGAGTTGATCAAGATAACACGATATCCAAGCTCTTTAAGCGTCTTGACCGCTTGTGTTCCTGAGTAGTCAAACTCACAGGCTTGTCCAATAACTATCGGTCCTGAACCAATCAGTAAAATGGTTTTTATATCGTCTCTTTTTGGCATTGCGACCCTTTAACGTGATGAATATTTCTTGGATAAAAATTTGCAGATTATAGCGCTTGAGCCCTTAAAAAGGGATGAGTTTTTAGCGCAAAAAATGTATTTTGATGAGATTTCTTTTGAAGTCTTATTTTTATGGCAAAAAGGGTCTAAAGTAGAGAGATGGCAAAATAAAGAATGAAGCGCTTTTATCTAAAAGCGCTTCATAATCACTTGGAAATAGCCAGGCTGCGTGACATCAAAATAGGGTTTAATCCGCGCATTTTGAAATCCCTGCGACTGCGTCACTTCGATCACGCGGCCGACTTTGAGTCCGTTAAAAAAAAGATTGTCCAAACCGCTGGTGAAGACTTCATCGCCGACAGAAATCTCTATCCAGTTGGGAATAAACTCCACGACCATCTCTTTTGTGTTCTTTCCGTGGACGATCCCGGGTGCTCTTTTTTTGCCGATATAGACAGCATAAGAACACTTATAATCAGAGTTCAACAAGGCCATAGGCTGTCCATGTTTAAAGGTCACAATACCGGCAGAGTAGCCTTTGCTGACCAGTCCGTAGATCTTTGAGGTGTTGTAATCTTTCATATCCAGCCAGACGCGATTGATGTCGCCAAACTTTGCATATGAGAGTGTCTTGACCAGCTGGACCTTGGGCGAGATCGTCAGGCTAGACTGGTGCTGTTCAAACATCTGATTGAGTTCGATTGCAAACTCCTGCAAGAGTAGATTGCTGTTTTCGAGTTTTTTATTTTTTTCTTTAAGTTTTTGGATAGTAATTTGCTGGTTGAAGTGCTCATCGATCGTGGAATTAACGTTGTCTATTGTTTCATAATAAAAACTTTTTGCCCCGTTTAGTGCTCCGACAAATGGGCCTTGTATCCAGTTTGTAAATTGTAGTACGCCTATTAAGACGGCGAAAGCAACAAATAAAAAGCCAACCAGCTCTTTATTCATGCTCGAAGAGTTCCTGAAGAAGATCTATCTCTTCAAGTGCGCGTCCTGTTCCTTTTGCAACTGCTAAAAGCGGCTCGTCTGCCACGTATACAGGAATCCTAATCAGTTCAGAGAGGTACTTGTCGAGCTGACGGATCAATGCCCCGCCCCCGGTCAAGATAATCCCGTGGTTGACAATGTCACCGGCAAGATCCGGAGGCATCACTTCCAAGACATTGCGTAAAGCTTCGCCGATCTCTCGGAGAGGATCACGCATCGCTTCGCGGGCATCTTCACTGGTCAGTTCGATAGAACTGAGTAATCCTTCGACCTGGTCGCGGCCATTGACGATCATAGAGAGCTCTTTGTCCAGAGGCATCGCCGTACCGATTGTGATCTTGATCTCTTCTGCCGAACGTTCACCGATGAGCAGGTTGTATTTGCGCTTGACATAATCGATGATAGCCTGATCGATCTTGTCTCCCGCCACGCGGATCGACTTTGAAAGAACAAGTCCGCCAAGCGATACAACACCGATCTCGGTAGTTCCTCCGCCGATATCAACAACGAGATTACCCTTAGGCTCGCGGATGTCGATACCCGCGCCGATAGCGGCTGCCATCGGCTCTTCTATCAAAAAGACCTCACGCGCGCCCGCTGAAAGTGCAGATTCGCGGACAGCTTTACGCTCGACCTGGGTCAATCCGTAAGGCACACAGATAATTATACGAGGGCTGATAAGCGATGTACGTCCGTGTGCTTTTTGAATAAATTTTCGAATCATCTTTTCCGTCATATCAAAGTCAGCGATGACCCCGTCTTTCATCGGACGAATAGCCTTAATGTTGCCCGGAGTCTTTCCGACCATCTCTTTTGCCTCGCGTCCGACAGCCAGCACCTTTTGATGTCCATAACGATCCGTTTTCACCGCAACAACAGAAGGCTCATTGATAATGATGCCCTTTCCTTTTGCGATCACCAATGTATTTGCTGTTCCTAAGTCAATAGAAAGGTCGCTTGAAAAAAGTCCAATAAACTTGTTAAAAATCATGTCTCATCCTGTAAATTTTATGCTGTTTTTTTCTTGTTCTTTTTGATATAGACAGGTTTTTCGCCCTCTTCTACCATCTCTTTTGTAATGATGACCTCATAACCCGCATACTCGGGAAGCTCATACATAACATCGATCATCATCTCTTCCAAGATCGAGCGAAGACCGCGTGCGCCTGTTTTACGTGCGATAGCTTTTTTTCCGATGGCGCGAAGGGCGTCTTCTTCAAAGTTAAGCTCAACATCATCAATCGCAAAGAGCTTCTTGTATTGACGTACCAACGAGTTTTTAGGCTCTGTCAAAATCTTGACCATCGCCTCCTCTTCAATCTCGCTAAGTGTAGCAATAATTGGTAAACGCCCGATCAGTTCAGGGATAAGACCGTACTGAACAAGATCATCAGGCTCGACCATATCGTAGGTCGGCTCCTGCTCATTTTTGGACTTCTTCTCATGTCCGAAACCAAGAACATTTTGTCCTTGCTTGCGCTTTAAAATATCTTTCATACCGTCAAAAGCACCGCCGCAGATAAACAAGATCCCTGAGGTGTCAATAGAGATAAATTCCTGGTTAGGATGCTTTCGTCCGCCTTTTGGCGGGATGTTTACCTGTGAACCTTCGATGATCTTCAACAGTGCCTGCTGAACGCCCTCGCCCGAGACATCACGCGTAATGGAGCGGTTTTCGCTCATTCGTGCTATCTTGTCAATCTCGTCAATAAACAAGATTCCCTGCTCCGCGCGCTCGACATCGCCGTCGGCCGCCTGAAGCAGACGGGTCAAAATATTTTCGACATCTTCGCCGACGTAGCCCGCTTCTGTCAGACTCGTTGCATCTGCGATAGCCAAAGGAACATTCAAAACACGCGCTATCGTCTGCGCCATCAGTGTTTTGCCTGAACCGGTCGGTCCGATCAGTAAAATGTTTGATTTAGCGATGTCTGTATCATCATCTTCGATCTCGTGTTGTTTAAAGATGCGTTTGTAATGGTTGTACACGGCAACAGAGAGAAGCTTACGTGCATTTTCCTGACCGATGACATACTCGCCTAAGAAAGCATTCATCTGCTTAGGTGTCATCAGTTCGACATCCATTTGAGGCTTCAGTTTGTTTTTGTCTTCACCCGAGGCATCATCTCCGAACATAATGCGGTAAGCTGAAATCACACAGTTCTTGCATATATAGACGCCGTTTCCGGCTATCAGAGGGTTCTCTTCTGTCTCGATCGCTTCACAAAAGCTGCAGTTTCTATGAATCACTATTTTTCCTTTCATACGCTATACCACGTTTGGTTTGAATTGCAAAGTCGCATAAGGCTTTGACATATTCATTTTCGCTCGCATCAAGAAGTTCCTGTGCGGTCTCTTTTAGCGGGCGTCCTTTTTCAAAGAGTTCCTTATAGGCCGTCTTGAGCTGATCGATGTCGCTGCGTGCCAGTTTACGGCGAAGTCCTGTCAGGTTCAAGCCGCGAAGACTTGCACGGTTGCCCTCGACCATACAAAAGGGAGGAACGTCTTGCGAAAGTGCAGAAGCGCCGGCCACCATAGCATAGTTGCCGATTTTGACGAACTGATGCACAGGTGTCATACCGCCGACAACGACATGATCTCCAATCTCTACATGGCCCGCTATCGTTGCTGCATTGGCAAAGATGCAGTGGCTTCCGATGATGCAGTCGTGTCCGACATGCACATATCCCATCAGAAGATTGTGGCTGCCGATGACTGTTTTGGAGCCACCGCCGACTGTTCCGGGGTTAAGAAGAGTGAACTCTCGGATAGTGTTGCCGTCTCCGATGATCAACTCCACTTCTTCCCCGTTATACTTAAGATCTTGCGGGATAGAACCGACAACTGCGTGAGAAAAGATTCTGTTGTTTTTGCCGATAGTCGTCTTCCCGTAGATGCAGGCACCTTGGGCAACCGTCGTACCCTCGCCTATTGTCGCCTGTGAAGAGACAAAGGCGTAGGGTGCTATAGAGACATTCTCAGCAATACGAGCGCCCTCTTCTACGATGGCCAGTGGAGAAATCATACTCATTACCCCTCCTTACTTATCTACTACCATAGCTTTTAGCTCTGCTTCAGAAACAAGGTTTCCGTCCACAAATGCCTTGCCGTGAAGTACCCAGATAGCACCCTTGTTTTTGATCACAGAGATCTCATACTCCAAACGGTCGCCTGGACGTACCGGGGAGCGGAATTTTGCCTTGTCTATGCTCATAAAGTAGACAACTTTTTCAGCGGCCTGCGCCTCGGTCATGTTCATACTCTTGAAAGCTAAAATACCGCCTGCCTGCGCCATACCCTCCAAGATCATAACACCCGGATAGATAGGATGTCCCGGAAAGTGTCCTTGAAACACCTGCTCACCAATAGTGACATTTTTAAAACCTAAAAGTTTTTGATTATCATCAATCTGCGTAACACGGTCAATCAATAAGAAAGGGTATCTATGAGGTAATATTTTTTGAATTTCTACAACATCCATCATAAGCGCTAAAGCCTTTTTATAAAATTTGGCTATTTTAACGCATATTTTGTTAATTGAACATTATGGGCGCCTTATTCGTGCTTCAAAAGAAGATATTCGCGACTGTCTTCATAGGTCACTGCATCGAGATGAATGTCTATTTTTCCCTCGCGGAGCTCATCCACAACAAAAATTGGACTCAGATCGTAAGCAGAACGGCAAAGCTCTTGACGCAGAAGTATCTCGCGCTCAACCTGTAGCGGAGAAAATATCATCTCCCTGACGCTTTTGAAACTGCTCTTTGCCAAGGTGTTAAACTGTTCCAAGGTGATAAACTTCACCTCTTCGCGGTTCAAAAAATAGATGTTGTTGAGACTCTGTTCTATGCGTCCGTTGACTTTTTTACGCGGCAAGGTCGAATAGATCAGCGCATACGCGTCAACGCTCATTTTATCCAGCGTGACACGACAGCTGTATTGGCGGTAGTTTAAAAACTTCTCCCGTACCAGCTGATACGCTCGGCCCTCTTCTTCATACTCCATACGACGCGCATAAAGCTCCAGCCTCTCTTCGATTGAGGCAGGAAGGACCTGAGCTCCTATTGGAGAAAACATCTCGTCCATCAGTTTCTCCTGCTGATCGCGCTGCATACTCAGCCCATAGATACAGCCGCAATAGTCCTGACGGTAAAGCTGTTCCTCTTTGCTTACGCGGCTCTGGTCCTGACTTCCTCCGCCTGAGCGGTAGTCCACAGCGATAAACTCGACTCCGTTTTTTTCAAAAAAGGCATCCCCGATGCGCTTGAGCTGCTCTTGTGATTTCAAGGGAGAGACAAGAAGGGTCGTCGTGATCTTTTTTTCGCCCATCTCAAGCGCTTTTAGCGCAGAGACCTCAAAACGCCGGTCAAAACAGACCTCGCAGCGTTTCCCTTTTTCAGGCTCTTTCTCAAGTCCGCGCACCAGTTGCATCCATGTCTCAAAGTCATACTCGCCTTCAAGCAGCTCAATGCCCAATTTTTTACAGCTTCTTTGAACATCCAAATAGCGCAGCTGGTACTCAGAGTAGGGATGAATATTGGGATCGTAAAAAAAGCCGGTGAGTTTTTCTTCAGGAAAGTCAGCTTGGAGTTTTTCTAAAAAGAAATGGGAGTCTACCGAACAGCAGATATGAACTAACACATTAAAGCCTTTTAAAAGATGAGGCCGAAGCCTCACAGTACACTAGCGCTCTGCCAGGATCTCAACCGATTCGATAGCGTCTTGCATCTGAAGCGAATCAAGCACCGCCATAGACGCTTCGTCGTCCTGCTCAATACCGCCAAAAACAGTATGAACGCCGTCAAGGTGAGGTGTCGGGCCGAAACAGATGAAGAACTGGCTGCCGCCTGTGTCCGGTCCCGCATGTGCCATAGAGAGTGTCCCTTTGACATGTTTGTGCGTGTTCAATGATGCCTCACAGGCGATAGCCCAGCCCGGTCCGCCAGTGCCACGGCCGCTAGGACAACCGCCCTGCGCCATAAAACCCGGGATAACACGGTGAAAATTAAGGTTGTTATAAAAACCGTCATTGGCCAGAGTCGCAAAGTTCGCTACGGTATTTGGTGTCTCGTCACCATAAAGTTTCAACCAGATAACGCCCTTGGATGTTGTCATCTTAGCCCACTGAAACGAAGCCATTTCTTCCGCTGAGTAGTTATATGTTTTTAAAGACATTGTCAATTCCTATTATAGATATAGATTTGCGAAATTATAATCAATCTTTCTTAAGGGCATCTCTCTATCTGGTTTAAGATGCAGGTAAAAAGAGTTTATGAAGTTGTTGTTTGTTTGTTATGCTGCAGAAATTCCCATCTGTGAGGATGGGAGTCAAGAGGGCTTGTGGGCTTCTTTATGAGGGAGTTCTATTTGCCAGAATCAAACTCTTTTTCGGATTTTTCCCAGGCTTTTTCTAGTGTTCTGTACGCATCAGAAAAACCTTTTTTCATTTCTTCCCAGGCGCTAGCGGAACTGCTTTTCATGCTGCCGTACCATTCAGCCACTTTTGTACGCTGCTTACGCAAGGCTTTCATATTGGCGCGAGTTTCTGCACGGGCTGTTTTTGTCATTGATTCCCAGTTTTTATCAATGCGTGACTCTAGTGATTCGATTTGCTTGTCTAGTTTATCCAAAGTCTTTTGCGTTATCTTAACTGCTTCGTCTCGCTGCTCAGCGGTATAGGATTTAAGAGTATTGAGCAAGTCATTCATCTCTTGTTTAACTTCTTTTGCCGTAGTTTCATCGCTTGAGGACTGGGCATAACATGTCGGTACACCGGCTAATAGCATAAAGATGATGTACGGAACAAGACTATACGCATTTTTTTTTGACTTCATTTTTTCTCCTTTGTTTTGTTGGATCTGTTTTCTGTTTAGGCCAAAAAGGCCAAATGAACAGCAGCGGGCCTATTTAAACTTGGCAGTAACCGACTTGAGTTTTTTCTCAAGAGAGTCCCATGTACTGTCCATATCTTCTTTGAGCTCTTCCCAGGTATCTTCGCTGGATTGTTTTAGCTCTGTAAGTTTTTCATTGGCTTCTTTTTGTTTCTTTTGCAGTTCATTGACCTGCTCGTTGTATTCAATTTGTACATCAGCACTTGCATTCTTTGCTTTTGCCTTAAGCTTGTCTATTTCCGCAGCCCATTCGTCTAGCTGCGCCTGCAGTTTCTTCTCGTAATTTTGTTTCATACCCATGACACTCTCCTTTTATGCTATTTTTGTCTAGTATATCTGGTAACAAATATCATGGTAACTAACGTGATAGAACAATTTACTTAAATAATTAATTTAATCAAACTGTATATATTTTATTTAAACCATGTATCAAGGAGTGCTTCTTTAAGATTGTTGTGTATCCGTTGTCTGTGCGATTCATGAAAATCAGTATTGACATTTCATAAAATATTATGTTATAAATGATTACAAAATATTTTAAGGGGTTTATTATGGAAATAAATTGGATATATGTAAGTGTTGGAATTATTGTTCTAGTTGGTATTGTCGTTGTAGATATTGTGCTTAATATAGATTCTTATTCTGGCAAAATATATACTAAAATATCAAACTTTATGAGCTTTTCAACCAGAGGTAAAAAGAAATAGACTTTATTTATGCCAGGGTGTCTTTGTGTCTGTTTGATGCAGTCGATACTGATTTGCACTAACTGTCTTGAAAAATTGCTACAATGTTCTCACACCAATTGATAAGAGGACGGTATGAAAATAATCAGTATAGGCGGTAGTGCCGCAGGTATGAGCGCGGCAGCAAAGGCACAGCGTATGTTAAAAGAGGGCTCGGTCACTGTCTATGAGATGAGTGAACACATCTCTTTTGGTGCCTGCGGTCTTCCCTATTTTGTCGGCGGCTTCTTTAACGAACCCTCCACAATGATCGCGCGTACCATAGAGCAGGCCCAAGAGAACGGTGTCTTTGTTTTTACACAACATCAGGTGCTCAGTATCGACCCGTCACAGCGCACACTGCAGATCAAAAACCTGCAAACAGACGAGATTTTTCAAGAACAATACGACAGACTCATGATCGCCACCGGAGCCAATGCCGTTATGCCTCCTTTTGAAAACATAAAACTTAAAAATATCTTTAAACTCACCAAGATGGAAGACGGCATTGGGCTAAAAGCTGCCGCCATGTCATCGCAAGTAAAAGATGTCACCGTGATAGGTGGGGGTTTTATCGGCGTAGAGGTCATCGAAGCGATTAAAAAACTGGGCAAAAATGTTCGCCTTATCCAAAGAAGCGAACGTATTTTCAATGGTGTATTTGATGTCAGGATCACCGACATAATGCAAGAAGAGCTCTTGAAACATGGTGTTGAGCTTATCCTTAATGAGTCAGTCTTAAAATTTACAGGAGAGAAAAGTGTCGAAACCGTCGTCACGGACAAGGGCAGTTATAGCACCGATCTGGTCATCATAGCGACAGGCTTCGAGCCCAACACCTCCTTCTTGCAAGACAGCGGCATCGAGATGCTCCCCAACGGGGCGGTCATCGTCAACCACAAAGGCGAGACAAATATCAAGGACATCTACGCCGCGGGAGACTGTGCCACCGTGCCGCACATCGTCAAAAAGCAGAACGTCTACCTTCCCCTTGCCACCGGAGCAAACAAACTCGGAAAGGTAGTCGGCGAGAATATGACTGGCGGAGATGCGCTCTATCCGGGTTCGCTGGGTTCGGCCTGTGTGAAGGTCATGGATCTTGAAGCGGCGACGACAGGCTTGCTCGAAGAGGATGCTATAGCACTTGGGCTTGCATACAAAACCGTCTTCATAAAAGACAAAAACCAGAGCGACTACTATCCCAAACAGCATGATATCTACATCAAGCTGATCTATGATGCCAAAGACAAGACCATTCTCGGCGGACAGACGCTGGGCAAAAATGGCGCTGCCCTGCGCATAGATGTCATTGCAATAGCAATAGCAGCAAAGATGAGCACGAATGATCTGGGCATGATGGACTTCTGTTACGCACCGCCATTTTCAAAATCCTGGGATGCGCTAAACGTGGCCGGCAATGTTGCAAATTAGTCAATAAAACTTAATTGAACCTAAAACTGTTTTTTTATCGATACAATTAATAGTAACTACAAATGCACTAAGCTATTATTGCGCATCTTTGGGCGGCCATAGAAACCTATTTGTATTTATATAGCCGCCCTTTAACATTATTCACAGGAATTAAAATGAGCGAAACAGTTAAAAAACCGATCTTCCAGCCCAATCCGGAATTTGCTAAAACAGCACGTATTAAAAGCATGGATGAGTATTATGCGCTTACAAAAAAAGCCGAAGAGGATTATGAGGGGTTTTGGGGAGACTACGCAAAAGAGAAGATCACCTGGACGAAGCCTTTTACAAAGGTGCTTGACGAGTCTAATGCTCCTTTTTACTCCTGGTTTGAAGGCGGCCAGCTAAATGTTTCTGAGCAGTGTATCGACCGACATCTTGACACTCAGAAGAACAAGGTAGCCATCATCTTCGAGGGCGACAACGGCGACAAGGAAATGATCACCTATCTTGAGCTGCATTATCGTGTCAACAAGTTCGCCAACCTGCTTAAAAACAAGTTCGGCGTCAAAAAAGGTGATCGTGTTGTTATCTATATGCCGATGATCCCCGAAGCCGCTTTTGCGATGCTGGCCTGCGCACGTTTAGGAGCGATCCACTCCATCGTGTTTGGCGGTTTCTCTGCCGAAGCGCTTCGCGACCGCATCGAGGATGCGCAGGCAAAAGTCGTTATCACGGCCGACGGTGCTTACCGCAAGGGCAAACCCTATATGCTCAAACCGGTTGTCGACGATGCTCTTAGCGGCGATACCTGTGTCGAGAAGGTCTGTGTCGTTCAACGCAATCATGAAGATGTCACCTGGGTAGCCGGACGCGACTACTCCTACAATGAGATGGTCGATCACGAGTCCAGCAAGTGTGCAGCTGAAGTGATGGAGTCCGAAGACCCGCTCTTTTTGCTCTACACTTCAGGCTCGACGGGCAAACCAAAAGGGGTTCAGCACAACAGCGCGGGTTACATCCTCTGGGCGCAGATGACAATGGAATGGGTATTTGACGTCAAAGCGGACGATACCTA
>JAGXFN010000009.1 GCA_024637195.1 Arcobacter sp.
AAGGAAATAAAATGTCTATAAAAGTAACTATTGATGAAAAAAATTATGATTTAACTATTAATCCAGAGACTCCACTGCTTTGGGTTTTAAGAGATCATTTAAATCTAACAGGTACAAAGTTTGGCTGTGGTGTTGGAGAATGTGGGGCATGTACAGTACTCGTAGATGGTGTTGCAACAAGAAGTTGTGTCACACCTTTTAATACAATAAAAGATGCAAAAATAACAACTATTGAAACTACCAAAGACAAAACAGTACAAAAACTGCAAGAACATTGGGTACAAGAAGATGTCGTTCAATGTGGATATTGCCAATCGGGGCAAATCATGAATGCTGCTGGACTTTTAAAATCTAACAGTAAACCAAATGATGATGAAATAATTGAAGCAATGGATGGAAATATCTGCAGATGCGGAACCTACAATAAAATCAAAACAGCGATAAAAGCTGCAACGGCGGAGGTGTAAGATGCAGAGAAGAGACTTTTTAAAAACAACCTCCGTTGTAACTTCTTCATTTGTAATAGGTTTTTATCTTCCTACAAAATCAAGAGCAAATGATATAAAACAAGAAGAATCACTTCAACCAAACGCTTTTGTGGAGATTACAGCTGATAATAGTATCAACTTTATCATGAGTAAAGTTGAGATGGGACAAGGTACATATACAACTTTAGCTATGTGTATTGCTGAGGAGTTGAATGTAGATTGGGAAGAAATAAACTTCAAAGCTTCAACGGTAAAACCAGTTTACTATAGCTATCCTGGTGCAATTATGATAACAGGCGGTTCATCTTCTATCATCACTAAACAATTGGAGATGAGAAAGATAGGTGCAGCTGTAAACGAGATGCTTATTTCATCTGCAGCTAAAAAATGGAAAATAAGAGCTAATCAACTTTATACAAAAGATTCAAAGGTTATCAATAAAAAAACTAAAGAAAGTTTTACTTTTGGAGAATTGGTTACAGACTTATCTTCTATGAAAATCCCTAAAAATCCTAAAATAAAAGATCTAAAAGATTGTAAATTTATAGGACATCCACAACCACGCCATCCAAAAGAAGCGTGGGCAAAAGTTACTGGAAAAGCAGAATTTGGTATAGATATCAGAGTAGATGGCATGAAATACGCCGCAGTTCTTCACCCAACTGTATTTGGAGCAAAGATTAAAAGTTTTGATGCTAGCAAGGCATTAAAAAAAGACGGTGTGATAAAAGTAAAAGAGATACCTACAGGTCTTGCCGTTATTGCCCAGTATTGGTGGCAAGCAAAAGAGGCTTTATCAGATTTAGATGTTGTTTGGGATAAAGGTGCTTTTGCCAATACTAGCGACAAAGATTTAGATAATGAATATACTAAAGCGATGCAAACAGCTGGAGCATCTATGAGAAAAGATGGGGATTCTATAAAAGCATTTAAAGAAGCAAATAAGGTAATAGAAGCAGAATACAATTTTCCATTTTTAGCTCATGCGCCTATGGAGCCTTTAGGCTTTTTAGCGCATCATGAAAAAGACAAAGCAACTATCTGGTCTTCTTCTCAATCGCAAACTCTAGCACAAGGAGCTGCAATTAAAGTGCTTGGTGTAAAAGCTGAAAATATCACATACAATACACCATATCTTGGCAGTGCTTTTGGTAGAAGAGGACCGGTAAATTTAGACTTTGTTAAAGAAGGTCTATATGTAGCAAAAGATGAAGCATACCCTATCATGACCTTATGGACAAGAGAAGATGATATCAAAATGGGTAACTATAGACCAAAATATAAAAACAAAGTAAAAGTTGCCTTAGACTCACATGGCAAAATTACAGCGTTTGATGGAAAAATTGTTTCTCAATCTATATTTAAAGGTTCAGTATTTGCAGAGTCTGGATATAAAAATGGTGTAGATGCTGCACAAAAAGAGGGTCTAGCCAATCACCCTTATACTATAGATAATCACGATTTACAAGCCTACACTATGGAGTCTCCTATTCCTGTTTTATGGTGGAGATCAGTAGGTCACACGCAAAGTGCACCAACTGTTGAAGGAATAGTTGATGAAGCGGCATATTCTGCAGGGATTGATCCAATTAAGTACAGAATTAATATGCTTACAGATCGAAGACTCATCAATTTACTAGAAGATGTAGCTAAAATATCTGATTGGGAAAAAAGAAAAAAAGAAAAAAATGTAGGTTATGGTGTAGCTATCCATAAGTCATTTGGTACAGTCTGTGCCCAAGTAGCAAAAGTGCGAATTACAAAAGATGATTTCAAAGTGGAAAAAGTTTGGGCAAGTGTAGATTGTGGTTTTGCTTTCAATCCACAAAATGTTGAAAACCAAATAGTAGGCTCTATAAACTTTGGTATCGCCGCACTTAAATATAGCGAAATCACTATAAAAAATGGTGAAACGATGCAAAGTAACTTTTATGACTATGTTGTATCAACAATGTCAGATGCTCCAGATGTTGTAGTAAGTATTATAAATTCAGGAGAAAAGATAGGTGGTATTGGTGAACCAGGTGTTCCTCCGATTTTAGCAGCCGTGCCAAATGCACTTTTTGATGCTACAGGAAAAAGGTATCACTCCATGCCTATAAAACTAAGCCAATAAAATATGTTTGAGGATAAAGAGTATTTAAAATTTATACAAACTTCCAAAAAAAACAACTACGATATAGTGGGAGTTAGTGTGATTGACACACTAGGTTCCACGTATGCTAAAGCTGGTAATCTTATGCTTATAAACTCTAAATACGAGTTTATAGGTGTTTTAGGAAGTAAACCTCTTCATGAGCAGATTTTTGAGTATGCAAAAACTGCCTTTGAAACTAAAAAATCCCTTTACTTTGAGAATATCCCAAAAGATGACTCTTCGGGGCATGGCACAAGTAAGTATTTTCTACAAGCTTTTTTTTTAGAAGATGATTACGGTTTATTGGGTAAAGCTCTTAATAGTTTTAACAAAACTCTCATCCAAGATATAAAAAATGACACATATGAGTTTAGTGATGAAAAAATTGAAATAAAATATGAAAACAATAAATTTTACCAAGCCATTAAACTGCCTTACTCCCTTTTAGTTTTTGGCTCAGGTGCACATGTAACTTCACTCATACATATGGCAAACCTTATGGGGTACAAAACTACAGTTATAGACATAAACATTAACAATAAATATGTCAATGAAGCGGATGAACGCATAGAGTTGGAAAATTTCGAAGATATTTTTAATATGGATTTGACCTCATACAAGGCATCTGTAATCTTAAGCCATAATCCAAAAACAGATGACAGCTATTTAAAAGCGCTGCTCAACTCTAAAGTTGAATATATAGGTCTTATGGGCAATAAAAAGAATATGAAACGCAAAGCTGAAGAATTTAATCTTTCAGATGATGCCAGGTTTTTTGCTCCAGTTGGATTTGATATTGGAGGAAATACGCATCAATCAATAGCACTTTCAATTTGTGCACAAATTGAAGCAAGAAAAAATGGAAAAATTTAATAATTTAGCAGTTTTGATCTTAGCGGCAGGAACTTCAAGTCGATTAGGAAAACCCAAACAGCTTTTAAAAATAAAACATAAAACATTCATTCAAATTGCAATAGACAAAGCATTAGAGTTAAGCTCTAATGTTACAGTTGTATTGGGATACAAACATGAAGATTTCGAAGAAATCATAAGACCTTCTTCTATAAATATTATCAAAAATCCAAACTATCTTGAAGGAATGGGAAGTTCCATTGCTTTTGGAGTTTCTAAAATAAATAATGCACAAAAAGTCTTAATCATGCTTTGTGATCAACCCTTGATACCATTAGAACATTTTAAAAAACTCATTGAAAAATCAGACCGTAGTGAAAATACCATCATCTGTTCAAAATATAAAAATAAGAATGCAGTTCCTACGATATTTCCTAAAATATATTTTGAAAACTTAGAACAATTATCAGGAGATGAAGGAGCAAAAAAACTCTTTAAAATAAATCCCTTAGATTTTGTAATTTTAGAAGATACGTATTCAATTGATATTGACACTAAAGAAGACTGGATAAAATTTAATACCAAAATATATAAATAAATTTCCATATCTCTTCAAGATTTAGAATTATATTCATTTATGCAGACAAGAAAAATATTATGCGAAGAGTAGGGTGATAATGAGTGCTAAAAGTATTGATAGTTTTATCTAGTAAGGCTTTATCGCCTTACTAGATAAAGGATATAAACAATGCGGGAAGTAGTTTTATAACAGAAAATGGTACAAAAAATTGGGGTCAGGTGACAATTAAAGATTTGTACTATTCCAGCCAATAGAATAAGAAAAAACTATATTTGTCATCTGGTATTTTGGGCGAGGATGGCGCGAGTGAGTTTGATTTTATTTATACGTGTCGCCTCAGCTTTTTTGTTTACTACTTTTGCGGAGAAAAAAAGTATGACAAAGGGGGAGAACAGTATAGGCAAAATGCCTCCAAAGAGGCAGCATAGAAACCGGTTATAGCAGCATGAGGTCTGTTATTTAACGACTTCTAGGCTTACCTCGCCGATGGTGATCACTTCGCCTGTTCTGATCTTGGCGCCTTTGCGTGTCTCGGCTTCGCCGTTTCGCAGAACGAATCCCTGTGCGATGAGCTGTTTTGCTTCGGCGCCGCTGTCAACGAGATCTGCCGCTTTTATGAGTTTATAGAGTTCGATATAGTCGTCTGTTATCTTAAATTCCATGATGTCCCATTTTTTAGCGCAATAATAACCAAGAGGTGTTAAAATACTTGTTAATCAATACGCAGGGAGCACAAATGAAAAAGTGGAGTTTGAGTTTTAGGTTATGGCACTGGCTAAATGCGTTTGTTGTGTTGGCTTTGCTGGGGACGGTTTTCTTACGCAAGACTTTTTTGAGCTGGAGAGACAACAGCGAGATACTTGTGACAAAACTTTCAAGCATACAAATCGAGATAAGCTCGGAGCAGGGGGCACTTTTGGCAAAGGCCGTGCGTGCGCCGATGTGGGAGTGGCACATCATCATGGGTTACGCTCTGAGTTTTCTCATACTTTACAGGATCGTCCTCTTTTTCACCCCGAGCGGAAAACAAAACTACACGGACATCGGCTCGGCAAGCCTGCACAAAAAGATGGTGAAGGTCGGCTATATCGGCATTTACACGGTGCTTGTTTTTATGGCGGGAAGCGGTCTGCTGTTAACCTTTCATGAAGAACTCGCCCTGCTAAAAGAGACAACAGAGACGATAAAAGAGCTGCACGAAGCCGTTTTTAACCTTGTCTGGGTATTTGTCGCGTTCCATATCGCGGGCGTGGTCATGGCGGAAATTACAGATGAAAAAGGGATTGTCTCAGATATGATAAACGGCGGGGAACATTAAGCGCTGAGTAAAACCAAGTGTAAGCAGTGGTTGTAGCGTCTGCTGCGATGCGTACAAAAATAAAAATTCGTAAAAAAAGAAGTTGCGGAAGAAAAAAGAGGTGCGGTTCACTGCACGAGGGCATTACGCCGAGTAAAACCAAGTCTTAACGAAGTATCCGTAGCTTCTGCTACGAATACGCATTAAATTAATGAAAGAAGGATCTTGTCCAATTTTCAAGTTCTCTACCAGCTCTCTCTTGAGGGGCGTGAGGGTCTAGGGCGTGCTTCGTTCACGCGCAGAGTTCTTCCATCCAATTCTTTACCTTCGAGGTAAGAAATCGCTTCATCTGCACAGATGCCATCGGCCATCTCTACAAATCCGAATCCACGAAATCTACCCGTTTCTTTGTCTTTAACGAATTGTACTGAATTAACTGTACCAAACTCTGTAAACAGGTTTTGCAAGTCCTCTTCCGTCTTACTGTATGGGATGTTTCCAATATAGATCTGTTTCACGTTACACTCCAGCATTAAGTTAGCATACTATTAAATAACTGTTAGTAACAGCAATAAATAATATTACACGTATCTTAATCTAAGAAGTCTTAAATCTAACTGTAAGTAACAAAGAATTTATATATTTTCATCCACTATTTTTTCTTCTAAAGGAGACAGTCTGTGTTACAATAGAGGCAAAAAAAGGAGCTTTTGGTGAAAACTAAGAGTCTGTATATCTCCTCCATAGAGCCCTACTCAGGAAGCCTTATCGTCAGTATGGGACTGATGGAGATGCTGAAAGCCCGATTTGAGAGGGTCGCTTTTTTTCGTCCTTTTATAGAGAGAAAAGAAAGGCCTGACAGCGATATCAGTTTTATGCTGGAGCACTTTGCGCTGAAGATGGACTATGAAGATGCTTACGGTTTTTATACAGATGAGGTTCAGGAGTTTGTCTCGCAGAATCGTGTGCAGCCACTTCTGAGCAATCTCTTAGAAAAGTTCAAAAAGTTACAGCAGGAGTATGACTTTGTTTTGTGCGAGGGGCTTAACAGGGAGAGTTTCAGTCTGAGCATAGGCTTTGATCTGAATGTGCAGGTGAGTAAAAACCTCGGCACTCCTTTTATCAGTGTGCTCAATGCCAAAGAGAAGAGTGTCAAAGAGGTTTCGGACGAGATCAAGATACAGCAGGATACGCTCAGAGCAGAGGGCTCCACACACTTTGCCACCTTTATCAACCGCACGGACGCTCAACTGCGGAGCGCACTCAAGGAGAAGTTTTCAAAAGAAGCATTTACCTTTGTGCTCCCCGAGATCGAGGAGCTTGACCGTCCAAGTGTGGCGGAGGTAGTGGAGAAGCTGGGGTGCAACATGCTCTTTGCGGATGAGGAGAGCCTCAAACGCAGCATCAAACGCTCCAAGATCGCAGCGATGAGTCTTGAAAACTATCTTTCTCGTATGCAGGATGGGGATTTTGTCATCGTGCCCGGCGACAGGGCAGATATTATCGTGGGCGCCTTGGCGGCGTACCACTCCAAAAAACATCCCCATATCTCAGGAATCATTCTCACAGGTGATCTGATCCCCTCATCCGAAGTGTTGAGCCTTTTTGAAGGAACGGATAACAGCTGGGCCCTGCCTGTACTTAGTTCACAAAAAGACACCTTCAGCGTGGCGCTGGAGGTGAACAGTGTACGTTCGCGTATCCGTCCGCAGAGCGACCGAAAGATCGCTCTGGCTCTGGGGATATTTAACGCCAACGTGCAGGTTTCACAGATCGAAGGCAAGTTTTTAAGTTACGAGTCGAAGACGCTTACACCCTTGATGTTTGAATACAGCCTTTTTGAGAGTGCGCGAAAAGAGAAGAAGCGCATCGTCTTGCCGGAGAGTCTGGATGAGCGGATACTGCGCGCGACGGAGATACTCCTGCGCCGCGACGTGGCGGATATCATTTTGCTCGGTGATGCGCAAGAGATAAAATTTAAGGCGAGCTCGCTTGATCTGGATATCTCAAAAGCGCAGATCATCAATCCTCATGAGTCCGAGCTGATGGAGCCTTTTTCTGAGGATTTTTATGAGCAGCGCAAGGCAAAAGGGCTGACACGTATTGCTGCCAAAGATGCCATGACACACCTTAGCTATTTTGCGACGATGATGGTGCAGACGGGCCATGCCGACGGGATGGTCTCGGGCGCTGTCCACACAACACAAGACACCATCCGTCCTGCTTTGCAGATAATCAAGACAAAAAAAGGGACAGACCTGGTCTCAAGTCTTTTCTTTATGTGTATGGACACGCGGGTGCTGGTCTATGCCGACTGCGCGGTCAACCAGGATCCCTCTGCTCAGGAGCTGGCACAGATCGCCATCGCCTCGGCAGATACGGCCGTGGCTTTTGGCTTGAGCGCAAAGATCGCGATGCTCTCCTACTCTACGGGGGATTCGGGCTCGGGTGAGGACGTACAGAAAGTAAAAGAAGCGACGCGCCTGGTCAAGCAGCTTCGGCCTGACCTTCTGGTGGAGGGCCCCATACAATATGACGCGGCGATCGACCCTGATGTTGCGGCAAGCAAACTCCCACAGAGCAAGGTCGCAGGAGAGGCAACTGTCTTTATCTTTCCCGATCTAAACACAGGCAACAACACCTACAAGGCCGTACAGCGTTCGGCGGGTGCGGTGGCCATCGGACCGATAATGCAGGGCCTAAAAAAGCCGGTCAATGATCTCAGCCGCGGCTGTCTTGTGGCCGACATCGTCAACACAGTCGCCATTACAGCCATCCAGGCAAGGAGCAGCGAATGAGGGTTCTAATTCTCAACGCCGGCAGCTCTTCGCTGAAGTTCAAGCTCTACAACATGAACGATCGGGAGTGCCTATGTACAGGCCTGATCGAGAAGATAGCGAAAGATGAGTCCCCCGTATCGGTAAGCATAAAAGAGCAAACCCACAAAAAAGCACTTCACATAAAAGATCATACGGAAGCGCTGAATGTCCTCTTTGACCTGCTTTTTGAGTGGGGCCTGATCGTCACTATAGATGAGCTGCGCGCTGTCGGACACCGGGTGGTACACGGGGGAGAACTTTACTCGGAAGCAACCTTGATAGACGAGGAAGTGCTAGAAAATCTCCGCCGGCTCATTCCCCTCGCACCCCTGCACAA
Source organism: Arcobacter sp. (assembly GCA_024637195.1). Lineage (GTDB taxonomy): Bacteria > Campylobacterota > Campylobacteria > Campylobacterales > Sulfurimonadaceae. The sequence goes on from JAGXFN010000009.1 coordinate 8,511, forward strand.
TCCGGCAAATATCGCAGGCATAGAAGCGGTAAGACTGCGCTCTAAAGAACTCATACAAGTTGCCGTGTTTGATACGGCCTTTCATCAGAGCATGCCCGCAGCTGCCTACCGTTACGCTGTACCCAATGAACTCTATGAGCACGAACGCGTCAGACGCTACGGCTTTCACGGAACATCACATGGCTATATTCTCAAAGAACTGGCAATGCTTCTTAACAAGACACCCGAACAGAGCAGCGCTATCTCTTTGCATCTGGGCAACGGCGCGAGTGCCTGCGCGATAAAAAATGGAAAAAGCATCGACACCTCGATGGGAATGACCCCGCTCGAAGGACTGGTGATGGGATCGCGAAGCGGGGATCTTGATCCGGGGATCGTCTTTTTTCTACACCGCCGCAAGGGCTATACCATCGATCAGATCGACACGCTGCTCAACACGCGCAGCGGTCTTCTGGGGCTTTGCGGCGAGAATGATATGCGCACGCTTTTAAAAAAGGCCAAAGAGGATGAGAACTGCCGCTTGGCCTTGGATGTCTTTGTCTACCGCATCAAAAAATATATCGGCGCCTACTTGGCTGTTTTGGGAAAGACGGACGCGCTGGTCTTTACCGCCGGCATCGGTGAGCATGCAAGCGCGGTGCGCGAGATGGTCTGCAGCGGACTGGAGGGCTTGGGAATTGTGATCGACAAGGGTGAGAATCTTTCAAAGAAAGACGGAGCGTTTTCCATCCATGCCAAAGACTCCGCGATCAAGATCTTTGTCATACCGACGGATGAGGAGCTAGAGATCGCCCTGCAGACGAAGGATGTTTTACTCGATCTTTAACCGGTGTATAACAGGAATTTATAATTTTGACAATGAGTTTGCGATATGCTTTCGCATGAAAAAGAGATGTATATGCGGAAATGACATGGAGTATGAGGCCTGCTGCGCCCGATTCATAGAGCGAAATGAAGGGCCTGTGACGGCTTTGGAGCTGATGCGCTCGCGCTATAGCGCCTATGTTCTGAAAAAAGGGCAGTATTTGTACGACACCTGCTCCAAGCGACTGCAGGTACACGAAGACATCGAAGCGATCAATACCCAAAGTATCCAATGGCTGGGTCTGAAGATAGTGGACGCCGGTGAAGACGAGGTCACGTTTATGGCCTACTATAAAGAGAACGGTCAAGTCGAGGTAATGAAGGAGCGCTCCTTTTTCAGCAAAGAACAGAGCGCACTTAAGTATGACAGAGGCGAGCTTTTGAAAGCTAGTATAGCGCGAAACGAGCCGTGTCCCTGCCAAAGCGGAAAAAAATTCAAAAGGTGCTGTGGATGAAGATAAGCCGACAGTTTGACATAAAAGATGCCGTCCATACGATGCAGCTTCTTGATGATGGAAAGCTCGCCGTTATCGACGTCAATAACGCTTTCCGCCTCTTTGATCTGGATGAGCATAAGCTTCTTGACGGCTTCAAAAGCAAGTATATTAAAAACACTCCCTACATCAACAATATGGCTATCTCGTCTGACGGTACCTATCTGAGTTTTTACAATGCAGAAAAAAAAGAGGTCTGCCTTTTTGACAATACGTCACGCAGTTTTACGCATACGATTTCAAACCACTCCGGCGGCGTTGAAACGGTAGAGTTTACCCGCGACAGCAAGTATCTTATTACCGGCGGTATGGAGGGGCGGCTCTATATGTGGAGTGTTTCGACGGGCAAGAAGGTCGATACGCTCTCGCACCATTACGACACCATATCGGCCATATCGAGCAATGGAAACGGGCATTGGATCGCAACGGCAGGCTATGACAGGGTCATCAAGGTCTTCAACCGCTCTTTTCGAAAAAACCATTACAAACTGATCTCTCATCAGGCTCCGGTGACCACGGTAAGCTTTCTCTCTTCGCAGCGGCTTTTATCGACAGACAAAGAGGGGACTGTTCTTATCTGGGACATTGTCAAAGCCAATGTGATCGCACGGCTTCCCAAGTTTGATTCGCACATCAGCGCGGTCTGTTTTGACAAGGAGGAAAATTTTCTCTTTGTCGCAGGTGTGGGCGGAACAGTAGGTCTGTACCATCTCAAAGAAGAGAAGCTGCTCAAAGTTGACTTCTTGAAGCAGCTTGCAGGAATCACGCAGATGTCCTATTGTGACGAAAGAAAACTTCTTATCTTTGGTCTGAGCAATGGCCATATTCCGATCTATGAACTTAAAAAAGAAGAAGAGATCTTTGCTGCGGTGATGCAGGAAAAGGATTTCAACGCCTGCTATGCCATGGCGGATGAAAATCCTCTTTTGGCCTACAGTGAGGGATATAAAAGCCTTGAAATGCTTTTCCAAAGAGCGTACGACCATGCCAAAGAGCTGCTGCGCTTACAGAAAAATTTTGAAGCGAAAGAGATGTTGAAACACTTTAGTGCGTCTTCGGCAAAACGTCTGATGATCCAAAAGCTTTTCAATGATTTTGCACTTTTTCATACCTTTTCCAATGCAGTCATCGGAAAAAAATATATGATGGCCTACTCTTTAGCCGCGGAGTACACGACACTCAAAGAGACAAAAGAGTATGCGATGATGGAAGATGAGTGGCGCAAGGTTCTGATCATTGTCCGCCGCATCATCAACGAAAGCGTGAGCGAAGAGAAGATCAAGCAGCTTTTCCGTCCTTTTATGGGCGTACCGGGGAAAAACCTGGTCATCCAAACACTCTATTCCAACCGAAATGTCTTTACGCTGTTTCGCAAATACCTCAGAGACAAAGATTATTTTAATGCCTTCAAACTCGTCGGAGGACACCCTTTTTTGAAGGAGCTAGAGGAGTATGAGAAGTTGCTTGGAGTCGGGGAGTTTTTCAAAGAGAATGCAGAAAGCACCTTCAACAACGGAGAATATTACGACGCAGTGAAGCTCTTCGACATACTCATTATCTTTCCCGCCCATAAAGAGTTTGCCGAAACCTTAAGAAAAGAAGCAAATATCTATGCAGAAGCGATGCAGTATTTTGCAGAAAAGAAGTTTGGCGCCGTTTACAACATGATCGCGGAATACCCTTTTCTTGAAGAAGCGAAGATCGCTATTGATATTGAAAAAGGATTTATAGACTATTATGAAAAAGCCGAAAACTATGCCGCTTCTGGAAATGTGGCCGCCGTAAAGCAGGTGATGGAGAAGTTCTCAAAGATCAAGTCAAAGATCCCCGCGATCTACCACCTTGTCAAGATAGCATATTGGGCACAGATAGAAGAGGCGGCCAGAGCAAAAGCGAGCGATGAAGCCTTGCAAGAAGCGTTTAGCAGGTATCAGCAGATCTTTGGCTATGAGAGTATGCTGGATGACCTTTTAAAAAGCATTCAACAGTTCAGAGCCGCCAAGATCATCTTAGACAAGACAGCGGCCAAAAACTATGCCGGCAGTATCGAGGCCCTGGAGCAGAAGATCATCACGTATTAGATGCCTTGTGCCGGCGCATATGGAAAATACTCTTCGCTATAGCAAGAAAGCAGTTCAACCTACTCTTAAACTCTAAACCTCTATTAACCTCTTCTTCGCTATAATTCCGAAAATCTAAATAAGGTCTTGCAGAAGATTCATCGAGACAATCTTCTGTAAGACCTTTTAAGCGAAGGCAATTATATATGGTAACAGTAACAAATCTAACAATGCGCTTTGGTTCGCGCGTCCTTTTTGATCATGTCAATTTAAAACTCGATCAGCACAAAAGGTACGGACTTATCGGTGCCAACGGTGCGGGCAAGACAACATTTTTGAAGATACTTTCCGGTCAGATCGACGAGTTTGACGGAACGGTCTCTATCGGCGCAGGACTCAAAGTCGGCGTCTTAGAACAAAACCAGTTCGCGTATGAAGACTTCACAATGATGGACGCTGTTTTGCGCGGAAACAAACGTCTTTTTGACGCGATCAAAGAGAAAGAAGAGCTCTACGTCACAGGCGACTTTGACAACGATGCTACCAACGAGCGTCTGGCTGAACTGGAGACGATCTGTGTCGAAGAAGATCCGACGTATGAGTACGATGTACACATCACCAAGATCCTTGAAAACCTGGGCATCCCTTCTGAAATTCACAATGATCTGATGTCAACGGTAGAAAGCTCGACGAAGATCAAGGTTCTTTTGGCCCAGGTTCTTTTTCCAAAACCCGAAGTCCTGTTTTTGGATGAGCCGACGAACAACCTTGACATTGAAACGATAGGATGGCTGGAAAACGAGCTGAAGCGCCACGAGGGAACTCTGGTCGTCATCTCGCACGACAGACACTTCATCAACTCCGTCGTGACCAATATCCTCGATGTTGATTACCAGAAGATACGTTCATTTACCGGTAATTATGATGACTGGTACATCGCGTCGACGCTTGTTGCCAAACAGCAAGAGATCGACCGTTCAAAGGCAGTCAAAGAGAAGACAGAGCTTGAAGCCTTCGTTCGCCGTTTCTCGGCAAATGCCTCCAAGGCGAAACAGGCAACATCTCGTCAGAAACAGCTTGAGAAGATCAATATCGAAGATATCAAACCCTCATCCCGCCGCGACCCGAGTATCGTCTTTACGAGCAAACGCCAGATGGGTGGAGAAGCCTTGGATATTACGGATATTTCACATGACTACGGCGAAGGCGAGGGCATGCTGCTTAACGGGATCACCTTGCGTATTGAGCCAGGAGAGAAGATCGCTGTCATCGGACCAAACGGCATCGGTAAGACAACGCTTATGAAGATCATCATGGAAGAGTTAAAGCCGACAGAGGGAACCGTTAAATGGGGCGCAACAGTAGAGCCGAGTTACTTCCCGCAAGATACGGTCGAGACGATAAGCGGCGAGGGAACACTCTATGACTGGCTGCGCGGTTATGACCCAAAGCGTGATATTGCCGAGATACGCAACTGCTTGGGACGTATGCTTTTTAACGGCGAAGAGCAGGAGAAGTCGGTAGTCAATATCTCCGGGGGTGAAAAACACCGCATGATGCTCTCTAAGATGATGCTTGAGCAGGGCAACTTCTTAGTCCTTGATGAACCGACCAATCACTTGGACCTTGAGGCGATTATCGCTCTGGGCGAGGCGCTTCGCGACTTCAAAGGAAATGTCATCTGTACCTCACATGACCGTGAGCTTCTGGATGCGTTTGCAGAACGTATTATTGTGCTTAACGCAGATGGCAGCTTCACTGACTTTAAGGGTACTTATGAAGAGTATGCTGAGGCACACGGGCACTAATCAAGAAAAGGGACAGCGGATGGAATACAAAGATGTTATCGGCTTTGGAATTGCGGGAAATTTTGCCTTGCACCTCCAGCAGGCCGGCGAAGATGAGGATTTTGTCAACGTCAAGGTTGATGATGAAAACGCGCCCAAAGGGCTCTTCCCTTTTTACCTTCCTCATACCGACAAGGGTCTTTTGTCGCAGTATCCTCTCTCCTCATCAACACTTGATCTGCACGCGGTGACAGATAACGTTCAGGCCGAACCAGAGGTAGCTCTTCTGTGTGATCTCGAGTATGAAGAAGGCAAGGTTGTCTGCATCATACCGAAGGCCTTTGGTGCGTATAATGACTGCTCTATCCGCAGAAAAGGCGCGAAGAAGATCTCTGAAAAGAAGAACTGGGGAAGCGATACCAAGGGGATCTCAAAAGAGCTGATTGCTCTGGACACGTTTGAAGAAGGCGGCATCCTTGATACCTGGCGCATCTCTTCGTTTTTGAAGCGTGAGGGAAATGTATTCCGTTACGGCGAAGATGTCGAGATATCGGGCTATACCTACTTTTACAAGCAGCTTTTGGAGTGGACAAAGCACAAGCTTAACTCCCAGGAAGAAGGCGGGCCGTTAGAAGACATCTCTCTCTGTCTAAAAGCGTGCGACTACCCAAAACAGATGCTGATCAGCATTGGCGCCACCCGCTATCTGCCCTACGCAGAGAAGAACTTTTTACAAAAAGGGGATGAGGTCTATGTGGTTTTGTACGACGACAGAGTGCACTGCAAAAATCCGATTCTTTCAAAAGTCGTCTCAAACAAGCTCGATGAAGAGGGGATCTGCTACCTCCATCAAAAAGTCATTTGACCTTTCTTATTTAAAAACTTTTTTCCTATGTCAGGAAGTAGTTTAAATTTTTAAACACATATTTTATTGACAATAGTGTAGAATATTTTATTTTTACACAAAGGATAAAGATGTTCACTCAACTGCGCAAACTTTTTAAAGCCCTGAACTCCTCAGGCAAATCATGGCAGCTTTCAGGGGCTGTTGTTCTTGCAATGTTTGCAGGTTTTCTGCCGGTAAACTCGCTTCTGGCTTTCCTTATCCTTTTTCTAGCCCTGATCTTAAATGTCAACTTCGGGCTTTTTCTTCTTTTTAGCCTTGTGTTCGGCGGTATCGGCTATCTTTTTGATCCTCTTTTCGAGTCATTGGGATATGCGGTGCTGACAAACGAGAGCCTGAACGGGTTTTTCACCACGCTTTATAACTCAGTGTTTTGGCGCTGGAGTGCGTTCAACTATACGCTGACTACCGGTTCGCTTATCGTTTCGGCTATTTTGGCTCTGCCGATGCTGCTTGTATTAAACAAAGTCGTCGGTCTTTATCGTGTTCAGCTGGGACAAAAGCTTAACGAGTGGAGCGTGACAGCCTGGATGAAGCTCTACAACGAAGAGGCCCGATCGGTCTCTTTTTTTCGCTGGTGGGGTTTGGCAGTATTTGCAGGTGTGACGGGGCTTATTCTTGCTCTTTTGCTCCTTGTTTTCGATCCGCTTGTCCGTTTTTCCCTGGAAAAGTCACTCTCGTATGCCACACAGACGGAGGTCTCGATAAAAGAGTTCAGCTCGGATCTGAGTTCGCTTGAGTTCACTATAGCAGGGATAGAGGTCGCAGACAAGGAAAAACTGACGCATAACACCCTTGAGATAGAGCGCATAGGTTTTGACCTCGGCGTTGCCGCCCTGATGGAAAAAAAGCTGATGATAGAACGGATGGACGTGAATGCTGTGGCATTTGACAGAGTGCGTAAATCTCCGGCCAGACCGTATGGGGAGAAATCAGAAGAAGAGAAAGAAAAAGCAGAAAAGAAAAAACACTCTATTCTTGAGATAACCCCTTCTTTTTCCCTGCCGAGCGCGGACGATATCCTCTCAAAAGAGTCACTCAATTCAGTACAAGAAGCACAGCAGCTCAAAGCAGATATCAAAGCAAGCCGGGAAAAATGGAAAAAAATATCTGACGAACTAAAATCGGCGAATGAGGTGGAACAGATCAAGGCAGATGCTGCGGCTTTAGAAAAGAGCCTTAAGGGCGCTGATATCACAAAAATAGTATCGGCAAAGAAAGATATTGACGCCTTAAAAGAGAAGATCTCACGTGTAAAAACAAAGTATGCAACGCTAAAAAAAGAGTTCAAAACGGACAAAGAACGTATCCAAAAACGTATTTCAGCGCTGAAAGATATGCCGGAAGAAGATATCAACCGTCTTAAAAAGAAGTACGCGCTCAATGCCGAGGGCGCGTCAAATGTCATAGCAACGCTGATCGGCCAGAAGGTCGGCGGCTATGCGCGCCAGGCGCTTACGTATTACGCGATGATAAGACCCTATCTGCGTGAGGGCAGTACTAAGACAGAAGAAGTGAAGTCTCCGCCGCCGCCAAGAGGTGAGGGACGCTGGGTACAATACGCGAACCTCTCCACAATACCCGAAGCTGTGATCAAAGAAGGCCGGATCAACCTTGTGTTGGAAGAGGATGTTTTGAATCTACAGCTGCATGACTTCTCAAGCAATCAGAAGCTTTACGGCAAACCAATGCGGCTTGAGGCCGATGCTGCAGGCAAGGCCTATAAGCGTATCACGGCAGAGCTGATTGATGACAGAAGACAGAGCAGCGCAAAGACAAGCTTTGATATTAAAGCGACGGAGTATAAAAAAGAGGCTTTGCAGATGAAGGCGCTTGAGCTAAAGGACATTGTCAGCAATATACGTCTAAACGGAAAGATCACAGAAGGGCAGATTGAAGCAAAAGGCGTTGTCAATGTGACCAAGGCATTACTCACCATGCCGTCGCAGAAAATACTTGATGATCTGCTCTCGGAGATCTCTAGATTTAATGTAAACATCTCTCTCTCTGGCGATGTGCAAACACCGTCAATACGGGTAGAGAGTGACCTTGACAAGCAGCTCTCCGGCGGTGTCAAGCGTATGGTCTCAAAGGCGAACAAAGAGCTGGAGAAAAAACTAAGAACAGCCATTATGGAAAAAGTCTCTGCCTCCACAGAGGGACTAAACGGAGATCTTGGAAATGCCGACTCGCTTCTAAATACAAAACAGGATGCGCTGAGCGGGATCAATATAGACTTCTCCTCGTCACTAAACCCGCTAAAAAAGCTGAAGTTCTTTTGAAAAAGGGAAAATACAGGCACTACAAGGGGCCTCTTTATGAGGTGACCGATGTCGCGCGCCATAGTGAGAATGAAGAAGAGTTCGTCGTCTACAGAACGCTTTACGGGGACTTCTCTTTGTGGATCAGGCCGCTTGCCATGTTTAATGAAACAGTAGAATACAACGGAAAAACAGTAAAACGTTTTGAATATATCGGAGAAATGGATGAGAGGTAAGAAACTGGATTTGTCGATCGGAGCACAATTTGAGGATGAATGGAGTGTCGTCGAAGGAAAAAAACAGCTGTCTAAAAAAGAGCTTCTTCTGCCCGAAAAACATCAGCTCGTCTTCAAGTTTGAAAAGCGCCGGGGCAAACCGGTCACGCTGATCGGACCGGTCTGTCTTTGCAAAGAAGAGACGGAAGCACTGCTGAAAAAGATAAAAAAACTTTTGGGAAGCGGGGGGAGTTTCAAGGAGGGTTTTATGGAATTTCAAGGTGACTGCAAAGAGCGTTTACGCGAGCTTTTCACGCACGAGGGGTTTCGGTTCAAGCACTAGACTTCTTTCATGCACTTAATGATGTGCTGCTCTCTTCTTTTACTTCGGTTATGATCACCTGGTTTCTACCGTGGGTTTTGGCCGTATAGAGGTTTGTGTCTGCGATTTGCAAGATGGCCTCTGGATCGGTGTTTTTATCCGGCAGGAGGACAACCACTCCGGTGCTGATGGTGATGTATTTTCCTGTCTTGCTTTTTTTATGTTCTATCTTCAAACTTTCGATGTTGCGACGCAGTCTTTCAGCCATCTTGTAGGCCTGATCCTCTTCGATATTGGCGATCAAAACTCCAAACTCTTCCCCGCCTAAACGAAAGAGATAGTCTCCCGGACGTGTTAGACTCGTTTTCATCGCTTTAGCGACATCTTTGAGTGCCGCATCGCCTTTGAGATGACCATAGCAGTCATTGTAACCTTTGAAATAATCAATATCGATCATCATAAAGGCAAGCGAGTGCTTTTCTCGAATACAGCGTGCGAGTTCACGATTGTAGACAAGGTTGAAGTAGCGCCTGTTATACAGCTCCGTCAAGGCATCGGTGATAGAGGCTGTTTCAAGCCGTTTGTTCGCCACCTGAAGCTTTTTGGAGGCATTGACCAAGGAGACTTGGTTGTTTTGAATACTTTGAAAGATCGGTACCATGACAATAACAACGCTGCAGAGAATGAAAATCAAGACTGCGACAAGATTGTAAATGGTCGCATTATAAGAGGCAAGCAGCTTCTTGCGCTCATACTGCGCAACAGAATTCTCATAGGTGATGATCTTGTTGAAAATGTTGTCCATATGGGTGATGTTGTTCAGAAGTATGGAAGTCGAGCGCTGATTCAGGTTTTGTAAATCTTCAGTGATGACAAGATCGATAAGGCGTTTGAGATAGAGGGTGGAACTGAGCACTTCTTCATGTATATATTCAATATAAGGGAGTTCATAGTCACGTTTAAAATGCGAACGGTAGGTGTCCCATATCGAAAGGATCTTCTGGCGGCTGAGGTCCATCTTTTCTGCCGCTTCTTGGGGAGCGATATAGTGGTGCTGCAGCTGATAGAAATTGACAAGGATCTCTTTGTTGTAGGCGGTTTGGATCTGGTTGAGCTCGGTTACGGGGACAAGGCTTCCAAAATATAAAGAATCAAGATTTTTTTTCATTGTGTACATATTGAAGTAGCCGATAGCACCGCTAAAAAGCAAGCCAACAACAACAAGTCCCAAGAGGACATAAAGTTTAAATTTTAAAGATAATGTATCCACAAGGTTCAACTCTGCATCCTTTTTAGTATAATATACGCCTAACATAAGCAAAAATAGTTCCTAGGATAAAATAATGGATAAAGATACAATTGAACTCGACAGCCAAGAGCTTTTTCTTGGCTTGGCAATGGTGCTGCACTCGACAGCGGGAAACATAGAAGAAGGAAAACTTTCTTACGAAGATGCCAAAGAGGTCTATCTAAAAGTGCTGCCCGACATCGCGCGTATGATATTGCAAGAGCACACGGATGAAGAGATGACAAGTGCCGCAAAAAAGATGGGCGGTCTTCTCAACGAGATCGCAAAAGACAAGGGTGTTCAGATATCTGAATAAGCAGATCTGCTTTTTAGCGCAAGATCCAGGTCAAAAAGAGATAGAGCCCATAGAGCAGACCGGCAATAAGGGCGAAGATAAAGAGTACCCGAGTGAAGAGTACGAAGAGTATGTGCAAAAGGGTGGAAAGTTTAGGTTTCACCTATTTCTCTTTGTAGGGGAGGATCTTGAGCCCATTTTTTTGAGCATAGACCATTCCTCCAAGCAAGTTTATGACTTTTGCCGAGTTGTTTTCAGCCAAAAACCCCGCAATAGCAGAGGTGCGGCTGCCGACATGGCAAATAATGGCAAAGGTTTCCCCTTTTTTGACATGTTTTGACAGCTCCTGCAAAAAAAGAGGGACATTATATTCTCCTCTCTCGTCAAAGAAAGTGATGGGAACAGCCCCGGCCAAAAGGCCGGTCTCTCTCCATTCATCCGCAGTGCGGATGTCGATGATCTTGACCTTTGAGTCAAGGATCTCTTGTGAGGCATAGGTATTGACCACTTCGGCAAAGGCAGTGCTGATAAACAAAAACAAAATGATGAATAAATTTTTCATTTCAAATCCTATGAATAGTTTTTACGATAGGATTATACAAAAAAAGAGGTTAAAACACCTAGTTATGGCAGTAGACAAAAAAATAGAAAATGCGCAGCGATTGCGTTATGTCAGACTTCTCGTGCGCTTTTTAAACAGCGTTGTTGCCTACCTCTCCAAGAGCGAATCCCTGAACAAAGAGCAGTTTGTCAAACGGATCGAGAACAACTCGAAGTACCTTGACCGTATAGAACCTGTGCCTCTGTACAAAAGCGAACTTACTGATCTCGAAGCTTTGGTGAGCAAGATAAAATCCTTAGCGGCAAGTGACAAAAGTATAGAAGATATCTCAGACGAGATACTCCATAGCGCCAATAAGCTCGAGCAGAGCAATAACAACCGGCGCTATAAAAGAGACAAGCATAAAAACGACCAGTACAAAGATTGGCAGTAAAGTTTATAAGATCGGCGTTTATAAAATCGTCGCTATTTGATATAATAGCCTCATAAATTTAAGGAGTTGTGATGATAAAGCACTTTTTGACAGGGTTGACACTGATATTGATCGTAGCTGGATGCTCCCAGACACCGGCGCAACCACCGCGTACCTCTTCAATCATAGAAGACAGAGAGTGGGAACTGGTGAGTTTTGAAAAAACAAATATGGCGATACCTAAAAACGCAACGCTGCTCTTGATAGACGGACGTTATATGGGAAATACCGGCTGCAACAGCATGGGCGGAGAATATTATATAAATGCGGACAAGATCAACTTCACAGCGGCGTACTCTACGAAGATGAGCTGTGCTGATATGGGTTTGGAGATGAAAGTTCTGGGACTTATGCAAAAAGTCGATCAGTTCAAAGTCGAGGAGAGCCGTTTGACCCTGATGCACAAAGGCCAAGGGGTGATGCGTTTTATAGAAAAATAGCCAGACCGCTCAGCGCGTAAAGCGCGCTAGCAGAAGCTGACAATTCTCTATATCGAAGCTTTCGACGGCATGGACAAGTTGCTCGGAGATTAGGTGAAAAACAGCTATATTTTTTTCTTGAGAGCAGGCTTCAAGGAGGAGGGCAAAGCTCTCTATCGATCTCATGTCTCCATCCTCTTGGGCACTTTTTAGGGCCACGATAAGCTTCGGACACGCTTGCAGGTATCGCTGAATCTCTTCTGTATCAATACTCATCTGCGCGGTACTGTTCTTTGCCGGTGCATCGACGGCGTGCTTTAAATATTGGCGCAGCGTATGCATCAGAAGTGCTGATGAGAGCGGTTTTTCCAAAAAGGCATCAAAGACCTTTTCAGCGTGCGCATCTTCTGCTTCGATGATGGATGCTGTCATCGCGATAATAGGGATTTTATACCGTTCTTTAACGCGCTTGGCAGCTTCAAGACCATTCATAACCGGCATTTTTATGTCCATCAAAACAAGATCAACCGAAGTGTTTTCCAGCAGCGCCAAGGCCTCTTGGCCATTGCCGACTTGAAGCAGCTTAAAAGGCATCTCTTGAAGATACTCTTTTATCAGCGTGCGGTTGGATTCGACATCATCGGCTAAAAGAATGACAGCAGGTTCAAAAACGACCTTTGCCGGTATCTTCTCAACCGGTTTCAGAGGCTCTTCTCGGGAGATAGAGACATTTTTTAGCGTCAGAGTAAAAACAGAGCCTTTTCCTGGAGTGCTCTTGAGATCGATCTCACCATCCATCAGTGCCAACAGTTTTTTTACGATGGTCAGACCGAGGCCAGTCCCTCCGTACTCTTTGTTTATCTGCCCTTTTTGCTGGGTGAAGGCAAGAAAGATGCCCTCCTGCTGATCAAGGGGAATACCAATCCCCTGGTCTTCTACGGAAATAACAAGATTGACATGCGTTTTAAAGGTCACGGCTTTGAAATCTACACGGACAGAGCCCCGCGGCGTAAATTTAATGGCATTGCTGACCAGGTTGATAAGTATCTGCCGCAGACGGATCTCATCGAGCATCAAAGTGCGTTGAAGCGTATCCTCTATATGGACTTCAAAATCAAGCCCTTTTGCACGGGTCTTGAGCAAAAATATGTCGTGCAGTTCAGTGGCGATATCGTGCAGATTTGTCGGCGCAAGCTGAATGTGCATCTTCCCCGCTTCTACTTTTGAAAGATCTAAAATATCGTTAATGACCCTCAAGAGAAGCTTGCTGCTGCTTTTGACCGACTGGATATAGTTTCTGTGGCGGGGAGTCTTGATATTTTCTTCGAGAAGATTTGTAAACCCGATGATCGCATTGATCGGGGTGCGGATCTCATGACTCATATTGGCAAGAAACTCTGATTTTAAGCTGTTGGCATCTTCTGCTTCTTTTTTGGCCTGAGCCAGTTCGTCAGTGCGTATCTTGACCATACTCTCGAGATTAGTATTGACCGACTGCAGGGCCTCTTTTGTGCGCACAAGTTCCATGAAGTGCTCCTCCATACTGACGAGCATCTTGGAAAGTACTGCCCACTCAAAGATAACAAAAAAAGCATGAAGCAGCACAATGTCAATGCCGCAGCCGTAGTTGAAGATAACGATGGGCATATCGAAGAGTGTGATGTCATTGGCTTGTAGATAGTTGAAGATGAGGTGGTGCAGTATGATGAAGAGCGCGCCGCCAGTAATAGACTTCATGTCCCGATAGATGATCAAAAAGGAGAGTGCCACAAAGATATGAAAGTGCATCTCCAAACGCCCCATACTTTGCTGTATGAGGATGATGGAATAGGTCAGAAGCACGATGGCCATAAGGCATCTAAGTAGCTGGGTACCTCTGTAGCGGCGATAGGCAAAGGCACTGATAAAGAAGAGAACTCCGCCGCCGACAGGCCCAAGGTAGTAGTCGTGAAACAAGAAGACTCCGCCAAGCGATACAAGTATCCAGTGGAAAAAAACAAGTTTGAGCATAACCGTGTCGGAGCGTTCATACTCCGCTTGTCTCAGGTAAGAAAATTTAGGCTGTTTAAAAAGCAGGGTGAAAAATCTATTCATGGATCAATCTCTCTATGTCGGATTTTATCTGTTGGAAGTCGTAAGGATAAGCACTATAAACAAAACGCAGTTTTTTGCCCCGGCTGTCTCGTTTGAGAAGATAAAGATGCGCGGTATGATTGTACTCGCTCTCTTGTGTCAGTGAGGAGGAGAAGTAGACACTGAAGGCTTTAGTATAACGTCTCAACTCTCTTTGGCAGAGAAAAATACCGTGAAAATCCGGATGAAAAGCTTTTGCAAAGTTCATCGGCAAATCTTTTTGTTCGGGCACAGAGAGGTCTAGAAATTTAAAGCCGAGTCTTTCTCTTGTCTTTTCAGGAAGGGAAGCATACCATTTGCCAAGATCGCTCAGCCGTGGAGTACAGACATCCGCACAGCCCGCATAACCAAAAAAAAGAAGCTCCACATCCTGGTCTGCATCCAAGAGAAGACCAAGATTGATCTCCTGGCTGAGTTCGATGCGAGAGAGTTCTTTGGTATGAAATGAGGGAAGGGCCATGACCAAAACGGAGACCAAAATCACAAGGAGCAGAAGAGAGATTTTAGCGATTTTGGTACGCATGTTTATCTATTGTAGCGCTGTTTGATATCGATAATAGCGTCTATATTTTCAAGAAGGATCTCGATAAGCCGAGGCTCAAAGGCTTTACCGCTCTCTTCTTTCATATAGGCGATGACCTCGTTCAGCGGCCAGGCTTTTTTGTAGACTCTATCGTTGCTAAGGGCATCAAAAACATCGGCGATGGCCGTGATACGACCGCAGATAGAGATCTCCTCGCCTTTGAGCCCGCTCGGATATCCGCTTCCGTCCCATTTTTCATGGTGCTGATGGGAGATGGTCGCGGCCATCTGAAGCATCTTGTGCGAGGACTTTTTGAAGATCTCATAACCGATAGCGGCATGTTTTCTCATCTCCGTAAACTCGTCATCGCTGAGTTTTCCCGGTTTTAATAAGATGGCATCGGAGATCGCGACTTTTCCGATGTCGTGCATAGGACTGGCCATCTTGAACATCTCGACATCCTCGCTGTCCATCCCGTACTGCTTAGCAAGAAGTTCGGAGTACAGCGCTACGCGGTTGACATGGTCTCCGGTCTCGTTCGAGCGCATCTCTCCCATCTCGCCAAGAGTATAGAGGATCTCTTTTTGGGCACTGACGATCTGCGCTTTGGCTTCGATCTGTTTGGTGATATCGGTACGTACGCTGATGTATTCGACGATGTCGCCAAGATGGTTCAAGATAGGAATGATGGTCGCCTCGACGAAGTAGGAGCTGCCGTCCTTGGCTCTGTTCTCGATGGTGCCTTTCCATACCTGTTTGCGTGAGATAAGGTCCCACATTTCGGTAAAGACTTTTTTTGGCGTGTTGGGGTGCTTGATGAGGCGGTGTGATCTTCCCAGCAACTCTTCTGCGGAGTATTGGGAGATTTTGCAAAAAGCTTCATTGACGTAGGTGATAATGCCTTTTGTGTCTGTTTTGGAGACAAGTGAACTGATATCGATGGCTTCTTTGTACTGCTCCATCAGCGCAAAAGACTCATCCACCTCGTACTGGAGACTTTTTTTCGCCAAAAAAAGCTCCACATGCGTTTTGACACGGTGAAGCAGCTCATGCTGCGAAAAAGGCTTGCTGACATAGTCCTGGCCACCGTGCTCAAAACCTTTGTTAATGCTTTCTTCGTCGGCTTTGGCAGATAGAAAAATGATAGGAATATTTTTTGTCTTTGGATTGTTTCGGATGATGTCGGCTGTTTCATAGCCGTTTAGTCCGGGCATGTTGATGTCAAGCAGGACAAGCGCGTACTCTTTTTTATCCAGCTGTTCGATTCCGGCTTCCCCGCTCGTGGCATAAAAGACAGTAAAAAGTCCTGTGTCTTTCAGAACATTGGCAGCAACCTGAATATTTTTGACATTGTCATCGATAATAAGGATATTTTCTTTGTGAGTGTACATACAGGCCTTGAGCTACTCTTGAGTATTTTCTATATAATTATATCAAAATATTAGCGATACTTTTTTTGTACAGAGCAAATCTTTTGTAAACTTACCCCCATGATAACGGTGCGTGTTTATTAAGACACTCAGACTGTGTCTGATGGACAGAAAAGATGTAAATCGGTATAATTGCGATATGGAAAAAGAACTTTATTTTTTACGCTCAAGTGAGCAATATCTGGCGAAAGAACTACTTTTATACGCCGCGAATTTTGACGAAACGAAGAAGTCTCTGGAAGAGTACCCTTCTCTTGAACAGTACCACCGAGAGTACGGCGCATTCAACGGTGATATCGGCGTTTACCTGATCGCGGATAAAAAAGCAGCAGGCGGAGCCTGGGTTCGTCTGCTCGCAAACGGTTTCGCTTTGGTCGATCATGACACGCCTGAACTCATTTTTGCTGTCATGCCCGAGTACAGAAACCAGGGAATAGGCACGCTTATTCTCCAGCAGCTCTTCATCGAGGTCGCAAAACTCTATCCCCAGATATCGCTCTCTGTAAAAAAAGACAGCCGCGCTATAGCGCTCTTTGAGCGGCTGGGCTTTATGGTTCTCGAGGATTCGGAACATCCCAATGCTCAGGCAGAAACAGCGATCAAGATGCTTAAGGTATTTGAAAAAGCTGCTGCGCCAAAAGAAGATAAGAGTAAAAAACTTGAAGAGGAGTGCTTTAGAAAATCCTTCAGAGCCCCTTATTAGAAATACCTTCAAATGCTTCGCTGAGGGCTTGACAAAACTATTGAAAATCTTAAGCAGTTTAATACTATTATTCTTCAAACAATCCTGCTTTTTAGCGCTTTCTTAAGGTATCTGATGAAAAATATGTCGATCAAAGCCCGGGTCATTGCCCTGTTGGTAGGCTCACTCCTGTTACTTACGCTGATAACAACAGTGACAGCGGTCACTATGAGCAAAGATGCCTTAGTCGAAAACAGCTATCGCAGCCTCACTATGGTTCGTGATATGAAAAAGTTTCAAATCGAGAAGTATTTCACTGCATGTATGAGTGATATCCGTGTGCTTTCTCGCAGCGAAGATCTGCGCAACCTTACCACGGGTCTGCTGTATGCGAAAAAAGAGCTGAACGTCAAAGCTGATGAGCCTTTCCCTGCTGACAACAGCCTTGTGCGGGATGAGTACAGGGATTTTGAAGCATATTTTCAAAACTATATCAAAGACTACAACTATTATGACCTTTTGGTGCTCTCCCAAGAGGGGCATGTCATGTACAGCGTGGCCAAAGAGGATGACCTGGGTGCGAATCTGGTGACAGGCTCTTTGAGCGAAAGCCCGCTTGCTGAAGCGTGGCAACAGGCACTTCAATCCAAAGAGCCAAGTTTTACCGACATGGAGTCCTATGCACCGAGCAAGGGTGCACCGGCCATGTTTCTCTCTACACGTGTGAACATCGAGGAGGGCGTGGGCGTCATCTTGGTGCTTCAGGTGAGCGACGAACGGGTAAACGCTCTTATGCGCTACCGAAAAGATTATGGACAAAGCCAAGAAGACTATCTTGTAGGCAGCGATAAGCTTATGCGCAGCGACAGTTATCTTGATCCTAAAAACCACAGCCTCAAAGCCTCTTTTGAAGATCCTTCTCTGGGCTCTGTGGATACCGAAGCGACACGCGAAGCCTTGTCGGGTATAGAGGGCACTAAAATCATCATCGACTACAACGACACCCCCGTGCTCTCCTCGTATGCTACGATCAAGATAGGCGACAATATCACATGGGCAATTCTTTCTGAGATCGACAAAGCCGAAGTGATGGCAACGCCTGAGCACATTAGAAACTCGCTGATCGTGAGTGCCCTTGTCGTTCTCGCGCTTATCATTGCCGTTGCCGTCTGGATGATCTCTGTCAGTCTTGTCCGACCGCTTAACGCCTTCAAAGAGCGCTTGCTGCTGATCGCTGCCAACCATGACCTCACGCTTCACGCGAATGTCCATGCTCCTTTGGAAATCAGCCAAATGGCGCAAAGTTTCAATGACTTGTTGCAAGCGCTCAAAGAGCTTATCTCGACCTCTAAAACTTCGGCATCTGAAAATGCCTCGATCTCGCATGAGCTATCAACGACCTCGCTGGGAGTAGGCAAGAATGTTGAGCGCTCCGTTGTCGTCGTCCAGGAGGCCACTACCCAAGCCAAAAAAGTCCAAGACGAGATCAGCGACGCCATTTCAGATGCCCAAGAGAGCAAGAAGGACATCATCCAAGCCAACGACAACTTAGTGAGCGCACGCGACGAGATCATAAAGCTGACCTCAAAAGTCCAGCTAAGTGCACAAATGGAAGTAGAACTGGCACATAATATGGAAGGTGTCTCACACGAAGCCAACCAGGTAAAAGCGATCCTGGAAGTCATCTCCGACATCGCCGACCAGACAAATCTCCTCGCGCTTAATGCTGCGATCGAAGCCGCGAGGGCAGGTGAGCACGGGCGCGGATTTGCCGTTGTGGCCGATGAGGTGCGAAAACTGGCCGAACGTACCCAGAAGTCACTCAGCGAGATCAATGCAACGATCAGTGTCGTTGTGCAATCCATCGTTGATGCATCTACGAAGATGAACGACAATTCGGAGCAGATCCAAAACTTAGCCACCATAGCCCAGGATGTCGAAGAAAAGATCAACAAGACCGTAGAGATCGTTAACGTTGCAGTAAGAGCAAGCGACAAGACGGTCAAAGACTTTGAAGAAACGGGAAAAAATGTAGAGCGTATCGTTTCTAGAGTCGAAGAGATCAACACCATCTCTTCAACCAATGCACGCAGTGTCGAGGAGATCGCGGCAGCGAGCGAGCACCTTAATGCCCTCACCGAACAGCTTAACAGCAAACTTGAACACTTCAAAACCTAAGAAGCTGATCTTGCTCGGTTCCTCCACGGGAGGACCCAGTCATATCCAGAAAATCCTCTCCTCCTTGCCGATCGCTTATGCACCCGCTATACTGATCGCACAGCACATGGGAGATGCCTACCTGCCCAGTTTTGCCTCTCGATTGGACAATGTTGTGCCTATGCCTGTTATCATGGCAGCAAGCACCCAGCTTCTTTACGGCAATTGCGCTTATGTCTGCACAAAAAAAAGTATACTTTCTCGAAATGAAAAAGGGATAGAGCTTAGTGTCCATTCCTCCCAAGCAAGCCACTATAACCCCCAGATCGATGCACTTTTCAGTTCGGCCTGCAGCCTACGCGGTGATGTGGATATCTTGGCTGTTATTCTTACGGGAATAGGCGAAGATGGGGTACAGGGCCTGCTGGAACTCTCGCAGTGCGGCTCGCGCATCATCGCTGAGTCGGCCAAAAGCGCCATCGTCTACGGTATGCCCATGCGCGCAGCGGAACTTGTCAAAACGGCTGAGGTCTTAAGGCTTGACGAGATCATCTGCGCTATCAAAGATTTTGGAGCCTGAGATGTTCGGATGGTTCAAGAAAACACCCCCGCCGCAAAGAGAGTATGAGCCTGTAGAGCAGAACGTAGCGGGGTACGGCGATGTCACGATGCTGGCTGAGTATTTTCAAGTTATTACCGGGGTAAGCTTCGAGGCGCAGCATAGTATCCTGCACAGTAAGCTCGTCACCTTTTGCAAGCAGCATGCCATTTGGAGTTTTGAGACCTGTTTGGCAAGAGCAAAAGAGGAGCCTTTGCTCAGACAAGCACTCATCGACTATCTCACCACGAACGAGACCTATTTTTTTAGAGAGGTTTATCAGATCGAGGCGCTGGTTGCGCTGGTAAAAGAAAACGCCGAGAAAGTCCTTATCTTGTGCGCCCCCTGCGCTACGGGAGAAGAGCCCTACAGTATTGCCATCGCACTGCTCGAAGCGGGTGTGGCTGCATCGGGGTTTCATATCGTAGGAATAGACATCAATACCGAGGCCATTGCAAAAGCTCATCAAGCTCTTTACAGTGAAGTCAAGCTCAAAAATATCACGCCCGAAGTCAAAGCCCGCTACTTCACGCGTGAAGCTTCAAAACAGGCTCTGCGTCCAGATCTAAAAGCCTGTATTACGCTGAAGACGGCTAATATTTTTGATCCAGAGTTTAAAAATATTGGCAGGTTTGACTATATCTTTTCGCGCAATATGCTCATTTATTTTGACAAACCGACCAAGGAGAAAGCCAAAAAGATCCTGGAGTCGATGCGCAAAGACCCCGCAATACCTGTCTTCTTTGGACATGCTGACCTGTTTTAGTCCCCCGTCACTCAAGGCGATACTGTTTAGGCAAAAAAAGAGTATAAAAAGACTTCAAAACCCCTTTTTTTGGGTTGAAAGGCGGTCTGTACCAAGTCCTCTTGTTCAGGTCCTAATGAGTCCCCATGAATGTAATAATCAGACACACCTTCTTTGTGTTCTATGCGGATCTGATAGCGAGTAGCCCCCTTAATGATTTTCTCACAACTGCCTTTGCTCATAAAATCAAAAAAATTCTCTCTCTCCTTTGCCGTGAACTCAGCCCATTTTTTAGTTTGAAAATACATTATTTTGATCTTTTCTATGTTTTGGAGTTCAGTAGGAAAAGGAACAATATCTTGTTGCCATTTAGTTTTGGAAAATGAGAATAGGTCGCTGATTTTCACATTATTCCTTTTTTCTCTGCCCTCAAGCAAAGATCTTTTAAAGAACAATAACAGAGGAAAGTGTCAGATTGGATAACAAGCTGTTTGAGCGAAGAGAAAATAGAGATTTTTATCTGCTTTTTTGTGGCAGCATGCAGGAGCGAGGATAGGGTTTTAGACAGACGTGAACAGTTCCTGCTATTCGGCGCGGTTGCGGCCTCGTTCTTTGGCAAGATAGAGCTTTTCATCGACCTGTGCGACATAGCGGTCGATCGTATCCTGAGTCGTTGCTACGGAGTTGTCGACAAGAATACCGACTGTTCCGATACTGACGGTATAACGGATAGGGGGATAGGTGTCGTGGACAAGCAGATCTTGTGATGCTGTTATCTCGCATATTTTTTGTGCAAGGGCAAGGGCCTCTTCTTTGTCTGTCATCGGAAGCAGCGCCATAAACTCTTCTCCGCCAAATCGGAAGATGTAATCCGATTTGCGAAGGGATTGTACCAATATGTTGGAAAAATGCTTCAGCACCACATCTCCTACTCCGTGTCCGTGGGTGTCATTGATCGACTTGAAGTGGTCCAGATCGCACATCATCAGAGCAAATTCTCTGCCGGTCGCTTTGGAGATGTCAATCATGTTGAGCATGATCTTATTGAACAGCCGTCGGGTCAGAAGATGAGTCAGAGGATCTTTCGCCCCTTCTTCGATCTCGTTGAGAAAGGCTATCTCATTTCCGATTTCTAGTGAATAGTAATCAATGCGCTGCATAAGATGGATGAGTGTCGCGGGACGGGTTACTCTGCTCTTGCAGTAGTTGATGACATTGGCGGCAAGATCATGCAGGTTAATATGGAGTTTTTCTATCACTTTAAAATGCGATGATGTCAGTAGATAAGAGGTCGTTGTACTGTTCATCCATTTTCCGAATTCGCAGAGGTTGGGATTGAGCTCGGGGTAGTTGTCTTCAAACTCGTGTGCTTTGATGTAGATGATGAGGTCAAGTACCCACTTTATATGACTCTCGTAATGGACCATAAACTTTTTGTCAGGCATAAGGGTGATGTGCGAAAGACGAAGCTCGTTTTTATGGATGAGCTGATTTAAAAATTTCTCCAGATACAAGACCGTGATCCGATCTTCATGCGCTGTAAAAAAACGGTTGATTTCGCCGATGTGCTCAAAATCTTCTATTTCAACAAGACTGCCCAGGAGCTTGCGGGCAACAGTGACAAGCTCGCTGAAGAGAAACAGATACGAGATATCATGCTCGATTGAAAAGTGTACCAGTTCTTTTGTGTTATGTTCGATCTTTTCTTCGGTGTCAGAAAGAAGAAGGTTTAGAAACAGTTTTTTTTGTTCGTTTATCACGTAGGTATAGAGCAGGTCGGTGCTTGGGTTGAGCTGTATGCTCTCAATGCTGAGGTTAAAATCACGAACACACTCTTGGATTTTGGAAAAATATTTTTGAATAATCTGCATATAATTTTCCTGTTTCTATAGTTCCCGCTGCCGGAGCGGTAGTTATGCTTAAGTGCATTATAGTAGCAAGAAGATAAAACAACAGACTTCTTGTCTAAAAAGTAAAATTAAATCACCTTCTTTTTTTCTACGCAATAAGTGTTTTTGAGTGAATCAGCCGTGGATAATCAATATATATTTTGATATACTTCGAATATACAGATTACTATACGAGAAGATGATGGATAACACGGTTGAAGGTCGTTTTTGGATCAGCAAGTCAGAACACAGTTTTTTAGGCAAAGGCCGTATAGAACTTTTACTGCTTATAGAAGAAACAGGTTCTATCACTAAGGCTGCAAAAATGATGAAGATGAGCTATAAAGCAGCCTGGGATTCAGTTGACACCATGAACAATCTATCAGAATTTCCTTTGGTAAAGCGGGTAAAAGGCGGTAAAGGGGGCGGCGGAACAGAGCTTACCCCTTACGCTAAAGAACTTATAACTACCTATAAGGTCTTGCAAGAAGAACATCAGCATTTTTTAAATAATCTCTCAAAACGCATCAATCAAAAAAATGGACATTTTCGTCTTTTAGAGAGCATGAATGTCCGAATAAGTGCTAGAAATCAGTTGAAAGTAAACGTCATAGAAATTCAAAAAGGGGTAGTAGAGAGTGAGATTTTCTTGCAGCATCACGATGAAGAGGTTTTCATGGCAATCATCACGAATGACTCCCTGGAAACTCTTGATCTGAAAGTCGGTACAGAAGTCCATGCTCTTTTTAAGGCCAATGCCGTAGTGATCAGCACTGATACAGAGTTAAAAAAGAGTGACAGAAACCGTTTTATGGGAATTGTAAACCGCATAAGCCGCGGTAATTTCGATGCTGAGGTGGTGGTGGAGTTAAAAGGCGAAAGTACGATTTGCTCTACTATGCCTATTGACGTGTTGGAGGAATTAAAATTGAAAAAGGGAATGGAAGTTGTTACTTTTTGCAAGCCAAACAGTATTATTATCGGTATTTGGTAGAATGAAAATTGCATTTTTAATCTATAGCGAAATATATCTTAGTATATATCGGTATATAAAAAGTTTAGATTACGAACCTTGCGATTATGATTTTAAAGCCGGGTTTTACTATAGTCATGGGTTTACAAACTTGGGCGTCGTAGAATTGGCTGTCAAGAGAGTAGAAAAATAGATACAGGTCGTGCAGATACGCATTGTGAACTAAATTGTCTATTTAAAAGGAAAAATTATGATGATAAAATTAATGATAACACTGCTGGTCGCAAGTTCTGCACTTTTGGCAGGAAGCATAAACATTGCCGTTGCTGCAAATGTCAGTTATGCGATTGATGAGCTAAAAGCGGAGTTTAAAAAGAGTAATCCTGACACGGAGGTTCACGTCATACTTGGCAGCAGCGGAAAACTGGCTGCTCAGATAGTAAACGGTGCTCCTTTTGGTCTTTTTATGTCGGCAAATATGAAGTATCCTAAGGCGCTTTATGAGCAAAAAGTTGCTATTACGAAACCCGTCGTTTACGCACAGGGTGCACTTGCTTATTTAAGTTCAAAACCAAAAGAGTTTAGCAAGGGCATCGCGCTTGTAACCGACCCGGCTATAGGTAAAATAGCAGTTGCAAATCCAAAGACTGCACCTTATGGCAAGGCAGCTGTAGAAGCTATGAAAAAAGGCGGAGTTTATGAGAGTGTAAAAGAAAAATTTGTTTATGCCGAGTCAATTTCTCAAGTTGTAAGTTATGCACTTACGGCGGCTGATGTTGGATTTATTGCTAAATCATCTCTTTATTCTCCTAAAATGGCAGCATATAAAGAGGGGATCAACTGGGCTTCAGTAGATTCAAAACTCTATTCGCCCATCAAGCAGGGAGTTGTCATCTTGAAAAACGGTGCGGACAATAGCGAGTATAGATCTTTCTATGACTTCATATTGAGTCCAAAAGGAAAAGAAATTCTCAAAAAATACGGGTATGTGATATGAACAAAATAGATGCGACACTCACGGTAATAGAGCATTCTCAAGGCATAAGTGTAGTCTCTTTCGGTTCTTCAAACCAGCATCTTAAAATGATGTCGCTAGACCTTGACGAGAGTATGAAAGTCGGTGTAAAAGTCAGGCTTGGAGTTAAAGCCTCAAGTATATCGATAGCTAAAAATTTGAGGGGTGAACTAAGCATCGCAAACCAGTTGAAGAGCACTGTTGTATCTGTCAATAACGGAACTCTTCTCTCAAGTGTCAAGCTTCGTTTTGGAGATTTTATTTTAGAAAGCATCATTACATCAGAATCTTCAAAGCGACTTGATTTACAAGAAAATGACGCTGTAATCGCACTTATAAAATCGAGCGATTTATCAATTTTGGAGCTTTTAAAATGAACGAGCTAGATTTTGCCCCGTTTCTTCTGTCTTTTAAATTAGCAGGCATTACAACATTTATACTTTTCATAATCGCTCTGCCTGTTTCTTGGTGGCTTTCGCAGACAAAGTGCAGATGTAAACCTTTTGTTGAAGCAGTTGTATCGCTCCCTATTGTCCTTCCTCCTTCTGTATTGGGGTTTTACATACTTTTTGCTCTCTCTCAAAACTCTCCAATCGGTGCTTTTTTTGATGAGACATTTGGCATAAAGTTGGTTTTTAACTTTACAGGGCTTGTTGTCGCCAGTTGTTTTTACTCTTTTCCCTTTATGGTGCAACCGCTTCAAGGCGGTTTTGAAACGCTTAACAAAAATATGCTTGAAGCCTCTTATTTAGCAGGGAAAAACAAGCTGCAAACACTTGTTTTTGTCGCATTGCCAAACATTAAACCGGCACTTATAACAGCGACAATCATAACTTTTGCACACACAGTAGGCGAATTTGGAGTGGTTTTAATGGTGGGCGGTTCCATCCCAAATGAGACAAAAGTAGCTTCTGTTGCCATTTATGAGGCGGTAGAGATTTTGGATTATAAAACAGCACATATTTACAGCGTGATAATGCTCATGTTAAGTTTTATGGTACTTTTAGGCGTTTATCTTTTTAATAGCCATCACAAAAAAAGGATAGGCGTATGATACGACTAAACATTCAAAAAAAGCTTCAAGGCAGTCTCGGAGAGATGAGTCTTGAAGTGGATTTAGAGATAAAAGAGCACGATTTTGTAGCCCTCGCGGGTCAAAGCGGGAGCGGTAAAACTACACTGCTTCGCATATTGGCAGGGTTAGAAGAGGCGGGGGGAGAGGTTACTGTCTCTGGTGAAAAATGGCTTGGTGAAAACTTCCAGAGGGTGACTCAAAAAAGAGGAATTGGCTTTGTTTTTCAAGATTATGCCCTTTTCCCAAATATGAGTGTTTTGCAAAATCTTCTTTATGTAGCCAAAGACAAAGAATTGGCCTTGCATTTGCTTGAACTCACAGAGCTTACAGAACTCCAAAACACGCTTCCAAACATTCTCAGCGGTGGACAAAAACAGCGCGTAGCACTTTGTAGAGCACTTATGAAGCGACCGAAAATCTTACTTATGGATGAGCCGCTCTCTGCCCTTGACCCAGAGATGCGAAACAAACTCCAGCAAGACATATTAACACTTCATAAAGAGTTTGGAACGACAACGATTATAGTGAGCCACGACCCAAGTGAAATCTACCGTCTTGCAAACCGTGTAGTCATGCTCTCTCAGGGAAAAATCATCCAGGATGCAAGTCCAAAAGAGGTGTTTTTGCAAACAAAAGGGAGTCAGAAGTTTTCACTCAAGGGAGAACTGCTGGACATTATAAAAGCAGATGTTATTTATATAGGCATTATTGCTATCGGGCAAAATGTTGTCGAAGTTGTAATGGATGAGGCCGAAGCTTCATCTTTTAAAATCGGTCAAAGCGTACGTGTAAATACCAAAGCTTTTGCACCAACCATCTCGGTGATTTAAAAATATTATTCACATCTGATGCGATGGCAAAGAGATTGTGTTAACTGACCTTAAATTTCTGTAACATTTAATTCATTAAGTGCATGTTCACTTATGAGACCTTGATTTAAAAGCTCTTTTATGACCATTTCCGTCATATCGCTCTTAAATAAAAACTCATAACGGATGTCCATCACGTAAGCTTTTAGTTTCATCTCTAAAAAAGATTTATGTTCATTTATTCTGTTTGTAAAAAGCACCACAATAGGTTTGTTGAGATAAATATATCTTGAAACTTGAGCCGCTTCGATGGCAATCTTTCGAACTTTTTGTGTGTCTACATCAACAGGAAGTGTTATCGGTGCCACTACTTGGCAGTAGAGTTCACCGGAATTGCTGTTTGAAATGTGAGAGTTCATTAGCTCCATATTTGGAATCACAACCATTGAATCATCTGGAGTTACAATGCGAGTTGTTTGAAGATTGATCGTTATCACTTCGCCATAGTTGTCTCCGACTTTTATTTTATCTCCGACTTTGAATGGGCGGTCAAAGATAAGCATGATTCCGGCAAATACATTTTTTAGAAAATCTTGTGTAGCAAAGCCTATGGCTATTGCCACCGATGCCAGACCGGTCATTAACATCTCTATAGGCGGGTTGTATATGACTTTTACCATAACGGTTATAATGACGATCCAAAATCCTATTCGCAGTATTGGGATTATCCCTTTTATACTTATTCTAAGCAGAGAACTTTTTTCGGCGAAAAATCCAAGTATCTTTGTAAAAACAGTTATAAAGATGTAGCTGATTATAAAAAAAAGTACGGTCCAAAGAATCTTTGAGATAGAGATTATTTCCAAAAAGTTCACAGTATGGGTATCTATACCGTAACACGCCTGAGTGATAAAAAGTATAAAAAATGGTGTAAATCTCATTATGCCGCTCCGATTTAGTGAATAAAATTTTTTGACGTGAGATAATCATGCACCGATTTATAGATAGCAGGATTTATGTTGTATTTTTTTTGGGGTTGGATAAGCAGCCCTTTTTCAAGCATCGGCATAAGTATCTTGCGGGACTCGGGTATAGACTCATGCATGGTAAGAGCAAAATCGTTTAACGTCAATCCGTCATGTAAGATCAGTGCCTGAAGAGTAAACATAGCATCTTCGGAAATATTTTTAACAAAAGAGTGGTCAAAATCATCGATCTCTTTGATGTTTAAAGTTTTCTCATCGATAGCGTTAATCGAACGGATCCAGTAAAGCTCGGCAAGAGAGACATTCCCATTTGAGAGTTTATGCAGAAGCTTGAAAAATTTTTCTTCCAAAAAATTCTGTTTTTTTTCATCGTCTAAGCCTTTGAATGTTTTATTCTCCAAAGTATCCTCGCTAGGAATAAACTTAATTTCGGTTGATTTGTAATCTATCCGTTTAAATATGATCTCTTTGATGGTTTTATAGTCTAACTCTAGCATGTTTATTTCATTTGTAAAGTAGTTTGAAATTGCAACGGTCTTATCAAGGTAGTTCCATGTCTGCGGTGTAAACACTCCTATCCAAAGGATGTTCTTGGTAGTATAGGAGATAAGCTCAAAGAGCATCTCCATGCTCTCGAAACCGCCTACTTTTTTCAAAAACATGTGATGAAGATTTTCAAGAATGATTATTTTATTATTGTCAACATTGTTTAAAAAGTCAATCAGTTCTTTGTTGCTTTTTATGTCGTCTGTTTTTAGCAGAGTATTAAAAAATTCAAAGTATTTGCTGCGGGTATGTATTTTTTCATTCAAATTTGCTTGAATTGTATCAGTTTTTGATATTTTTCTTAAAAAAGCATTTAACATAGAGCTGACTCCAGACCCTTTTTCGCCTATCACTGCACAGGTGACAAAGCGTTTTTTTGTCCAGTTTTCAAACGAGTCTTCAAGTTTTTTTATCTCGGTTTCTCTGTTTACAAAAAAAGCTTCACGTGCGGGTTTAAATTCGTAAAGTTTTTTATGTTCCTTAGGAAGATTTTCAAGAGAAGAGTTGATTTCTTGCATAAACTCCGAAAGCTCAAAAGAGAAAGGCACTTTTTCGTTTGCAATGCCTACTAGTTTTTTTAAATCGTTTATTTTGTCTTTTATGAAGGATAGAAGTTTTTTATCTTTTGGTTCGGTAAACTTTTTATTATTCTTTGACTCGGTAGACTTATCACTATTCATTGCAGGTTAGCCTTTTACGTCAAATCTTGATTTATTTTAGCATATTTCCAGTACTTTTAGCACGCTATTTCCGACTTTTATACCAAACGTCCTTTCAGTGCGTCTGCCCCTAACGCGGGAGAGTGACTCTTGCTATAGCGAGTGTCCAGATCGTTGTTTCTCAAGGTCTGAGCTGTAAAGAGGAGCTGTTTAGCTAGTTGTAATGCTTGTATCTTTTGTTGTACTAAACAAAGACAAGTATATCCCGACCGCTATAAGGATGGCTCCAATTATGTGGTAGGAGTGGAGTCTTTCACCTAAAAACACATAAGCCAAGATAGACCCAAATAGCGGCATAAGATGTACAAACTGTCCTGTTTTATTTGCACCGATCTCTTTGATGCCCTGATGCCAAAAATAGTAAGAGATCACAGAGGGAAATATTGCCACATAGATGAAAAAAGGATAATATTTTTTAAACAAGATCAGATCGTTACTTGGGGAGTAGTCCATAAAACTATAGATAAGTATCAGCCAGAAGAGTCCGATATAGACAATGGTCACAAAAAATTCAACATCATTGAGACTTTTAGGTTTAAACCTGACGAGTACAGAGTAGAGTGCCCAGGCTACCGAAGAGGCGATTACCCAAAAATCCCCAGTGTTGAACTCTATTAGGTCCAAACTTGCAACTTCACCTCGTATGACTAAAAAGATGACGCCACAGGTCGATAGAAAAATGCCGACAGACTGCTTTATGCTGACTTTTATATTGAGAATAAAATAAGAAAAGAGCAGAATCAAAACCGGCACAGATGAGTTGATGAGCAGCGCGTTTGTTGCCGTAGTGGTTTGCAGACCGACATAGAGCAGGGTGTTAAAAGCGGTGATCCCGAGAAGCGCTAAAAGCGACAAAATGAGAAAATGGCTTCTGACTGCGTCCCGTATACAGGAGAAGCTTTTTATGAAGATCGGCAAAACGATTATAGCCGCGCCTACCCAGCGAAAAAGTGCCAGCTGCATAGGCCCGACATCTTCATGGATAAACCTGCCGATGATAAAATTTCCGGACCAAAACAGTACGCAAAGTACTAATAAAAAAAATACAGGTACGATAGATCCTTTAATATGATGAAGACAAAATTATACCGAAAGAAGAAGGCATCTCAGTGCTTGATACGCAGAGTCAGCAGGAGCCGTTCAGCTAGATTTAGCGCTGCTGCGAAGAAAATGAGTAATAGTCGTCACCTGAGTCTTTAATCTATAATCACTTAATCTGTCTTCTTTCTCGACCGTGTAGGATGCCTATCTGTCTGTTATGCTTTTACGGTTTTGTCTTTAAGTGGCGCAACAGTACAGGACGCGCGAACACTGCGATGAGCACAAGCAGGCCGAGGAAAGCTAGCGCCAAAGGGTCGGTTCGAATCAAACGAACGATAAGGGCAACTGAAGCAGCGGCGGCGGCCAGCGCACCAAATCCTGTGACGAGCCGCAAACCTGCCCGTTGGTGAAAAGCAAGCCAGCACACAACGGCAAACGTGAATAAAAACGCGAGACTGGCGGCTTCAACAAGAGTGCTTAGCGTTCCTACGGCAGCGAGGATCGCTGCTGTGGTACCTAGACCGATCACAGCCCGATTTGGTATGCCTGCCGTGTTCTTGTGTTCCAGTGCGGCTGGTAACTCTCCATCCTCGGCCACTCTGTACGTGAGACGTGCAGTGGCAAAGAGCGTGGCGTTGATGGCGGACCCGGTGGAGAACGCTGCGGCTATACTGACGACAATGAGGCCAACTGTTCCAAACGCCTCCTGTCCCGCCATGGCTAGCGCGACCTCCTTGTGCTGCACTACCTGGTCCGCTCCGATCAGCATGACCGTACCAAGAGCAACGATAACGTAGACAACAATCACAACTGCGATCGCCGACAGTACTGCGCGAGGTAACGTTTTCTGCGGATTCTTTATATCATTGTAGTCGTAGGTCAACAGTTGAAATCCCTCAAAGGCCATGAACACGGACGCAGCACCAAACAGCGCTGCGCCGATCCCAGCGTCCGGCACACTTTGCGAGAGCATCGGGGGATCCCATTGCGTAAGCCCCCATCCGGCCAGCCCCACAAGCACAACCAGCTTGAACCATACGAGGAACACCTCGACACTGCCGGCCTCACCGACGCCCCGCAGATTCAGCCCGACAAACAAAGCCACGATGGCAATGCCCGCCATACGTGGGAACCATGGCCCGAGCCCCATAATATACCCAAGGTATTGCCCGAATGTGAAAGCATACACTGCATTTGTGAGCACGTATCCGATGATAAGAACCCACGAGAGACTGCCGGCAAAACCCTCTGCATTGATCTCGCGGAGAAAAGTGAACGCTCCGCCCCCTTCACCGTAATGAGCGGCCAGTTTCACGTAACTATACCCTGCGGCCAGGGCGACGAGACCCGCGGCTGCAAAACTGAGCCATGCCCATGCACCAGCGATCTCGACAACCACACCGAGTGTGGAGAAGATACCGCCGCCGATCATGCCGCCTACGGCCATCGACCATGTTCCGTTAAAGCCAAGCTTAGATTTAGACTGATTCACGTTGACGATCTTGTCTGTAGCAAAATGCGGTATAACGTCGCAAATAACTTGCACATTTATAATAAGCAGTGCAAACAAAGAATGTGTCAAAGTTGATTTTCATTGTCATGAATTTCCTTTCTCTGCTTTTTCTATAGTTACACTTAGCTTTCGATAAACACTGAGCGTCACGATTATAATAACTGATACAACAATAAGTAAACGAATTTCATAGGCGCATTGGTTCCTTGGCAAGCCATACCCTTGCGAGCCTGGTTTCGATCTGAAAATTATCCATTTACATGTTCTGTTATGCAAACTTTTTAAGTGGTTTGACCAAATGTCTTAGTTCACAAATATGAAAACCGCTTACGGGTTTTTACTGCTCTCCTTGTTCTTTCAGCATCATGCGAGATCTTCTTTGGGATGGCCGTTATCTGGCCGTATATCCACCATCTACCAGATAATACCCGCCGGTCATGAAGGAGGCTTCATCCGAGCACAAGAAAGCAGTCAAAGAAGCGACCTCCTCAGGCTCGCCCATGCGTCCAAGGGCATGTAGCGCTGCTATTTGTGCCTGTGCCTGTTCGTCCATCGCGTTATCTATCAGCGGTGTCTTGATAAAGGCCGGTCCCACTGCGTTGACACGGATGCCCTGAGCGGCGTGTTCGAGTGCCGCACTCTTCGTTAGACCGACAACACCATGTTTAGCCGCGACATAAGCAGGCGAGTTCTCAAAACCGACGGAGCCCAGAATAGAAGACATGTTAACTATGACGCCTCCTCCTTGCTTGATCATCTGCGGGATCTCGTAGCGCATACAATAAAACACACTGTTAAGGTTAACCTCTATCACTTTTTGCCAACCCTCAATGCTATAGCTGCCCGTAGGGTTCGATTCACCGCCAATTCCTGCATTATTGACTGCGATATCCAACTTGCCGAAGACTTTGACTATATCGGCAACCATTTGTTCTACGGCTTGTACATCTGACACATCGACTTGTAGAAAAATGGCATCGCTGCCAGCTTTTTTTACTGCGGCAACAACTTCCTCTCCAGCCTCGCTATTTCTACCGACAACCGCCACTTTCGCTCCTTCGCTAGCAAAGCGCATCACACAGGCTTTGCCGATCCCTGAGGTGCCTCCTGTTACCAACACGACTTTTCCATCAAATTTTTTACTATTCATGGTCATTCTCCTTTAAAAAATTTACTATTTTGTGCCGTAAACAAATCAAACCTCTAAAAAGCAAAACGTAGCCCTGCTAAGATAAAGATGTGCTCGGTGTCGGCACCAGT
The DNA here is from genome assembly GCA_024637195.1 of Arcobacter sp. Taxonomy (GTDB): domain Bacteria; phylum Campylobacterota; class Campylobacteria; order Campylobacterales; family Sulfurimonadaceae. The sequence continues at coordinate 40,548 of JAGXFN010000009.1, forward strand.
CGCTTCGGCAATGTTGTCGGTTTGACCGATCAGCGTCTGGTAACGAACTCCGATGTATGGGGCGAACTCTCTTTTTATCTCATAGCGCAGGCGCAGGTCGAGCTTGGCGTCAGTCATACCCGCACCAAGGTCGCGCTCTGGGATGTCTTGAAACGCGAAGCCCAACGCCGCACGCGGTTGAAGCACTAGTCGCTGGATGATGCGAATGTTATACTCAGCCTCAAACTTAAAAGTCACGTCGCCGTCTTGGGAGATGTAGAGCGAGTTGTCGAGCTCGAACTTGTAGGGTGCAAGTCCCTGCAGCGCGATCACGCCGGACCAGCGATCCTTGTAATCGTTCGGGTTCCATTCATTGGCGTATTGCACGCCGACCTGGAAATTCCAGAACGGTGCGATCAGGCGGGAGTACAGCAGGTCGGTTTCGGTCTCGCCTTCGTTTGGGCCGTCAAAGATGGTCTTGCCTTCGTTTTTCCACCAGAACTTGTTAAAGTCATCACCGATCCAGCCTTGAGCCTCCCAGCCGAGGCGATCAGTCGTGTCGTCGTCGGTAGCAATGCGGTACTCTAGTTGGTCGAACAGCGTGAAGACATACACCCGATCATCCGGCACGGCTTGCGGGTAGTTCGCAGGTGGTGGAGATTCGGCATAATCAAAAGCCTCGTCCAGTGTCATACCCACGGGAATCGCCGGTTTTATATTTAGTGGCGGGGGTGAGGATTGGCCATGCTGTCGGGCCGACTCATCGTGACTTGGCCTATCGGCCGTGATAGGTGTTTTGGCCTCTTGCTGAGCCCATGCCGAGACGCTCAGCGCCAGCACTAGGATGATTTCGATTAACTTTGGGGGATAGGGTTTATAATGTAGCATCGATCGGGTCTCCTTCCAGCGAGCGGACCACAGCGGCAGTGCGGAACATGCCCGCTTCCATGTGGTAAAGCAGATGGCAGTGGAAGGCCCACTGACCGGGGGCATCAGCGGTGATGTCCACGGTCAGCAGTTCGGCCGGCTGGACATTGACCGTGTGCTTGCGTGGGCTGTCGCCGTAGTCGTCGGACCCGTTGTATAGGTCCATCCACATGCCATGAAGGTGGATAGGGTGGCTCATCATCGTGTCGTTGATCATGTTGATTCGCAGGCGCTCGCCATACTGGAAACGGACCATGTCAGATTGCGAGAACTTCTTGCCGTCGAAGCCCCAGATGAACTTATGCATGTTACCCGTCAGGTGCAGGTCGAACTCTCGCGTGGGCGGACGGCGGTTCTCGGGAGTTTTCAGAATGTGAAGCTGGCTGTAGGTCAGCACTCGCCAGCCGTCCTCGCCAAGGCCAGCGCCTGGATAGTCGAGTCGGCGATAAGCAGTCTGGGCCATAGTAATGCTTGCCGGCCCGTGCTCGTCAGGCCCGTGCTTGATACGCTCAATGAGATTGGTCGTAGGTAGTTCTTTCCCATCGCCGTTGCCGGAATCATGATGTGACATGTCGTGATGCATAGCATCATCCTTCTCACCGCTCATGCCTTCCATATCGCCGTGCATTATCATGCCCATATCGGCCATGGTGAGCATCGGTCGGCGACGCCGCGCGGGCACCTCTGCTGACATGCCCTGGCGCGGGGCCAGCGTTCCTCGCGCAAAGCCGCTGCGGTCCATTGTTTCGGCAAACAGCGTGTACGCTTTGTTCTGTGGCAGTGTGACAATCACGTCATACGTCTCAGCCACCGCGATGCGCAACTCATCAGTCTCAACGGGCTTGATATTTTGTCCGTCGGTGTTGACTACCGTCATACTCAGGCCGGGTATACGAAAATCATAGTAAGTCTGCGATGAGGCATTGACGATCCGCAACCGCACCCGCTGACCGGGTTTGGCGATCAAGGTCGGGTTCTCGTGCGCCGCCTTGCCGTTCATCAGGTAGGTATAGGTTGCCCCGGTGATGTCAGCAATGTCGGTCGGATCCATCCTCATCCTGTCCCATGCCAGACGCTTGTTGATGACCTCGAGCGCCGACAAGTCTGTCGCTTTCATCTGATCGCTGATATTTGCCAGTGTCGGCCGCTGGAAGTTGTAGTAGCCCTCAATCGTCTTGAGCTTCCACAGGACGTGGTGAGGGTCTTCAAACGTCCAGTCAGACAAGACGATCGAGTGCTCCACGTCATATTCGACGGGGTCAGGATCGGCCGGTTCGAGGATGAGTTGGCCATAGTGGCCGAGCTGTTCTTGCAAACCGGTGTGGCTGTGATACCAGTAGGTGCCGTTTTGTCGGACAGGATAGCGGTAGGTGAACGTCTCACCGGCCGCAATACCGGGGAAGCTGATACCAGGCACACCATCCATATCAAACGGCAAAAGGATGCCATGCCAGTGAATCGAGGTAGATTCAGGGAGTCGGTTGTGCACACGGATGAGCGCCTCTTTGCCTTCTTGCATGCGGATTACCGGCCCGGGGATCGAGCCATTGATGGCGATCGCGCGACCGGGTTTTCCGCCGATAAGCAGATCCTTGTATTCCAGATACAGGTCGATTCCACCCGGATTGGTAGCGTTGAGTTCACTAAACTCACCGGCACGTTGCGTAGCTGGCGACTCTGCCCATGCCGATTGAACCGGCAGACAAGACAAGCTAAGCGAGGCCAAACCGGTCGTCTGCAGGAATTTCCTTCGTGTCATTCTTTCTACTGGCGGGTAATTAAATTTGTTTTTCATAGAGTTGCCTTTCACATGGGGAGTCATAACGCTGAACTTTGCGGCGGGTCGCAACAAGTGATTTATTGGGCGCGATCAACTTCAAATCCAATTCCTTATTTTTGCTGCCATATACGGTGCCAGCGCAACAACGAGCAGAACAATTGGCCAAATGTTGCCTTCTTTAAACATGTATGCTTCAAAAAGATGCGGCCATGATTTTCCTTGGATAAAGCGTCCAAATGTGAATTCAAACACCAAGGTAAGACACAGCCAGCTAATACCGATCATAAGATACTTTGAAACCGCTACCCGTCCAAACCAAGGTAACGCAGTGTAAGCAACTGCGATAACAAGCCCCGACAGAAGAAGCCCGCTAAGGACAAACCCTAAGAGCTTGTCCATAGCTGGGATAAGCACGGACTCTCGTATCGCGCCATTTGCTATCGCCAGCATCAAGATACCCAACCAAACGGCAAACGTCTTAACCATGATATCAAGAGTCAAATCTGCCCCCTGCCATTTAATATACCCTATAGTATACAAATATTTCTTAATGGTTTATAACATAAAAAGTGTATAAATATTTTATGCATGACCAATTATGATCATTACGGCGCTTGGTATAACATTGTTGACTGGAGTATAAAGAGAGCTATTTTTATTCAGTCTATATATGTTACAGTATTGATGCAATAAACAGTTATATCTAGAAATTACTCACGTCACGAGGAGTAAGAAGCCTTTGGGCATGATCCACGAAAAGAGGTTCAATATGACAAATAAAAATTGTACCGCGATCACGCCACTCAAAAACGGGCCACTGCGCGTAGAAGGTCTCAAAACATTCGAGGGTGTTGACGGCCAAATTGAGACTACACAAGAGATGGTTCTTTGTCGCTGTGGCCAGTCAAATAACAAACCGTTCTGCGATGGAACGCACGTAGCTTGCGGTTTCACGGACGAGCGGAGCGAGAACGAGGATGACGAACGCCTGATTTTTCCCGGTGATCCGATCACAATCTACGAGAACGTTGCGATTTGTTCGCATGCAGGTTACTGCCCGAGTGGAAAACCGGACAAGTGGCGACCAAAGATGCCTAACAGCGGATTCACCGACGAAGAGCTGATTGAGAAGATTAAGAAATGTCCTTCCGGAGCACTCAGTTATGCCCGCGGGACAACCGAGCATCGAAATCCCAAAGCGGGTCGTCCCCAGAAGATACGGATAAGGAAGGATGGTCCTTTGGAAATCGAGGGAGGAATCGAATTGCGAAACGCAGAGTGGGGTGAATGTGCATCACACGAGCATTACACGCTTTGCCGGTGCGGTGCCTCAAAATTGAAGCCTTTCTGTGACGGAACCCATGACGTAACTTGGAAGCAAGGTGAAGAGGGTTACAAACCTAAAAACGAGGCTCAGATGGCCAAATCGACTCCACTGGAGCCACATGTGGCTTTCATTCACAACTTGGCACAGAGAGGACTTGAAGGAGAAGACGGGATTGGGGCTGAAGGGCCGATGGGGGCAATGGGACCGCCAAGAACGGAGCTCCCGACCTGGGATCAAATCCAAATCATGACCGCACAGCTCAATCCTGCACCGCTGGCCCAGGACGCAGAGGTCGGCACCGAACTCATAATTGGTCCAAGAGCCAAAAAGCCTCTTCGCCTGAGCATGCCGATCTTTGTGTCGGACATGAGTTTTGGAGCACTTTCGCAGGAGACGAAGGTCGCGCTCTCAAAAGGAGCCGAGTTGGCACAAACGGGTATCTGTTCAGGAGAAGGCGGTATGCTACCTGAGGAACAGGCGGCTAACAGTCGCTATCTTTATGAGCTTGGCTCCGGGAAGTATGGTTTTGAAGAGGAGCAGCTCCGCAAAGTGCAGGCTTTACACTTCAAAAGCGGACAAGCCGCAAAGACAGGAACTGGTGGACATCTGCCCGCCAGTAAAGTGACTGAAAGGATCGCCGAAATACGCGGGATTGAGCCATGGACGGACTCCGAAGCGCCGTCGACTTTTACGGATATGTCAAGTGCCTCTGACTTCCGGAACTTCGCGGATTGGGTGCGTGAGATCAGTGGGGGAATCCCAATCGGGTTCAAGATCTCTGCCAACCGGCTGGAACAGACGATCGATTTTGCCTTGGAGGCTTCGGCTGACTACATCATCCTTGATGGCCGTGGCGGAGGCACCGGAGCGGCGCCTCTGATTTTTCGGGACAATATATCTGTACCGACGATCCCCGCCTTGGCTCGGGCGAGGCACCATCTGGATCGCTCCGGAGTAAGTGGCGATGTTACGCTGATCATCACAGGAGGATTGCGAACACCCGCTGATTTTGTGAAGGCTTTAGCTCTGGGTGCAGATGGGATTGCGTTGGCGAATGCTTCCATTCAGGCCGTCGGCTGCATTGGAGCCCGGATTTGTAATACAAACAAGTGTCCGGCCGGAATTGCGACCCAGGATCCCGAACTAAGAAAACTTGTCGACGTCGATGCGGCAGCAAAGAGAGTTGCCCGCTTTTTTGATTCTTCCAACAAGCTGATGCAGGTGATGGCGCGAGCATGTGGCCATAACCATCTCAATAAGTTCGAAAAACAAGACATCTCAACCTGGCACTCGGAAATGGCCAAACTAACCGGCATAGAGTTTTCCGGGCTGTTAGAGGATCGCCAATCGACTCAACCGAAAAAGACATAACTAAAATTATGTATCAAAAATATTTTAAAAGGAATTAAAAATGGCAAATGAAGGCTATCACGAACCGATCAATGAACTCTCTGATGAAACCATAGAAATGCATAGAGCAATTACATCGCTAATGGAAGAACTTGAAGCAGTAGATTGGTATAACCAAAGAGTAGATGCAAGTAAAGATGAAGAGTTAAAAACAATTCTTGCACACAACAGAGATGAGGAAAAAGAGCATGCAGCGATGCTTCTTGAGTGGATTCGTCGACAAGACCCGTCCTTTGATAAAGAGCTCAAGGATTACTTATTTACCGATAAAGAGATTGCCCATAAATAGCAAATACAACCAATATCATCGAATCTGTACATCGCCAATTTAGGACCCTCACAAAGACAAAAGGTGCTTTTCCAAACGATGATAGCCTGTTGAAACTACTTTTTGTGGGTATTCAAAACGCTCAAAAGAAGTGGACTATACCGATTAGAAACTGGAGCTTAACAATCTCTCAGTTTGCCATTCACTTTGAGGGACGGCTTGATGAAGCTTTAGGTCTGTAAAATGCCTTGCGATAGCATTTTTATAATACAATTTTAGGAATTATCCGGCGCTGATACGCAGTCTTGAACACTCCCGTTCGAAATTTCACTAGCTAATGCTTCAAGTTTAGTAAGTATTATTTTGTGTAATTCTCTGAGTTTTACAATTCCAGCTTCTTTGTCTTGCTCATTAGAATACAATAGTTTTTCAACATAACTATGTAATTCAGAATGCATTTCTTTTAGTTGTTCAAACTCAGGATGATTACGCTGTTCTTCCGTGGCACTGTGAGAAATCCAGTTGCCTAAATAACATTTAGATTGGTCAAGTTCAGGAAGTATTGAAGCTTTATTTTGCAAAAATGCTTCGATAGAATTAATCCAGGTGTTATATTCTATTGTTGTATGCAAGAGACCACTATCATCTGCATTTAGGGGTTTTGTTGTCTGCCATGAAGCAAAACTTTTCCAAGATTTCATCCAGCTCTCAATATCTTGTGCTGGCATAGCTTTTGAGATGACATACCCTTGGGCTATTTGACATCCTAATTGCAGTAGCACTTTCCCATGTTCTTCCAACTCCACACCCTCGGCTACAACATGGCTGTTAAACGCATGTGCAAGTCCTATGGAAGCTTCCACAATAGATATATTTTGACTTGTGGTAAGTAAGTCAATTATAAAACTTTTATCTATTTTTAGGGTATTCATAGGAAGTTTTTTCAAATAATGCAGTGAAGCGTAGCCTGTCCCAAAATCATCAATCGCAATACTGATACCCGAATCTTGACACTTGCTCAAGGTATTTGATGTCAGTTCAAAGTTCTCAAGTGCTGAAGTTTCTAAGATTTCTATCTCAACAGTATTTGGTTTTATATGAGGATGTTTAGCAAGAAGTTCTTTTAAGTATGTAGAGAAGCTTTCTTGCTGAATTTCATGTGAGCTGACATTAACACTCAATATAATGTCTAGACCTGCTAAATGCCAAGTTTCGAGTTGAGAAAAAGCATTCTCTAGCACCCAATGTCCAAGCTCTATCATAAAACTTGATTGATGTGCCACTAATGGGAGAAAACTGTCAGGATAAATAAGCCCCTCTATAGGATGGTTCCAGCGCAACAGTGCTTCAAAACCTATCACTTTATTATTTGTCATATTTACTTTAGGTTGGTAATAAAGTACAAATTCATCTTTTTTAATAGCTTCGCGTAAATTTAATATATCCTGCTGTTGTGATTTCAGTTCTTGGGAGGCTTCAAGATTAAAATACTGATACTGGTTTTTTCCTGAGAGTTTAGCTTGATACATAGCTTGGTCAGCCTGACGAAGAAGTGCTTCATTTCCAATGTCATCTGCTTGAGGATATAAGCTAACTCCAATACTTGCAGAGACATTCATGCTGTTTCCCTCGTATACAATATTTGAAGATAAGTCGCTTAAAAGACGCTGCAGGAGAGGAATCAATTCACTCCTATTTTTAAGCTCAGACACCACAATGACAAACTCATCACCACCTATTCTTGAAACAATATCATAATCACGAACTATATGATTCATTCTATCTGCAATAGTGGTCAACACTACATCGCCCACATCATGTCCATAGGTATCATTCACAGCTTTGAATCCATCAAGGTCTATAAATAAAAGCGCAAGATACTGATTCTTACGCTTTACACTGTGCATGGCCTGTGTCAATAACTCTGAGAGTAAAAATCTGTTTGGAAGGTGTGTCAGTGAGTCATGTTTAGCGGTATGGTTAAGCTTATCTTGATATTCCATCTGCTGAGAAATATCAGTAAAGAATCCAACGAATCTAAGAGGAGTTCCGTCTGCGCTAAACCGTGCTTTACCTCTACCTAAAATCCAACGCCAAGAGCCATCTTTTGTACGCAGTCGAAAAGTAGATTCGTAACTCTTTTTACCTTTTGAATCCAGATATTCTTTAACGATTTTTAATGTTTCTTCTTTGTCATCAGGATGTAGCAGTCCAAACCAGGTATCAATCTTTTGAGGAAAATCACCAACGTTATAACCAAGCATTGTTTCGAATCGCCTTGATAACAACACTTCACCAGTCTCTAAATTCCAATCCCATAAGCCGTCTTGTGTACCTTCAATTGCCAATGCAAAACGATTTCTCTCATTTTGAAGTTCTTTGTCTAATTCGGCTTCTATGTCTTTACGCTCAGTAACATCCTCCATAGCCAATAAGATGATTTTTTCTTGCTCAATTTGTCTTGCGTTCAAAAGCATAACTCGTCTGCCGATAGTTTCAAAGTTGTGTTCAACTTCATAGTCTTCAAAAGGGTTGTTATAAGGCAGTATTACTTCGAAAAGTTCACGCAATTTTGGGATATCCCACTGCTTATCTCCTAAATCATAGATTAATTGTCCAATTGTATCCTCTGGCTTGACCTTGAAAAATTCACAGAAGGAGCGACTGACGGTGAGAACCCTGAGGTCTTTATCCAAGGAAATTAAAGGTTCACGCACTGTGTTGATAATACTCTCAGCAAACGCACTGGCATCAACAGCAATTTTTTTAGTAACTTCTAATTCTTTTCTTGTTTTTTCCAATCCGACTTCTATATCTTTACGCTCAGTAATGTTCTCAATAGCCAATAAGATGATTTTTTCTTGCTCAATTTGTCTTGCGTTCAAAAGCATAACTCGTCTGCCGATAGTTTCAAAGTTGTGTTCAACTTCATAGTTTTCAAAAGGGTTCTTATCAGGAAGTATTACTTCGAGAAGTTCACGCAATTTTGGGATATCCCACTGCTTATCTCCTAAATCATAGATTAATTGTCCAATAGTATCCTCTGGCTTGACCTTGAAAAATTCATAGAAGGAACGGCTGACGGTAACAACCCTGAGGTCTTTATCCAGAACTATCAATGACTCACGAATGGTATTAATGATGCTTTCTGCATAATCAACGGAATTTTTTCTACTTTTTTTCAACAACATCTTAAATCTCCCAAATGATAGTGATAGCCGAGTTAAAGATTTCTATATAAATAACAGTATAAAATACAATATCATAATTATAGTTAATTGTGTATTTGAGAGTTGGACTTGGCGGTACCACTAGTGACGGTAAGACGATGATGATTTGGGTAGAGATAGCTGACTTAATGAGCATTTATAAATTTATCATACAATTTAAGGAATTGTCTGATGCTGACACGGAATCTTGAACACTACCCAAATCGTTCAGATGTTTCGCTAAGGCCATCTATTATTTCAATAGCTAAGACATTTTAATTCGCTCTTGGTCGTATCTGCTATAGCTGCAAATTTTCCATTGGGCATCTATTTTGCCATGGATCATGCAAAACTAGACCAATGACCTGTTTAACCTTGCAAACGCCTCGTTTATTCTGCTTTGAGCGCTGTCAATATCGCCTTTGATTTGTTCCCAAGAGTCATCCATTTCTTTATTTAGTTCGTTTATCTTAGTCTTCATGTTGCTAGCGATGCTCTCTAGTTCTTCGACTTCTTCGAGAGACTCAATTCGCTGTGTATCTGAAAAGCCTCTTATCTTTGTTTTAAGTTCAACTAATTTTTCGCGTGCAAGATCCAGCTGGGTCTCAATTTCTTGTTTGTATGTTTCTATCGTACTCATAATATTTCTCCTTGTTTTTAATAGGTTTTTTCACGGAATATTTTCCCTCAAAACCTAATTAGTAAAGCCTCAATATATTTTCCAGACCCGCTTTTAATTTTTATTGAAAAGATACATGCCGACAATAAAACTGACAGCCCCTGAAATATAATAATACATCACCTTGTCTGTGTCCGCACCTGTCACAGCTTGTGTGACTTGCGAACCAACAGAATCAGACAACTGATATCCCCATATCGCAAGACCAATTCCTATGACTGCTAGAACAAGACCAAAGATTTTCATTGTAGTTCCTAAACCTTTTTGCATATTGTACTCCTAGATTTTAAAGAGCTGAAATGTTGTAGCATTACAGATAACCCTACTATGACAGCAATATTTTTTTAAACAGGTCAATAAATTCTAACTTAGAAAATATATAAAATCAGAAAAATTTAAACGACTTGTTTATACTTGTCACCTGACTCCTGATCTGCTCTATTCGCTGCAGCAGGTTTTGCTGACATTGCATTTTTGTTTGTAGTTTTCCGACACAAAATGCCAGTTAACCAGGTTCCAGAAATTCTCCACATATTTCGGACGCGCATTTCTGCAATCGATATAGTAGGCGTGTTCCCAGACATCGCAGGTCAAAAGCGGATGCTTTCCTTCGGTTCTGATCGGCGTGTCCGCATTGGAACCGTTCTCGATGGAGAGCTTTCCGTTTGTGTCGATGATGAGCCAGGTCCAGCCTGAGCCAAACAGCGAAACTGCCGAATTGGAGAAGGACTCTTTAAACGCATCAATGGAACTGAAGGCTTCATTGATTGCCAGTAAAAGCTCTTTTGAGGGTTCTGTCTTTTCAGGCGTCAGACATTTCCAGTAAAAATCATGGTTGAATGCCTGCGCGCCGTTGTTAAACAGGGGGCCGTCAGCCGTTCGGATCACCTCCAGTAGAGAGGACGCTTCGTATTTTGTTCCTTTGATCAGGTCATTGTACTTATTGACGTAGGCGGAATGGTGTTTTCCGTGATGATATTCTAAGGTCTCTTCTGAAATGTAAGGCTCAAGCGCATCTTTCGAATAGGGCAGGCTTGGTAAACGCAGTGGCATATTAGACTCCTTTTGTCGGTGGATCTTTTATTGTCTGATAATTAGTAATAAATATGTATTAACATAAAAGCTAGGAAGATGTTCATAAGGAGGAATTAAGTCTCATTCTTTTGTCATTCTCGCGCTTCGCATGCCTTGAGGATAAACTCGGGAATCTTGTTTGTCTTACAGCAGAAACTGGATTTCAAAGCTCACTAGACCTTTAAAATTTAAACGACTTATTTATACTTGTCATCTGACTCCTAATCTCAGGCCTGCACTGGGAATCGAAGCGGCACTCGACGAGATTTAACAAAACAGAGGAACTGTTTATGAAGCTTTGGGTGTCAATACTTGTTTGAAACTATTTGAGAAAAAAAAGTTTACATTTAGCAGCTAGCTATATACTGTAAAAATAAAATCTAAAAAGGGAGAAGAAAATGGCGCATATAAAATTACCGGAATTTGAAGATATGACTCCTGCAATTCAAGAAAAAGCGAGACCGATTTTAGAAAAAACTGGAAAGCTGGGGGAGATATTTAAACTCTTGGCCATTGATGAAAAAGTGTACTTTGCAACGGATGTGATGATACAAAAGTATTTACTCGATGAGACAACGCTCTCTTATGATATTAAAGAGTCTATCGCACTTCTTATTTCAGTAGAAAACGGCTGCAAGATGTGTGTGGAAGTTCACAAAAGTATAGCAAAGATGCTGGGTCTGAGTGATGAGAGAATTGAAGAAATTCTTAATGGTGTAGAGAGCATGAACTCAAGTGATGCTGAAAAAGCACTGCTGAACTTTTCTATAAGAGCTTCCAGAAAAGACAATTATAAAGTTCTTAAAGAGGACATAGACCGCATCAAAGAGATGGGCTGGAGTGATGTTCAGATCATTGAAACTGTTGCTATAACAGGTTACTTTAACTATATCAATACACTTTCAAATGTATTTGGGCTAGGGGAGTAACGTCTTATGAAAAAGCTTATTATTCTCCTTTTTATTTTCTTTTGTGCAGTCTTGCAGGCAAAAGAGTATAAGGCTATCTTTGATTGCAGCTCATCTGATGCATACTATGTTAAAACCCGTATGTGGTTGGTTGGCAAAACTATAGATATGATAGAAAACCAAGGGGACAGTGCTGATGTAGCTCTAACACTACATGGTTCTTGCGTGGCAATGGTCTCTGAAAGTTATACTATGATTGTTGCAGATGAAGATATTGAAAATATAAAAAAAGCACAAGAATATCTTGTAAAGCTTTCAAAAAGAAAAAATGTAACCATCACTGCTTGTGCAATGTCTTTAGCCGCAAATTCTATTGAAGAAAGTGAAGTGCTTCCCTTTATAAACATATCACCCAATAGTTTTTTAGATACAATCAAATATCAAAATGACGGCTATGCGCTTATGACATTCAAATAAAAGAAAACGCCTGTTTATAAGCCTTTATAAATAGGCACAGTTCACTTGTAAACATAAAGATTCTATAATTTTTACGTACTAATACGTGTAGCCAGATCAGATCACTCGATGCTGACACACATTCTTGAACACTACCATTGCATAAGGACATATAAAAATGAAATCTAAATCAGGTGCAGTTCTTTTTGTTGCCCTCTTCACCACAGCCGCCATATTTGGCGAATCTTTTGCTCAAGAAACTTCGGTTGAGAGGATGAAACCGAGTGTTCTTGCCGTTGAAGTCGGGAAAGACGAGAAGTCCTCTATTCCACCCGAGCAACTCTACGGTACTTGGACGGCCAAAGATGTGGACGCAAAAATGGGCGAGGTCAGGATCCGGCTCATCATCAGCCGAGAAAAAAAAGCAAGTGTCATGGCGTGGTCCGATATTTTGTTTGTCGGGCAGGTCCGAGATCTCAAAGGGTCATTTTCAGTGTATGGCAATACGATTAGCTCGGAGGCGATTCGGGATGGAAAAGAGGCGAAGTTTTCTTTTGAAAGCGAGCAGTTGATACTGCGTTTCAAGAGCGGCAAAATCGTGCGTTTCAACCGGGAATAACGGTCAGCTCGAAACTCAAAATTATGGTGTAACTTCGATAGCGATGGCTTTTTCTTTGTCATTCTCGGGCTTCGCGTGCTCTTGAGGATAGACTCAGGAATCTTGTTTGTCTTACAGCAGAAACTGAATTTCAAAGCTCACTAGATCTTTAAAATTTAAACGACTTATTTATACTTGTCACCTGACCCCTAATCTCAAAAGTGAAAGCATGGAAAAACAAACACCTCAATCAGAATAAAAAAAATGCAAATAAAGACAAAATCTCAACTAGTAGGCATACATAAATAGGGAATTTTATTTATTATGATCTATCAATCCGTGATTTGCGATAAATAGTTATAAATGCTACACAAAGACTTAAGATTGCAGGTGCAATGATGAGTCCCCAGCCCCCAAAAACTCCTATTCCAGCCAGCATAGATAAAAGGACAAAGAGTTCATTTAACTTACGATGCAACGAAAACTTTTTGTTAAAAAATTTCATAAAAACAAGTTTCAGAAGACTGTCTATAAAAATAGACATAACAATTACGGCAAATAACATTATGAAACCGGCAAAAAGATAGTTTTGATTTAAAAGTTCTGCCAGGACAATAGGAATAACAACTAAATACGCCCCAATAATCGGAATGGCAGCTGCAAATCCTGCTGCCATTCCAAAATAAAAAGCATCATAATCAGTAGTAAAGTATAAAAACAGACCAAATGCAATACCTTGTGCTACTATGCTAAATATCGTGCTGAAAAAAACTGATGATATAGTATTGCTTAGCTCATTGTATAAAATACGCTTAAATTTCTTTATCATTGGTAAAAGTTTAGTTATCAAAATAAAAAGTCTATATCCATAGATATTAAAAAGAAAATAGAAAAACAAAATGAAAAAAAACTGATATACGATACTGTTCATTTTTAAAAGAAACTGTGCGAGATTGCTTAAAATGGATTTTACCATATCAATATTTACATTATTAATCTCCAATTTTCCTAATTGAGCGTTGATCGACTCTTGAAAAACATCAAAGGGTTTTGGAAGATTTTTCAGAAAATCTACTATATTTTGAACGTATTGCAACATTTGATCTGTACTAATATTTTGTATGAATTGATAGGATAAGCCGACAAAATATACAAGTGGTAAAAAGACAAATAAAAATAAAGTCAGTGTCAAAAAACTTGATATGAAAACACTCTTATAAGAGAAGTTATACTTTGTATGTAATTCGTTGTAAATAGGGCGGGTTGCTATGGTTAAAATCGCACCTACTGATATGCTCATCAAATAATTTTGAAAGATATATCCTATAAAAAAGAAACTTCCAATTAAAGCAGTGAGGATAAAGTGTTTAGAGTTCATTTTAGTACCTTGTAAAGTTTGTTTAATACAAATCATCTTTTTTAACAATACTTTGAACTAGCAGTTGTTTTACCACTTCTACTATATCACTTTTAAATTGAAATTTATAGCGTATATCCATCAATGGCATTTGCTTTTATTTCCATATCAAAATTTTTTTTAGTTGATATGTTTTATTTGCAAAAAGCACTTCTGAAAATTTTTAGACAAATACGTTTTGAGACTTGCGCTGCTTCAATTGCTGAGTTGCTGTTTGAAAGAGGGGATCTTGTTTATACTTGTCACCTGACCCCTTGTCCCCAAAAAAGCTGCGCTTTCCCGCCTTACACTGAAATCTCAACACCGGTATTCATTAAAGATTTGTCGTTCGGTATTGTCTGATTCGTATCCATAATGCTATGCCTTCTGCTCCCTTGCATACAACGCAGACTGAGCCTTCAGTGCTTTGCTAACCTCCGACAGCTTCTTTTTGAGCCGGGCGCGGTCATGGCTGGCTTTGATGCAGCGGCCGACCAGCTCCTCAATATACTGCAGCTGTTCGTCGAGTGCTCGTATGTGGCTGGGCCTGATCGTCAGACTGCCGATGGTATTAAGGGCGCCGAGCATGCGCAACAGTACGGCGACATTTTCTTCGGCGCAACCCCGAATCTGATCGAAGGCCTCGGCCAAGAGACCCTCAAAGCTCGGAACGATCGCCACTATGCGCAGCGTTTCTCCCTCGTAACGGCGCGATGACGGGAATTTTCGACCGGCCAACCGAGCCATAATCGATGTCAGATAGTCCACGCAGATCACCGCTGTTGAAGTGTCATTGACCCCGGGAGAAAGTGCTTTGAGGGCCATATCCACGATCTGCCGAATGCCGAAAGCCGGGTCCTGTTTAACTGAGCGATGACGGCTAATACTGTAAGCAGCATTAAGCGCATCAACGGTGCTCTGATCTGGCGGGTAAGTAAGCGCAAGCGATACCAGTGCCGTATCTTGCACAACGAACGCGCCGATGCCGTGCTCCGTACGCACGATAGTCCTGATGTCCTCTGCCAGGTGCAGTAGCGCATCGCTATTCACGCTTTGAATATAACCGCTTACTGCTGCGGGCACTGGATACCAGGTCCTCACATCCAGTGAATCGATCATCGGGTTCTTGCCTTCATCTTCATCGGGCTCATGATCCTGTTTTTCTGGCAGCAGCCGATCAATGGATGCGTTGGTATCATGGGCGACCAAGGCGATAATGTTGGAAGCCTGGATCGACGAGGCAATATGATGAATAAAAAAGATGAGGACAGCAATGCCGCAAAACGACAGAAGAAAGGCGAAAAAGACCGCCAGGCTGGGCACAAATGGCGCATCGCCAGTGCGAATAGTGTGCATCACGATCAAACAATAGACGAAAATTCCGGCAAAGGTCCCCAGCGTGACCTGCGTGACACGGCTGCGCATGAAGTTGCGTAGAATGCGAGAGGTGTACTGGCTCGAAGCCAGTGCCAGTGCCAGCAGTGTCATGGAGAAGGTAATGCCCATAACAGACATCATCGAAGCAGCAAGCGTGGACAACATATCGCGCGCGCCATCCGCCGTGACCCCGAATACCCGCGGCCACTTGGCCAGCCATTGGTCACCCCCGGCGTAGTCTACTTGGATCAACACTACCGCGTAAATAACGCTGCTCAGGACGATCAGAAAAGGAAAAAACCAGAAGCTCGATCGCAGATTACCCCAAAACTGTATTAACTTATTCATGCATCAATCTCCAAATTAGAATTTAAGACATGTCTTCACCGTGTTTTCGATGTAGGCCTTATGGACTAGCAACTTGTCACGCAAAAACTGTTTCGCATACACTGTACGCGAACCGAGACTCGGAACCGGTAGATGACATCACCGGCCATGTGGAAGCGATCAAGATCCTTCAATACTGCGAGAAGCTTTGAATACACCCATCATTCAAAATATTTTTACGTTTCATCTAATTCACCTGAATACCTGCATACGAAATCGATGCCTTCTGCTAAGACAGACAATAGCGCTATATTTGACTCTTCATCATAGTACACAGCTTCTGCATTACATCCTTACATATTGTTTCAAAATCGAGCGTTAAAAAGTTAATCAAGCTCCACTCTTTAAAATTAATCCAGTTTCGCAATATCAATTCGCATCAATTCCGACTTGGTTCCTCGTTTTTGTTGTGTTTTTAGTAACACTGACTTTTTTTAAAAGCCTTACCTCACTAAAACGGCAATTGCTATGCAGTATGCTTGGGCTTCTCAGAAGATACTTGAAAATCCCACTATAGAGAGTAAAAAATATTCTGATGATGCAATTGGGTGTCAATTTTACTGGATAAGAAAAAGTACCAACAACTTAACAACATTAGAAGCTATGAAAGTTGGACTCAATCATAAAGTTTAGAATCCCGAAATCAAAGACATTTTATATAATACAAGAGCAAGAATTGAACAAAAGTTTCATTAGTTTCATTATAACAAGTGCATTGTCTGGACAGATTTTTCAAGGCGAAGAGAGTACTTTAAATATGTGTCAAACTAATATAGATGCAATAGGAGCATAATAGGAAAAAGATATTTGGAATGACCCCAATTTCATAGACACTTATAAAGCTCTTTAACTCCATACCCATGGAATTTCTACAGAGTGATTATAAATTAAAAGCATAAGTTACTATATGTAGCAAAGCAGAGATTAATAATTAAATTACGTTAATCTTAACATGTAATGATTATTTGTTTATCTAAAATAGTTTTAAACAATTTCTTAACTAGGAGAAAATCATGGGAAAACTATTTACATCGATAATGCTATTTTTTAGCCTGACAACGGTTATCTTGGCTCAAACAATTGATTTGGAATATTCAAAAGGGACGGAACAGGATGCGGTTAGTATACTAATTCCATCTCCTGCACAGAAAAACGTCCCTGCAGATGTCGTCATCAAAGTTTTATTTAATGTATCGCTTGATCCTGCGCATATCAAGAAAAATGATGTCATGCTTGTACATACCTCTGACTCAAATAAGCATATTGAGGGAGAAGTTGCTTATGTGCCTGAAAACAAAACGGTGACGTTCAAACCAAATAAACCATTAAAAGTCGGTGTTTACGAGCTAACATTTAAAAGTCTTAAAACAGTCAAAGAGGAAAAAGAGAAGCACATAAAAGAGATCAAATATCGCTTTTATGTCCCTGAAGTGATCAACGGGTATATGCTTCCTCCGGAACCGGATGAAACAATAAACAATTCGACACTGTTGGGAATTGACTTTAATGAAAATGGGGTTAGAGATGATGTGGAACTGTATGTAATAAAAAGATTTGCTAAAGACCCAGAGTTTCCTAAAACTAAAACAGCAATTGCCATGCAGTATGCTTGGGCTTCTCAGAAGATACTTGAAAATCCCACTATAGAGAGTAAAAAATATTCTGATGATGCAATTGGGTGTCAATTTTACTGGATAAGAAAAAGTACCAAAAACTTAACAACATTAGAAGCTATGAAATTTGGACTCAATCATAAAGTTTACAATCCCGAAATTAAAGACATTTTATATAATACAAGAGCAAGAATTGAACAAAAGTTTCATTATAACAGTGCATTGTCCGGACAGATTTTTCAAGGCCAAGAGAGTACTTTAAATATGTGTCAAACTAATATAGATGCAATAGGAGCATAATAGGAAAAAGATATTTGTATTAATTTTAACTATATTTATTTATTTGAATATTGCTCACGCGGAAACTATAAATGAGTGCAAGACGGATATTTATTATGGCAATGGGGTATGGAATGAATCATAAGAACAATACACACAGCAATCTCTTTCTTTGGGACGAAGTATTACTCCACATTTTTTACATTCGTAAAACCATCGACAGGCATCCGTAGGCATTACGTCGGTTTCACTATGTCCACACTTTGGACAGGTGATAGTAGACTTATAATAATTTTATTCATTTAAACTCTCCAAAGTGTGGAACTAGACTAGGCTGTATATCCTAAATTGCCATTTAGGCTAAAACGACTTCGTCAAAAAATAATTCTCTATTTTTCTCAAAGTTGTCTACCAATGTAGTGAAACATCCACCAAGCTCTCGTATTGTTTCAATATTGGGCTCAATATAGATCTTATTGCCTTTTTTTTCCATTTTAACGATATCGGCTTCACGCAGTAGTTGTAGATGCTTTGAGATTGTAGGCAGGGAAAACTCAAAATGTTCTGCAATAGTGCTAACACATGTAGCATGAGGGCTGACTTTTATCTTAGAATCTTTTTTATCAAGTGAACAAGCGTAGCCGCCGGTAAATACATTTTTGAAAATCAAAAAGCGAGTCTCATTCCCAAGGGCCTTAAAAATTTTTATTTTTTGTTGCATATCCAACATATAGTTTCCTTGACAAATTAATTAAATAATTATACCATACGCTTAACTATTTAGTTAAATTCCTAATTATGCAACTAATTATAAAAAAGGATGTGAAATGATAAAAACATTGATGAAACTCTTTGTAAGTAAAGAAAAATTGTTTGAGATGATGACCTACAAGGTGCATAGCAAGAAGGAGATATCAAAGGTCGTTGAGAAGGTTGAATCTGCTTGTGAAACATATAAATTTGCCCTTTTACACAGTTATGTTTATCATGAAGTCGTTGAATCTAAGGGCTTTCCAATTGAGAGAAAGGTCTATATCTATGAAGTGTGTCAAGCTAAGGTTGCTGCTCTTGTCTTAACAGATGAACCAAGTTTCGCTCCTTTTATGCCCTGTAGAGTTGCTGTATATGAAGAAGCTGGACAGGTAAGCATATCTACGCAAAACATGGAAATGATGCTCGATACGCTAAAAGACAATACCGAATTGTATGGACAGACCAACGAGCTGTTTAGAACACTGAAATCATTAATAAATGATATTAAATAAAGGAATAAAGATGAAAAAATTATTATTAAGTTGTATAAGCATTGCTTTACTGTTAGCATCCACACCTGCCTTCGCAGGACACCCTGAAACAGACCTTTTGCTTGAAAAAGCAAAAAAAGAAGCAGGTGAGATTACGCCTACTGAACTCAAAAAGATGCTTGATGATGAAAAAAGCGTTATTATCTTGGATGTACGCGAAAGTGAACAAAGAGCCGAAGGACAGATATATTGGGATGATATGTTTGCTATCACACGAGGCAACTTAGAGTTTGAAGTTCTAAATGAGATTAAGAACAAAGACGCAGTCATTATCACTTATTGTAGAGGTGGTAGTCGTGGTGCTTTGGCAGCGCAGACACTAAGAAACCTTGGTTATAAAAATGCTACTAATCTTAAAGGCGGTCTAAAAGGATGGGCAAAAGCAGGTTATCCTATCGAGACAGGTTTAGGCGTGACTAAACTTACACAAGAGTAAATTATGATCACGATTATATTAAATCACCAGCCCTATGATGGATCTGATGTGACATGGAATGCTTTGCGTTTAGCTTCTACTCTGCATAAGGGCGGAGAGAGGGTAAATATCTTTTTAATGAATGATGCGGTTGATCTTGCTAGAGACAAAACACTCAAGCCGGATAGCTATGATCATGATTTAGTTTTAATGTTGAAAAAGATGTATGAGAGTGGTGTTGCACTACAAGTATGCGGCACATGTAATGCGCGTTGCGGGCTATATAAAAATGAACCGTATTTTGATAAAAAAATATCTTCTACAATGCAAGTTCTTGCAGATTGGGTAAGCCAAAGTAAGCAGGTTCTGACTTTTTAAAAATAACATATAAAACATGTTGTGTATTAGGAGGTGGTAATATCTCCAAAGTCCTCTTGATTTTTAATATTTTCGGTGTCTCTTGGTGTCAATCTAATACTCTGCAACAGCTTGAATAATTAGTTGATAAATAAAAAGCCTAACTCAAGCGTCCTTATCCCCTCATAAAGCTCTTTAATCCCATACCCATGAAATAGACCTGGATTTAGGGGTCAATTTAGGGGTCAGATGACAAGTATAAATATTGAGGGACAGTAGATGAAAATTTACATTGTAGATTTTCATCTACTGCTCAAGCAGAAAAATGGACCGGCAGAAGAAAAGTAGGGTGTTGAAAGTTGGGCGTGTGTGACAGATTTGTGTACCAATTGCTTTTTGTGTGGGTGATGTGTTTTGAAAGCTCGTAAAATAGGGGGTTGTAGAAGAAAAGTGGTGACCCCAAGGAGATTTGAACTCCTATAACATGGATGAAAACCATGGATCCTAACCATTAGACGATGGGGCCACTTTTGAAGTGTTTGTTGAATCTTTTCTATTAAAAGGGTTAGGCTTTAATAAAAAATGGTGTCCCGTGATGGATTCGAACCATCGGCATCCTCATTAAAAGTGAGATGCTCTACCAGCTGAGCTAACGAGACGTTTTTCTCTAAAGCTTAGTCGCTTATGAGGCCGAAATTATAGGGCAAAGGAGAAAGATTGTCAAGGTTTTTGGCAAAGAAAATAGAAATTTTATCCGTGACTGTTTTTGGCATACATTACTGGCATATTTTTACGCTAAAATTCACACAATGATTTTGTTCGAATACACTTACCTTCTTCTTTTACTGTTTCCCTTGCTCTACTGTCTGTACAGATGCCGTGAAGCAGTCGTCAAGCGCAGCTTCGTGCATCTGCAGCTTTTTGTGCTGAAACGTCCGCGGATATGGATACAAGACCTTCTTAAACTGTTTATCGTTCTCTTACTTGTCCTGGCGCTGGCTTCGCCTGTGCTAATCGACAAAAGCAACCCTCTAAACCGCAAAGGGATCGATATTGTCCTTGCTATAGATGCCAGCGGTTCGATGCGTGCGTCAGGACTGAGCGAAGTGCGTGAAAGCCGTTTTGAAACGGTGCAGCGGGTGGTAAAAAGTTTCATCTTGAAGCGCCTGAATGACAATGTCGGCATCGTCCTCTTCGGGGATTTTGCCTTTATCGCTTCGCCGGTGACCTATGAAAAAGAGGTCGTCACCCAGATGCTCTCCTACCTTCAAACGGGGATGGCGGGTGACAACACGGCGATAGGAGAGGGGATAGAGCAGTCGATCCGTGCGCTAAGCTTCTCTACGGCAAAGACAAAGGTGATCATCCTGCTCTCTGACGGCGAGCATAACAGCGGGCGCATCTCTCCCAAGGACGCGGTAGCTATCGCTCAGGACAAGGGGATCAAGATCTACACCATAGCCGTCGGTGATGACTTCAACCCCGCGCTCTTGCAGGAGATCTCATCTGAAACGGGCGGGAAATCTTATGCGGCGGTGAATGAGGAGGAGCTGCGTGCCATCTACGAGCAGATCGATCAGATGGAAAGCTCACAGATCAAAAGCCGGCACTTCTTGAAAAAAGAGTATTATTACCACTATCTGCTGCTGCTTGCCTTTGTGCTGCTGAGCGTTTACATCCTGCGCCGTTACAGAGGAACCGCATGAGCTTTTTAAACCCCGAATTTTTATGGCTTGTGCTGGTGCCTGCGCTGATGATGCTCTACCGCAAAAAGAGCAAAGAAGCGGAGGTCGACAGCAGCGCAAAGTCTAAACTTCTGCTGCTCTACCTTTCGCTTGCGATGATGATCCTGGCTCTGGCCCGGCCGGTAGCGGACCAGAGCGAAATAGAGCAGAAGTATGAGGGTTCAGAGGTCGTTATTGCCCTGGATCTCTCTTACTCCATGCAGGCCGAAGATATCAAACCCAACCGATTAGAAGCCTCAAAAGCCTTCGTCAAGGAACTTATAGAAAAGCGGATGCATGACCGTTTTGCTATAGCAGGCTTTACGACCAACGCCATCATCCTCTCTCCGCTAAGCTCGGACGCGGAGCTTTTGTCACACCAGATCGATCTTATCCGAAGCGAGTTTATCATCACAAAAGGCACGCAGATGGCCTCGGTCTTGGAGATTGCCACAAAACTCTCCACGGTAAAGTCAAAAAACCTGATCATTATCGGCGACGGAGGGGCTGAGAAGGACTTTTCAAAAGAGATCGCCTACGCCAAAGAACACGGCTTGAGTGTCTCCATGGTCATGATGGCAACAGCTTCAGGCGCGCGGTTAAAAGACAGGTACGGCGAGTGGCTAAAAGACAGCGCCGACCATCTCGTCATCTCCTCTGCAAACCCCTCGGTAAAATCATTAACCCGCGCAACCGGAGGGATCTATACCGAAGCAGGCGACAATGCGGCAGAGGAGATCTCTTCCTGGCTTGACGGCAGAGAAAAAAAACTCTCCAGCGCAAAGATAATGATGTACAAAGAGCTCTTTTACTATCCTGTGGCCCTTGCCTTGCTCTTTTTTATGCTGGGAGTGACCAAACTGCCGGGCTATCTTAGCCGAGGCATCGTGGCGATCTTGCTTCTAGCCGGCATCAATGCCGAGGCCAGTTTGAAAGAGTTCTCGGCGCAAAATGCACAGGACACGGCCTATGCCGAAACGAAGTATCTAAAAGAGCTTGAACTGTTTAAAAAAAGAGCCTACCGCTCGCCCGAAGACCACTACAACCTGGGAAATGCCTACTACAAAGCGGGGCAGTACGAACAGGCGATCGATGCCTACAAAGAAGTGCGTTCCAGTGACGCCTCGCTAAAGGCAAAGATTTTTCACAATCTGGGCAATGCCTATGTCCGCATGGAGATGTTTAAAGAGGCCCGGGAGGCCTACAAAAAGAGCCTGATCATCCGTTACGACAAAGAGACGGATGAGAATCTTCTGTACATCTCGGACTTTAGCAAACATGAGGGGCTTAACACCGGACAGCAAGAAGGCGAAAAACGCAATGAGAGCGTCAGCGCCAAAGAGTCCGCCCAGCAAGCAGGCGAGAAGAAAGAGGGCGGAAGTTCGAACATGAAGGTCTCTGCCCAAGCGGGTGCGGGCTCTAAAAGCAAGGGCAAAAAAGTCAAAGATGAGGGGCAGGTGAGCTTCAATGCCGCACAGTCAGCCTTGAGTTTTCGCCAATATGAACTTATCAACGAAAGGAACGTACATGAAGAAAATCCTTGGTAGCCTTCTCTTCTTGGCAGTCAGCCTCTGGGCAAAAAGCACCTATGCGTGGAAGGTCGAGATCTCGGACAGAGAGCTTTATCTTCATCAGGCTACGACTCTTTTCATGGAATGCACCTTTGATGAAAAAGGCAAAAATGACGATGTGAGTTTTGTTCCTCCTTCCGATGTTCCTTTTGGATTTGAACTTCTTTCTGAGAAAACGCACTTTGAAGCGGGGAAAAAGATCCTGCAGTACCGTTTTGTGATGTTTGCAAAAGAAGCGGGTGACGTCGTGCTTGAGCTTGCGCCAAAGATGCTCTTTACGTCACAAAGCGCGATAGACAATGTCATCGTCGGCCGTGACAATGTCAATGAACTCGAAGTCCAAAGAGAGATCGCCAAGCTTGAGCCGATAAGGCTGCATGTCATGGAAACGACCTCGGACTTCACGGGAAAACTGAGCCTGAAAACGCGTCAGGACATTGTAGAAGCTTCGGCTTACGAGCCTGTGCATCTTGAGATCGAGATCGAAGGGGAGGGGAACCTTCATATGCTTGAGCCGATCACTTTTGAGATAGAGGGTGTTGAAGTCTTTAGCGACAAGCCGCAGATGCAAATGCACTTAAGCGAAGCGGGATACCGGGGCAAATGGACACAGCGTTTTGCCTTTGTCGCAGATGAGGATTTTGTCATCCCCTCCGTTTCGCTTGCCTATTTTGACCTCACATCAAAAGAGGAAAAGGTCTTGAAAAGCGAAGCCTTCTCCATAAAGATCGCCTCCGAGGGGATAAAGCGCGAGGAGCTCATTGACCAGGTCAACCTTCCTTCAAATAGAATAGAGCTGAAGGATTATCTCGGTTATCTCTACTATCTGCTGAGTTTCATCCTTGGTTTTGTCGCGGCAAAGCTCTTGAGGTTTCCTCAGCGGACAGTGAAGAAGCAGAAAGGCGAAAAGATCAAGCAGGCCAAAAGTGCCAAAGAGCTGTTGGAAGTCTTGATCGTCTGTGAAAAAGATCTCTTCGCCTCAGAGATAGACACCCTGGAAAAAGCTGTGTACAAAGGTAATGAAGTAAGCCTTTCTCAGCTGAAAAAGAGTGCGGTTTTGAAGCTCTGAAGGCTAGCACACTATTTTTACACAATTCGAATGTAGTATCAAAAAAATTTTTAAAGACTAAGGTCAAACGCCTGTTTTGTCTTGCTATAATACCCCCAAATCAAAAGAGTGTTTACGAAGAGGATATACAGAGATGAATGAAAAGATTATTGCAATTAAAGAAGAGGTCTCCAAGGTCGTTATCGGTCAGGAGAAGATGATAGACGGTCTTCTTATAGGACTTTTATGCGAAGGTCACATCCTGATCGAGGGGATTCCGGGTCTGGCAAAGACGACGACGGTAAAAGCCCTCTCATCCGCTCTGGGCTTGCGTTTCAAGCGAGTGCAGTTTACGCCCGACCTTCTTCCTTCAGACATCCTGGGTGCAGAGATCTATGACCCTCAAAAAAATGAGTTCAAGATCAAACGCGGTCCGGTCTTTACCAACTTGCTTCTTGCCGATGAGATCAACCGCGCACCGGCAAAAGTGCAGTCGGCACTGCTTGAGGTGATGCAGGAGAAGCAGGTGACGATAGGCGAAGAGTCGTTTAAGCTTTCGCCTCCTTTCTTTGTCATGGCGACACAGAACCCTGTCGAACAGGAGGGAGTCTATCAGCTTCCAGAAGCTCAGCTTGACCGCTTTATGATGAAGCTGGTCGTGGGTTATAACACCAAAGAGGAAGAGCTCGATATCGCGCGCCGCATTGCCAACGCAACAAGCCAGAGCATCCGCGCCGTAGTCACGACCGAGGAGCTTGAGGTACTTAAAAAGCAGGTTTCAGCGGTGCATATGGATGAAGAGGTTGAGAAGTACATGATCGAACTCGTCTCCGCCACACGCTATCCGGCAGAGTACGGTCTTGAAGAGATCGCCGACTATATCCAGTTCGGTGCGAGTCCGCGTGTGAGTATCGACATGTTCAAAGCCGTCAAAGCCATGGCCTTTTTGCGCGGAAAAGATTATGTCTCTCCTGTGGACATCGCTTATATCATCAAAGAGGTGATGCGCCACCGTATCATCTTGAGTTATGAGGCGGAAGCCGAGGGTATTACGGCCGACCAGCTTATCGACAAGATCGTTGAAGCGGTAGCAATCCCTTAGTCATGTCAAAACAAACTAACGTGGTCCGCCCAGCGGATGTTTCTGGAAAACAAACTAACGTGGTCCGCCCAGCGGATGATTCGCTAAAACTCAAAAAGATACTGGTCCGAGCACGCCGCCAGGTCTTTTCCGAACTTATCGGCAATAACCCCTCCATCTTCCAAGGAGAGGGCTATGACTTCATCGAGCTGCGCGAATATATGCCGGGTGACGATATTCGTCGGATCGACTGGAACATCACGGCAAAGATGCGACAGCCCTACATCAAAGTCTTCAGGGAGGAGCGCGAACTCAATGTCGTGATCACCTCCATGCTCAACGGCTCGGTGCATTTCGGATCAAAAAAGTTCAAGCAGGAGCTGATCGCCGAGATTGCCGCCTTGCTCTCTTTCTCCTCCATCCGAAACGGCGATCTTTTCAGCTCCTTTCTTTTTGCCGACACGCTTTACAAAGAGAACCGTCCGAGCAAGAAGATCCACGCGGTGCAGAGCCTGGTTTCAGATATTTTGAGTTTTGACGCCCTGCACAAAAAAGCGGACTACCCGGGTCTGAGTGCTTATTTAATGAAGCGTCTGAAACGCAAGTCGCTGATCATCGTGATAGCGGATTATTTTGATCTTCCCGATTTCAAGGTCTTGGCGCGCAAGCATGAGGTGATCGCCGTCATCGTACGTGACCGTATGGAAGAGCATCCTCCCGCGTTCGGTTTTTCGACCCTGCAAGACCCCGAAAGCGGCGCCGAACTTGAGGGCGATTTCAACCGTTCGACGATAAAGGCTTACGAGGCGAAGGTCTTGGAACACGATCACAAGCTTTATGAAAAACTGCGCAAAGAGCAGGTCCATTTTGTAAAAATCTACACTGATGAGTCGGCTGCGGTCAAGCTCAAACGCTTATTTGAGGGGAATATATGAAGATGAAAGATATCCCTCTGCACGACATCAAACCCCTTGTCGAGGTACCTGACAATTCGCTTCTCTATCTTGTTTTGCTTGGCATTTTTGCCGCGCTTGTGCTTGGTCTGCTTGTTTTTTGGCTCTGGAGAGCCTACAAGGAGAGCAAAAAGATCAATCTGCGCAAGCATCATCTTGAGATGTTGCAAACAGTAAACCTGGACAATGCTAAACAGGCCGCCTATGAGATCAGCGCCTACGGAAAGCTCCTTGCGCAGAGCGAACGCGAAAAAGAGATGCTTGAAGACCTGGACAGCCGTTTGAGCAGCTACAAGTACAAAAAAGAGGTTGATTCTCTTGACGAGGAGACTCGGGCTTATTATCAGCTTTTTTTAGAGGTTCTGGATGCTTCTTGAATTTCCCTATCTGCTAGGGCTTATTTTTTTATTTATTGCCTGTGCATATTTTTGCAAGCAGCGTCAGGAGAGTCTTCTTTTCCCCCATATGCGCCTCTTCGGCTCCGCATCCTTGAGCGCCTCGATCGTGTTGAAGTTTTTAAAATGGCTGGGGATCGTAACCCTTGTCATTGCTATCTCTTCACCCTACAGCGAGAGAGAGATAGACCTAGAGCCGCGCGAGGGCTATGATATCGTCCTTCTGCTTGATGCGAGCCAGTCCATGAACGCGATGGGTTTTGACGAGCAAAAACGCGAACGTAACCGCTTTGAAGTGGTGCAGGGGATCGTCAACGACTTTATACAGCAGCGCTCCGGCGACAACCTGGGGATGATCGTCTTCGGCTCTTACTCTTTTGTCGCCTCTCCGATCACCTATGACAAACATATTCTCTCCAAACTTCTCAGTCAGCTCCATATCGGTGTGGCTGGAAGAAACACGGCGATCTATGACGCGATCGCGCAGTCGGTTACGCTGATGCAGGAGAACGAGGCCAAAAGCAAGATTGCTATTTTACTCACCGACGGGCACAACACCGCAGGCAGCATCCCGTACGATACGGCTATAGCGCTGGCGCAACGAGAGGGGATGAAGATCTACACCATCGGTATCGGTCTGCCGGGCGAGTTTTCAGAGCAGACTCTGGCTGGCATCGCAAATGAAACAGGAGGGCAATACTACGCCGCTTATTCGGCAGAGCAGCTGCAGAGCATCTATGCCGAGATCAACCGCTTGGAGAAGTCGGAGCTGAAAGGTGAGACGTATCTGCACAAAAACTACTTTTACACTTATTTTCTCTTTGTGAGTCTGATGAGCCTGCTTATGTATCTGCTGATCCGCTCCAAAAAGGAGTGGGCATGAGTTTTTTATATCCGATATTTATTTACCTGATGCTCCCGGTGATGCTTGTCTTGTTCTACCTGATAGCAACAGGGAGCGGGAAGAGCCTTGCAGACTTTGAAGCAAGTGTCCTGCAGAGGCTTCGTCTGCACAATCAGGGTCTAAGCCGCAATGCGCGCAATACGCTCTTCTTCTTCGCGTTTGTTTTTATGGTACTTGCCCTGGCACAGCCGGTGATCAAAGACGGAGAGATCACCGTGGAGGCTAAGAGTGCGGATATTCTGATCGGCCTGGATATCTCCGACTCGATGAGAGCCGAAGACCTCTACCCCAACCGGTTGGAATTTGCCAAAAGCAAGGCGATGGAACTCATCAAACAAGCACCGCATAACCGCATCGGCGTGCTTGCCTTCGCCCGGCATGATTATGTCGTCTCTCCTTTGAGTTTTGACCACAGCTCGGTTGCCTTCTTGCTCTCCAAGCTCCAGACAGACAGCATCACGGAGAAGGGAACACGTTTTGAAGCCTTGCTCAACTCGGCGGAGAGTATGCTCTCCCACGCCAAAAAGAAAAACCTTCTTCTTTTTACGGACGGCGGTGACAGCCGTGATTTTTCAAAAGAGATTGCGCTTGCCAAAGAAAAAGATCTGCGGCTTTTTATCATCGGTATCGGTTCGGAGCAGGGAAGCCCTGTCAAAAGCGAAGCAGGAGGTTTTGTGAAGCATAAGGGAAATATCCTGATCTCAAAGCTCAATCCCGCGATGAAAAAGCTTGCCACGCAGACAGGAGGAGTCTATATAGAAGCCGTCTTGGGCGAGAGCGACATCAAAGCGATGCTTGCCGAGATCGAAGCTATAGCAGAAAAGTCCAGCCTCAAAGAGGAGAAGATCCCTCAATATACGCAGCTTTTCTACTATCCTCTCGCACTTGCCGTACTTTTTGTCCTGCTTGCCTTCTCCTCTTTGCCCCGAGCCAGACACCTTATGCTGCTTGGGCTCCTGTTGTTCTCTACGGAGGATGCAAAAGCCGATCTTCTGGATTTTCAAACACTGCAGAAGGCAAAAGAGGCCTATGCCCAGGAAGAGTATGGACAAAGCGCAGCCCTTTATGAGACATTTGCGCAGAAATCACCTGAAGCCGCCTACAACTATGCCAACAGTCTCTATAAGGCCAAGGACTACGCCCGAGCGGCAGAGGCTTACGCGAAGGTCACAGCGGACAGCCCTGAATTGAAGGCAAAGGCCCTGTATAACAGCGGCAATGCTTATGCGAAACTGCAACAGTACCAAGAAGCGGTAGCGGCGTATGAAGAAGCCTTGAAACTCAATGAGGACGAAGAGACAAGAGAGAATTACGAGGCGGTCAAAAAACTTCTAAAAGAGCAGAAAGAAGAGAAGCAAAAAGACGAAGACGGGTCAAAACCAGAAGATGACAAGCACAAAAAGACGAAAGAAGAGAATAAAAAAGAGAACAAAGAAGACAAAGAAGCTTCACAAAAAAATGGGCAGAAGAGCGAGGCTTCACAAAACGATCAGAAAAAGAGTGAAAAAAACGAAGCGAAGCCGGAGCAGAACGAGGAAGAGGGAAAAACCCCACAAAATGAGAAGCAGAACGAGGCCGCTGCTGAAAAGTCCGAAAAGCAAAAAGAACAAAAAGAACAAAAAGAACAAGAAGGACAAAAAGGGCAGCAGGGCGATGCCCAAGAACTGCCTGTAAACATGAAGAAGATGAGCGATCTAGAGGCCGATAAGTGGCTGAAAGTGCTTAAGGCATCCCAAAAAGGACACCTCTATAAAATGCAAGAGAGAGAGTATGAAAGAGATGAAGATGAAAAACCCTGGTAAGTTAATACTGCTTTTTTTGCTTGTTTTTCCGCTGTGGGCGCAGGTCAAGGTCAGTGTTGACAAAGAGCAGCTTATTCGAGGAGAGCGGGCTACGTTCACACTGAGTATTACGGGCGAGGGAAAGGTGCAGATTCCTCCTTTTGACGAGCTTTGCGGCTATAGCATAGAAAACAGGATGCAGAGCCGAAAAGATGTCTTCAGCAATGGAAAACGGCAACAGGAAATATCGCTGAGCTATACCTTTATGCCCTTGAAAAGCTGTGTGATAGAGCCGTTTGCAGTGAGTATCAATGGCAAAGAACAGATGACGGAAGCCATCAATATCACCGTTTCAAATATCTCAATTTCTAGAAATGAGCCTTTTTCTGTGGCGCTTGAAACAAACAAAAAGTCGCTGTATGTAGGCGAGCCATTTGAGATGAGTCTATTTTTCAAGGAGCGGCAAAATACAGACAAAATAGCAGAATCGATCGCTCTGTCTGAGAGCAAAAACATCTGGATAAAGAGCGAGCAAAAACGGCCCGCCTCTTCAAAAGAAGGATATCTTACTCGACATAACACCTACGCATTGGCCGCGCAGCAAAGCGGAAAACTTTCCCTCGGACCTCTGCGCTGGGATGTTCAGGTACGAAGCCAGGCAAAGGATTACTGGGGAACATGGATGGCCACGGCTAAGACCCGAAGTATTTTCTCAAACGAGCTTGAGATTGAGGTTAAACCTCTTCCCGAGGGAATCTATCTTGTCGGGGATCTTGAAATCAAGGTAAAAGTCGACAAAAAGCAGATCAGTGCCAACGAAGCGGTCAATGTCACGATCACAGTCAAAGGACGTGCGAATGTCGAAGATATCCAAGCCTTTGACCTACATGAGGAAGGAACGCAGGCCTTTAAAGAGGAGCCGAAGATCACACATGATTTTCAAGAAGGAAAATATGTTGGCCTTTTTGAGCAGAAACTGGCTGTCGTTGCGCAAAGAGACTTCACGATTCCTGCTTTTGAACTGCGTTACATGGATGTTGAAACTGACACGCTCAAAACGATCAGAAGCGAACCGATAGAGATAACAGTTCTTAACGCAGCACCTGCACTAAAAGAGGAGCTGAAGATATCACGATCAGAAGAGATCGCCGCACCCGATACAAGCGTGCAAAGCAGTGCCCTGACGTTTTTAGAAGGAACTTTTTTACTGCTGGGAGGTTTTTTTCTGGGTCTTCTGGCTTGGGCGATACCGTGGAAGCGCTTGCTGAGTAAAGACAAAAGAAAACACACTGTCTCGGCGAAAGAGTCCAAGGCCGTGCTGCAGCTTTTGATGGGCCATATGCATCACAGCCCGGAGATAGAAGAAATGGTCAAAAAGCTCAACGAAAATCTTTACGAGGGAAAACGACACGAGATCGATAAAAAACGTCTAAAAGCGATTGTAAAGCAGCTTCAACAGAGGTAGGACTATCTTCCTATGAGCGCTTTGGCTAAGGCTGCTCTTATAAGGGAATAGTTTCGATGAAGCTCACTGAAGCTTTTTTCTATATTTTCCATTGTATTTTTGGCTCTGTCGACATGAAGTTTTCGGTTGTTTGTCTCTATGGTGTGGTTTTTAAACTTTATCTTAAACGAGTCTGCTGCGATTTTAAGCGCACTCAGCTCTTTTTCTTTTGCATTGAGCCTTGCTTCGCTGGAAAGAAGTTTAGACCTCGTCATTTTGTCACTCTTTATTTCCTCTTTCTCTTTGAGTTCGTTGTAGTCGATCCTCTGTGTTTCGAGTGAGTCCTGCAGCTGCTGGGACTGGGAGACCAGCTTTTCGTACTGGAGCTTCATCTGCTTGTTTTCATTTGAGATCTTGAGGTAAACACTCTCTTTTTCTTCTATGATTTTTTCCTGCGAAAGGAGCTTTTTATCGGCCTGTCTGTGCTGGGTCAGGATGGAGAAAATCGCACTGTAGTTCCAGATGTTTTCGTCCGTATCGACAAGAGAGCTTTTTTTGATCTTATTGGCGTTGTTGTCCATGATGGTCTCGCCGTTATAGTATTTTAAAAACTGGTCCGCTGCCTTGTCGCGGTTGAGCACCTTTTCCAGCAAGATATCTGCGAATTCTCCCAAGACTTTGTCAAAATTAAGACGCAAAATATACCCGTTCAATGCAAGCGTAGTCTCATCATCAAGATCTTCGACATACGGAATCATCGCAAGATCTAAAAGACCTCTTATCGTATCGGGAAACTTCTGCTGAAAGCTTCGATTGTCAATTTGGGAGAAGTTCAGTGTCGACTCTTCAAGCTCATCCACCATATTCAGAAGTTTCTGCGTGAACTCATCGTTAAATCTCTCTTTATAGAGCAAGGCAAGTTTTTCGGGGTCATACCCGTTAAAACGCTTTTCTGCACCTGTTTTATGGTGAGGGGGAACAAAAAGACGGACATACATCTTCTGCGAGAAGAAGAGGATGATATCCCGGGGTTTTAGGGGAAATTGAAGGGCTGCTTCTTCTCTGATGTGAGAGCGGGCCTGGTTTAAGTCTATTTTAATATCATCAAAGCAGCTATGCAAAGAGAGAAGTTTCTCTTGCGAAAACTCATAAAGGTAGGACCTCAGCTCAAGATCTTTTTTGTTCTCAGACAAGATGCCAAGCTGGTTGCCCAGGTTAAAGAGGGCCTTGTCCAAAAGGATGCTGATTCCCTCTTTTTTTCTGGATTTTGAGAGTTTGATCTCTTTGGCATCAAGGTGTATGCTTATCTCCTGCGAACTCTGCGCGAAGAATTTTTTGAAGCCCTGCTTTATCGCCAGAGTATGTGAAAGCGTGCTCTCTTCGCCGAAAAGCCCAAAAAGATGTTTCAGCAGCGACTCATACTGCTGCACAGAGAATTCATTGGCGTAAAAGCTAAGGGGAAGATTTTTGTCCAAATGCTCAAAGACAGCGTTAGAAACTTTTGATGAGATGGATTCGGACATACTACCTACTTTTGTAAAACTTTTGTATTATAAATTTTTATTTCAGGATGTCGTGCAGAGAGTTTGCGCTTGTCATCTTTTGATCCAAGCCATCCCAATCCTCATTTTTAACAAGTTTTTTCATTTGCGCCAGTTCATTTTCAAAATAACTCAGAGAATCAAGCAGATGGGTCTTGTTCTGCCGAAAGATATCACCCCACATCGTGGGTGATGATTTTGCCAAACGGCTCATCGAGCGAAATCCGCCAGCCGCGAGGTTTAGGATGTTTTCATGCTCTTCGTGATGCAGCACGGCATTGGCCAGAGAGTAAGAGATAAGGTGAGGCATATGTGAGATAAAGGCGACATGCAGGTCATGCTCATGCGCGTGCATGTAGATGAGGCGCATATGTATTTGAGAGAAAAGACGAACGGCGGTTTCTTGCTGGTATTGGCCGGAATCTTCCATATCGCATAAGACGACGACCTTGTCGTGATAAAGGTCGTCAAGTGCGGCGCTGGGACCAAACTTTTCAGTTCCTGTCATCGGGTGGGCAGCAACAAAGTTTTTGCGCAGGGACGCAGGAACAGAGCGGACGATCTTCTCTTTAGTCGAGCCAAGGTCGATAATGGTTGTCTTTTTATCCACGCCTTCGAGTGCTTTTAAGCAGGCGATGATAGCATCGACCGGGATGGCCAGGACAATGATATCTGCCTGTCTGACCTCATCAAATGAGACGATATTATCGACAAGCTGTAGGGCCAAGGCTTCCTTTTCATGTTCTTTATTGTGGTCAAAGCCCACGATAGATTTGATCATAGGAAGTTTTCTAATGGTCATCGCTAAAGAGCCGCCCATTAGTCCAAGGCCGATAATTGCTACTGTCATATGATGAAGCCCTTGTTGTTAAATATGCCGGTATTATAGCAAGATTGGTATAATTATAAAATTCTAAGACAATCGGACATACTATGCCTTATTCACATTTATTTAAAAAAGAGAAGATCCTTTGTGCCTGTAATAACATCTCCATCGGCAAAGCGCTCGAGTTTATCAAGGCCAACAACATCCAAAGTGTGCAGACGTGGATGGATTCCAAGGAACTTCCTGTCGCAGACAAATGCGAGGCCTGCATTGAAAACGGCACGGACAATGACGGAGTGACCCTCGCCGCCGTACTTTCTCAGGTAAAACAGGGAAAACTCTAATCCGTAGAAAGCGCTATATTTTGATGCTTTGCATATAGTCGGTGATATGCTTTTGAAAATCTTCCATCAGCAGCGTAGGGGTACGTTTTTTATTCATGATGAGTGAAAAATCGCGCATGAAGGTGTGGTTTTTGATAACGACATGAAAGAGTTTCTTTTCTTGGAGTTCTAAAAGGACAGAGACCTTGGGCAGGCAGCTGATATAGGCTTTGTCCAACAGCAGAAACTTCTTTATCGTTTCGGTCTGCTCAAGTTCAAGTGCGATATTAAGTTCTTTGTCGACGGGCTTGATCTGGTCTAAAAAGACAGAGCGTGTGCCCGAACCTTTTTCACGAAGTATCCATTTTTTTTGCGCGAGCATATCGATGAAGTACGATTTGTCTAAACTGCTGTCGGCACTGACGACAATAAGCTCATCGGGTGCAATGACCTTCTGTGTGATGGCGGAGGATTGAACGCTTCCTTCGATCAGACCCAGGTCGATCTCCCCGTTTTCCACTAGCGCAACAATCTCTTCTGTATTTGCCATTTTGAGATGGATGGTGACTTCGTTGCGTTTTTTCATATAGCCTGTCATCAACTGCGGCATCAGATAGTGTGCGGTTGTCAGGCTGGCGCCGATATTTATCTCGCCGTGAAAATGGTTCTGTGTGAATTTTTGGTGCAGGTCCTTCAGTTCTATAAAAAGCGGATTGACCTCTTTTAAAAAGTGCCTGCCGCGTTCGTTGAGGACAAGTTTTTTTCCGATACGCTCAAAGAGCTTTTCGTCCAGATGGTTTTCAAGTTCTTTAAGGGCCATCGATATGGCTGACTGGCTCATTTTAAACTGGTTGGCCACCTCGATCAGTGTCCTGGAGTGTGAAACAGCAATAAAGAGTTCGATTTGGCGCAAAGAAAACAAGCGGAATCCTTAGTTTTTGCAGAACAAGAGGGAGTTCTTATAGTAATTTTTTTGAATATTATATCATTTTAATTTAATTTTATTGAAGAGAGTAAATATGCTATTATTATAGACTTAAAATGCACAAGGGATATAAATTATGCAAAGACGTGATTTTTTTAAAAAATCTTTAGTAGCCGCCGGTGCTGTGGCTATAGGGAGTTCGTTAGAAGCTGCTTCTCAACCGAACGATAAACTTAAGGTTTCAAGGATCGCTTTCCCTCAAAAACGGCCAATGATCACTTATTCGGACCGACCGCCATTGCTGGAGTCGACGCGTGATGTTTTTGCACAGGCGATTACGCCCAATGATCAGTTCTTTGTTCGCTGGCACATGCCGGAGATACCAACGCATATTGACCTCGATACCTTTCGTCTAAAGGTCAATGGCGAGGTAAAAGATGAGCTTTCTCTCAGTGTTGACCAACTCAAACATGAGTTCGAGCCCGTTGAAGTCACCTCGGTACTACAGTGCGGCGGAAACGGCCGTTCTGCTTTTTCTCCGATTGCCGGAGGCATTCAGTGGGGAAATGGCGCAGTGGGAAATGCCACATGGAAGGGCGCGCGTCTTAGAGATGTACTTGAGCGTGCCGGCATAAAAAAAGATGCAGAGTGGATCGGTTTTAACGGCATGGATAACGCTTCGTATTACGAGACACCAAACTTTGTGCGCGAAATGCACCTTGATGAGCTGGATGACCATGTCATCATCGCATATGAGATGAACGGAGAAGAGCTGCCTTACTTAAACGGGTTCCCTCTTCGTCTGGTAATCCCGGGAAATTATTCTGACTCATGGGTTAAGATGCTCTCAAACCTGACGCTGACCAAGCACTATCAAAAGCTTTTCTTTATGGATGTGGCATACCGCATTCCTGACAATGAGTGTGAATGCGAAGAGCCGGGAGAAAAACATGTCAAGACCAAGCCTATCGAGAAGATGAATGTCAAATCGATTATCGGTTATCCGACCAACGACACAGTGGTGCATAACAACTCTCACGTAACTGTCCGCGGCGTCGCATTTGACCAGGGCAAAGGGATCCGTTCGGTTCTTGTCTCAACAGATGAGGGCAAGACATGGAAAGAGGCAATGTTGGGAAGAGATAATCTCGGACGCTACTCATTCAGAGAGTTCCGTTTCTCCTTTAAACCTACAAAATACGGCAAGCAAAAGATCATGTCCAAGGCGATCAATAAAGCAGGCGAAGAGCAGCCACGAGCAGAAGACATCAAGTGGAATCACGGCGGCTACAAATACAACGGCATTGATGTTGTTACAATAGAGGTGGTGTAGATGTATAAATATATTTTACTGGCAATGCTGACAGTTTTGTCAATCAATGCGGCTGAGATCAAAGAAGATATCGAGATCCCCTACATTCCTTATGAAGTCAAAATGGGAGAGCATTTCGATGCGGTTCAAGCAAACTGTCTGACCTGTCACTCTTTCGGATATGTGACCAACCAGGGCCCTCAATCCAAAGCATTCTGGAGAGGAAAAGTCGAGAAAATGATCGTCCATTTCAAAGCACCTATTACGGATGCTGATTCTGCAAATATTACCGAGTATCTCTACAAGCACTACGGCAACGGAAAAGAGAAATAAGTCTTTTCTGTATGCACGTTCTGTTTTCTGCCCGCTAGAAATAGCCGGGCGCAACCAATCATTTACTTTTACCAATCACGTAAAAAATAGAAGCATTATGTCGATATAATAGAATAATGGAGTTTATATGGGAAGTTTGGATTTTGGAAAACTAACGACAATCAGTTTGATCTTTCTTATTGTCGTGTTTTTTTTCGGCGGCGAGATCAAATACTGGTATGATCATAAAGATGAGCTTCAGTTTAAGCTTACAAATGTTGTCTACACAAAACAGCAGTATGAGAGCATGGAAGCGGATAAAAAAACGTTATTGCTCAATGAAGTCAGCTCTATATGTGTAAATAAACACCACACAGACAATCTCAGCTGCACAGATACGGCCTACTGGCTGGCAAACAACATGGAAGACGAGGGGATAGAGAGCGACCTTGCGATCGAGTTGATGCAGAGATGCTCAGATGCCTGCAAGACTGGAAAAGCATCGCCTTCACTTCAAGACAGACCGGGAAAACGTACCGGCATATAATCGTTGAAGTACTCTAAATTAAGTATAAAAAAGTGACACACGCAGGTCTGCCACTTTTCTTTTTTTAACTTTCATCTGTTTTTACTCTGCTTTAACCCCATAAAAGATAGAATCATAGACTTTATAAATTACAGTTATTTCTTCAAAGGTTTTTAATGAAAATATGGTTTTTGGCATTAGTGTTAGGTGCAGGTCTTTTACAAGCCAAAACTATCAGCGATATTCAGTTTGACGGACTTATCCATCTCTCCGAACCCGTAGCAAAAGAGGTCCTTGGTTTTGAGGCCGGAGATCTTCTTTCTGAGAAAAAGATTGACGAATCAATTAAGAAGTTTTATAAACATGGATACTTTACGGATATCTGGGTGGATGAAAAAGATGGTGTTTTGACCTATCATTTTCAAGAAAAAGCAGTGATATCCCGCATTGAGATCGATGGTTACGGGCAGGGTGACGAGACAGAGAACAGTGAACTTCTGCAGCTGAAAAAAGGCGCACTTTACGACAAGAAAAAAATCGATGATGCAAAAAAGCGCTTGGTGGAAACCATTTCACAAGAGGGGTATATCGATACAATTGTTGAAGTTGAGACCAAGACACTCGACAACGGCAGCATTGAGCTTCTCTTCAAGGTAAACAAGGGCGAAAACATTGTTATTGAGAAGCTTTCATTTGAAGGAATGAGCGCATTTGAAGCAAGTGATTTTAATGAGGTGATCGCCAATAAAGAGCATCAGTTCATGGGGTGGTTCTGGGGACGAAATAATGGCGAGATGAAACTGGGCGAACTGCAGTATGACCCGCTTCGTATCCGCGACACCTATATGCAGCACGGCTATCTCGACTCAAAAGTCGATGAACCTTTTGTGCGCGTAGATTTTAACCAGTACATCGCGGATATGTCCTATACGCTTTATGAGGGAGAGGTCTATCGTGTCAGCAACATTATTTTGGAACAGTCTACCCGTGTTATAGAAGATGAGAAGATACGAGAAGTCATCAAGCTTGAGCTGAACAAGGCCTTTAATATCAAGACCTTCAGAGAGGACTCTGATCGCATTAAAAATATCATCGCTGATTTGGGTTATGCTTATGTAAAGATTTCACCGGATCTAAGGAAAGACAAAAAAGCCCATACGGTTGATGTGGTCTATAAGATCAATGCGGGTAAAAAAGTCTATATTCGCGATGTCCTGATCTCGGGGAACACACGCACGCTTGACCGGGTGACACGTCGCGAGATCTATCTTGCTCCGGCTGATCTATACAGCATGACAGATGTCAAGGACTCGCGAAACGCGCTTCAAAGAACAGGCTATTTTGAGTCTACGACGATCGAAGAGATGCGTATTGATGATGAGACAATGGACCTGATCGTCAAAGTCAAGGAAACACAGACAGGCAATATCCAGCTCGGCGGAGGATACGGAAGCTTTGGCGGTATCTTGCTCAGTGCGAGCATCTCGGATCGAAATATTTTCGGCTCGGGGGTCAATATGGGATTTTCAGCCGAATCATCGCAGCGAACAAAAAGTTTCAGTGTCAATGTGAGCAATCCGCGTCTTAATGACAGCGACTACTCCGGTTCCGCCTCTGTATATACCAATGAAACCGATTATGATGATTACACAATTTCGACACAGGGAATCGGTTTGGGGCTTGGACGCCGTTTGAGCCGTTTTTTAAGCGGATCACTGAACTATACCTATGCCGAGTCGCAGTACAGTGATATCTCAAGCGACCTCAATCTAACGAACGTCGATACGGTCTTGTTTGAGGACTATAAAAAGTCCGCCGTCAGTGTCTCTTTACACTATGACAACACGGACGACTTCTATGTTCCTAGAAACGGACTCTCCGCCAGCACAAGCTTTGAGTTTGCAGGCCTGGGCGGAACAGCTAAGTTTATCAAGAACAACAATACCTTCAAGGCCTACAAGGGTGTAGCGGAGTATGTCGGGTTTGATCTGATCCTGCGTTATAAGGCGCGCTTCTCCCATATCTTCTACGATGAAAAATCGGACAATGCCCGAATAGACCTTCCGACAGCAGAGCGCTTTTATATGGGCGGGGTAGGCTCTGTGCGCGGATATGAGTCGTATACGCTTTCGCCCCGCGACGGCTTGGACAGACGTATCGGCGGACAGACGATGTTAATCAACTCACTCGAGGCGAGTTTTCCGCTTGTTCCCAAGGCTAAACTGCGTCTAACGGCCTTTTATGATTATGGTGTACTCCAGGGATATGGTCAGAAATTTGGAGATGATGCAAGCGATCTTTCGTTGTATGAGAAAAAGACAATATCCCGCTCAAGCTACGGAACAGCAGTAGAGTGGTTCTCACCGATGGGGCCGATCCAGCTAATCTTCTCGCGTGCGCTTGATGCTGAAAAGAATGATCAGACCTCGACCTTTGAGTTTACTATAGGACAGCGTTTCTAAGAGTCTTGTCAGGGCTAATTAAAGCTCAGACACACAGATGTCCAAGAAGCCATTGCTGTATATATCCTTGAGCTTTTCTTGGATCAGATAGCTATGCTTGGCACGAATTACCAAGCACGACTCAGTGAGATTCATACTCAAATTATTGCCATGATTAAACTCACCAAACAAAGACAGAGACAGACTCATCAGAAAACTCAGCGCATGCGTAATTTCTTGTGAAGGAAGGTAGTCCTTGTAATCGTTAAAATGTGTGGATGAGGGAGTTTTTTTGCGCTGAAAGCGTACCAATGTCGCGATAAGTATCGTATCATCGTGAGAAAATCCATAATTGAGCCCATTAAGCAAAATGTAGTAGGCATGCCGATGGGCCTCGTAAAAATCGATCTCTTTGCCGATCTGGCTGAGTTTGATGGCATGCAAGAAGAGGGGTTTATAAGGCAGTTCTATTTTTAGATGTTGAGCAGTAAGGTCAAAAAGTTTGCTTGCGCTGCTATAAAGTTCACTCTCACAGTCTTCGCCAAAACGATCAAGAAGACTTCTAATGCTCGGATTGTAGTTGAACGGAAATCTGTCTTGCTGTTTGCGTAAAAGATCGTGCAGAAAGACTCCCTCTCGAACGCCGACACCGGAGGTAATGATCTGTTTTGCTTCGATGTGTTTGATCAGAAGATCAAGGATCAAGACGCCCGGCTGTATGACATCTAGACGTTCCTCCTTGATGCCTATTTTTTTTAACTTCTTCTCATCGGCATGTAAAATATCGTTGAAGTAGGCTTGCTGCG
This sequence comes from Arcobacter sp., assembly GCA_024637195.1. GTDB lineage: Bacteria > Campylobacterota > Campylobacteria > Campylobacterales > Sulfurimonadaceae. The sequence goes on from JAGXFN010000009.1 coordinate 80,204, forward strand.
AGTTCACGTCGTAGCTGAATCCATGAAGTTTTTTGAAACAAACATTCTCTTTGTCCATAATGATCTTGCTGAGTGCTCGAAGTGTTCCGCCGATGCCTATGATATTGTTATGTTTGAATTCGGAGGGAAGTTTTGCCAGTTCACTCAGGATATGATTTTTTGCGCCTTCAATGTTTCCATTGTCGAAATAGAGTTCCTTAAGACGTACCGTTCCCAGATTCAAAGAAACAGTATGCAGAACCTTTTTATTTTCATACAGGGCAAACTCAGTGGAACCGCCGCCGATGTCGGCAGTCAGACCGCTTTGCAGATGAAGAAGGTTTGCCGCTGCGATACCGCCTAGATAGGCCTCTTCTTCTCCGTTGATCACTTTGATATGCAGCCCGAGCTCTTTTTTGATCCGGGAGATAAAGGTCTGTTTGTTGGGAGCGTCGCGAAGTGCAGAGGTGGCAACGCACAGGGTCTTTCTGACCTTGTAGTGTTTGATGGTGAGCAAGAACTCTTCTAAGGCTTTGTAGGCCCTGTTTAAGGGCTCTTCCTGAAGAGAGTTACTGTTTTCGTAGGCACGTTCGCTGATACGCACACGTGATTTTGTCTCATGGATAAGATGGAAGGCAAAACGACTTGTTCGTTCAAAAATAACCATACGTACGGAATTAGATCCGATATCTATAATTGCAGTACGTTTTGCCATAAAGTGCTTACTCTTCTTTTTGGATTTGTTCGTATTTAAATTTAAGCTCGGCAATAGTCTCAACATTGTCTTTGTCCGGAACAAAACAATCTACAGGACATACTGCAATACAAGCAGGCTCATCATAGTCACCCACACACTCCGTACAGCGGTCTGGATCGATGACATAGATAGGATCACCCTCTTCTATAGCCATGGTTGGACACTCTTCACGACATGCATCACAGGCAATACATTCATCATTTATCAATAAAGACATTAGGTACCTTCGTAGGGCTGTTTTCGCCCAAAAATTATATAGGGATTTATAGCAGAATAAAGCTTGAAGTTGTTTTAAACTTTAAACAGACTTTTTATTGTCTTTTTGTATGCAGTTTTGCGGCAGGCAGTGTGCAGCTCAAGGAAGAAGCAAGCTCAAGCGAAGCGACCGTTCCCTGAACGCCGTCAGTACGATTTTTTATGCTGATCTTCGCATTAAGTGCGTCTGCAGCACTCTTGGATAAAAACAGTCCCAGCCCCACACCTGACTTGTTTCCAGAGCGCTTGAAGGGGGCGTAGTGGTCAAAACTCTCATCCACGCCAACACCTTCGTCTATGACCTGAATACACAGACCAGTTTCAGTCTGGAAGCTTTTTAAGAGAACGACCTTTTTTGATTCTGTAAACTTAAGGGCATTTTGCAGAAAATTTTGCACGATCTGATTGAGAAGAGTTGGCTGCAGGGTGGCCATAAAGAGATCCGGTTTGAAATCCATAACAAGCTCTTTTTTCTCATTTTCTGCAAGAAGTTTAAAATCATTCCCTTTTGCGCGCAAATAGGAAATAACATCAACCTTTTGAGGCCTTTCGAGTTGGGCTCCTTCCTGACGGCCAATATTCAAGATATCAGCGATGATCTTGTTCATCTCGTCGATCGTCTTGTTGTTGAGTTTGATCGTAGCGATGTACTCTTTCGGCTCGCGCATCTTGATCAGGGTTACCTGGTTTTTGAGCTTCATCACGGCAAGTGGGGTCTTGAGCTCATGCGCTGTTCCGATAAAAAGCTCTTTTTGGTATTTTACAAAATTTTGCAGACGTGAAATCAGGTGGTTTATCGTCTCTCCAAGAGGAAGGAACTCGATGGGAAGCTGCTCAGTTTTGATCGGACGTATAAGGTGCTCGTTCATATTTGAAAGACGGTTTGTAAGAGCTTTTATGGGCCGTATAAGCATGGTGGACAAAGCGATGGCGTAAATGATGATAATAACAAAGCCGAGTATATTGATGATGAAAATAGAGTTGAGTATCTTTTTCAGAAGCGCTTTAGTATTGCTTATGTTTTCAGTGACTTTGATATAGCTGTTGTCATTGAGGTCAAAGGGATAAATAAGACTTAGAAAAACCCGTTCGCCTCTTGTGCTCTCAACAAATTCAATGGAGCCATCTGCATCAGGGCGCATGACCATCTCGATATTCAGACCCAAGACGGTGTTCGAACCCTCTTTGACGGTCTGAATAGACTCATAGGCGCATACATTCTGGGCAATGTTTAAAAGTTCCTCTTTTTTATCATCATAAACAGATTGTTGAATAAAGAGGTATAGAACTGACGAAAATATAAAGATGAGTGAAGCTGAGGCAATGATGAGCTGAATTAAAAATCGGCTGCGGATACTTTTTTGAGATAGTAGCATTGAGATTCTTTAGTGTAAAATTATGAGGAATTATATCAGATTGAAGGTTAAGAGGAAGAGTGACTCCCTGAAGGAGCCGGTAAAAGTTAGTTGATCTCTTTTGGAAAACAAAAACGGTAACCACGACGACGAACTGTCTCTATGGTAGTGATGTTCAAAGGCTTGTCCATCTTTTGGCGAATCTGGTTGATCGCAACTTCGATAACATTTGGTGTCACCAGTTCCGGCTCTTCCCAGATCGCATCAAGAAGCTGCTCTTTGGAGACGATCTGATCACGGTGGCGTGCCAGGTGAGTCAAGACCTCAAAAGGCTTGCCTTTAAGCTCAATATCTTTCTCTTTGTAGGTGATCTTTTCTTCTTCAGGATTGATGATAAGGTCTTCAATCTCGATGATGTTTGATCCGCCAAAACGAAGACGAGCGGCAAGACGAGCCACTAAAACATCAAAGTCAAAAGGCTTTCGGATATAGTCATCCGCACCCGCATTAAGCGCTTCGATCTCGCTCTCGTTGTCATCACGAGCAGAGATAACTACAACGCACGTCTTCGGAGTTGAGCGTTTTATGTTTCCGATAATATCGATCCCATTTCCATCTGGAAGCATCCAGTCCATTAATACCAAGTCATAATTTCGAATATCTAGATAATACTCACCGTCTTTGATGTTTTCAACAACATCACTCTGGTAGCCGAACTCTTTCAAACCTTCTGCAAGTGTTTTATTAAGAGTTACTTCATCTTCAATAATAAGAATGCGCATTTAGCGTCCTCACATGTAAAATTTTGTGGATTATAACACAGTTTTAGAAATTTTTAAAGTATTTTTCAATAAATATTAATATTTCTTTCAGTAAATATTAATATTTCTTTCAGTAAACCTTAATGTTGCTGACACTGACCCTGCAATTTTCTAATATGTCAGGTTTTGTGATCTTTATATAAAGACATTTTGTGAGGGGATAGCGTTCGTAGATCAGAGAAAAAAGAGCATCAAGTGCAGTTTCGATCAGCTCGTATTTTTCCTCTTTCAGATGGGTTTGTACCTGTGCACAAAGTTCTGCATAGTTGATAAACTCATTCTTATAGTCATAATCGAGTTCGAGGTTTACAATGACTTCTTGGGGCGTGTGGCGCTCTGTTTCAAGCAGGCCGATAATGCACTTGAAACAAAGTTCTTCGATATGAATTTTCATATCACCTTTTTCTCTTCACCCTGGACCAAGCGTATAATGTTTGGAATATGTTTATAGATGATGATAAAGGCAATGATCAAAACGGGTGCATGCGCGATCTGTGAATGAATAACAAAAGAGGCGATGACTAAGGCGACAAGTGCAATGAGTGAGGACAATGAGGAGACCTTGAGCGTTTTTGCCGCAAGAAACCAGACGCCAAAGGCGATGGCCGTCTCGATAGGAAGCATTACGGCAAGTACACCCAGACCGGTCGCTACGCCTTTTCCGCCTTCAAAGATCAGATAGACGCTGAAACAGTGTCCGATGACGGCAAGTACAGCGACTGCCCAGAGCGTTGATTCGGGCATATCCATAAGCATGGCAACGGCCAAAACCGCCATTCCTTTTAACGCATCCAGGGCCAGAGTAGCGGCGCCGAGTTTTTTTGCCAAAGCAGGATTTGTTTCTTTGACGACGCGAAGCACATTGGTCGCACCGATGCTTTGTGAGCCTGACTCTTTGATGTTGACGCCGGCAAAAAACTTGGCCAAGAGAAGACCGAAGGGAATAGAACCGACAAGGTAAGCGGCCAGGTAGAACTGTATGTTGATGTTAAATAGGATTTCCATAGTTTCTCCAAATTTTAGAGGGGCCCTAAAATTGATTTAGTGACGAAAGTGTAGTGAAAAATTTGTTATACTTGCATTAAAAGAAGTCTTAAGATCAGGAAAAATTTTGAAAAACACTCAAGAAGAACTTAAAGAGAAGATAAGCGCACTCAAAGAGAAGCTGGATGTGACGATAGTGGCCCATTTTTACCAAAGAGACGAGGTCTTTGAGATGGCAGATATCACCGGCGACAGTCTGGAACTTGCCAAAAAAACGATGGAAGATGATTCAGAATTTGTGCTCTTTTGCGGGGTCGGGTTTATGGGACAGAGTGTCAAGGTCTTGAGCCCTGAAAAACGTGTAGTCATGCCAAAGATCGCCTGCTGTGCTATGGCAAGAATGATGGATGCGCTCTATTTTGACGAATCGATAGCGTTTATGAACAAGGCCGGCATTTCTTCGGAAAATATTCTGCCGGTCACCTATATCAACTCAAATGCGGATGTCAAAGCAAAAGTAGGGCAGATGGGCGGCATGGTCTGCACCAGTTCAAATGCCAAAAAAATCATTACAAAAGCGCTGGAAGAGGGAAAAAAGATTCTTTTTGTTCCTGATCGCTGCCTGGGCCAAAATATTGCCAACCAGATGGGCTTGAAGTCCTGTGTGATCGGTGACGGAAAAGACCCGAAAGAGGCAGATATCATCTGCTTTAACGGTTTTTGCTCCGTGCATCAGCTCTTCACTGTAGATGACATCAAGTTTTACCGCAAAAAATATCCGGGGATAAAGATCGTTGTTCATCCTGAATGCGACCCTGCTGTCTGCGCGCTGGCTGATTTTGTCGGCTCCACTTCGCAGATCATAAAATACATCGCAGACGCGCCAAAAGAGCAGAAGATCGCTGTGGGAACGGAGTTCAACCTCGTCAACCGTCTGCGTCCTGAAAACACTTATGTTCTCTCCTCAACCAAGCCTGAATGCCCGACGATGAATGAGACGACGCTTGAAGATGTCTACCTGACGCTCAAAGCAATCGACGAGGGCCAGCCGATCAACGAGATCACCGTCGATCCCGAAACGGCAAAATGGGCCAAGATCGCTCTTGAAAGAATGATGGCCTTATGATTAAAAAATTTGTAGAAGAGGTTCTGGCCGAGGATGTGGGACGCGGCGATCTGTACGCACTGGTAAGTGCCGCTGTACCTGCGAGCGCGAAGATCATTGCCAAGAGTTCAGGTGTCTTTTCGGGGCGTGTTTATGGTGACGCCCTGGCTGAGCTGGAAGGATTTGAGATCATCTGGCATACGGATGACGGCGCAGATTTTAAAAAGGGTGATCTGCTCGCACAGATCAAAGGCGACTCCCACAAGCTGCTGCGCATTGAACGAACGCTTTTAAATATGATCTTGCACGCGAGTTCCATTTCTACTTATACCAATGCCTTTGTGCGGATCATTGCACCCTATGGCACGAAGCTTCTGGATACGCGAAAAACCCGCCCCCAGCTGCGGGTATTTGAAAAATATGCAACACGCATGGGCGGCGCGGTCAACCACCGTCTGGGTCTTGACGATTGTCTGATGCTAAAAGACACTCACTTGAAGACGATAGACGATATCACCATTTTTGTAGCGCAGGCACGCAAAATGATTCCCTTTACCTCCAAGATAGAGATAGAAGCCGAAAACATGGAGCAGGCAAAAAGCTTTATGGCCGCAGGCGCGGATATCGTGATGTGCGACAATATGAGCACAGAGGAACTTCTTGAAGTCGTGCGCTATAAACAGGAGCACTTTCCCAACATTTTGCTCGAAGCAAGCGGAAACATCTCTTTAGAAACGATCGAGTCCTATGCCAAAACAGGCGTAGATGCGATCAGTTCAGGCGCTTTGATCCATCAGGCAAAATGGATCGACATCTCAATGAAGATGGACTAAAATCAGCTTGAACAAAGCGAAATTTGTTAGAAATTTCAACAGGGTCTTCTAAGGAACTTTTATGGCAGACGATCAGGAAAAGACAGAAGAACCTACCCAGAAAAAAATAGACGATGCGCGACTGGAGGGAAATGTTCCCAAAAGCCAGGATATGTCGGGGCTATTTACTCTTTTTGTAGCGATCTTGGGTTTTTTGATGCTCTTTGGTTTCATCCAAGAACATTTTTTTAATCTTTATCGTTACTACTACTCTCTTTTTTCTCATGAGTTTAACCGCGAGCTTGTGTTTGAGATCACTTTTATAACGATGCGCGAGGTCTTGATAATGATCATTCCGCTTGCTCTGCTGGTTGCTATAGCAGGTGTGGGAGCGAGTTTTGCACAGTTTGGTTTTTTGTTTACGACCAAGCCGCTTATTCCCGATTTTAAGAAGATCGATCCGATTAAGGGAATAAAAAATCTTTTTTCGATGAAAAAGCTGATCGAATCGATTAAAATCACCCTTAAGTCGTTTATCACTCTGGGTATAGGGTTTGTCTTCTTTTTTATGTTTATCGAAGAGCTTCCTTTGGTGGCCGCCTTTGGTCTAAGCGATCAGCTTGAGTGGCTGCGTGACAAGGCGATCATACTTGCGCTGGTGATGCTGCTGATCACTTTTGTTTTTGCGCTGGCGGACATCATAATCGTACGCAAACAGTATTTTGACCAGCTGAAGATGAGCAAACAAGAGGTCAAAGACGAGATGAAAAATATGGACGGAGACCCTATGGTCAAAGCAAAGATCCGCCAGATCCAGATGCAGATGTCGCGAAAACGGATGATGGCAGAGGTTCCGAATGCAGATGTCGTTATCACCAATCCTACCCACTATGCGGTTGCCATCCGTTACAAAGAGGACAAACACAGAGCCCCAGTAGTGGTCGCCAAGGGAATGAACCAGATTGCACTAAACATCAAAAAAATTGCCCGTGAAAACGGCGTGCACATTGTTCAAAACCCTCCGCTTGCCCGTTCACTCTACGCCGAAGTCGATCTAGAAGCCCCTATCCCCGAGTCACTTTTTCAGGCGGTTGCTGAGGTCCTGGCTTATGTCTATAAGATGGACAAAAAACGCTAGAGAGGGCAAGCTCACCATTTATTTAAGGACAGATTTGTATAATTTTATGACAAAGGAGTCTAGCGTATGACCTTTCCCTATGTGATCGACCTCGCGACAAAAGAAGTGATCAAAATCGACGAAAATCAAAAACTCGAAGATGCCGTGAGGCTGATGCACTTGCACAATGTCCGTGATATTGTTGTTACCAAAGAGGGAAGCAGCTGTTACCGGATGATCACGGCAAATGATCTGATCCGCTTTAAGCTGGAGCGTGCCAGTTTTGACGTGCAGATCAAAGAGCTGAAACTCGACACGATCAGCAGTGTTTCCTATGACACCTCACTCAGCGATGCTTTGAAAGAGGTGAACAGCAGCTGCAACTGTCTTTGCGTAACGGACAAAGAGCAGAAGCTTTGCGGATTTGTCACCTATACGGACATCATCTCAAGCATAGACCCTGCGCTCTTAATGAAAGAGCAGAAGATCAAAGATATTTTATGGGGAAATATGGTCAAGCGCGCCGATGCGCAGACAAACACATGCGACGTGATGCGTATGATGAACAGCACGATGCTCGACTCGGTCATTCTCTATGATGAGACAAAGGCCGTCGGTATTATTACGACAAAAGACTCGATAAGACTGCTTAATGACGGCTGCGATCTAAGCCGGCCTATTTGCGACTTTATGTCCTCTCCGGTGTATAGCATTGATGCGGACAGCAGTATCCACGAGGCATTGGAATTTGTAAAGAGAGAGCATTTCAAAAGAGTGATCGTATCGAATAAAAAAGGTGATATTATCGGCCAGATCAGCCAGCAGGAGCTTTTGGCCAAGGTCTATAGCCGCTGGGCAGAGAGCCTCAAAGCGCGTGACAAGCAGCTTGAAGAGGTGAACCGGCTACTGGAAGCACGGGCATCAAAGTATGAGGAGATGGCCCAGCTTGACCCCTTGACGCGTTTGCCGAATCGAAGCAGTTTTGAAACGAAGATGTTTGATGAGTTTACACGCATTGAACGCTATGGCAGCGAGGCCTTCTCTTTGATCTTCTTTGATATTGACTATTTTAAGTCGATCAATGACAGTTATGGTCATCTTGTGGGTGATCAGGTCCTCAAATCCATCTCAACGCAATGCAAAGAGCTGCTGCGCAGCAATGATATGATCGCCAGATGGGGAGGGGAGGAGTTCGTCATTATCCTTCCGCTTGTAGACGCGACAGGAGCGGTGCAGACTGCGGAAAAGATGCGCATATTTATCGCGGAGTATATTTTTGAGCAGGTAGGCCATATCAGCTGCAGTTTCGGTGTTTCTCAGTACCAAAAAGGAGACAGTCCGAATTCACTTCTGCACCGTACAGACACGGCGATGTATCAGGCAAAAAGCAGCGGAAGAAACTGTGTGGTCTGCCTGTAGCCTGTGCCGCATTTTTTCATTTAAACCCGATATTAACCATCTTGAAGTATAATTCCGAAACTACTTGAAGGGGACGGTATGGACAACGTGATCAAAGCGATTGAAGAAGCAAAACATATTCTTATTGTCGCTCATGTCAATCCCGATGCCGATTCTTTGGGTTCGGCGATTGCTATGTATACCCATATCCTGCGCCTGCACAAAAAGGTCACACTTTTTTGTAAAACAGAAGAGATAAATCCCGCCCTTAGGTTTTTGCCATTTTTTGACAAAGTAAAATCGTCTCTTCCAAAAGAGTATGATCTGGCAATGAGTTTTGACTGCGGCAGCTATAACCGTCTGGGCATTGAGATTCACGTGCCTTTACTTAACATTGACCATCATGTCTCAAACGAGAAGTATGGAGATATTAACCTTATTGATGTCTCCGCGATCAGTACCTCTACGGTCGTATATGATTTTTTTAAAAAAAATGCGATCAAACTCAATGCCAAAATGGCAACGGCCCTATATGCCGGTCTGATCGACGATTCACAATGTTTTACCACGGCAAAAACAGATCAGAGAGCTTTTCTTATGGCGGCTGACCTGATCGGATGTGGAGCGGATAATGCTTTGTGTACACAGATGCTCTTCAAGGAGCGTTCACTTGCGTCCGTTCGGATGAAGGCGAAGATGCTTTCCTCTGCCCAGCTGAAATGCTCGGGAAAAGTGGTTACGACCCTGGTAGAAAAAAGTTTTTTTGAAGAGAGCGGTGCATATGAAATCGATTGTGAAGAGGCGCTGCATGAGAGTCTTGAGCTTGTAAACGTCGAGGTTGCCTTGATGCTTCGTCATACACAAGATGGACGGATCAAAGGTTCGCTTCGCAGCAAAAGCACCATAGACATGAATGAGATCGCCTCTGTTTTTGGCGGAGGCGGGCATCTGCACTCGGCCGGCTTTGTAACAGAAGGTGTGTCGCTGGAAGAAATTGAAAAAAAGATAATAAGCATAATAAAGGATAAGATTTGAGACAAAAAAGAAATTCATCATCGGTACTATTTTTGATTATTTTTGTAGGGATTATAGGCGGGGTTATCTACCTCTATAACTCTAAGCTGTTTGAGCGCGATCTGCCGACAGTGACAATGACAAACTCGCAGTACTGGAATCTAAAAGAGCCGATAGATGTAAGTATTGAAGATGAAAGCGGCATTAAATATTACGAAGTCAAGATGATCAGTGCGGATGGCGAAAAAGTCCTAAGCCATGAAGCACTGCTGGTACCGCAGAAAAAGCTTGAGCTGAAAGTCGAGTTTCCGCAGATGAGCCAAAGGATACAGGACAAGGAGATCACGATCGTTGTCACGGCTATTGACGGAAGCCAATGGAACTTCTTCTCCGGAAACAGTGCCGGTATAGAGAAACGTTTTATTATTGACAAGAGAAAACCTCTCGTGACCCTTGTGACGAACTCTTACGGGATCTACAAAGGCGGTACTGCCCTTGTTGTCTTTAAGGCCAATGATGAGAATCTAAACGAGCTCTACGTCGAGGTCAATAAAGTAAAACGTTTCAAAGTCCAGTCTTTTTACAAAGAGGGGTATTACGTGGCCCTGGTCGCCTGGCCGGTGGTGCAGAAAAACTTTGATGCACGTGTTGTGGCAGCTGACAAAGCAGGAAACAAAACGAAGGTTCATATCCCTTATTACCACAAGGCTAAAAATTACCGGGTGTCAAAAATGAAGCTTTCAGACCGTTTTTTAAAAGGCAAGATCGCGACTTTGGCGGCTGAATATTCAGAAACACAGGGTGTAGAAGACCCGATTGAGCAGTTCAAAATCATCAATGAACAGGTGCGTGCAAACAATGAAAACACTATTCACACCGTTACTGCGAGGGTTTCAAACGAGATGATCTCCGAGTTTTCCGTCAAGCCCTTCTACCCTCTGAAAAATGCCCAGAAAGTTGCAAGTTTTGGCGATCACAGACTCTATTATTATGACAATCAGAAGGTGAGCGAATCGTATCACTTGGGCCTTGATCTTGCCAGCGTAAAGATGGCAGAAATAAAAACACAAAATCACGGCGTGACTGTTTTTGCTGAAGAGAACGGGATTTATGGCAATCTTCCGATCATTCATCACGGCATGGGTCTTTATACGATCTACGGGCACTGCTCGAGTCTAAAAGTAGCACCCGGCGACACAGTAAAACCTAGCCAGCAGATCGCCAATACGGGCTTAAGCGGTTACGCGATGGGCGATCACCTGCACTTTGGTGTTCTTGTGCAAGGGGTGGAAGTCCGGCCTGAGGAGTGGATGGACGAGGAGTGGATCCGTCTCAACATTACCGATGTGATGAAAAATGCGAAAAAACTGATCGGCAGGTCATGAAAGTAAAACAGCAGACACTGAAAGCCTTTGAATTTGAGATAGATGAGAGCAAGGCATTTATTGAGTACTATACAAAAAATGCACCTTTGATACAGGGCTATCTGTTGATCTTGAGCGGAGAAGTGGATGCTGAAGTCATTGAGTTTTTGGATGAAAAAGAGGCTGTTTATATCGATACCAATACGAAGAGTATGCACATGCGCAAAAAACGCTCGACAGCTGTCTTGGATGAGAGTTCTGTAACGGAGTCGTCCGTCTGCTCTCAGCCCACACCGAGCAAAAATGCCTCTGTATATTACCGAACCGTGCGCTCAGGCGAAGAGATCTATGCAGAAGAAGAACTTGTCTTTTTCGGCCGGATCAATAGCGGAGCAGTGATCGAGTCTTCGCGTTCAATACAGATTTTTGGTATAATTGACGGATTGGTCCGAAGCGATGGGGAATACCTTTTGCTTAAAGAGATTGGACAAGGATCTGTCTTTTTTCACGGAGAAGAGCTTGACAAGAGTCGCTTTGACGGAAAATTGAAACTTATAAAATATGATAATGGCATTATTTTTAAGGACATATAAAATGAAACAAACAACAATAGCAAAACCCGTTTCTTTAGTAGGTATCGGTCTGCATAAAGGTGTTCCTGTTCGTCTTAGACTCGAGCCGCTTGAAGCAGACAGAGGCATTGAGTTTTACCGCTCGGATGTGCATGTCGCCATCCCTTTGAAACCCGAATATGTCGTAGACACAAAGATGGCAACGGTGATCGGCAAAGAAGGCTATTTTATCTCAACGATCGAACATATGCTCTCGGCCGTGTATGCCTATGGCATTGATAACCTGCGCGTTATCGTAGATGCGGATGAAATCCCGGTCATGGACGGAAGCTCTGCTAGTTTTTGTATGCTTTTGGACGAAGCGGGTATACTGGAACTGGATGCGCCTAAAAAGATCATGAAGATCAAAAAGGAGGTCATCGTGCGAGAAGGAGACAAATATGTCAAGCTCTCTCCCTCAAATGACCTGAACTATGACTTCACGATCAAGTTCAACCATCCTGTGATCGAACAGCAAAGCTTCACCCTCAACTTCACCAAGGCGGAGTACAAAGAGAAGATCTCAAAAGCGCGTACCTTCGGTTTTTTGCATGAGGTTCAGTACCTTCGCTCAAAGGGACTTGCTCTTGGCGGAAGCCTGGATAATGCTGTTGTGCTTGATGATAAAAAAGTACTCAATACCGAAGGCCTGCGTTATCCTGACGAGTTTGTTCGACACAAGATACTTGACGCCATCGGCGACATGTCACTTCTGGGAATAAACTTTATCGGAAATTATGAGGCATTTGCGGGAAGCCACGACTTGAACCACAAGCTCACAGTGGCCTTGCTCAAAGAGAAAGATAATTATGAGATCGTCGAGCTGAGCGGGAGTGAAGCGAAGGAATTAGCTCACGCTTATGCGTAAGGCCGATCTTGTTGTCCTTGAATTGGGCTCACCTATTCTGGTAGGGATCTATCAAGATGGGGAGCTGACCGAAACGCTTTCTTCCAATGAACAAAGCTCGGAAGCACTGCCTTTTTTGTTTAAAAACATAGTAGGACACTACACGATAGAACATATCGTTTATGCCAGGGGTCCCGGGTCGTTTATGGCGATAAAAGTCGCCTATATTTTCTTGAGAACACTCTGTATCGTCAATAATATAAAGCTTTTGGCCGCAAATGCCTTTGCTTTTAATGAAAATCAGCCGATTAAAGCATTCGGCCAACTCTATTTTATACAAAGCAATGGTACAATTACGACCAAAAAGTTTGAAGAGCCTCAAACAGCCCCTTTTAAACTTCCTAAAAAATTAGAATTGAGCAATTATTCTGAAGAGACAACACCTTTGTATGTCTTACCTGCTGTGTAAGTGTGTACGTCTTTTCGCTCAAATAAGGACCCATGTGATAATAAGTGTACCGGCAACAAGTGCCAATCTTGGCCCAGGTTTTGACTCGTTAGGCCTTGCCTTGGACCTGAGAAACAGTGTCGATATCAGACCTTCGCGTTTTCATTCGGTCTCTGTTCGCGGAGAAGGAGAAAACAACCCGAAATTAAAAGGAAATAACCTTTTTGTAGGGATATTCAATGACCATTACAACCGCCTGACGCAAAACCGTCAGAACTTCAAGTTCACCTTCCATAACCAGGTGCCGCTTTCTCGCGGTATGGGAAGCTCGTCGGCAGTAATCGTCTCGGCTATAGCTTCGGCACATGAAGCCGCAGGAGTGAGAGTCTCGCGCCGCCGTATTTTGAATCATGCGCTTTTTTACGAGTCACACCCGGACAACATCACACCGGCTGTAATGGGCGGGTTTAACACAGCCGTCGTTGAAAAAGGGAAGGTCTTCTCCGAGAAGAAGCATATGCCCCCTTATCTCAAAGCAATTGTCGTGATTCCGAATAAGCCGATCTCAACCGCACACTCGCGCACAACGCTGCCAAAATCCTACAACAAAGAGAATGCGATTTATAACCTTTCCCATGCGTCACTTTTGGTGGCCTCATTTTACAGTGAGAACTGGGAAATGCTGCGCATTGCATCCAAAGACAGGTTTCATCAGCGCCAACGCATGAAGATGCTCCCAGAGCTTTTCACAGTGCAAAAAACGGCTTATGAAGTCGGTGCACTGATGAGCACACTATCCGGAAGCGGCTCGACTTTTTTCAACATGTGTTATGATGAAGATGCCGAGGCGATACACACAAAGCTGGCGCTAAAATTTCCGGATTTTGTGGTGAAGACACTCGATTTTGACAATTACGGTCTCAAGATTGAACGTTGATCCCAAATAATGCGGATTATATAAAGAATATAAGAAAGAATAAGATATAATGGCGCAAAATTCACACGTTCCAATACGAATGTGCGTGCAATGCCGTACGCGTATAGAACAGAAGAACTTAGTTCGCCTGCAATGTAAAGCGAACAAAGTGCAAGCATTTGATGGTGTAGGGCGTAGTCTTTACGTCTGTACAGCATGTCTGGAAAACCCTAAGCTGGTAAAACATCTCGCAGGGCGTTGCAAATGTGGAAAAGAATCACAAGATGAAATAAGTAGTTTATTGAAGGAGCTAATAATTGATGTTAGATAAGGTTAGAGTACACGAGATCGCAAAAGAACTGGGTATAAAAAGCAAAGAGGTTGTTGACAAGGCTACAGAGATGGGGCTTGATGTTAAAACCGCTTCCAGTGGCGTTTCTCCAGAAGAAGCAGAAAAGATCATGAACTATATCATGAACCCTGCTGCAGCTGCACCAAAACAACAACCCGTAGTCAAAAAAGCTCCTCAAGAAGAAGACCAGACTGCAGAAGTCAAGGTTGACGCCGAGCAGCCACCAAAAAAAGAAACACCAGCCTCTGCAAAAGTAGAAAAAACAGAAATAGAAGCAGAGACTGTAACAGAGAAAAAGACTGAAGACACAGTCGAAAACGAGCAGCCGAAAATTTCTCCTATCAACAAGGTGACAAGCGAGCGCAAGCGTACTGGTCTAAAAATTGTCAAGAAGAAGAAGCCTGCACCTACTGCGGCAGAAACCTTTGCAAATGCCAATGCTTATAAAGATCCGGAGTTTACTTCAACATACGGAAAATTGAGTGCTGAAGCAATCGCTGAGATGAACAGCAAGTCAAAGAAAAAGAAAAAGACGACAGCAGCGCATACGACCAAAAATCAAGGCAACAAGATGAATATCTTCGGCGGTGATATGGCCGATGTCTCTATGGACTTTGATAAAGATGAGGTCGTACTGCTTGACTTCCGTGAAGAAGAAGCACGTAAAGAGCGTGAAAAAGCGATTGAAGAAGAGCGTAAAGAGCGTGAAGCAAGAAACGCAGCAAACCAGGGGCAGGCAAATCGTCGTCCAACCAACAATCGTCCGCGCTCAGTCTCTCGTGGCAGATCTAAAAAACGCCGTCGTAAAGAGGTGACAGAAGATGTCATCGTCACCAGTGTGGAGATCCCAGAAGATATCCGTATCTACGAGTTTGCCGAAAAGATCAACCGACCGATGATTGAGATCATCAAGGTTCTTTTTGACCTTGGCAAGATGGCAACAAAAAATGACTTCTTAAGCAAAGATGAGATCGAGATCCTTGCCGAAGAGTTTGAAGTCGAAGTCACAACGATCGATCCAAAAGCAGCCTTCGACCTTGAAAACATGGCGAAGACGGAAAGCAAAGAAGAAGACGTAGATGCGGTAAAACGTCCTCCTGTTATTACAATCATGGGCCACGTTGACCATGGTAAGACATCACTTCTGGATGCGATCCGTTCTGCCAAAGTTGCTTCTGGCGAAGCCGGCGGGATCACACAGCACATCGGTGCTTATACGATCAACCAAAACGGCGAGAAGATTACCTTCTTGGATACTCCGGGACACGCAGCCTTCTCGGCAATTCGTTCACGCGGAGCACATGTCACCGATATTATCATTATCGTTGTAGCGGCAGATGACGGCGTTAAGCCTCAGACTGTCGAGTCGATCAAACTTGCCAAAGAGTCGGGCAATCCGGTCATTGTAGCGGTAAATAAGATCGATAAAGAGGGTGCAAATCCTGACATGGCAATGGCCGGTATGGCTGAGCACGGACTTAACCCTGTTTCGTGGGGCGGAGATGTTGAATTTATCCCGGTTTCTGCAAAAACAGGCGAAGGAATTGATCACTTGCTTGAAGCTGTTCTTCTACAGGCTGAGATCATGGAACTTAAAGCCAACCCAGATACGCTTGCAAGAGCAACAGTCGTTGAGTCGACGGTCGAAAAAGGACGCGGACCTGTTGCAACGGTTGTTGTTAACAATGGAACCTTGCGCGTAGGGGACAACATTGTCGTCGGTTCGGCTTACGGACGTGTCCGTGCCTTGCTAAATGATATGAAAAAACCGATCGATATGATCGGACCGTCAGAAACAGGTGTTGTCGTCGGTCTGAACATAGTCCCTGCAGCAGGTGAGATACTGGTTGCGATGGAGACAGAAAAAGAAGCGAAAGAGATCGCTATGAAACGTCATGAGTATGACCGACATAAAGAGCTCTCTATCTCTACGAAGTCTACGATGGACGACCTTACCGCAATGATCGCAGAAGGTAAGCTCAAAGCCTTGAATATCATCCTTAAAGCAGATGTTCACGGATCACTAGAGGCCTTAAGAGCGGCATTGACTGAACTTCGTAATGATGAAGTCAAGGTCAATATCATCTCTTCCAGCGTCGGCGGTATCACTGAAAATGACGTTGCTTTGGCAAACGGTTCAAGTGACTGCGTGATCTTAGGATTTAACGTACGTCCTACCGGTACGGTTAAAGCCGCAGCAAAACAGTTCGGTGTCGAGATCAGGACGTACAGCATCATCTACCAGATGATAGATGATGTTACGGGAATGCTTACCGGCATGATGTCTCCGAAATTTAAAGAGACAAATACTGGACAGGCAGATGTCAAAGAGGTCTTTAAGATTCCTAAGGGCGTTGTTGCCGGCTGTTTAGTCGTTGACGGGAAACTTGTCCGCGGCGGATTGGTCCGTGTTATTCGTGAAGGTGTTGTTATCTTTGAAGGCGAACTCAGTTCACTCAAACGTTTCAAAGAGGATGTTAAAGAGATCAGCAACGGCTACGAGTGTGGCGTAGTTATTAATGGATATGAGGATGTTCAACCGGGTGATGTTATTGAGACATTTACGAAGGTAGAGCAAAAAGTAGAACTGTGACTCCATCTCAGATAAAACAAAAGCGCACAGAATCACTCCTTCAAGAGCTGATTCCCGAAGCGATAAGCTCCCTGAATGATGCCCGTCTGCATGAAGTCGATGTGATCGAAGTCATCTGTTCAAAAGGACGAAGCGATGCGAAGGTCTATCTTGATCCGCACTCCTATACGGAAAAAGAGAGAAACCTTTTTCTGAAACTTCTCAGCAAAGCCCGCCCTCTTATCGAAGCACACTGTATGCAAGATCAGGGCTGGTACCGATGCCCAAACCTCACATTTGAGTTTGATGAACATTTTCAGCGTGTTACAAAAGTCGAAGAGCTCTTTAAAAAGATAGCTAAACCCAAGGAAGATAAAGATGAGTCTTGAACAAGATATAAAAAATGTTGTCGAGTCTATGGGACTCTCTTTGTATGATATCGCAACGGTAAGCGAATTTGGCGCGACAATTTACCGCGTCATGATAGACTCTGAAGATGGAGTAAGTCTGGACAAGTGTGGTGAAGTAACACGTATTATCTCTCCGCTTTTGGATGTAACAGCCCCTGTTTCAGGAGACTACCGTTTAGAAGTGAGCTCTCCTGGTATCGAGCGCAAGTTGAAAAACCTGGGCCATTTTCAAAAGTCTATCGGCGAAAAAGTCAAAGCTGTATTGATCTCCAACGAGGTTTTAAAAGGTGAACTGATAAAAGTCGAAGGTAACAAGATAACGATTAAAGACGAGCAGGTCGGCGAGCAGACTATCCCTTATGACGAAATCACCAAGGCATCAACTTATTTTGAGTGGTAAAGAGAGATATATGCGTCTTGCCCTTGATGCTGCCTGGCAGTATCAGGGTTTGACCTATCCCAATCCGGCTGTAGGCTGTGCTGTTGTTCAAAATGGCGCAGTAATCGCCGTAGGCGCACATGCCAAGGCAGGCGAGCCACATGCCGAAGTTATGGCGCTCAAGGAGGCCTATATGGTCTTGAGCAGTGACAGAGGGATAGAAAAACTTGAAAAATCAGAAGAGATACATGCCTATCTTCTTAAGCACCACAAAGACATCTTTCTCATTTGCGAACTCTACATCACGCTCGAACCCTGCACACACCGTGGAAAAACGCCTGCGTGTTCAGAGCTGATCCAAATCATGCGTCCTAAAAAAGTCTATATCTCCCAGTATGATCCCAACACGGAGGCTGCCGGCGGAGCACAGGCACTGATCGACAGCGGAATCGATGTTGAGTATGGCCTCTGTGAAGAGGAAGGTAGAGCCCTTATCGAGCCCTTTATGAAGTGGAGCGAGAAGAACTTTGTTTTTTTTAAGTGGGCACAGCGCCTCGATGGTACTGTGGACGGCGGTCTGATCTCGGACAAGACCTCACGTGTCAGGATGCATGCGATGAGAAACCTCTGTGATTTGATCGTTATAGGCGGAAATACGGTGCGTGTGGACAGGCCGACTTTGGATGCACGACTTGTTGGCGGAAGAGCTCCGGATGTACTGATATATTCAAATGAGAAAGCCTTCGATCCGAGTATCCCTCTTTTTAGCGTGAAGAATAGAAATGTTTTTGTTGAGAAAAGTTTTGAGCGGCTCGATGACTATAAGAACATCATGATAGAAGGCGGTCCGCAGATGTTTGCGGCCAGTGAAGAGATCGTGGACAGATACCTCTGCTTTATGGCCCCTTCAAGCGGCGGAGAGGTGAAGTTCTTGAAGGACAAGAAAGATTTCGATATTTTAAACACACAAAAACTTGAAAACGATCTGATGATCTGGATGCAGGAGCGGTAATGGCCATTGAAACGCAGGAAAAAATTGTAGCGATGTTTAACGAGATTGCGCCGACTTACGACAGAGCAAACCGTGTGTTGAGCATGGGAATTGACAGAAGCTGGCGCAAAAAAGGGTGTGACCTGGCCTACAGGCTTTACGGCGCAAAAAAAGTCGATCTTATCTTGGATATCGCCTGCGGTACAGGGGATATGATGGATTACTGGATGCGCAGAGCCTCCAAGAACTCCATTGATATAAAAAAGATCCTCGGTGTCGATCCTTCCGAGGGGATGGTTAATGTTGCACGCGAAAAGTTTCCAAAATTTGACTATGCAATCTCCAAAGCGACACAGATTCCTGTCAAAGACGCCGAAGCCGACTTTTTGAGTATCTCCTACGGAATACGAAATGTGGTCGAGCGCCAGGAGGCACTTCAAGAGTTCAACCGTGTGCTCAAAGTGGGCGGATTTATCGTGATTTTGGAGTTTATGAAACGCGAAAATCCAGGATTTCTTGCAAAAATGACCGATTTTTATCTCAACCGTATTCTGCCAAAGATCGGCGGAGTCATCTCGAATAACAAGGCGGCCTATGAGTACCTTCCTAACTCTATAGAGGGGTTTTTGACGGCGGAAAAGATGCAAGAAGAGCTTGCAGAGGCAGGCTTCGAGGTCTGCTATGCCAAAAGCTTTTCGATGAATATCAGTTCACTGATCATCGCGCGCAAAAAATAAAATGAGCTCTCGATGTTCGCGTGTTCTGCCTCTTTTTTTCTGATCTGCTCCAATGATAAAGGGCTAAAATGAATATCCTCACTGTCGACGGACTCAATGAGCAGATCAAAAACCTTCTAGAAACGACCTTTATCCGCAGCTTTGTTGAAGGCGAACTCTCTCGTGTGACCTATCACAACAGCGGCCATATCTATTTTACCCTCAAAGATGCGGACTCTTCCATCTCCTGCGTGATGTTCAAGGGAAATGCCGCGCGTCTTAAGTTCCGTCTTGAAGAGGGACTGAAGGTTATTGTGGAGGCTGCGGTGACGGTCTATAAGCCGCGCGGAAGCTATCAGCTCAACTGTGTCAGCATTGAGCCCTCGGGACACGGCGCATTGGCTTTGGCTTTCGAACAGCTCAAGGCAAAACTCTCATCGCAGGGCTATTTTTCTCCAGAGCACAAAAAAGAGATACCGAAATATATCACGGATCTGGCCCTAATTACTTCCGAGACGGGAGCGGCTCTGCAGGATATGCTGCGCGTTGCTACCGTGCGCTGGCCTTTATTAAAGATCTCTTTGTACGACGTCCTTGTTCAAGGAGCGAGTGCCACAGCTTCTGTAGCGCGCGCCATCAAGCAAGCCGACAGCGGCGGACATGATGCCATCGTGGTCGGACGAGGCGGCGGCAGCATGGAAGATCTGTGGGCTTTCAACGAAGAGCTTGTTGCCAATGCGATCTATCACTGCCAGACACCGGTCATATCTGCGGTCGGTCATGAGATCGACTGGGTGATATCGGACTATGTAGCGGATCTTCGCGCTCCGACTCCTTCGGCGGCGATGGAGATGATCCTTCCGGACAGAAACGAGATCCTGATGAACATGGATGCGATCATGCAGCAGCTGACGCGAACGCAGGCGCAGAGACTGCAGCGTGCGCAGGAGAAGGTGTCTCATCTTAAGACATCATTTGCGCAAAACTCCATAGAGAACCGTCTTAAGATGAAGCTCGACGAGGTTAAACAGCTAACAAGCATGTTCAACCAAAAGATGCAGCATCTCCTGGAGAGCGCACAGCGTGACATCTCTCCGCTGCTGCAGATGATACAGCGGCAGGTACGCAGCATCTTGCAAGGTAAGGCCGCAGAGCTAAAACATCTGCAGAGTGCGCTTCTATCCCAAGACCCGAAACTCAAAAGTAAAAAAGGGTATGCCCAGATCTCAAAAAATGGGAAACTTATTGCTTTGGAGAGTTTAAGCGTAGGTGACCTTTTTGAAGCAATGAGCGACAAGGTCAAGGTAAAGAGCGAAGTAAAAGAGACCACAATTAACGAGAAAGAAGCACACCGATGAAACGAATTTTCCCCCAAGAGCACAAAGCTATCCCTTTTGTCTTTAGACAGACCCGCGATGATTTTATCGTTTTAGAAGAAGGGCTTTTTGATACACCCACAAACAAGGGCAACCAGCTGATCGTCAAGATACAAAAGCAGGATCTCTCGACGATGGAGATGCTAAATATTCTTGAGTCGGAGTTGCGATGCCAAAACATCGGATATGCGGGTCTGAAAGACAAGCATGCCACGACGACCCAGTATATCTCCATGCCTTTGAAATACTCAAAAAGTTTTGAGAAGTTTTATCATCCCAAGCTCAAGGTCATAGAGAGTTTTCTGGCCAAAGATAAGATCTCCATAGGCGACCTCAAGGGAAACAACTTTTTTATCCGTCTCAAAGAGGTGACACCTGAATCTGCCCAAAGGCTTACTGCTGTTCTAGACGAGATCATGCGCCAGGGAATGCCAAACTATTTCGGCTATCAGCGTTTTGGACGAGACAGTGACAACTTTGAAAAGGCGCGCGATGTTGCCCAGGGCGAAGAGATCATGAAGGACAACAAGGTCCATAAGATTATGCTTCACGCCTACCAGTCTTATCTTTTTAACGACTGGCTGGCCAAACGGGTAGCACTCTCAAAAGAGATCAAGACAAAGAGCTGCGAAGAGCTTTTGAAAACGCTGAAGATAAGCCAGACAGAGTGCGAGCAGATGAAAAACCAAGCCGGCCTTTTCAGTGTGCTTCCGGGCGACATCATGATGGATTTTCAAAGCCAAAAGTGGATCAATGTGACAGACCTCAATGCTGTCCGAAAGCCTTATAAAGAGCACAAGGTCGTGCCGACAGGGCTTCTGGCCGGCTCCAAGGCATGGCGTGCAAAAGGGCTAGCAGGCGAGATCGAACACCATTTTGACGATTTTACCGTAGATGCACCGGGGACACGAAGAGAAGCGTGGATCTATCCGAAGTCAATCCGCCACAAATACAAAAAAAATGATAGTTTTTTTGAACTCAGCTTCACCCTTCCCAAAGGCGCCTACGCCACAGTGTTACTGGAAAACCTTGCTAACAGAGATTTGAGTCCTCAGGGCTGATTGCACACTTTTTCAACACACCCGCCCTTTAGAATCACTCTATTGTATGTTAAAGTGGTATCTCAGAAAGGGTGACTATGTTTTATAATGAACTTCTTTTATTTAATGCCAGCGCTGCACATATCCGGTATGCAAGCAATTTTGCCGTTGAAAAGATAGCGGACCTTATCCAGGCCAAGGGAACAACTCCGCAAGAAGCCATCATTCGGGCAAAAGCTGTTTTTGGCGAGGAGAGTGAAAGAGCAAACCTCTTTATTCATAACCTTCACACGTATTTCGGCACAGAGATCATCCAAAAAGTTTACGTTTATATCGCCAACAAGGCACTGCTGAAGGTGAAGATGGAGCTGAACTCCTATGACCAGGTCTTGGGAATGATGCAGCAGGTCTACAGCAGTGCTTTGAGCGAGTCCGAACTCAAAGCGCTTCAGCAGATAGCGCAGGCAAATCTCTACAAGATCGCCTTGATCCGCTAAAGCGTACTCTTATCCCGCGCGCATGCTGAGGATAAGTGCGATGTCGATCTCTTTTTCATACTGTACCAAGGCACTGTTTTTCTGTTCACGCGCATGCACTGTCATACGGTCAGCGAGTTCATTGCCCTCTAGGCCGGCATGGGCCTTGATGTGGGAGAGGTTTACCTTTGATTTTAGCTGATTGTAAAGAGCGTAGGATTTTTGTATGATTTGGAGGTTTTTGATCTCCCCGCCTTTTTTGCTCCAGCCGTTTTTCTCCCAGCTTATCGCCCAGGTCTGGATGCAGTTGATCGAATACATAGAGTCGCACTTGATCTCGACGCGATTGCCCAGTGCGCACTCTTTTTCACTCAGCAAAAGGGAGTGGTAGAGGGCATTGAGCTCGGCCGTATTGTTCGTACCTTTTTTTTCATACAATCCGTACCAAAGCTCCGAAACTCTGCCCCCTCTGTAGAGAGCAATACCTGAACCCGACTGGCCCGGATTGGGCGAGCAGCCTCCATCACAATAGATGACGACATCCCCCCTTACAGGTTTTATCGCATCCTCTTTTTTAGAAGCACAAACAGATGTCGGCGGCACTTCGTCCAAGCAGCGCTTTGTTTCTCTGAAACTCTGCAGGGTCTTGTAGCTGGCAATAATTTTTTCCTGATCCTCTTTCGCCGCGATACCTTTAAGCAGGACAAAGAGCTCCGCGCGTGCATCAGAGATATTTCTGCCAAGCGCCAACTCGCGCCAGCACTCTTTTTTGTCCGGCTCGAGGCCTAGCAGGACAAGCTGAGCCTCACCGATATCACCGGCATCTTCTACTCCCAAAGATAAAAATGTTTCGTTCACTGTCTGCATAAAATTCCTTGTTCTGTTGTTCTAAAGTACTCTATATTTTCAGAAGGATCTTGTCCAAAAGCGCGGTCGGCAGAAGACGTTTTAAAAAGCCCAAAAGATGCGTGGCAAAGGTGTTGTAATACCTCGGATGCGGTTTTTCGGACTCAAGCGCATTGATGATATTGGCGATAACAACATCAGGATTTTTTGTAAAAGAGGAGCTTTTTTTCTTCCCCTCCTGACCCAAAAGTTCTCTTTTATACGCCTCTGAAAAGACGCTGTTCTCTCCGTCGACATGCTCAAAATATTTTTTAGTCGCATTTTTTCTAAAGTCGGAGTGGACCGGGCCCGTGTTGATCGTGATGATGTAGATCTCTTCCTCAGCCAATTCCAGACGCAGGGTGTCGCTAAGCCCCTCTATCGCATACTTGCTCGCATTGTAAGCTCCTCTGAAACGCAGCGCAATGAGTCCCAGGACAGAAGAGTGCTGAAGGATGCGCCCGTAGCCCTGAGCACGCATAATGGGGATGACCTGGCGGGTCAGCTCATGCAGTCCGAAGAGGTTGGTTTCGAACTGCTCTTTCAAGACCGCCGTCGAAATGTCTTCAAGTGCTCCGGGTTGGCCGTAGCCCGCATTGTTGAAAAGGGCGTATAGTTTTCCGCCTGTCTGTGCCAGGATCTCCTGAAGTGCCTGCGAAATGGTTTCGGGCTTTGTGACATCAAGAAGGTAGGCAGTAAGGCCCTCATCTTTCAGACGCGCCACATCTTGAGCTTTTCGGGCAGAGGCGAAGACGCTATAGCCGCGCGCGTGAAGATAGTGTGCCGCAGCGTAACCGATGCCGCTGGAACAGCCTGTGATAAGTATTGTTTTATTCATGGGCGCTATTTTAGCGAAATTTATTAACAGATATAAAAGCATATTCATATACAATGCGTTAAGCAGACCCATAATTTAAACGAAAGAAGGAAATTTGGAATATCTTACACTTTTCATAAACGCACTCTTCGATCTGAGCAATGCGATGGCACCGTATATATTGTTCGGTCTTATCTTTGCGGGTATCTTGCATGAGTTGGTACCCGAAAGCCTGGTGACAAAACATCTGGGCAAGGAAAATATCTCTTCGGTGATCAAAGCAACGATTTTCGGCATCCCCTTGCCTGTATGTTCCTGCGGTGTCATTCCTCTGGCGACGAGCATTAAAAAAAGCGGAGCAAGCAAGGGCGCAACTCTCTCTTTTTTGATCTCAACACCGATTACGGGAGCAGACTCTATCTTGGCGACTTACGGGATGTTTGGCTGGGCCTTTACGCTCTATCGTGTTTTCACTTCGATGCTGATCGCGATGGTTGCGGGTGTTTTGACTAACTTTTTTGACCAGGTCCCTGCCGTTAAAAGTCCCTCCTATGTCTCATTTTCAACACAGCCCGCAGCCAATGAGAGCTGCTGTTCCACAGCTTCATGCTGTGAGAGGAGTCCTTCGGAAAAGTTTTCAATTACCAAGGCATTCAGATATGCTTTTGTCACTCTCTTGGGAGATATTGCCAAGCCACTGTTCTGGGGTCTGGTCATCGGTGCGCTGATCACTGTGGCGATACCGAAAGACCTGAGCGATATTTTAGTAGAGTATGCGTGGCTCTCTTATGTGATTGTCATTCTTATTGCCGTGCCGATGTATGTCTGCGCTACGGCCTCGCTTCCTATAGCTGCAGCCTTGATGCTCTCGGGTGTAAGCGCGGGTGCCGCCTTCGTCTTTTTATCAGCAGGACCCGCTACCAATACGGTGACGATAGGGGTCGTCAAAAAGATGCTGGGAACGCGATCGCTGTATATCTATCTAGGAAGCATTGTCGTCGGCAGCATGCTCTTTGGTTTCGGGCTGGATTATCTCTTTTCTGTTTCGCAGATTGATCCTCGTTCTTTGGTCAGTATGGACGAGGAGCCTGGAGTAGTTGCCGTGGTGAGCAGTGTTGTTTTATGGAGTTTTGTCCTCTTTTTCTTGTTCAGGCCCTATTTTAAAAAATAGCTCAAACGGAAAGGTCCTGCGTAGTTGTGTCCATAAAAAGATGCAAATAACCGAAGTATTTTATCTTGTCAAGGTTTTTATCCAGATCAAGATCGTTCTTGATCTCATTGAGGCAGGCTTTAATCTCATTGTCGCTAAGATCGCCAAGATAGCGATAGCCCTTGTTCTCATCAATGCTAAAACGGACCAAGCGGTGCGTCTGTACTTCTTTGTCTGATATCCATAGTTTCATGGATGATATCATAGCAGAGATTTTGCCTAAGAGCGTTTTGTTTTCGCGATGACAAAGAGATTTAGGTAGCCGAAATATTTGAGAGTTTCGAGGTTTTTATCGAGGTCAAGATCGGGTTTGATCTCTTTGAAAAGAGTCCTGATCTGCTCATCGTCAAGATCACCGAGATAGGCATAACCGCTGTGCTGCTCCCCGTAAAAGCGTACCAGACGGTGGCTGGGGGCTTTTTCATCAGACATCCAGAGTTTCATCAGTTTTCGCTAATCGCACTGATGCTCAGCAACAGCAGCTGTTTGAGTGAAGAAGTGTCTAGATGAAAAAAGAGCAAGGCATCTTCATACTCCTCATCCAAGGGCGCGACCTCTTGGATATTAACATCGCATTTTAGAGATCTGAGTGCGTCAGTCGGTTCGCTGAAAAGTATGCTGGCCGTCTCTTCCTTAACCCGATCTTTTTGAATGAGAAGGTAAAAATGAGTACTGTCTTTGACGTAAAGCTGAGAAAGGGACAGCTTCTCTCTCTTTTCGCCTCGTAAAAGATAAAAGCTCTTTTGAGTCTGAATATAGCGGACATGGAGTTTTGAAAGTTCTGCTGGCATTGTGCATCCTATATGAATAATAAGTGTATTATGCTGGTTTTTTACCAAAAGAAGGGTGAAATTAAAATTAAGACAATGTGAACTCTTTTGAAAATTAGCTCATTTTTTACAGATGCGTCGGCGGGTCGATATCTTTGTGAAGGTTGCTGATGAGGTAGTAGGTGACACCAAGCGACAGGACGACGGCTGCGGTAGCGAAGATATGAATAGCAGAGAGCATATCGAAGTCTATGATAATAACCTTCCTTGCAATCGCCATTAAGGCCGTTGCAACAACCAGCTTTATGGGGATAACGTCTGTTCTTAAGTACATCACGATGTTTTGAAAAATCTCTACGGCGATCAGTACTGCAAGAAAAGCGGCAAAGGTTTTAAATATATCTGCTATTCTTAGCAGCATAAAAGGCGGCGCTGTCAGATTTTGATAGAGTACATAGATGACATCAGCAACGCCCCAAAATATTACAACCACCATTAAAATAGCCAAAGCCTTGACGGCAATTTTTATCGCTTTGTGCAGAAAAGCGATAAGCTTGTCATCATGTTCTGTCGGTAGTTCATCATGTTTTTCCACAGTATTTCCTCTATTTTAGGAGCTGTTTTTTTTCAGATTAAGAAGGATTATAGCATAAGCACGCAAAGAGAGCGGGGTTAAAATCTAAAGCTTCTTTTCGCTAGAATCCGTGAAACAATTCATAAAAAAGGCACCTATGCATACCTTGGCAGAGCTTCGTTCCGGCGCGTTAAAAGGGATAAAACGGCTTACTCTTTGTGAAAATCTGAGTGTTTTTCCCCCTGAGATATTTGACCTGGCACAGACTCTGGAGATTCTTGATCTGAGCAACAATGCCCTAAGCCATATCCCTGAAGAGATCAGCCGTCTTACAAAACTCAAGATCGCCTTTTTTTCAAACAACAACTTTACAGAAGTGCCCTCGGCATTCAAAAACTGCAAAAATCTCTATATGCTGGGCTTCAAGGCAAACCGGATCGAACGTTTTGACGAGGATATCCTCCCGCTGGGTATCAGCTGGCTGATCCTGACTGACAACAAGATCAAGCACCTTCCGCGTTCGATAGGCAAACTGCACAAACTGCAAAAATGTGCCCTCGCCGGAAATCAGATCGAAAGACTTCCTGATGAGATGGCTGCGTGCAGAAACCTTGAACTGCTCCGTCTCTCGGCCAACCGTATAGAAGTATTGCCCTCTTGGCTGCTGAACCTTCCCAAACTCGCTTGGCTGGCTTTCTCTGGAAACCCCTGCGCACATTATGGCAAGGTTTCGCATCCTGAGACAGCCTTTTCGCAACTTGAAGTGCATGAGCTTTTGGGCGAGGGCGCATCAGGGGAGATCTTTAGAGGCTACTCCCGAGTGCATAAAAAAGAGGTGGCCATCAAGTTCTTCAAAGGCGAGGTGACCAGCGACGGCTACGCCAAAGACGAGATGCATGCTTGCATGAGCGCGGGCGAGCATCGCCACCTCATAAAGGTATTCTCAACGATAGAAGGGGGAAAGCGTTTAGGGCTGCTGCTGGAATACATCCCCGCACGCTACAAGAACCTCGGTTCGCCGCCTGACTTTGAGAGCTGTACCAGAGATACCTTCGAGAAGGGAGAAACCTTTGCTATAGCAGCGGTGTATGAAGTTGCAAAAGCGATTGCTTCGGCTGCGGCGCATTTGCATGAGAGAGGTCTGATGCACGGCGATCTTTATGCGCACAATATCATGATCGACGCGCAGAACAGCTGCTATCTGGGTGATTTCGGTGCGGCAAGTTTTTATGAGAGAAAGAACAGGGACTTTGAGAAGATCGAAGTGCGGGCTTTTGGCTGTTTGCTGGATGACCTCTTGTCGCGTTGCTGTGAAAAGGAGTCTGAAATCTATAAAAACCTTGACATGCTAAGAAAGAGATGTTTAAATGAACAGACCCAGACCCGACCGCTCTTTTCACAAATGATGTTTTAGGCTTTTAGGGATCTGTATACATCTCAAGCGCAGTTTCGAGGTTATCAAGCATCTCCTCCTTCTCTACAAAACCTATGATCTCCCAATACCCCTCCTCACTCTTTGGTTTGACAAAAAAGATCGTCGGTACTCTTGTTGTATGAAATTTTTCAGGGTAACTGCTTCTGTCACGGTTAAGGAGAAGAGGAATTACCCCTTTTGAAACGGCTGCTTTGACCTCTGTTTGGCTGAGCGTGCGGCTTTCGAGTCTTTTGCACCAGGGGCAGAAGTCCGTAACTTGCACCAGCATGATGGGTTTGTCCGCTTTCAAAGCGGCTTGCAGGGTCTTCTCATACTCGGTGAAGTAGCTAAGTTCCTGCGCAACCGGCGCGGCGAAAAGAAAAAAGCTCAAAGAGATAAGCAGTAAAAGAGTTTTCATCATCATATCCTTTGTACGAAGTTTAATTATAAAAAAGTATAAATATGTTTTGGGGATGAGAAGAGGATTAATCTGAAAAGTTAAGCTTCCTCCTGAAGAGGAAGGCGGCTACTTGAGAGTAAGATTGGAGAGATAAGTGCCCAGAAGAGAAGCGGTTTCGCCGCTGATTTGATGTATAAAAGACTCGAACCTGTCTTCTTCGAGCCAGACGGGTTCTTTGACCTTGGCCAGTGAAGCCAGGGCATTTTCGGCGTCATAGCCGACACCGATCGTGTCGATGAGTCCGACCGCTTTCGCCTGCGATGCCGTAAAGATATGGGCATCTGCAAACTGTGTATGTTTTGCGGGGTCGAGATTACGTGCAAGCGCGACATCATTGACAAAAAGAGCATAGGTGTCATTGACGACCTTCTCAAGTTCTGCGGTCTCATAGTCTGTCCAGGCGCGAGTGGCGGTGCCGACTTCTTTATACTTTCCTGCTTTGACAGTCTGCGCAGAGACGCCGATTTTTTGCGCCAGCTCTTCAAAGTTGCTGCCTTGCATGATGACGCCGATGGAGCCGACCATAGAGCCGGGGTTTGCATAGATCTCGTTCGCATAGATCGATGCATAGTAGGAGCCGCTGGCAATTGTGCCTGCTGCGTAAGCGATGACGGGCTTGCTTTCCTTGAGCCGCTTGATCGCTTCCATGATCTCTATAGAAGGAGAGACCGCACCACCGGGGGAGTTGATGACAAAGAGCACCCCTTTGATGTTTTTGTTCTTGCGAAGTTTTTCAAGCTGATCAACCACCGCAGTGGCGTCGATGATCACACCTTCCAGATTTACCTTAGCGAGATTTGCCGGGACCAACTCTGCCCCGCTGGGCGAAAAGATCAAAAAAAGCAGCAGCAGAAAAAGCATTGCTTTGAAGTGGTTTTGAATAAACTTCATGACTGCTAAAAAGGGTGAAAAAAACTGTTTGATTCCGTCCATTAGACTTCCTTGCCGTTGATGTAGATAGCTGAGATCGGATACTGATGCAAGATAAGATGCAAGATAAGCTGTTCATTAGGCTCTTCTTCCAAAGAGAGGACCAGCAGGTCTGCATTTTTACCCTCGGCGATCTCGCCGGTGTTGAGATTAAGCGCCTTTGCTGCCGCTATTGTAACAGAAGTCAGCAAATCCTTTGCCAGCGCCAAAAGATCCGTCTCTTTGTGCATAAACAGGGCAATTTTCATCTCTTCAAAGAGATTGAGCTCATAGTTTGAGCTCAGTCCGTCTGTTGCACAGAGCCAGCTGAGTTTTTCAGCTTCGAGGGCATCAAGGTCAAGCGCGCCGTTGCCCAGAAGCCGGTTGGAAATGGGGCAGTGGATAACGGTATGGCCTCCTGTCTTGAGCACCTGGAGCTCTTTTTTGTTGGCATGGACAACATGGGTAAAGAGGGTCGGCGTCTCTTTAAAAAGTTCTAAAAATGCTTCAGAAGTGTTGACGGCGTACTCCTGACTTAAAAACTCTTTGAAAAATGGCTTGAAGTCGCCGCTGTTTTGATCCAGCCAGGCCCGCTCAGCCGGGCTCTCCATGTAGTGTGCAGAAACGCTATAGCCGCGTGCATTGGCCAAAAAAAGCGCTTTCTTGATCAAGGCCGGATGGACAGAGTAGGGCGAATGGACGGCTATAGCAGGATGGAATCCCTCTCTTTTGATGCTTTCCGAGGCTTCAAGACGCGCATTAAAATCGCCAAAAAGTGTGTCTGCCATATTTGCCTGTGAGCCGATGACCTCGTTGAAAAAGACAACGTTCTGTTTGGCCTCTGCCGCAGCATCGAGATCCATGCCATGAGAACTAACTGCACCGAAGGTCGTGATTCCCGAGCGCAGCATCTTTTCGGTCGCATTTTTCATGCATTCGTTGTCGCAGTTGTTGATGAGCTCTTCGCGGTTTTCGATTACGCTGTGCAGCCAGGGGAGGAACTTGCCGTATTTAAGACGGGTTTTGTTGGCGGAGAACTCCAGATGGACATGAGCATTGATGAGTCCGGGCATGACCAGAGAGTAGGGTGGAGTGTCGATGACTTCGGCCTGCGGATAGAGGGCCAAGAGCTGATCGAGCGGGGCGATCTTCAGTATGGTCTTATCAAAAGCGATAGATTGCCCGCTGAGTATTTCATTGTTGTGCAGGAGATAAGAGACGTTGAGTATTTTCAAAATTTTAAGAGCCTTTAGAAAGTATTGTAGGAAGTATAGTGAAACTAAAAAAAAATTATGCTTTACAAAGGTATAATATAATTAAAATAAGATACAAGGTTAAGAATGAAAGTTGTAGTGATCCAGGGACCAAATTTAAATATGCTTGGCGTTCGTGAACAAAACATTTACGGACCGATGAAACTAGAGCAGATCCATGCGCAGATGAAAGAGTTTGCTGATCAAAACGGGATAGAGGTTGAATTCTTCCAAAGCAACTTAGAGGGCGAGATCGTTGACCGTATCCAAGAGTGTCTGGGCGACGCCAACGGGATCATCATCAATCCGGCGGCATACACGCACACCTCTATCGCGATCCGTGACGCGATCTCGGCTGTCTCGCTTCCGACGATCGAAGTGCATATCTCCAATATCCACCGCCGCGAAGAGTTCCGCAAGACCAACATGATCGCACCGGTATGCGCCTCATCGGTTGTCGGTTTCGGTCCTTTCGGATACCATCTTGCAATGACGGGCATGACTCAGATCTTCTCAGAGATCCAGGCGATGCAAGAAGCGCAAAAACAGCAAGCAGCAGCTCAAGCATAAGTATGCTCTCTAAGCGTTTTGACGATAAGTTTACGCTGATCAGAACAAGGCTCTATCCGCGTGCTTATCCGCGATCTTTAAAACGCTATCGTGTCACGCTCGGCGTCGGCGGCAATATCGGAGATCTTATCCGCCGCCTCGAAAAGCTGACATTTTTTTTCAAGCGCTCGCGTTTGTGCGATCTGGTGCAGACAGGGTCTATTTTAAAAAATCCGCCCTTTGGCTATACCGAGCAGGACGACTTTCATAACTCGGTTATGATTGTCCAGACCAACCTTCAGCCAAAGGCTTTTTTGAAATATATCCTGGAAGTCGAACGTCGGTTCGGCCGAAAGCGCAGTTTTGCAAATGCGCCGCGTACACTGGATATAGATATCATATTTTATGAAGACCGAAAGATAGACACCAAAGATTTGATTTTACCGCATCCCGCTTGGCAAGACAGAGCAAGTGTAGTGATCCCAATGGCATATTTATAATGGAGAGTAGATGAAGATTCTGACTTTTAGCGGCACGTCCCCGGCAGAAGCACTGAAAAAAGCGCAGCAGTCTGTGGGCGAAGAGGCGATGCTGATCGAGACCAAAGAGATTCGCAAAAAAAGCCTGACGCAAACAGCCCTGTATGAGATCATCGTCGGTGTTGACGATGATACGGCCGCGGCTATGAACGCTCAAAAAAAGAGCAATGCCGCCGCAACGATGAATCGAAGCCCGGCGGATGTTCTGTACGGTATCTCAGAAGCAGCGCGCCAGATCTCCAAAATCGCTGAGGTCACGGATGAAGACTCCAGTTTGGCAAAAGATTATGATGCGAACAAAGTGGTTGCGCGCGTCAAAGAGAAGAGTGCCGATCCACTGGAGTTTAAACAGATAAAAGACGAGATCTCCAAACTGGGCGACAAGGTCAAGCTTATCCAAAACATGTTTTGGGATGAGCGCTCAGACAAGATGGTCAATCTGCATATTCCTCCTGAGTTTTCAGAGATATATAAGCTGACCCTGCAAAGCGGGATGAATACGGCACATATCGAAGAGATCATGCAGTTGACCTTGGAGCATATGCCGCTAAAAATGCGCGAGAATTCAGAAACTGTCAAGCGCTACTTTCAGGTGCTGCTGCGCAAGATGGTGCCCGTAAGAATGGAGCGGGTCCCGCCAAAAGGGGATAAAAAGGTCATTATGCTTGTAGGGCCTACCGGAGTCGGGAAGACAACAAGCATCGCCAAGCTCGCAGCGCGCTACTCCTTTATGATGGAGAAGAAGTACAAGGTTGGATTGATCGTGCTTGACACCTACCGGATCGGTGCGGTCGAACAGCTGATGCAATATGCGCGGATGATGAAACTTGGGATAGAAACAGTTGTGGACCCGCCGGAGTTTGCTTCTGCGCTCAACGCGATGAGCTATTGCGACTATATCCTGATCGATACAATGGGTTCTTCACCGTACGACAAAGAGAAGATCACAAAGATTTATGACTGCCTTCAGCATAACACGTCAAATATGCAGATCGAGACAGTTCTGGTGCTTCCAAGCTCGATCAAGTATGAGGACCTCAAGGCGACGTATGACAACTTCGAGTCGTTGGGCGTGGATACGATGATGTTTACCAAGCTTGATGAGACGCGCGGTTTTGGAAATATTTTCTCTTTGATGTATGAAACATCAAAGCCGATCTCTTACTTCTCAATCGGGCAAGAGGTGCCTGAAGACCTGGTCGTCGCTAGCAGCGACTATCTGATAGACTGCATGCTTAATGGCTTTGACAGGAACAAAAGATGAAAACCCAGGCTCACAAGCTCCAAGAGCTTGTCGACAAAAACAGCCGTCCCAGTGCAAAAAAGACCCGTTTTATTGCCGTTACAAGTGGAAAAGGGGGCGTCGGAAAAAGTACGATCAGCTCCAATCTCGCCTATCTGATGGCACATTACGGGCTGAAAGTCGGCATCTTCGATGCGGACATCGGTCTGGCCAACCTAGATGTGATGTTCAATGTAAAGATAAAAAAGAACATTTTGCATGTGCTAAAGGGCGAAGCAAGCGTGAGCGACATCTTAATCCCGGTAGCGCCTAATCTAGTGCTTATCCCCGGCGAAAGCGGCGACGAGATTTTGAAGTACAGCGACGGAAGCCTTTTTGATCGGTTTATGCAAGAAGCCGATGTTTTGGATGACTTGGATGTCCTGCTGATCGATACGGGTGCGGGAATCGGAGAGCATATTCAGCTCTTTTTAAATGTAGCAGATGATGTTATCGTTGTTACCGTCCCCGATCCTGCCGCCATCACGGATGCCTATGCGACAATCAAGGTGACGTCTCGAATACGCTCTCGTATCAGCATTATCTTCAATCAGGTCCGATCCGAGAAAGAAGCACAGCTTCTCTATGATAAAATATCAAAGGTAGCACGTGCCAATATCGGTCCGGGACTGCAGCTTGATCTGCTTGGAAAAGTCAATGCAGACGAGAAAGTCTCGCGCTCGATCAAGCAAAGAAAGATCTTTGCCCAGGAAAATCCGATTTCGCCGACGACGCGTGATCTGGAGAAAATCGTGAAAAAACTTTCACGCAACTTGGAACGAAATGTGCTCGTAACTCCTGAAGAGAGCGGTATTCAGGGGCTCTTTAAGCGTTTGATCACGCATTTTTGACCCCATTTATATCCAAAAAGAATTAAGAAAGGATTCAATAAGAGCATGCTTAGCAGTAATTTTGTCTCCTTCTTAACTGTGCAGGGTTTTTTCATCGGCTTTGTATTTGCGATCTTAAAGGCACAAAGTGCCGAGGGTATATTGATCTACACCCTGCTTATTACTGTTTTCTTTTACCTTTTTTCTCATTTTACGATATCGTTTTTTATCCGCTATAGCGGATTTAGAAAAGAGTTTTTTCCAAAAGTCCGCCATGAGAGCGATCTGGACTATTATGCCAATGAGATCTCCAAGCGCGAGAAGGTGATAGAGAGTTCATATGACTTTTTGGAGGCTTTGGACAAAAAATATGCAAAGCCTAAAGCACAAAGAAAGGCCTCATAATGGAGTCCTCACGTACTAATGCTTATGTCAGCGACCTGAAGTTCAAAGAAGATGAACTGGCAATCCAGTATCTTCCCGCGGTCAAAGCGATGGCGTTTCGGCTGAAAGAACGTCTGCCAAGCTCCATCGACTTTTGCGACCTTTCCGCTATAGGAACAGAAGAGCTGGTAAAACTGGCACGGCGATACGACATTACGCAAAATGACTCGTTTTGGGGATATGCGAAGACACGTGTCTACGGAGCAATGCTGGACTATCTTCGCTCTTTGGATATTCTCAGCCGCTCAAACCGAAAACTCATCAAAGCGATAGAGCGGGCGATCAACGTCTATATGGCAGACAACGAAGACGAACCAAGTAATGCCCAGCTGGCACTTATTATGGGCGAAGACGAAGAGAAGATCAACGAGGCCCGTATCGCCTCGGAGATTTATGCGGTGATGCCCATTGATGAACAACTCTCTTTGAACAGCGATAGCACGACGCTTGAGACGATAGAAAAAGAGGACCTGATTGAGGTGATAGAAAATGTGCTGCAGGGACAGAGTGAGCGTGAACAGATGATCATTCAACTCTACTATTTTGAAGAGCTCTCCTTGAAAGAGATATCGGAGGTTCTGGAGATTACCGAGTCGCGTATCTCCCAGATCCACAAAGCGCTGTTGATAAAAATCCGAGATTCCATAGGAGCCGATAATGGCTGATATACTCTCCCAAGAAGAGATCGACGCCCTTTTAGATGTTGTTGATGATGAGGGTGATGATGCTCTGGAGTATGAAGAAGAAGAGAGCTTTCAGCAAAAGCAGATCACGCTTTATGATTTCAAGCGTCCCAACCGTGTCTCTAAAGAGCAGCTGCGTGCATTCAGAGGAATCCACGACAAGATGGCCCGTTCGCTGTCGTCACAGATCTCTTCTATTATGCGCTCCATCGTAGAAATACAGCTGCACTCGGTCGACCAGATGACGTATGGCGAGTTTTTGATGTCACTGCCAAATCCGACGAGCTTTAACGTCTTTTCGGTGAAACCGCTGGAGGGTTCGGGTGTTTTAGAGATCAATCCCTCCATCGCCTTTCCGATGCTCGATCGACTGCTCGGCGGAAAAGGGGAGCCTTTTGAATCAAGCCGGGAGTTTTCAGATATTGAACTGAGCCTTTTCGAGACTGTTCTTCGAGTAATGATGAGCACGTTAAAAGAGGCCTGGGGACCTGTTGCAGAGATCTATCCTACTATTGAGTCCAAAGAGTCAAGTCCCAATGTCGTGCAGATCGTTGCACAAAATGAGATCGTTGTCATGGTCGTTATGGAGATCATTATCGGCCACAGTTCGGGGATGATGAACATCTGCTATCCAGTTATCGCGCTTGAGCCGGTCCTGCCAAAACTGGCAAGCCGGGACCTGATGCTTAATGAGACAAGCTCCAAAAAAAGCCGAAATCAAGAGCTTCAGGTCCTCATCGGCGGGGCAGGCGTGACGGTAGAAGCTAACCTTGGCACGGCTGAGCTAAGCCTGCGAGAAGTCCTGGATCTAAGAGGCGGTGATATTATCAGACTCAACTCGAGCGGAGATGATATAGTCGGTCTTAGTGTAGATGGAAAAGAGCGCTTCAAAGGTGAGATCGGCCTGCGCCGCTTTAGAAAGTCGATCAGGATCACTGAAGTTGTTTATACAGAACGAGACGATGTAAAACGTATTCTTAAGCATTATGAGGCGCTTCGTCGGGAGAAGATCTCCGGTGTAAAAGAGATTATGTATCGCGACACACATGAAGATGAGGAGGACGAAGATGAATGAATTTATAAAGATTTTTGAACAAGAGACCATAGCGACAATTGAGGGGCTGACAGGGCAAACACCGATATTGACACTAAAAGAAGAAGAAGCTATTTCTATTGTTTCAAATATCATCCCTCCTACCGCTGTTATAAGAGCAGATGCAAGCGGAGACTTTGATGCAAAGGTGGCCGTAGCCATTCCTCCAACCCTGGCAACTGCCTTGGGCGACTTGATGTTAGGCGGAGAGGGCGAAGGCAAGGAGAGTATGGACGAGGATGATCTCGACGCGACAAAAGAGATCGTTTCAAACATCTTCTCGGCGTTTTCAACCTCTCTGGCCTCTCAGGCCCATCTTCCTACCTTGAGTCTGAAAGTCTCCGGCATTGAGTTTTTAGATGAAGACGCAGAGATAAACCTTGAGTCTTTTTCCAAGATGTATGTGTACACTTTTCGTCTGGGCGACATCAACTCTTTGCTGATGTTTGTTGTCGATGAGAAGATCGAAAATGCCTTAAACCCGAAAGAGGAAAAAGCATCAACGAAGAGTTCGGCTGTTTTTGAAAAAGTGCCGTCTTCTGAAAAAGGGCCATCGGGATCTTCGGCATTCGAAGGTGACGAGCATAATAACATCAACCTTATTATGGATGTCAAGCTGCCAGTTCGTGTCCGAATAGGACACAAGAAGATGCTTCTGCGCGACGTCTTGAGTATGGATATCGGCTCTGTAATCGAGCTTAATCAGTTGGCGAACGATCCTTTGGATATTTTGGTCGACAACCATGTTATCGCGCAAGGTGAGGTTGTTATCGTTGACGGTAACTTCGGTGTTCAGATAACAACGATCGGCACTAAAAAAGATCGTCTTCAGCAGCTAAAAGGCTGAAAAAGCAATCTTTTGCATAGCCTCAAGCAACGTTTATCCCGCACAATAAAAAATAATTGTATATTTACGAGGAAATGCCTTAATGAAACAAAAACAAGACGACAAAAAAAACCTTGCACAGCGCTATGCCAGGGATATCAAAACAGCCAATGTATGGTCCGTATTTAAGATCATTGCCGATTTCGTACACGGTTTTGACGAGTTAGGCGAGCTTGGCCCTTCTGTAACTATCTTCGGAAGTGCACGTACGGACAAGGAAAATGCCTACTATAAAAAAGCTGTTGTGCTGGGCGATATGCTCGGTTCTGCAGGATTTAACGTGATCACAGGCGGCGGACCCGGCATTATGGAAGCGGCGAACAAGGGAGCATTCAATAATCCAAATGTAGAGTCCATCGGCCTCAATATTGACCTTCCTCTAGAGCAGTCGATCAACCCCTATACGACAAAGGTACGCACCTTTGAGTACTTCTTTTCGCGAAAGGTGATGCTCGTCAAGTACTCTATCGCCTATGTGCTTTTTCCGGGCGGTTTTGGGACCTTGGATGAACTCTTTGAAGCCTTGACTCTGGTGCAGACGCAAAAGATCAAGGGCGTGCGAATATTTGTTGTCGGAACAGAATTTTTCCAACCTTTAATGGATTTTATGAAGAATACCTTATTGGCCCAGGGGATGATAGATGAAAAAGATTTGGATATTATTACGCTAACAGATGATCTCTATCACATCGCTGACCAGATAAAAGCCTCATTGGGCGTGCAGATGAAGGTTTTAGAAGATGCCGGTCTAAAAGATACGGACTACTACCACTCTCTGGCTAACTTATTTGAGAACCGAGATGCCGCGCACAGCAAAGACTCACACGATACATAGGAAAGCATAAATGGCAAAAAAAAAGGTTTTAATAGGAATGAGCGGAGGGGTTGACTCAACCGTCTCTACACTTTTGCTCAAAGAAGAGGGGTATGCGGTCGAGGGAGTGTATATGAAGCTGCACTCCAAGCCCGGGTATCACGAGATACATCAGGTGCGCGCGCAAAAAGCGGCAGACTTTGCCGGCGTAAAACTTCATATCCTTGATCTGCAGGAGACCTTCAAAGAAAAGGTCGTCGCGCCCTTTATAAACTCTTATAAAATAGGTGAAACTCCCAACCCTTGTGCTCTGTGTAACCGCAACCTCAAGTTTGGCGAGATGCTTAAGTTTGCCGATCAGGTCGGTGCGGAGTATCTTGCGACAGGACACTACATCCAGACGGATGGCAAGTACCTGTTGCAGGCCGAAGACGACACTAAGGACCAGAGCTACTTCCTCTTCTATATAAAAAAAGAGATTCTGCCTAGACTCATCTTTCCCCTGGGCACGCGCCACAAGTCGGATATAAAAGCCTATGCCGCAGCCATCGAAGGTCTGGAGTCCTTTGCCTCCCAGGCAGAATCAAGCGAGATCTGCTTTGTCGAGACGAGCTATACAGATGTGCTCAAAGACTACGTCCAGGTCGATCAGCCCGGAGAGGTGATCGATGCCGAGGGAAATATCGTCGGCGAGCACAAAGGATACATGCACTACACGATCGGAAAGCGCAAGGGTTTCACTGTAAACGGCGCGCATGATCCGCATTACGTGACCAAGATCCTGCCCGAAACGAACCAGATCGTTGTGGGTCTCAAAGAGGAGCTGGAATGTTTTGATGTGAAGATCAAAGACATCAACATGTTTGACGAGCGAACCAGTTTTGATACAACAGTCAAACTGCGCTACCGCACAACAGCCGTCCCCTGCCACGTCGAGATCGATGGTGACAAGGGAACTATCCAGCTCAAAGAGCCGGTCCTGGGCGTCGCCAAGGGTCAGGCAGCCGTTTTCTATGACGGAAACAGACTCATCGGCGGCGGCTGGATAGAGTAGGCGTTCACTTACTCGATATAAAATTCGGCAAAGATAGGTAGGTGGTCGGAGTAGCCCAGTCCTGTGTGGTGCGTTGGCCG
Organism: Arcobacter sp.; assembly: GCA_024637195.1. GTDB lineage: Bacteria > Campylobacterota > Campylobacteria > Campylobacterales > Sulfurimonadaceae. The sequence continues at coordinate 118,845 of JAGXFN010000009.1, forward strand.
GGTTCGGCTTCTTTGCCAGCGGTAAAGATTTTTCTTTTTAAAGAGGTAGGCCGGGGCGTAGCTCTTGAAACTCCCTTGCACATAACGGCTTGTTGTGTCGTCGGCCAGCGAGGGGGAGATGATGAGGTGGTCAAGCGCCTCTTTTTTCCCGCGGAAGATGTGTGTCCAGCGTTTTGACTCGCCAAGTTCCATCCACAGATTGTAGTTTCCCTCTTTTCTTAATGTTTTTTTGGTGTAGAGTTCGCCGTTTTTGTCGATGGTTTCTAAGATATGGTTTATGCCGGTAATTCCAAGGGTGTCATTGTGTTTGCGTATTTTGACAAAGCGTTTATGTTCCTCATAGTCTGCATTAAAATCACCTGCCAAGACATAGTCGCTGTTACGAGGCAGTTGAGCAAGCCGTTTCTTGAGCGATTTTGCGTACACCAGGCGCTTGCTCTCCGGGCCGGATTTTGACTTCCAGTGGTTGACAAAGATGTAAAGAGATTTGCCTTCTATCGTGACCTTTGCTTCGAGGATATTGCGAAAACTGCGGTTCTGGGAGACGAGGATCTCTTTGCTTATAAGGGGGTATTTGCTCAAAATCGCACTCTTTACCGAGGTCTTTTTACGGTCTGCTATAGCGCGGTATTTGAAGTAGACCCCCTTTTGCGAAAGCATCTTTTGCAGCGCTTTTAGGGAGGTGTCTGATTCTATCTCCGTCAACGCGATGATATCGGGATTGATCTCGGCGATGACCCTGGAGATATTTTGAAGTTTTTTGCGGTAGGTCTTGGCATTCCATTTCCAGATTGTATTGGGAATGTATTCGCTGTACTCTGTGCCGTCATAATTCAGATCAAAGAGGTTTTCGACATTATACGAAGCAATTTTCACGGTTGTTCCTCCAAAGAGACAAAGTTGCAAGAGTATGAGAAACCAGAGGTTTCTCATACGGCAATGCCGTTAAGTCTCAAGAGGCCCGTTGTATCAAGCTCTCTTCCCATGAATTTTTCAAACAAGATGCTCATGCTCTCGCTTCCGCCGCGTGCAAGGACGACATCACGGTAGGCAGAAGAGATCTCTTCGTTGAAGATGCCGTTATCGACAAAATGGAAAAAGGCGTCGGCCGAGAGGACTTCTGCCCATTTGTAGGAGTAATAGCCTGCGGCATAGCCGCCTGCAAAGATGTGGGCGAAACCGTTTTGGAACTTGTTGTAAGAGGGCGGTTTGAGCAGACTGAACTTCTCTCTGATCTCATCAAGAAGGGCCTGTATCTGATCTCCCGTATGCAGTTTCATGTGCAGTTTGAAATCAAAAAGTGAGAACTCGATCTGTCGGAGCATCTGCATGCCCGACTGGAAGTTTCGTGCCTTGTCAAGCTTGTTGATCATCTCGTCGCTGAGTACTTCGCCGCTTTTGTAATCTTTTGCAAAAAGCTTTAAGACCTTAGGCTCATAGGCGAAGTTTTCCAGAAACTGCGATGGAAACTCGACCGCATCCCACTCCACACCGCCCACACCGCTGACCGAACTCTCTTTGACATCACTGAGCATATGGTGAAGCGCATGTCCCATCTCATGAAAAAGAGTAACGACATCGTCATGGCGCAGCAGCGAAGGCGAGGTGGTAGAGGAAGAGGGAAAGTTGCAGACTACAAAGGCAGATGAGAGCAGAGGCTGTCCCTTTTCGTCTTCGCAGTGGCTCTGCCAGTTGTTCATCCAGGCTCCGCCGCGTTTGGAGGAACGTGCCTCAAGATCGAGGTAAAGACGTGAACGCAGGACACCCTTGACATATAGGTCATAAGCATTTGCTTTTTCATCCCAGAGCCTTGCTTCAACGGCTTTAAACTCGATACCGAAAAGACGCTGCAAAAAGTCAAAAAGACCATGAACGACAGAGTCTTTTTCGAAGTAGGCGCGGTAGAGCTCCTCGTCGATGTCGTATGTCTCTTTTTTGAGGATCTCGCTGTAGTATGCGGTGTCAAAACTCTGGATATTCTTTTCACCTTGTGCTTTTGCCAGGACTTCAAGTTCGTCAAGTTCTTTTTGCGCCTGCTTTTTCGAGGCATAGGCCAGCTCTTCTAAAAAGTCGACGACCTTTTGTGTGGAGGTGGCCATCTTCGGGGCGATGGAGAGTTCGGCATAGCTGTCAAACCCCAGAAGCTGAGCCATTTCCTGACGAAGCCGCATCAGCTCATCGATGATAAGAGCATTTTCAGGTGAACGGGTAGTGTATGCTTTGTAGAGCTCTTCGCGCAAAGTGCGGTTTTTCCCGTAGGTCATATAGGAGATATAAGAGGGCATCTGCAGGGTAAACTTATAGCTGCCGTCTTCTTGCCGGGCACTCTCACGGTCAGATTCGGGGATTCCCTCGACATCTTTTTCGTCCGTGATGATCAGCTCGTAGGCATTGGTCGCGTCCAGAAGGTTTTGCGAAAAGTCGTTGGTCAGGGTGCTTTTTCTGAGATTGATTTCTTTGAGACGGTCTTTTTTCTCCTGGCCAAGATGCGCGCCGCTGAGCTCAAAATCTCGAATGTTGTGTTCAAGCACTTGGTTTTGCTCCTGGTTTAAAGTGCTGCCTTGGATATCTTTGATGCGCTTAAAGGCCTTGTAGATCTCTTCGTTTTGTGAGATCTCCGTGCCATATTCGGTCAGGATCGGCAAGGCATCGCTGTAGACTTTTTGGGTCTGCTCGGAGTTGTTGACCGAGTTAAGATGTGATATTGGAGTGAAAAACCAGCTCAGACGCTCATCGATCATCTCGAAGGGTTTGACAAAATTTGCATAGCTCTTCTCTTTTATTTTCAGAAGATCTTGAATCGCATCTTTGTTTTTTTCTAAAAGAGTATTAAGCTCATCAATGGCGCTATCGAGGTTGACGTTAAAATCTAAAAACATATAATTCCTTTTATGGCTGTGTCGTCGTGTATTGTAAAATCTTTTATTTAGGCCTGCGTTTAAATCTTGGAACGAATCCAGCTTGCAAGCTGTTCTGCGTCAAGAGCGCCAGAGAGTCTGTCGATCTCTTTTTTGCCTTTGAAAAGAACAAGTGTGGGGATGGAACGGATAGCGAACTTCGTTCCCAGATGCTGCTGCTCTTCGGTGTTTATCTTGGCAAAACGGACCTTTCCTCTGAAGTTTTTCGCTGCTTGCTCGAAGTTGGGTCCCATCATCTTACATGGTCCGCACCAGGGCGCCCAAAAATCGATAATGACGGGTATATCATTTTTTTGAAGGTGTTGCTCAAGGTTGTCCGGTGTGAGTTCAATGGGTTTGGTCTCTAAAATGGACCCTTTGCAGCGGCCGCATTTAGCCTCTTTTGGGACTTCTCCCGAGGGAATGCGGTTGGTTGCGCTGCAGTGAGGACAGACAATATGCAAAAATCCGCTCATATGCGCTCCTTTTGGATAAAATTAGACCGATTATATCACAAGGAAATGTAAACTATGAAAAATATTATGCGCTATTTGTTTGTCGGGGCACTCTCTTTGATGCCGGTTGTGCTTGTTATCATTTTTTTAAAGATGCTGGCAGAACTCGGGGTTACGGCTTTTTTCAGGATCAGTGATATTACCCACTCCACTGAGGCGACAGGGATATTTATTTTTGTCGGACTGAGTGTCTTTGTCTTTTTGGGCTACTCTATCGAGAAGTACGGAAAGTCTATTTTTATCTCTGCTATAGATAAGGTCTTTGAAAATGTTCCGGCGGTTCGTTCTGTTTACGGCGTGATGAAAAAACTGACACAGATGTTTTCGGGAAAAGAGGAGAACGGGGTAAAAGAGATCGTTTTGCTTGAGTACCCAAAAAAGGGTGTCTGGGTTCCGGCCTATGTGATCAACAGGCACCTTGATATCTTGGTGCTCTTCATCCCGACCTCGCCGATTCCCACCAGCGGCTATACGGTCATCGTCAAAAAGGAATTAGTGGTAAAAACAAGTCTGAGTCTTCAGGAGGCATCCACCTTTATCATCTCTATGGGCGCCGATTTTGTCAAAAAAGAGGAGATCACACAGACCATTTTAAGAGAAGAAGCCAGCGCTAAATAGAATCATCTCTCTTAATCGGAAGCGCCCCGTAATTTTTGATCAGGATGTCGTCATAGCTGTTGGCCAGAGAAAAGAGCCGTCCAAGTCCGAAACTGCCGCTTTTTTCTTCAAGCGAGCTGTCAGTGATAATGAAAGAGAGGACGATAGAGTTGTCGTCAATACTGAAGTGAAGATAGTCCATCTTGGTATTTTCGCTCAGCAAAAAGTGATAGATCTCTTTGATCTTTTCATGCGGCAGCCGGCAGAGCGAAGCATCGGCAATAATAATGCCGTTGTCATAATATGAGATCTCAATACGCGCCGTTCCGACGTCGATCTGCCAGGCTCTCTGTCCGCGTCTTGCCAGGGTGACATCTTTTCCCATATCCTCAAGAATCTTCTCCAATGTCTTGATCGTTCCAACGGCCTTGTATCCCTCTCGCCGCCGCTTTGCGATATCGATCTTTACCCCGCATTCCGGGCAGTAGTCATCTTTTATCAGTCTCTCCTGAACAAGGTTAAGGCACGAAGAACAGCGGATGATGTCATTTTTCCCCAGCTTTTTAAAGGCATCCAGGGCTTCTTGAACATAAGGAAAGGGCAGGGCAAAGCCGAGGTTGTTGGAGTTTTGGATGATAAAGGTATTGACCCCGATGACCTCGCCGCGCTCGTTAAGCAGCGGCCCTCCGCTGTTTCCCGGATTGATCGCGGCATCGATTTGAATATATTCAAGTTCGCCCTGCAAACGGGCTGCCTTGGAGACGATCCCCTCTGTCGCCGAATAATTTAATCTATAGGGATGGCCGACAGCAATGGCCTTGTCCCCGTCGTGCACGTTCTCGCTCGCCAGATTTAGAGGTGTTTTGACCTTCAGATCCTTTGTGGTGATAAAGGCAAGGTCATATTTCGGGTCATCGTAAACAACCTTTGCCTCGCGCCGTTTCATGTTTTTAGAGCTGATAACGACCTCTTTGAGGCCTGTGACAACATGAGAATTGGTAACAATAAGCTGGTGTTTTTCAAGATAAAAGCCGCTTCCCGAAGCCAAGGGCGTTTCAATCTGGATAATGCTGTCTTGGTAGGTGTCGAGTATCTTTTGGGTGTTCATCTTATAGCTCGCTAAAGTTGAGATTTTTCAAGGCTAGAAAAAAGGAGTGGTGAAACTTCTCGTAGGAGATGAAGTTAAGTTCAGATGAGAAGTCATGAAGATAAGGATACTGGTCAGTATAGTCGTGAATGATCTGACGGATGAGTGAGAAGATCTTTTTTTTGTGCAACTTGCCGTTTTTGTAGAGGCTTTCTATGCCCACAGCAGAATGGAAATCCGTGTTATGCAGCCTGACATCAAGCTGGATCAATGCGCGCAAGCACTTGTTCATGCCATAATTATAGAGCATGTACTGCCCCAAATATTCATAGATAGTCAAAATGATCTCTTCGTAGCGGTGTTCTTTATACCAGACGACTTTTGCCAGAGTCTCTTCTATAAATGCATGTACTTCCTCAAGCCCGTCGTTATTGAAAATATCAAAGGTCTCTTTGACGCAGTAGAGACTTTTTGACAGGCGGTTGGCATTGATTGTTTTGAGTTTTTCTACGGCTTTTTGCAAGGCGTCATTTTTTTCTTCGATGTGTTTGCCGTCATCGAGATAATAGTCCCGGAGCGCCTCGTAAATATCATAGCCCAGTTTGCCGCGCGGTGTGATAAAGTAGTCGATCTTAAAGAGCAGGTTTATCCAGACAAAGGCGATGGCCCCGGACTGCTCCTGGGTAGGCAGAAGTAAGACTTTTTGTTCCGTCTTGTCTATCCACTCTCTAAAAAAACGCAGTTTTGTCTCTTTAAGATGCGCGTCCATCACCTCGATGTGATCGAGCTCAAGGGGTTCGAGATCATTAAACTCATCTAAGATAAGCTCTTTTTCTCTGTCGGCATTGATGGCAAGCTCGCGCAGAGGGAAAAATACCTTCTGCGGAGAGAGCGAGATGTTGTCAAAATAGATCTTTGCCTTAAGTCTCCCTTCTTCAAGAAAAAAACTGCTGTAGGTATAAAGAAAGTTTTTTTCCAGCAAACGGCGCATAACGGAGATGTTCTCTTTGGGCATAGCCGCGATATTGACACATGCGCTCAGGCGTCTTTGGGTGATATTGCCTTGGACGATGGCCGAGCCTTGCATCAGTGTGAAGTTCAGGGTGTTTTCATCTTTGCTATAGCTGATGTTTGTGCACTCATCGTCTGCATTGTAAAAACAAAGATAGTTGAAGTAGTGCTCATACCCTTCAAGGTATCTTTGTTGGGAGAAGGCCTTTTTGGACTCTTGATACTGCGCCTGCTGCAAGGGATTTTTTTTGTAGTTGATAAAACGTCCAAAATGATAATGCTCATAGGGGGTATCAGTGCCAAACAAGGAGGACCAGAAAAACATCTTTAACCCTTAAGTAATCAGACTTTGTGCCGATCATTGTAGCATAGATGAAGTTCGATGCGGGAGTATATAGTGCGTAAAACGTTTGAAATATTTTGTATTTATATTTAAAACTGTTATACTTATGGCATTTTAAACTCCGAGTGCTCTTTTGGGGTCTGTTATAAAAAATATCAAGGTTTTTTAATGCTCTATTTGATCGGTTTTTTTATTGTTTTTATTGTTTTTATTTTGATTATTGTCTTTATCATTTTTAAAAAATCCCCGCCTGCACCTATAGTAACCACACCTGAACCTGTCCATGATGGAAGCTTGACCCTTGAGAGTTTGATCTCCATCTTGCAGCATGAGACAAAAGAGCGTTCTAAAATTGAAAGCGCTTTGGAGAAGATGGCAAAGCGTTTTCCTTTTCCCGAAAACGAAAAAGAGGCAAGCGAATATTTTAAATTCGTCTATTATTATGCGAGAAGTCCGCTGAGCTCTGCAAAGATGATCGTCAACATGCAAAAATTGCTGACACAGAGAAATCCAAAATATGCGAAGCAGATTGAATCCTTCCAGATGCGCGGTGTCGAGGCCAGAAATAAGTAAGAACCCGTAAGCCCATATAAAGCAAATTTTAAGTATAATTCCCAGATTTTTATAAACTGTAATTTAAACAAAGGGCATCAATGGGGAAAAGAGTTTTAGTAAAGTTTTCCGGTGAAGCTCTTGCCGGTGAAAACGGGTATGGGATTGATACTAAAATTTTAAAATATATCGCGAATGAGATCAAAAGTCTTGTCGATGCAGGTATTGAAGTCGGTATCGTTATCGGCGGCGGCAATATCATCCGCGGTGTAACTGCTGCGCAAGACGGGATCATTCGCCGTACCTCCGGTGACTACATGGGCATGCTGGCAACGGTAATCAATGCCGTAGCAATGCAGGAAGCCTGCGAGCATGCCGGTATGAAAGTCCGGGTACAGTCCGCGATCAAAATGGAACAGATCGCTGAAGCCTATATCCAAAGACGTGCGGTACGCCACCTTGAAAAAGGTCGTGTCGTGATCTTTGCCGCGGGTACCGGAAATCCATTTTTCACCACCGATACGGCAGCAACGCTGCGTGCGGTAGAGATCGGTGCCGAGGTGATCATCAAGGCGACCAAGGTAGACGGTGTGTACGACAAAGACCCTAACAAACACAGTGATGCCGTCAAATATCCTGAACTGAGCTATGACAAAGCACTTCAAGACGAGATCAAAGTTATGGACGACACCTCCATCGCTTTGGCAAAAGAGAACGCACTGCCGATCATTGTCTGCGATATGTTCAAGGCAGGTAATCTTTTGCATATCATCAATGGCAATATGGATACCTGTTCGATCGTTAAATAAATCTTTTTAAACCAAGGAAACAAAATGAGATTAGAAAAACTGACTGCGAAAGCATTAGAAGTTACCGGTGCAGACCGCTACCAATTGGCGATCGCGATTGCAAAACGTGCTACGGCTTTGCAAAACGGCGAACTGAGCAGACTTAATGTTGATTCAAAAGCATTTAAACCGGCTGATCTGGCATTGATGGAGATCGCAGAGGGTGTTATCACTATCAAAGGTTTCCAAGCCAGCAAATAAATAAGATCGAACGGAGCAAAGAGTGAAAGAGACGATTGAAGCCGTTCGTGATGTTCATGACCTGCAACGTGCGAAAGCCCTGTTTTACGATCAAGTAAAACCTTCTGCTGCTATAGAAAAAGCGCTTGCATTTTCCGAGAAAGCCCATTTGGGCCAGACCCGAAAAAGCGGCGAACCCTACATCATACACCCCATTATTGTCGCTGTCATTGTCGATAGCATCAGCGAAGACGATGCTATGGTAATTGCCGCACTTTTACATGATGTGGTGGAAGATACATTGATGAGTATTGCAGAAGTCGCTGCAGAATTTGGCGATGATGTGGCCCATCTGGTAGAGGGTTTGACCAAAATCGACAAGATAAGAGACTCAGAACTTGCTGCCTCGGACTCAGACGAAAAGCTCGTCGTTTCTGCGCTTTCATTTAGAAAGATGGTCATCGCATCGATTCAAGATGTCCGCATTCTAGTCGTAAAACTTTGCGACAGATTGCACAATATGCTTACCCTCGATGCCCTCTCTGAGGCAAAACAGACCCGTATAGCAGAAGAGACGATGGTCGTATATGCGCCTATTGCCCACCGGCTTGGTATCTCAACGCTTAAAAATATGCTTGAAGACCTAAGTTTCAAATATATCTTTCCCGATGACTACAAGCGCATTACCGCATATCTCAAAGAAAACTTTCATCAGATCCATGTAAGCATCAATGATTTTACGGAAAAGATCACGAAGACGATGATAAAAAACGGTTTTTGCGAAGATGATTTTGAGATAAAAAGCCGGATTAAACACACCTATTCCATCTATCTTAAGATGCAGCGCAAAGGAGTCTCGATAGATGAGGTCCTGGACCTTCTTGCCATCCGTATTCTCGTCAAAGAGCCGCTGGACTGCTATAAGGTTCTGGGCCTGATGCATCTGAATTTTAAGCCTCTCTCCTCGCGCTTCAAAGACTACCTGGCGATTGCCAAGGATAATGGGTACCAGACCCTGCATACCACAGTCTTTGACAATACCTCTATCTTTGAGGTGCAGATCCGTACCTTTGAGATGCACCAGACGGCTGAACTTGGCATTGCCGCACACTGGAAGTACAAGGGCGGAGAATCAAGCGTAAACCTTGAATGGATGCATAACCTTCAATTTCAAGGCGACTCGGTCGAGGAGTTTTACGAGCTGATCAAAAACGACCTCTACAGCGAAGATATCTTGATCTTTTCGCCCAACGGAGACCCTTTTACACTTCCTCGCGGCGCGGTCGCTCTTGATTTTGCCTATGCGGTGCACTCGGAGGTCGGAAACCATGCGGTGGGATGTCTGATCAACAAGACAAAAACGAGTCTTCTTAGCGAGCTTAAAAACGGCGACCTTGTCCGTATCGACACCTCTGATGAGCTGACAACGCGCTGTAGCTGGATCGACTCGGTCAAGACGACACGTGCAAAAAACAATATGCGTCTTGTCTGTAATCAGAGGCTGCGTCACATCAACGCCCTCACCGGAATCAATATCCTCTCAACGATCTTGAAGCTAAATCAGAGCCGCATCAAAGAGTGGCTGGAAAAAAGTGCTTTGATGGACACGGTATACAAAATAGCTGTCGATCCCGGACACTTGGAGGTGCTGCTGCACTCTTATCTGGAAGTCATCGAGCAAAACAGCCGTTTTCAAGGCTTTTTGAAGCATCACAAGTTCAAATTGAAGCAGTACAGCTTCGGCGCTTTAGAGGTCTTGTCCAATACCTCCATCAACGACATGGTGTATGACTACTGCTGCCATCCCAAGCCCGGAGATGAGATCGTCGCTTTTAAGATTGCCAACAAAGCGCATGTCCACCATAAACTTTGCCACCACGCTTATGATATGATAAAATCGCAGACACCGATGCTCAGTGTCTACTGGGGTGCACAGAAATATTATCATTACCATCTTATCGTCAGCTTGCAAAATGCCAAAGGTGCTTTGGCGGCATTTTTGCAACTGCTGGCTAAACTCAATATCGATCTTATCAGTATCGAACTGGGCAAGGAACAAAAAGACCATGTGCAATACTGCGAGATAGAGATGCAGAGTCTAGAAGGCGACTTGGCAAAGTTGCGTAAAAAACTTGACAACAAACAAAAGACTATACAGCTTATCCGCACGGATGATGCCTACAGAAATTAAGAAGGAAAATTATGGTTAACACAGCATTAAAAGAGATTAGCCGCGGATGCGCAGAAATTATAGATATTGAGAGTATTGAAAAAAACGTTAAGAAATTTTTTGAAGATGGCACGCGCTACACGGTCAAAGCTGGTTTCGACCCGACCGCCCCTGACCTTCATCTGGGCCATACGGTACTCTTGCAAAAACTCTCCGTCTTTCAAAAATACGGAGCAAATGTGCAGTTTCTCATCGGAGACTTTACGGCGAAGATAGGCGATCCTACCGGAAAAAGCGTAACACGCAAACTGCTCACGGAGGAGCAAATAAAAGAAAATGCGGCCTCGTATCATGAACAGGTCTTTAAGATCTTGAACCATGAGCATACCCAGACGGTCTTTAACTCGGAGTGGATCGAGCCGCTGGGTGCGGCTGGAATGCTGGAACTGACGACACTGTACAATGTGGCGCGTATGCTGGAGCGTGATGATTTTGACAAGCGCTACAAAAGCGGCACCTCCATCTCCATCAGCGAGTTCTTGTATCCGCTCCTTCAGGGTTACGACAGTGTCCATCTCAAAAGCGATATCGAGATAGGCGGGACTGATCAGAAGTTCAATCTTCTGATGGGACGTCACCTTCAGCGCTCTTACAATGTCGGCAAAGAGCAAGCGGTACTTATGATGCCTATTTTAGAGGGGCTTGACGGAGTTCAAAAGATGAGCAAATCTTTGAACAACTACATCGGAGTGACGGACAGTGCCAACGACATGTTCGCCAAAGTGCTCTCTATCAGCGACGATCTGATGTGGCGTTATTATGAACTGCTCAGTGACAAGACGCTTGAAGAGATCAAGATTCTTGAGCAGAACGTAGTCTCAGGGGAGGTTCATCCCAAGCATGCCAAAGAGATGCTCTCCTTGGAAATAACTGCGCGTTTTCACAGTCACGAAGCCGCAGAAATTGCTAAGGCGGAGTTTGACAGGGTCCACTCCAAAAACGATCTGCCCACCGACATGCCCTCATTTGAACTCGAGGGTCCGATTTGGGTTGCAAAAGCGTTACAAGATTGCAATCTTGAAGCATCTACTACGCAAGCTAGAAGAGATATTAAGCAAGGTGCTGTTAAAATTGACCAAATAAAAGTCGAAGACGAGCAGCTGCAGCTTGATGCAGGTGAATACGTATTACAGGTAGGCAAACGCAAGTTTGCTGCATTAAAGGTGAAGTAAATGGCATTCAAATCGCTAAAAATTGGAAAGCATATCATTGATATTCCTATCGTCCAAGGTGGAATGGGTGTGGGTATCTCGTGGGATAAGCTAGCCGGAAATGTCAGTAAAGAGGGCGGCCTGGGCGTTATCTCTTCTGTGGGAACAGGATATTATGAGAAGAAGGCTTATGTTCAGCGTCTTGTCGCGGAACGTCCTTTAGAGGTGCAGAACTTCTACTCCAAAGAGGCATTGATAAAGATCTTTGAAAACGCACGAAAGATCTGCGGGGATAAACCGCTTGCCTGTAATGTTTTGTATGCGATCAACGACTATGGACGTGTAGTGACCGATGCCTGCGAAGCCGGTGCAAACATCATTATCACGGGTGCCGGTCTTCCGACAAATATGCCTGAATTTACGGCGGACTATCCTGATGTCGCCTTGGTTCCGATCGTCTCATCCGCAAAGGCCTTGAAGATCATCTGCAAGCGATGGGAAAAACGCTATGGCCGTCTTCCAGACGCGGTTATCCTTGAAGGACCTAAAAGCGGCGGCCATCAAGGCTTTACCTATGCGCAGTGCGCCTTGGATGAAAACCAGCTAGAAAACCTGGTCAAGCCGGTCGTAGAAGAAGCTGCTCTGTGGGGCGGGATGCCTGTGATAGCTGCAGGCGGCATCTGGGACAAAACGGATATCGAAGAGATGCTCACTTTGGGTGCGAGCGGTGTTCAGATGGGCACACGCTTTATCGGCACGCATGAGTGTGATGCGCACAGCAACTTCAAAGATGTGCTGCTTGGTGCCAAAGAAGAAGACATCGTCTTGATGGGCTCTCCGGTAGGCTATCCGGCACGCGGCGTTCGTACAAACCTGACAGGTCTGATCGAAAGACGCGAAGGTCCGGCGATCAAATGCATCTCCAACTGTGTGGCTCCGTGCAACCGGGGTGTAGAGGCAAAAGAGGTCGGATTTTGTATCGCTGACAGACTCTCTGACGCTTATGAAGGAAATCTTGAGCTCGGACTTTTCTTTTCTGGTACAAACGGCTACCGCATAAAAGAGATCATCTCGGTAAAAGAGTTGATGAAAAAGCTTACAGAAGGGGAATAGTCTGCGTTTCTTTTTAGGCATTTTTCTCTTCGCCGCTCTTCTTTTTGCAAACAATACGGAGATTTTGAACCGTGCGCACAAAAACAGTGCAAGCAGTAACAAATCACACGTCTTTCGTGCCTATAATGATTATAAAAACCTGTATGCCCGTTCGATTATGAACAATGATGACGCACTCTGCGACACCTGTCTGAATGGTCTGATAAAAACAGGAAAAAAACTCCGTATTGACGTCATCGAGTATGAAAATGAGCTCAAAAACCGTCAGCAAAAAAAGACACTGAAACAGGCATCGGGACAAGATGCACCCTTGCATAAAAAACCTGAGTCTAAAGACATTCAGCCCTCTATTGCCGGACAGAACAGCTTAAAGTCCATACGATGGAAAGACAACCAGCGTTTAGTCTTGAAGTTTTCGCGTGCGCTGCGTGACAATGAACTCAACACCTTCGTCCTGAACTATACCAAGAAAAACAAGTACAAAAAGATCTATGATATCCATGCTATTTTGTCGGAAAAGACCATGGAATTGAAACACTCTTCGATGAAAAATATCCGTTTGGCCCAGTTTGACAAGAATACTTTACGCATAGTATTTGAAAATGACAGTGAGATTATGCAGGAGTACAAGGTCGAGGGCAGGGAGCTGACTATCAAGATGTCCTCTGTAAACCGTGAACTGAGCTATATCCCGCTGAAACAAAACCTCTCAAAGAAGGTCATCGTCATCGACCCCGGACACGGCGGCAGAGATGCGGGTGCAGTCGGGTACAGAAACTACAGGGAAAAGGTGGTTGCCCTGCAGCTCTCCAAGAAGCTGCGCGATATTTTATTTAAACGCGGCTATACTGTCCATATGACGCGCAACGGGGATACTTTTGTCAAACTGCGTGATCGTACCCACTTTGCCAATAAGAAAAATGCAGATCTGTTTCTTTCCGTCCATGCCAACTCGGTGCCGAAGAAAAACTGGAATAAAGCACAAGGCATCGAAACTTATTTCCTCTCCACAAACCGCAGTGAGCGATCAATGAATGTTGCGGCAATAGAGAATGTGGATATCGGAAATATGAAGCAAGGGGGAATGCAGGATGCCTTGCATCTGATGAACAGAGAGAAGATCTTTGCCTCCAACAAACTAGCCATTGACCTGCAGACAAACATGCTGGCCTCCCTCAGAGACAACTATGAAAGCGTGAGTGGAAACGGGGTACAGTCAGGGCCGTTCTGGGTACTTGTCGGTGCGCAGATGCCGGCTGTCTTGGTCGAACTCGGCTTTATCTCCCATCCTACTGAAGCGAAGCGTTTGGTGGATCATCGCTATCAGCAGCAACTGGCAGTGGGCATCGCCAACGGTGTAGATGTTTATTTTAGCAACAACCCCTGATCTTTACCAAAGCAGATTCTTTTGTGCTAAAACAGTTTTTTCAAGAAACGGTTGATCTCTTTTCCGACTTTCTCTTCTATCTCCGGCGTGATCATCGACTTCGCGTCAAGTGATACTTTTGGAGCATTGATGTTGCCTTTGACAATAACATCTCCCGGATACTGCTTCACTCTTAAGGCGAAACGCGCATCAATCAGCTCTTTTTCGGAGTTGATAATAAACTTTTTACTTTTCATTGTCACTGTTTTGCTCTGCATCTGAAGGTCGGAGGTGATGATCTCTTTGTTGATATCGCTAATGAGTATGCCTTCATTGAAACGCTCTTTGCTCAGGTCTGTATTGCTGAACTGGCGGATCATCTCCGTGAGTTGAGACCTGGTGAGCGTCGCCTTGTCAAAACGGCTTTGCAGCCTGCCTTTTTGGCTGGCAGTGTTATAGCTCAGGCTACCATTGATCGGAGCATCCATGATCTCCGGATAGCCCAGCATCTTCAGCACCGCAATCACATGGATATCTTTAAAATCGGCAATGAGCTGCTCGTCTAAGAGGGTGGCGTCAAGCCGACCATTAAAGAGGTCAGAATGTGCACTCAAGAAAAGTTTTTTGTCTTTTTTCACATCACCGTTGAGCGTGACCGTACCGTAAAGCTTACGCTCCAAGATCGTCTCCAAACGCTCAAGTGAGGGGATGAACAGGAGGTAGTCGCTTGTCAAGGCAGAGCTGTCAAGATCAAGAGTCGTCTTTTTTAGTGTCACTGTCGCTAAATTTGAATCAAGTCTGCTGCTCGCGCTAAGTACATTTTTCTTTATAACTGCATCGCTTTTAACTGCAAACTTTGTATAGGGGAGGGTGATATTAAAATCTTTTTGAATGGCCTTGGCATGTGCCAGTCCTTCCAAGACAGAAAGCTTTATCTTGGCAGAGAGCGGCGCAAAAGAGGAGATGTCGGCATCAAGAGCAAGTTTTCCCTGTGCATAATCATTTTCGCCGGCAAGATAAAGGAGTTTTGAAAGCTCAGCGCCTGCTATAGCAGCCTGGGCGCTGTGAAGTTCCCTCTCCTTCATCAGCAGAGTGTAGACTGTTTTGGAGCCTGCCACGTCTGATGTTCCGCTGATCCTTAGTTCTTCCTGATCACCGCTTATCTTGCCTGCGGCAGCGATAGGACCGCGCAAAGGAGCCTTTGTCAGTGGCTTTAAGAGAGCAAGTTCTTTAATGTTGATGGCGTAAAGCGCTTCTGTGCCCATGTTTTTTGGTTTTATGTTCCCGCTTGAGTCGATGCGGGCAAGATTGGAGTTAAGCAAGAGTGTGTAGTGGATGTTTTCATGGGTCAAATCCGCCTTCGTTTGAAGCTCAAAACGTGTAGCCGGAAGTGTGACGTCAAACTCTTTTTTCATGATCTTTTGATCAAACTTCCCCTCGCTAAGCGTAATGGCCGCTTCGCCCTTAAGGTTTCCCGGGCTCAGGTCATCAAGCTGTATGTCCGCATTGATCTTAGCATCGGCGAACCCGCTTTGTGCAGCCATATACAAGAGCTTTTTCAGCCGGGCATCTTTGATATGGATGACTGCCCGCGAGAGTTTCAGCTCATCCAGGGAAATATCATAAGAACTCTGAGAGCTTGCGATATCACTTGTGCCGTTGATGATGAGATGCTTTTGATTTCCGCTGACACGCCCCTGGGTAAAAAGCGGTCCGCGAAGAGGGGTGTTTGTAATGCTCTTTAAAAGGGAGAGTTCTTTAATATCGACGGTGTATTTCGCATCGATAGCCTTGTTTTCAAGCTGCATCCTTCCTTGCGAAAAGAGCGTGGCCAGTGCGGAGTCAAGATTGAGACTATAGGTAAGATCCTCACCTTGAAAGCTCGCATTGAATTGACTTTGGACTGCTGTTTTGACAAGGCTAAGACCGAACTCTTTTTGCACTGTCTTCGCATTGAGCTGTCCCTCTTTCAGCTCAAGCAAAACAGAGCCGCGCATATCTTTTTGAGTGAGATCAAAAAGCTGAACATGAAGGTCGATATTACCCTGTGCATAGGGGTTTTCACCTGCCATATTTAGAATCTCTTCGATGTTGAGATCAGAGAGTTTTATCGCGGCTTTATCCAGTCTCATTTCCTTGGCGATGATGGCATAGTCCGTCTTGCTGCGCGCCAGATCGCTTTGGCCTTTGATCTTAAATAGATCCAGATCTCCGCTGACCTTTCCCTCGCTTATAAGCGCGCCCGAAAGGTTGCGGTCGGCGAGGGCGCTAAGGCGTGAAAGCTTGGTGAAGTCCAGGCGGTAGTCAAGATCAAAACTTTGAGCAAAGAGAGAATAGACTCCCTCTGCCGCGAAGGAGTTCTCCTTGTCGAGCGCGAGCAGAAATTTTAGACTGTCTGTGCGCAGAACAAACTTCTCAAGACTTATCTTGACCGGAGAGTTATCATTGATCTTTGACTCGATCACAGGTCGAAGCAGAGCGTTGCCCGGCGTTGTAAAGAGCAGGATGTAGACAAGCAAAAACAGTAGAATGAGAAGGGAGAGGATGATCAATGCGGTTTTTTTCATGGCATGACTCGCTTTAGTGGTTTTTTATCGTTTTAGGTCTTTTTTTGTCGATGGCTTCTAGGCGTTTTTTCTTCCATAGCTTCATGAGCTCTTTCTTCTGGACTCTCTTGCCAAAGGGAGCGGATTTTTTCTCTTTGGCGCCGGGAGCAAATCTTTGGCCGGAGGGAAGAAGCGTCTCCTCTTTAATGGTGGCATATTCATACTGTTTACTGGTCTTGTTAAACAGGAGTATCTCCTCGTCTGAAGTTTCTATCCAGTTGAGATACTCATCGCCTTGCAGACGCGCTGAAAAGGAGCTCCCGTCCTTTTGCTTAAAATTCGTTTTATCTTGAAATGCGGGAGCGGCCGCCAAGTGAAGCGCAGTAAACAAGATCAAAAGCAGACATCGTAGCATAGGTTCTCCTAGTTTGGGTTTGAAAGGGTCGCACTCATTGCCGCCCCCCGGATAGAGACTGTCTCAACACGTACCCCGGTAGGTGCACCGCTGTAGCTCTGTGAGGCATCAAAGCTGTTGATATTCCCTGCATAGTAGAGATTTTTTTCATGCCCTATGTTCGAAGAAGAAGCATCGAGCAGAGCAAAGGCGGCTTCTTTGATGTCTACGCCCTTGTGCGTTTCATCCGCATTGACTGTATTTAAATTGAAGTTTTGTGAAATTACGCTTTCATCAATATGCCAGATGGCGAGTCCACCGTTGAAGATACCTGCTATAGGATAGAGACCGCGGTCATAGCCGCTATTATTTCTGTTTTCAAGTAGAAAATACTCATTTATCCCCACAGGAAGTTTAAATATATTGAAAACGGCAGAGGCGCTTTCGTAAAGTTCTACGCTGAGGGTATTAGTCTTCGTGATGAGTTCGGGTATGATCCATCCCAGAGTGACCTTGCTCCATGCGCAAAAATGCGTTGGGGTGTTTCCCGCAAAATCAGTGCCGTCTGATCCCCAGTTCCCCGTTCCCATCATCCCAAAGTAGCCGATGCCGCCGGAGGAGCCATCTGTATCATAAAGATCCGGCAGGGTAAAGATCGAATGCCCCAGCTCATGGGCAATGATCCCGATCGTCGCGTCATGGTCATCATTGTTTTTGTTATGGCGTTCGCCAAACAGAGCGAAGCTGCCGTCGGAAGAACACCCCATCAAAGCAACGCCATCAAGAACAGGTGTGTTTGTATATTGCGTGCACCAGCTGTGTGCCCACACTCCCTTGCTTGCGTTGTCACCGGAGTAGGCATCCTCGTTTCCGGCGACGACAAAGAGTATCGCCAGCTCATCCGAAGAGATCTTTGCATCGTTGTTGGTGTCATAGATGGCATAGTCGATATAGGCATCTGCCGCTTCAAGTGCTTGTTTTAGGTCGGGATGGATAGTGTTCGCAGAGCCGGAATCGGGATGGTTTTTGTCCAGCGTTATGGAAATGATGCCATCTTGTAGCGTGCTCTCATTTTCATCAGCAGGAATAAGTGCAAACGCGCCCAATGAGACTTCATTGTAGTAGTGGTTTAGCTCGTGGGGGTTTGTTCCAAAAAGTGTAGCGCCCCACACAGAAACACCATTGGTAAAGGAGATATCATTATAGGAGAGAAGTATGGCCAGCACAGGCTTTGGTTCCCGTGCTGAAGAGATGGGTGAAATAATGGCTGGCTCTTGTTCCACCGAGGAGCCGCCACCGCTGCCGCAGGCTGTCGTAGTAAGGACAACGATAAAACATGCAATGATATTTCTAAATCCCACAGACGAGCCTTTTTGTATAATTTTAGCAGGTTTTTTATAATAATTATAGGCGGTAATAATTTTAAGTCTTATCGCGCCGGCATATCTTTCTTTCTCGGCAGCTCTTCACAGACAAAGACATGCTTTCGCCAAAACGTGCTAGAAGAAGAGAAAAGAGTCGAAAAGTATGGGAGCTTTTTTTTAGAGAAATGATATTCAAAAAAGAGCAGAACCGGATGTTGTGGCGCTTCTGAGCAGACAAATCGCTGCCGAAGAGACCTGAGAGTTTTTATAATAACTATTTTACAGTATAATCACTCAAAAATAGTATCCAGGCTCAGAAAATGAGACCTGTAATGAAGGAAATAGATGAAAAGAAGTGCATTCTCTTTAATGGAGTTAATGATCGTTATTGTGATCCTGGGGCTTTTAGCCTCATTGATCATGCCAAATATATTGGGCCAAAGCGAAAAAGCGAAGAAAAAGCTGGTCTGTGTCCAGATGCAGAGTATTAATGACTCTTTGCGCATGTTCAAAGTCGACAATGGAATCTATCCGACGACAGAAGAGGGCTTGGAAGCCTTGGCAGAAAATCCGGATGAAAAGAAGTATAAAAACTACGCGGAAGGTGCCTATTTTACAGATGGTATCCTTCCGAAAGATTCTTGGGGAAATCCTTTTATCTATCTTAACGACGAGGGCACGATCGAACTGATCTCCTTGGGTGCGGACAACAAAGAGGGTGGTAAAGACGAGGGCAAAGACATCACACTCTCTGGGTGCAGAAAATAATCCCAACAGCGGCCATTTGCTGCCGCTGTTTTTGCTATAGCCCCTACGCAGCCTCTATCAGCTCAAACTTCAACTTATCCTCATAACGCTTAATAAAGATCCGCGCAGACTGGTCGCACATCATTTTAGAACAGACATAATGCCATTGCAGATCATAAGCCTCATAAAGAGGGTTGTCCATCGCATAGAGCACCGTCTGCCCGATGAAGGTCTGAAAAGAATTTGCGGTGATACTTTGGGTGTTGTCTGGAGTCTGCACACGGATAAAGATGATGTTTTTGGCTTTTTTGGCGATAAAATCCGTCACGAAGTCAGGGTGTTTCGTAGTGCTAAAGCCCTGCGCTTCATAAAATGCCTGAACATTTTTATAGTAGTCTGCTCCGCTGCTGAGAGACTGTGTCTTTTTCGCAAACTCGCGCTGCATCTCAAAAGTAAACTCATGTAGTGCACTCTCACGCTTTTTCCATTTCTTGTTGATATAGAAGTAAAGTCCCAGGCCAAGAAGAGCAAGCATCATCACAAATATCGAGTTTGACATAAAAATCCTTTTCGTTAATTATAACGAAAAGAGAGGGTATCGAAATCGATTGATCTCTTGAAATTATATCTGTGTCCTTAATTAGAAGGTACCTAAAAAAGTATATGAATTTGTAATTAAGTGCACCTCGCAATCTAGTAGCAGTGTTTATATATGTTTTACATTGTTGTTTCTATGGGCTATAATGATAAACGTATTTTTGTTTACCAACTTATTACATATAAAGGAGATTGTATGAGTACAGAAAAAAAACCGAATATATTAGTATTAGGAGGTAATTTTGCGGGATTGCAAACAGCACGTCATTTGCATGAACATATCAAAGATAAAGCCACAATCACCGTTGTTGACAGAAAATCTTTTTTACTTTTTATTCCAAATATTCCTCTTGAGATATTTGAGGGTAATAATCCAACTGCTGATTCACAGCTTCCGATAGCACCAATTCTTGAAAAAGATGGAACTCGCAGATTTAGGCTGCATAAGCAGCGAAGAAGCTGATGCTGAACTTTACAAACCAGAAGTTGTCTGTTATGGAGATATGGGTGGTAAAAAAGCTTTTTATATTCATTCTGATGTTTGGTATGGCGGAGAAACATCAATATTACGTATGGGAAGATCATACTATGAAATGAAGGTAGCTTTTAAGGATCATTACTTTTCAACTGGCGGCAAGCTTCCACATTGGCAGTTTACATTAGGAACATGGCTTAGTGATAAAATATAAATAAAAAAAAGAGGGGGTATACAATGAAAAGAGAAAAAAACAGAATGTGGATAAGGCTTATTGTTGTTCTTGGCCTTATACCATTTTTCAGTCTAGAATTATGGGCCGCACCGATGTTTGCACGCAAGTACAATATTAGCTGTACGACGTGTCACGTAGCTTTTCCGAAGCTTAATTCGTTCGGCAAAAAGTTCCAGAATGATAATTATCGGTTACCGAACTGGCGGGTGAAAACCATTGATGGAGGTGACGATCAGCTCGCACTGCCGGACAACGCACCTATTGCTTTTCGTCTTCAGGGATTTGCCCAGTCACGTAATAGCGAAGCGGTTGATGTCGTTGATGGTACAACGACCACCGCAAATACCGATTTTCAGTCACCTTATCTGATTAAAATGCTCTCTAGCGCACCGCTTTCAGAAAACATCACCTATTACTTTTATGCAATTTTCGCTGAAAAAGGCGGCAATGGTGAGGTAATAGTGGAAGATGCCTGGTTTTCTTACAACGACCTCTTCGGCAGCGGCATCAATATGATGCTCGGCCAGTTCCAGGTATCTGATCTGATGTTCCCAAGAGAGGTCAGGCTAACCTTCCAAGACTATATGGTCTACCGTATGGCGGGGATCACTTATGAACGGGGGGTTTTGTTTTCAAAGAATATGGGATCGATTAACATCGGGCTGGGACTTGTCAACGGGAACGGCATCACTGACAACGTGTCGATCAACAGCCCTGGTTACAGTCGTCCGGACCATTTGTTTGACAACAACAACGCAAAGGCTTTCTTTAGCAGAATAGGCACCCAACTCGGCCCTGTTTCAACGGGACTGTTCTATTATAACGGTTCGCAGAAGAATGCGACAGGTCCAGCCGGAACACAGAGCGGCACCCGCGATACTAACAAGCAGATCGTCGGTTTAGATCTCTCCGGTGACTTCGCAGGCGAATTCTATTGGTTTGGACAGCTGCTTTGGAACGAGTGGGACGGTCTTATTGATCAAAATACAAAATACAGATGGTATGGCGGATTCTTCGGTGTCGATTATGTGCCGGGAAATCGCTGGAGCTATTCGCTGTTGTACAACTATACCAATTCTCACGACTTGGCTGACAGCGATACGGTATACGAGGGCATTGACATGAACAGTCTGGCGCTTAATGCCTCCTATTATTTTATGCGCAACGTCAAAGGGGTAATCGAAGTCAATGCCGACTTTTTAAGCACAAAAGCGCAAAGCGGGGTCTATTACACAGGCCATTTGAGTCATGAAAACTCTATTTTGTTTGGGTTTGACGTAGCTTTTTAACACTGGTACAGTGCCATATTTAGCGAACAAGTTGACATATACAGAGAAAACAAAAGCTCTTGCTCTTGTTTTCCTCAAGATCTTTTCTCTGGAGCAGCATGAAAGAAAGGTTGAATTAATGAGAGTAACTGCTTGTTGCAAGTTTTCAACTTTTATTATGAACCTATACAAACCCAGCAGATAGCTTGTATCTAACGGTCCTCAGCTTGATTTATAAAATTATGTGAGGCTGTGATTGTAGTGAAAGTGCTTTAAATGTAGTATTTTAGGGAGTTTGATTAGTGGTGGACAGGGAGGGGTTCGAACCCTCGGTACCGTTACCAGTACGCATCCTTAGCAGGGATGTGGTTTCAGCCGCTCACCCACCTGTCCGTTTAAAAACATCGTTCATTATGTTTTAGGAATGAGATTATAACCAATAGAGATAAACTCTGACTTAAACACTGTACGGAATTTTTTGCAGGGCCTGATTGTTTGAAAAACAGGCCCTGTTTTTTTTAAGAGGTACTCTAAATAGAGCGTTTGTTCTGAGGACTGATCAAGAGCGCGTCTAGAAGTTTTTGCAGTCGTGTTGCCAAAGCAGCGTTATTCGAGTTTGCTTCAGCAATCTTCTCTTTGAGTTTTACAACAACGTCGATTTTTTCCATCACTTTCATTAGAACTCCTTGAAATTTGATTTCAAAGAGTAAAAAGCAAAGGGTGTTCCATAGATTTGGTTTTATTATAGTGCAGACGTTTCGTTAAAGATAATCTTATTAAACTGTAACTTCTCTTTTAAGCTGTATATGAGAGGTTTGAGTTCGCATATATGCGCTAAACCTACATCATTGTAGACAAGGTAAAAAGCACTCAACACCTCATTGTGCTGATCCAAAAATGAAAATAGCTGTGCTTCATCGGGGTCATCCAGGTAAAGCTCTGTAATTATGAGTTTTATCTGATCCCGTTTAAGCTGATAGCTTTTAAAAACCTCTGCATAGGGTTCGCGCATAAACTGGTGGTAGAGTTTTTGCATCTCATGCCAGCTGGTTTTCAGCTCAGGAAGACCGATACTTTTGAGTTTTTTATCAAATGTCTCAGCCTGCTCTTTTATACGGATGCGTTTTTGAAAAAGATCAGGATGCTTTTTCTGTATTGCCAATGCGGTTTGATTGACAATAGTATAAAGTTTTGAGTAGTCTTGCTTGAACGCATCAGAGATCAATGGCCTGTCTTTGATCTCTTGGAGCAGACTGTCCGACTGTAGTTGAAACTTATGGAGATCTTGAATGTCAGCCTCTTTTGTGATAGCTCGCATAAGACTTAAGTTTTCGTGTACCCGGTCTGCTATGTTGACCAACTCTTTTTTTGAAACATTTTCTTGTTTTATCTCTTGAAGCAGCTGCATATTGAAAACTATAGCGGCCACTGCTGAGCTGATAAAAGCAAAAATGATTAAAAATATTTTCATGGACTTCTTCCTTCATTGAAATTAATGAAAGAATAGAGTGTCCTGGTTACAAATAGATAACGGAAAGGTTACAGTTGGGAAAGTATTTTTGCAACCAAGGCTGAAGGATCGGCGGCGGTGTAGATAGGGCGGCCGACGACGATAAAGTCTACCATCTGCTCTTTTGCCATAGAAATGTCGGCAACACGTTTTTGATCCCCCGCATCTTCTCCGAAGGGGCGGATGCCCGGAGTCAGGGTAGAAAAATTCGCCGAGGTTATCTTCTTGATCGAAGCGCTCTCAAAAGCCGAGCAGACGACGCCGTCGAGTCCTGCCTCATAGCTCTGTTTTGCAAACTGGTCGGCTTTGGAGGCAATGTCCTGATTGTAAACAGAACGGAACTCCTCTTCATCAAAAGAGGTTAGTGCCGTTACAGCAAGCACGATAGGACGCTTCTCGTAAGAGGCAAGACGCTGCATCACTGTCTGCATGGCAATTTTGCCCGCACTCGCATGTACGTTAAACATATCGATGTCAAGTCCCATGATAGACTCGGCGGCATCGGCCATCGTGTTGGGGATGTCATAAAGCTTGAGATCTAAAAAGATCTTGAATGCGGGATTGATCGTTTTTAGGGCGTGGATAAACTCTTTTCCGTCGCGGATATAGGAGCGGAAACCGACTTTTAGCCATACGGGATAGTCTTTTATCTTTTCTGCCAGTTCCAGGTTCTGCTCTTTTGTCGGCAGGTCAAGCGCAAC
The DNA here is from genome assembly GCA_024637195.1 of Arcobacter sp. Taxonomy (GTDB): domain Bacteria; phylum Campylobacterota; class Campylobacteria; order Campylobacterales; family Sulfurimonadaceae. The sequence goes on from JAGXFN010000009.1 coordinate 142,572, forward strand.
GCAAAGTTCCATGTTTTCTCTCTTTGTATTAATTCTGAAAGTATAGCGAATTGGTTACAATGTCACACTTATAATTATGGGACAGATATGAAAAAACTTGTTGTCAAAAACTCCGCCGCAAAAAAACTCCGTCTCTTTAACCCCTGGGTCTACCAAAACGAGATCGCTATGCTTCCGCAGGATTTGGAGCCGGGAGAGCTGGTTGAGGTTGTGAACCTGAAGCAGGAGTCCTTCGGAACAGGCTACGCCAATGTACATTCGGTAATCACCCTGCGTATGCTTTCGTTTAGCAACGAAAATATTGATGCGGCATGGATCAAAAACAAGCTTCATTATGCCATCAGTGCGCGTAACCCGATCTTGGAGCACAGCAATGCCTGCCGTTTGGTCCACTCCGAGGCAGACGGATTAGCCGGCTTGATCGTTGATTTTTATGAGGGAGTACTCAGTCTTGCCATCAACACCGCAGGGATGGAGCGATTCCGAAAAGAGATCATCGCCGCCCTGGTCGAGATCATCGCGCCGCTTGGCATATATGAAAAATCAGATGCCGCAGCCCGTGAAAAAGAGGGTCTTGAGACCAAAGAGGGCGTCGTCTATGGCGAAGTTCCCGATCTGATCGAAGTGCTCGAATACGGCTGCAAGTTTGGCGTAGAGCTGAGCAACTCACAAAAAACAGGCTTTTATCTTGACCAGCGTTTCAACCACGGACTGCTGACCGAGTATATAGACGAAGAGAGCACGATGCTCGACCTTTTCTGCAATGTCGGCGGATTTGGCATGCATGCGCTCAATGCAGGTGCGGCCAGTGTTACCTTTGTTGATATCTCCAAACCGGCGATAGAACAGGTCAAAAAAAACCTCAAGCTCAACGAGTTTGCCACAAAACGCGCGGTCTGTGTGGCCCAGAATGCGATGGACTACATCAAAGAAGCGGCGGAGCGAAAAGAGTCCTACGACATCGTCGTGCTCGATCCTCCGTCATTTGCGAAGACCAAGGAGCAGGCAGCGGGCGCGATCAGTGGGTTTAAACACCTGATGCTCAACGGAATAAAGGTATGCAAACCTGGCGGATTGATCGCGCTCTTTTCCTGTTCATATCATGTGAATATGGAAGATCTTATTGAACTCAGTCTTAATGCCTCACGCGATACGGGTGTACAGCTGCGGGTCTTGGAGCATCTCTATCAGGACAAAGACCACCCGTATATACTGAATATGCCCAATTCGCTCTACCTCAAAGGGTTTCTTTTCCAAAGAGTAGACTAAAATAAAAAGGAAAAACAGATGAGATTATTTGCAGTAGCAGTGATGACGCTTCTTTCGATAAACGCTATAGCAGCAACAAGCCAGAGCGTAACGCTCTCGGGTACAAAGGTAAAACTTACAGGAAACGAGATCAGAGTAGGCGATACCGCCCCGATGGTAAAGCTGATCAGCTCCGAGCTAAAAGAGGTCACCGTCGGTGGCAAAACAGCAAAGACACAAGTCCTGGTCGTCGTACCCAGCATCGACACACCGATCTGCGATCTTGAAGCGCGTACCTTCAATGAAAAAGCCTCAAAAATGAAAGATGTGGAGATCTTTGTGATCTCTATGGATCTTCCCTTCGCAGGCAAACGCTACTGCGCGGCGCACGGTATCAACAATATCACCGTAGCGAGCGATTTTCAGACAAAGGCATTTGGAAAGACCTACGGAACGCTTCTTGGCGAGGGTGTTCTTCAGGGCATCGAAGCGCGCGTAATCTTTATCATCAAAAAAGGAAAAGTCACCTACAAGCAGCTTGTCCCTGAGATCAAGCAAGCGCCTGATTTTGAGGCGGTCTTAAAGGCCATTTAAGTCGTGACCCTGTCCTCGTCTTGGAGTTCGTCCATAAGCTGGCAAAAAGGATCATGGATATCATTACAAGGCTCAATCCCGATAAAAACATCCGTGTCTGTCTCTTCGTAGATCTTCGAGGCGCTTTTCCAATTGATATGCTTCCAAAACTCTTTCAGGTAGTCCGGCCGCGCATTGCGGTAATCAATATAGTAGGCATGCTCCCACACATCGCAGACAAAGATCGGTATAAGGTTGGAGCTAAGCGGGGTGTGGGCATTGGAGGTCTGTTTGATCATCAGCTTACCTTTAGGTTCGCGTACCAGCCAGACCCAGCCAGACCCAAAGAGGCTTGCGCCCATTTTTATAAATTCCTCTTTCAGCGCTTCGAGCGAGCCAAAATCATTATTGATCTTCTCCAAAAGTGTTCCCTCAGCAGCGGTTGAGCTGCTGCTGAGACATTTCCAATAAAAAGTATGGTTGAAGATCTGCGCGGCATTGTTAAAGATTGGCCCATCTGCACGGCGGATAATGGCGGAAAGTGACATCTCCTCATACTCTGTGCCTTTGATGAGGTCATTGAGTTTGTTGACATAACCTGTGTGGTGTTTCCCATAATGGTACTGAATAGTTTCTGCAGAAATGAAAGGTTCCATGGCATTTTCGGCAAATGGCAGTTTTGGCAAGGTGATCATATTTCATCCTTTTTTTAGAGTATAATATTTAAAAACCAATTTGAACATTAAGAATAGTATCTAGATGGATTTGTCACGCTCTTTAAAAGTTCTTCACACCATAATAGTTTAAAAAAAGAAGCTTTGATGGACATGAATAAGCCAAAGTACACCTTAAAGCTCTTTGGCTAAGTTTTTTTCTTCAACAGGTCCATAAACTCAATGGGAAAAGGAAAAACGATGGAATTTGTCTTTTCTCCCGAGATATCGCTCAGGGTCTGAAGGTAGCGCAGCTGAATGCTGAGAGGATTTTTGCTGAGAATATTTGCCGCTTCGAGCAGAGATTCGCTCGCTTGAAGTTCTCCTGTTGCATGGATCACCTTGGCCCGTCTTTCGCGCTCTGCCTCTGCCTGTCTGGCAATGGCACGGGTCATGTTCTCGTCCAGATCGATATGTTTTATCTCAACATTTGAGATTTTTATCCCCCAGGCATCAGTCTGCTTGTCGAGGATCTGCTGTATGTCGATATTTAGCTTGTCTCTTTCGGCCAGCATCTCGTCAAGCTCATGCTGACCCAAAACAGAACGCAGGGTCGTCTGTGCGAGCTGAGAGGTGGCATCATGAAACTGTTCCACCTGAATGATCGCTTTTTGAGGATCAATGACGCGAAAATAGACAACGGCATTGACATGCACGGAAACATTATCGTGCGAGATAACATCTTGGGTAGGAACATCAAGAACGATGGTACGAAGATCGACCTGAACCATCTGCTGAATACCGGGAATGATGATAATAAGGCCCGGTCCCTTGACTCCGGTAAAGCGTCCGAGAGTAAAGACAACTCCTCTTTCGTACTCACGCAAGATCCGAATAGAGAAGATTAGAAGGACAATAATAAAGCCCAGTATGTATAGCAGTGTCATTGAAATCATGGGTTACTCCTTAGGTTTAGTGTCAGATTTGAGATAGAGTCGACATAAGCGGTGTCGCCGCTGTGCAACTCAGTGTCACTTGTTGCTTTCCATATCTCGCCGTGACAGCGGACACGATAGAACTCTCCATCTTTTTCAATCACCTCTGCGGGCATGGAAATCATCTCTTCGGTCCCGCTGACGATCTTTGCCGAGCGTGAAGAGAAGACGAAGCGCAGGAGAAGTATGAAAAAGGCAAGCGAGGAAATACAAAATGCGATAATCAAAGGCAAAGAGACCCCTTCGCCCAGAGTCTTGGCATCAAAAAGTAGAATGGACCCCAGTGCAAAAGAGACGGTGCCGGCAATCCCGAAGATCCCAAATCCGCTGACAAAGACCTCGGTTATCATCAGAGCCAGACCGATGACGATCAGCAGGAGTCCAGCGAAGGAAAAGGGCAGAAGGTTCAGAGCATACAGTGCCAGAACTCCCGAGATGAGACCGATGATACCGGGATAAATAGAACCAGGGCTCATCAGTTCGAAAAAGATGCCATAGACACCCAGCATCAGTAGAATATAGGCGATATTGGGGTTGGTGATGATGCTGAGAAAACGGTTTTTCCAGTCTGGTTCATAATAAAGATGCTCTGCTCCTTTGAAAGAAAGAGTGACGTGCTTGTCTGAGATCTGCACCTCTCTTCCCTCAAGCTTCTCGAAGAGCTCTTTCTCGCTGCTAACAATGAGATCGATGACCCCATAGCGCAAGGCATCTTGAGCGGAGGTGCTTTTGCCCTCTTTTACGGCTTCCACGGCCCAGGTGATATTTCGCTCACGAAGCTGGGCCAGGCTTATAATGTAAGCAGTAGAGTCGTTGAGAACTTTTTTCTCCATGGCCAAAGAGCTGAGGTTCTGCTCATTGTTTGAGGGGCTGATCATGCTTACCGGCGTAGCCGCTCCTAGATTGGTTCCCGGTGCCATAGCGGCGATGTGTGAAGCATAAAGGATATAGGTGCCGGCACTCGCAGCCTGTGCACCTTGAGGGGAGACGTAGATAATGATGGGCAGGGGCGAGTTAAGGATCTCCTGGATGATCACGCGCATCGAACTAGAAAGGCCTCCGGGGGTATTAAGTGAGATCACAACAGTGCTTGAACCATTCTGCTGCGCGTAGTCAAAAGCGCTTTTTACATAGGCACTGCTCGCAGGTCCTATCGCACCTTCTATTCGCAAATGGGTTATGGTCTGTGCAAAAAGAGGCAGTAAAGAACATAATAAAATAAGTAATAACTTTTTCATCTTTTTACAATAGCGAAGGAATTCTTATAAGGAGTGGAAAATTAAAAATTAAAAAAGAAGAATAGTTTTTTTGCGTAAGAAGAGGGGGGGGGTGTCCCCTCTGTTTATATGTTGACGATGCTTTGTATTTGAGCGACGACGGACGGATCCTCCAGCGTAGAAGTGTCTTGGGTGATCTCTTCGCCTTTGGCAATGGAGCGCAGAATGCGTCGCATGATCTTTCCTGAACGTGTTTTTGGAAGCCCCGGAACAAAGATGATGTCATCGCAGACGGCAATGTTTCCGATCTCTTTTTTGATGATGTTGTTAAGCTCTTGTACCATAGCGACATCATCTTCGAAGCGTGTTTCATCAAGCGCTGTTTTAAGCACAATGTAGGCAAAAATCGATTCACCCTTGATCTCATGCGGTTTTCCGACGACGGCGACTTCAGCAACATTGCTGTCTTTTTTCAGTGCCGCTTCCACTTCAGCTGTGCCCATGCGGTGGCCAGAGACATTGATGACGTCATCCATACGTCCCGTGATGGTGATGTAGCCGTCCTCATCCATAACTGCGCCGTCACCGGTGAAGTAGACCGGCTTGCCGTTTTTGGTGACATCGCCGAAGTAGGACTTCACATAGCGCTCCTCATCTCCCCAGACGTTTCGGATCATCGAAGGCCAAGGTTTGGTGATGCAAAGATGTCCTTTTTCGCCCACAGGCTTAGGTGCTCCGTCAACATCGACGATCTCGGCAATGATGCCCGGAAGCGCAAAGGTAGCGCAGGCAGGTTTGATCGGTGTCGCACCTGGAAGCGGAGTGATCATATGGCCGCCTGTCTCCGTCTGCCAGTAGGTATCGACGATGGCGCACTTCGAGCCGCCGACTGCTTCATAGTACCATTTCCATGCCGGCGGATCGATCGGTTCACCGACAGTTCCCAGTACCTTCAGACTGCTCAGGTCGTA
>JAGXFN010000002.1 GCA_024637195.1 Arcobacter sp.
ATTCTAGAAATTTCATTGGTTTTTATGCAACTAAGTATATTAGTTCTTTTACTACTTTTATTTTGAGAAAGATTGCTTAAATCCCATTCCCAACCATAGTTTACGAGAAAATTTAGCTTTATACCACCCTTGCCGAAGGTTCTTCGTGTGGTGTATGGAAGTAGTTCTTTAGGAAACATAGGTGAGTCAGTATTTCCTACTACTAATAACTCAGCATCTTGTGTACTTAGAAGTATTACTGCATCTACACAAGCTTTAACGAAAGCTTCTCTTTGTAATGGTGGCCTTTTGGTATTATCCGTAGTAAAACCATAATAGGTTATTTCTTTTACACCTATTTCTTTACAAAGTTTATACACTAACAAACCAGGATCTAAACCAAAGGTGTATCCTTTATCTTTAGATAAACCATTATCTACAGCCCATCTTCTATTTCCATCGGGAATTATTCCAATATGGTTTGGTGTTCTGATGTTATCATCCTTTAATTATGACGCTAATTCAAATCTTAAGTGCAACGCGTCATACTGATTGGTCTTCTCGTTCAATCTTAGCATAAAATACTTCATAAGGTGCTGCATTTATGACTTGAATTTTCGTCATAGTTCTATTGCATTATACGTGTTAAAGTGTTATACTTCGTTGTATAATATTACAAGACAGTTGGAGGAATCGTGTTTTGTGCTTATAGGAAATCCTATACAAATGGTGTTATGAAGACCCGGATAGAAGAGTATGAAGGTGTTCTAAAATAGAATTGAGTGGCTCTCTGGACTTAGGTCTTAGACAATGTGAAGGAATATTATGAATTTCATGAAAAAAAAGTCTGCTCAAAGCTTTGAAAATAAAATAACCTCTCAAAACGAGATTCATTCTACCGCAATGAATATTGCGATGGCAGCAGCTATTTTATTCGCTACGAGTATTCCACTGTTTGCATCGAATACAGACGATAAAATCGAATCATCGTTTAAAAAAAGTTATGTATATAGAACCTACCTCAAAGACGAGAATATTGCTATTAAGTCTAAAGACGGAGAGGTTACTTTATCCGGTGATGTCTTGGACGAAGCACATAAACCGTTGGCACAAGACACTGTCGAAGCGCTACCGGGGGTCAAAAGTGTTGAGAATAACATTGTCATCAAAGACGATGATAAGTCCGATACATGGCTTATGATGAAGATCCAAACAGCACTTTTGTTTCACAGCAAGGTAAGAGTCAGTAAAACAGAAGTATCGGTAAAAAATGGAGTTGTCACCCTCAAAGGTAAAGCGCAAAGCCAAGCCCAAAAAGACCTTACTACTGAATACACCAAAGAGGTTGAAGGGGTAAAAGAGGTAAAGAACGAAATGACAATTGCTAAACCTTCGGAAAGCACAGGTGAGATAATCGATGATGCTTCGATTACGGCTCAGGTAAAAATGACATTGTTGATGCACAAATCTACCGGGGCAATCCGAACCAGCGTTGACACCAACAATGGAGTAGTCACACTGAGCGGTCAAGCTAAAAATGACGCTGAACGTGATTTAGTCGAAAAGCTTGCTGAAGATGTTGAGGGCGTTAATAATGTCGTCAATAAAATGACCATTAAATAATATACAAAAGGAGTCAAATATGCTGTGGACAATAGCGGTAATTTTAATAGTTTTATGGGCGTTAGGTTTGGTTACCAGTTTCACTATGGGTGGATTTATCCACCTGTTGCTCGTGCTTGCAATCATTGTTGTTGTTATCCGGGTGATTCAGGGACGACGACCGCTCTAAAGAGCGAAAAAAGGAAATTAAATAAGTAGTGTGTTGACAACTTTACATGAATGTTGTCAATTAGTAAGGAAGAGAGCAATAAAAAAATCGCAGTGACAAAAGGGTTATAAAATGAGTGATCAACAGCTTCCTCTATATTTAGGGATTATCGCAACGTGTATGGTCATCATCACTGCAGCAATTATTTTCGCTACTTTCCAATATGTCAAAACCATGCATAAAGTAAATGCCTTGATTGCCCTTGGCCAAGACAGGCTTTCTGCTCTTTCGAGAGATTTCTCTATCATCACTCAAGAGAGCAGTGATTTGCTACAGATGTTAAGAGATGAAAGCCAGTTTTTGACATCCAGGGTCTCTAATGGTATCGCTAAATTAACCAATGCCTCAATCGCGTTTAAGGCATTTTCTCAGTTTTTTAAAAAAAATCCAGAAATAAAAGAGGACAACATGAACAAAAGTAATCTACTCAGTCTCACAGTCGGTGCAGCTATCACAGGTATAGGTGCTTATTATGTTTTCAAAAACAAAGATGAGATTTCAAATAAAATCAACGCTCTAGAGGAAACTCTTGTCCATAATTACGGAGAATTAGTCAACGAAGCAAAAGACAAGCTCGAAGAATTAGTCAAAGCATTTCAATCTACGGTACAAGAATTTTCACATGGCGGAACGGTGGATGAAATCAAAGAAAATGAAATAAAGCAACTCATCAAAAAACTCGATTCACTCCAAAAAGAAATAGAATCACGCAGCATAAAAAGTTAATTTTTATCCAAGTGCGTCTTTCCTTGCGCAAGGCTTGATCGATAGGCTTTGCGCAAAATCATAAGAGTCGTAATAGCAAGCGAAATTTAGGCTCAGGTGACAACCCACTGCTTTATGCCTCTAAAAACCTTAGAAACTGCAGCAGGAGAAAGGTGTAAGTATCTTGTGCCTTCTGCCTGTTTCTAACCATCTTCCAGTGCATTTATTATAGCTAAGTGATCTGGCTACACTTCCTGCATAAAAATAATCTCGCATCCAATTATCTAGTCCACCAAGAGCCTTAGCAGTGAAGAGTGACCTGGCTACACTTATTAGGACGCTGAAATGATAGAATCTCTAACTAATAAAAAGAGAGTGAGCGAGAATGAGAAGTCCAGAGAAGGGTTGCGCTTGGTGTTAAAAAGGTGTCCATTAACTGTTAAAGATACTCGATGGACAGAGAAAGACTAAATGAGCTTGTGTGCCAGTTTTGAATATGATCAAAAGCAGTTTTATAAAGATTCATATTTTAGGGGAGTGTTTGGGGATGATGGTGGAGCATAGCGGGATCGAACCGCTGACCTCGTCGCTGCCAGCGACGCGCTCTCCCAGCTGAGCTAATGCCCCATCGTTAAAAAGAAGGGAAGTATATAGCGATAAGGCTTAATTGGTTCTAAAAAGCCATTCTTTGTAAAACAAAATAGATATTTGCCGATTTAGGACGAGATTTAGACTCGCCAAAAGGGAAGACATGCGTAAAGTATTACTCTTACTGATGATGACTTCGGCCTTGTTCTCGCAGGAGAGATACTGCATTCAGGTCATATCTGCTGAAAATGAAGCATCAATCACAAAGGCTTTTATAGCCAAGATAAAGCAGATGTCCGCGCCTTATGTGCAAAAGCAGATTGAGGGGAAGTACAAGGTCTTTGTGGGGGATTTTCACAGCTATGAAGTCGCACGCGCTTATTTGTACGAGGTGCGCAAAAACGTGAGCCGGGGTGCTTTTATCGTTAGTAAAAACGATACTTCTGCACAACACCCGCAGGTGCAGCAGATAGCGGTGATGGCAGAAGTAAAAACTCTCCAGCCTTTTGAAAAAGAAGAGCCCTCAGAAAAAACAGCGGAAGCCAAAGATGATAATGCTGCTATAGCAGAGGAGGTGTTCTGCCAGCCGACGAAAAAAGCGCTGCGCGAGGCAGAGATCTCTTCGGCACTCTCATTTTACCAGAGCTCCTCGTTTTACACATTTAAGTGACGAGTGTCATGATCGAGAAACTCCAGATCGATATCTAACTTCTTTTTGACGCTGGCCTGCAGAGCATCGAAAAGCTCTTGGGCGCTTTCGCCGTCTTTGGGAAAACTTACAATCTCATGTTTGAGCGGCATGGAAAAATACTCCTCAAACATCTTCTCCACCACATCGGTCCCAAATTTGTCTGTTTGATAGAGGATAAAAAAGTAGAAATTGTCATTGTGCACATAGGCATCGGAAGAACGCAGGACATGCTCAAGCGAGCTTTGGATCACATCCTTGTCCAGGTCGCCGAAATCGCAAAACAAAATGCTGAATGCCTCGGCATGAGAATCCTCAGCACGCTCAGTGATACCACGTTGCAGGTCGATAAGAGCCGTGAGGTTGAAAAAAGAGAAAGGCACACCCATGATCTTTCCTTTGTATTGGCAAAGAATGAGTATACAGAGTGGAATTTAAAAGACGGCTTAACTTCTAGACCACGAAGTAAGCGTGTGGCGCCTTTTTATCTTCGAAGGGTTGAGCCGTGACCTTCTCGCCGTCTATAGCGATCGTATAGCTCTCGTTGGGCTTTGTACGTGAATAGGTCAGCACAAGGCGGATGGCCAGTTCTCTGTCGGCCTCGCTTGCATTGCGCGAAAGCAGAGAGTGCGGTCCGGGCATATCAAGGGTTGAGATATGCAGGTATTTGTCGTTTTCTACGGCCTCGATCTTTTCGTTGTCAAATTCGTCGCGGCCGACAACAAGTTTCGCCCCGTCAGGAAGACGAAGCTGGCGGCCGTGCTTGATCACGGGAATATCTTTGACCTCGAAGGTGTCGTACTTGAGGTAGTCGTGCATCTTTTTAGTGAAATTTTCGTCGGTCAGAAGACAGCCGCCGCCCGGGCTTTCGAAGTCGGTAAGATTGTACTTTTTAGCGAGCTCAAACTGGCGGTCACGGCTTCTGCCCTGAATGTTTTCGAGCTTCTCACGATCGACCCAGCCCTCGGTCTCGGCAATGGTCGGCGCAAGATGTTTCGCAGACATGGGACGCAGAAGAAGCCCCTCGCAGTTGCTCTCGTTCAGCACCGTCTGAAGGGCCTCTCTATTTTGGCTCATCGGACGCTGTCCCATTACTTCGCCGGAGAGCAAGAAGCTTGCCCCCTCGGCCTCCATAATGCGCTTGGCCACTTCGAACATCTTGGCGTGGCAGTCGATGCAGGGATTGAAATGTTTGCCATAGCCGTGTTTGGGGTCAAAAAGGACATCCTGCAGGTACTCGCTTTGTATGTCGATGATGCGAAGCTCCGCACCGACCTGGTCACACATGTTTTGCATGTGCGCGCGTCTGTCTTTGGTTGAGCCAAAACCTGTGTTGATGTTGCAGGCGATCACTTCGATCCCTTGATCGATGATCAGTTTCATGGCCAGAGTGGAGTCGAGTCCACCGCTAAAGAGGGCTATAGCTTTCATTTGTTCTCCTGGTAAGGCACAAGAATCCGCGGCAGGGATCAGTTCACCTTGAAATATTTTTGAAATTATAACAAAGCAGGCATTAGGTGCAGATAAGAGGGCTCAATTAGTGAAAAGACGGATGTGTTCTCCTCTTTCGAGGAGTACTAGAGTGGTTTGTATTTTAATTTAAGGAGGATAAATTGTTGTAGTTGGGTGCTACAGGCGGAATTATAAGGGAGGGATGTGTAGATAAAGTGTGGGCGCTAAAGCGTAAAAGGGACAAGTTCGCCGCGCTTTAAGCGGTTGACCTTTTCTGTGAACTGGCGGATCATAAAGGCTTTTTTCTCAAAAGGGATGTCCTGCTGCATCCTGACTTTTCGCAGCTCTTTTGCATAGTAGTTCCTTAAAAAAGTGAGCAGTTCATCTTTGATATCCTCTTCTTTGAAGGACTTGATGCTTTCGTTGAGCAGGATCTTGGCCAAAAGAGGGTGGTCGCCCTGGTTGCTCAGTGCCAGGGTAAATTCATGCGCATGCGAATGCAGCTGCGAAGGGGCGATATAGTCGAGAATACTCTCGGTCACAGCCGGGATCTCGATGATCGTTTTCACAAGACTAAGCTCCCAAAAGTCTTCGCGCGTCAGCGGGGCGGAGAACTGGGGTATTCTCTGGTTCTGGGGAGCTTTTTGAAGGCGCACGACGGATTTGTTGATGTTCAAAAGGGCCGCAAGATGGCCGCGGTACTCCTCTTGCAGCAGGGGAGAGAGTGTCTTGAGGTAGCCGATGCCCGTATGCATGGCCTCTTCTTTGGCCTTGGGGTTGCTCAGGTCATAGGCATGCACACTTTGTTCAAGGACAAATTCGATAAAAGGCTTGGGATGTCGGAAGAGATTTTTTAGCTCTTCGACCTTGCCGTTTTTTACCATGTCGGCCGGGTCAAGGCCCGCAGAAAAGATAACAACGCCCCCGTCCATACCGCCTGCAGAGAGGAGTTTTGAGGCTTTTATAGCTGCAGCAAGACCGGCATTGTCCCCGTCATAGGCCATGACGATACGCGGTTCTCCTTTGCGAAGCAGAGGAAGATGTTCGCTGGTCAGCGCTGTTCCCAGGGTCGCCACGGCATTGGTAAAGCCTGCCTGATGCAGCATTACAACGTCCAGATACCCCTCGGTGACGATCATTTCTTTGTTTTTATAGATGCCCTCTTTGGCGAGGTGGTAGGCATAAAGAAGTTTGGACTTGTTAAATATTTTGGTTTGCGGAGAGTTGACATACTTCGCCTGATGGCCGCTGATCGTACGTCCTCCGAAGCCGACCATACTGCCGTTTTGCGCATGGATAGGGAAGGTGACCCGCTCGATAAAACGGGCAAAAAGATGGTTGTCGCCCTCGCCTATAACTCCGAGCTCTATCCCCTCTTTGAGATCAAAAAGCTGACTTTTGAGATAGGCCAGCGTCTGCTGGGAAGCAGGAGCATAGCCGATACCGAACTTCTCTATAGAAGACTCGAAGACGCCGCGTTCGCTGAGATAGGCCTGGGCCTCAGGAGTGGAGTCAAGAAGTGTTTTGTAGTAGTCGTTGAGTTTCTCCATCAGACGGGTGTCGGTCTTTCGCTGTGTGTCGGTGGTATACTGCAGGGAAAAGTTCTGCTGCGAGGCGAGCTTTTCAAGGGCTTCTGGATAGTTGAGTTTCTCATACTCCATGACAAAACGGATGGGGTCCCCGGTTACGCCGCAGCCGAAACAGTGGTAGATCTGTTTCGCGGGGCTGACGACAAAGCTCGGGCTTTTTTCATCATGAAAAGGGCAGGGAGCCTTGTAGTTCACGCCGGCTTTTTTAAGCTCGATGTAGTTTCCCACAACATCAACAATATCAAGTCGGGTCTTTAGGGCCTCTATGGAGTCTTGAGCAATCATAAACGCAATTATAACCAAGGACGGCTTATGTGCAAGTCGTGAAAACAGATGCGTGTGCAAAGAACATCTTTAAAAAAGTCTATTATAATACGTACAGATGATTTGAAAGAGTACATATGATAAGTTTTCACCTCCTGTTCAGACTGGTGCTCAAGCACAAGCAGAAACTTCTAAAAGCAAATCTTATTGCTCTGGCAGCGACGCTGATCAGCATTCCCATCCCGCTACTGATCCCGCTTCTGATCGACGAGGTGATACTCAAAGAGCCGGGCGTGCTGATAAAAAGCATTGCCTTCTTGTTTGACGAGTTCTCGCCTCTGGGATACATCGTGATGACGCTGCTGATCACGATCATCCTGCGCTTTGGGTTTTTCGTGGCCTCTGTTTTTGCCCATTACGCTTTTACCGAGATCGCGCAGGAGACGACCTTTATCCTGCGTAAAAAACTTCTGCTTCACCTCAAACGCGTTGCCATGCATGAGTATGAGACCCTGGGTTCGGGTACCGTCTCTTCAAAACTGGTCAGCGACATGCAGACGGTGGAGAGTTTTATCGGTTCTGCACTGAGCCGCTCTATCGTTTCGGTACTGACGCTTTTGGGTGTGGCGCTTATCCTTCTTCTGATCGAGTGGAAGCTCGGTCTGCTGATACTTATCCTGCATCCTGCGGTGGTGGTTGCGACGCAGCTGATCTCGCGCCGCGTCGCCCGCTATAAAAAAGAGGAGAACCGGGCCATAGCGAAGTTTCAAAATGCCCTGATCGAGACTCTGGACCTCTTCGGGCAGATCCGCGCTTCCTCCAAAGAGAAGGAATTTATCGACAAGAGTATAGAAGATGCCCATGCCCTGCGCAACGAAACGGCACGCTTTGGCAAGAAGAGTTTTTTAGCAGAGAAGTTCTCCTTTACCCTCTTTCTCTCGGTCTTTGAGCTTTTCCGTGCGCTGGGGCTGATCCTGGTCCTCTCTTCTGATCTTAGCATCGGCCTGATGTTCGCCGTCTTCGGCTATCTTTGGTTTATGATGACGCCCGTGCAGGACCTTCTTTCGATGCAGTACGCCTATTCTAATGCCAAAGCCGCGCTCGAACGTCTAAACGCGCTCTTTGAGCTTGAGCAGGAGCCTCTTTATCATCCCAGCGCCGATCCTTTTGGCAGCAAAAGCGCGTCGATAGGCGTGGAGGGATTGAACTTTTCTTATACGAACGGACGAAGCGTCTTGAAAAACATCAACCTGCACATAGATGCGGGTGCAAAGGTAGCGCTGATAGGACCGAGCGGGAGCGGAAAAACGACGCTGGCGAAGGTTCTCTGCGGTTTTTATCCGCCCAAAGAGGGAGAGCTTTTTTTCAATGGAGTCTCTTTGTCGGACATAGGTCTGGAGGTGCTGCGCAAAAATCTTTTTGTGGTCTTGCAGCAACCCATACTCTTCAACGACACCCTGCGCTTTAACCTGACGATGGGGGATGCCTACAGCGAAGAGAAGATCCTTCAAGCACTCAATATCGCACAGCTGCACCATTTTCTAGAAGAGATACCCCAAGGACTTGATACCGTAGTCGGAAAGGGAGGCGTGCGGCTTTCGGGCGGGCAAAAACAGCGCCTGAGCATCGCGCGGATGATCCTCTCTGATCCAAGTGTGGTTGTCTTTGATGAATCTACTTCGGCCCTTGACGTGCACACGGAAAGCGAGCTTTTTGAAGCACTTCGCGACTTTTTGCACAAGCGTACCGTCATCACGATCGCGCACCGCCTCAGCACGGTACAAAACTCGGACTACATCTATGTGATGAGAGAGGGCGAGATCGTCGAAGAGGGTGAACCCGGCGTGCTGATGAAAGAAGAGGGGCACTACAACCGTTTCGTTCAGGCACAGCATTAAAGGGCAGTCTTTGGCGGTACGTACAATAAAAAACGGCTTTTAAGACATCAAGACATTCACGCGATACTTCTCCCTGTCTGCCTCCTGTTTCCTCTGTTTTTTCCTTTAAATCTGTCAATTTTCAGAGCAGATACGCTAAAATGCCATCCAACTAAGCAGATACCATCAAGGAAGACAGATGCAATTTACGGCTCCATTAAAAAGCAACAGTAAAAAGATTATGTTACTGGGTTCAGGCGAACTGGGTAAAGAGGTAGCGATCGAAGCACAGCGCCTGGGGATAGAGGTCATAGCCGTGGACCGATACGCCGCCGCTCCGGCGCACCTTGTGGCGAACAGAGCCTATGTGGTCAATATGCAAGACGAAGAGGCCGTGCTGGAGATCATCCGCCGTGAGAAGCCGGACTATATCCTTCCCGAGATCGAAGCAATCAGCATCAATGCCCTTTTCAGAGCCGAAAAAGAGGGATTTAATGTCATCCCCAATGCGGACGCGGTGAACAAGACTATGAACCGCAAGAACATCCGCCAGTTTGCCGCCGAGGAGCTGGGACTTAAGACAGGACCTTACCGTTTCGTCAAGACACGCGAAGAGATGGAGATCGCCGCGGCCGCGATGGGTTATCCGTGTGTGGTCAAGCCGGTTATGAGCTCTTCAGGGCACGGACAGAGCGTGATGCGCTCGCAGGATGATCTGGATACGTCGTGGGAGATGGCCAAAGAAGCGCGCGGCGATGCGAGCGAGCTGATCGTCGAGGCCTTTGTGGATTTCGATTATGAGATCACGATGCTCACCGCGCGCAATGGCAAAGAGACGGTCTTTTGCGAGCCCATAGGCCATCAGCAGCAAGATGGAGACTACATCTTCTCCTGGCAGCCGATGCAGATGAGCCCGCTTGCCAAAGAGCGCGCTCAGGAGATGGCGAAGAAGATCACAGACGGGCTTGGCGGCCGGGGTCTTTTCGGCGTGGAGCTCTTTGTCAAAGGCGATGAGGTCTATTTCTCGGAAGTAAGCCCGCGTCCTCACGACACAGGTATGGTGACGCTGATCACCCAGTCTCAAAGCGAGTTTGCCCTTCATCTGCGCGCCGTACTGGGACTGCCGCTTGGCTTTACCTTCTACGGAGACGGGGCTTCTGCGGCCTTCAAGTCGCTCAAAGACTCCTGTTCTCCTGTCGTGGATGTAGACGATTCGCTTTTTAGTGACAACTCTTTTGTGCGCGTGTTCGGAAAACCCGAATCACACAAGGGGCGCCGCATGGCTGTTGCCCTTGTCTTCGACCAGGTGGACAAGGCGCTTGCGCAGGCGAAGCTCCTGATCAGCAAGATCAAAGACGTCGGATGAAGATCGTACTCTTAGACACCCTGACCTTTGGGCAGAGCGACCTGAGCGGATTTGATCAGTTCGGTGTGGTGAAACGTTACGAGACGACTACAGCGGAGCAGACACTCGAGCGGATCAAAGAGGCCGATGTTATTGTGACTAACAAGGTTGTTATAACAGCGAAGATGATGCAGGAGTGTCCCAGCTTGAAGCTGATCTGTGTGGCAGCGACGGGGATGAACAATGTCGATCTGAAGGCAGCAGAAAAGAGCGCTATAGCAGTGAAAAACGTCGCCGGTTATTCCACCGACTCGGTCATACAACACACCTTCACGATGCTTTTTTACCTGATGGGCCATTCTCGCTATTATGATGAGTATGTCAAAAGCGCAGAGTGGCAGCGTTCGTCCATCTTTACCCATGTCGAACGTCCATTTTTTGAGCTAAAGGGCAAAAAGTGGGGGATCATCGGTATGGGCGAGATCGGAAGAGGAGTAGCGAAGATCGCTTCAGCTTTCGGTGCAGAGGTGAGTTACTACTCCACCTCAGGGAAAAACACCAACACCGAGTACGTGCAGCGGAGTCTGAGCCATATTCTTGAGCAGAGTGATGTGATCTCCATCCATGCACCCCTGAATGATGCGACGCGCGACCTTATCGCGCACTCAGAACTGCTGATGATGAAAGACGGAGCAATCCTGCTCAACCTCGGCCGCGGCGGGATAGTGAACGAAAAAGCGCTCTCTTATATCCTCGATGCCAAGCCGATCTATGTGGGTCTGGACGTGCTGGAAAAAGAGCCGATGAGCGACCCGCATCCTTTGATGGATATCAAAGAAAAAGAGCGCCTCTACATCACGCCTCATATCGCCTGGACCTCTGTTGAAGCCAGGCAGAGGCTCATCTCCTCGGTCATAGAAACCATTAAAAGCATCAATGGATAGTCTCGCTCCACTGGGACTCTTTCTTTCGGCTTTTTTTGCAGCGACCATCCTTCCCTTCTCTTCCGAAGCAGCGTTGATAACAGCGTTTGAACTGGGAATGGACGCGGATAAAGTACTTGTGTATGCCTCCTTGGGAAACTGCCTTGCGGTGAGTCTGAACTTCTTTTTGGGAAGGCTCCTTTACAGCGCGATGAAAAAAAAGATAAAAGCCTACAAAAATGGAAGACGTGCCCTTCTGCTTGCGCATAAGTACGGCTACTATTCCATGGCTTTCTCTGTTTTGCCCATCATCGGCGATCCTTTAACGATAGCCGCGGGGCTGATCCGTTTGAACTTTTTCTGGTTTGCGCTCATCACCTTCTCTCTTCGCATCTTCAGATACTGGCTCATTCTCTACTGGTTACAATAAGAGATATTTTAAGCCAAGCGCGGCGGTCTAGAACTTAATCTGCATACAGATGCAATAGTGTAAGATGTTGAAATATATGAAATGAAAGAAGTCCAGATGGTAGATGTATTGGTTATCGGTTCAGGCGGTGCAGGGCTTGTCGCGGCGATAGCGGCAAAAGAGTCTGGCGCAAGCGTCATCCTAGCGGGTAAATCTTTTCCCACCCGCTCACAGACCTCTATGGCCCAGGGCGGAATCAACGCGGCAATGGCCAATGTTGAAGCGGACAGCGTTGAAGCACATATCGCAGACACAATGAAGTCAGCCCAGGGTTTAGGCACAGAAGCCTCGGTGCGCAAGATGTGTGAAGAGGCGACAGAGGCTATCTTGTGGCTTGAGCGTATCGGAGTGCCCTTTTCACGCACGAAAGCCGGCAAGATCTCACAGCGGCGTCTGGGCGGAGCATCGGGGACGCGTGCTTGTTATGCTCAAGACTACACGGGCCTGAAGATACTCCATACCCTCTACGATCAGGTCCTTAAAATGGGCATCGAGACTGTAAACGAACACTTCTTGCTCAACTACATCATCGACGGCGAGAAGGATGCGCGCTATAGCAGCGGGGCAACTTTTCTTAACATAAGAACGGGAGAGGTCGTCGAGATACGTGCTAAAAGCGTCATCATCGCTACAGGCGGCTACGGTTCACTGTTTCACGGCTTCACGACCAACTCGACGGCATCGACCGGGGATGGAGTGGCCGCGGCTTTGCGTGCGGGTGCGCGGCTTTGCGACATGGAGTTTATACAGTTTCATCCCACGGCCTTGAAGCGTTCGGCGCTTTTGATCTCCGAATCCGCACGGGGAGCAGGCGGCTACCTTTTAAATGCAAAAAAAGAGCGTTTTACGGACGAACTGGCTGCGCGTGACATCGTAGCGCGGGCGATTGCGGATGAGATACACAGCAGCGGTGAGGTCTATCTGGACATCCGCCATCTGGGCGAGGCCTTCATCGACCATGAGCTCCCGCAAGAGCGAAAGCTTGCTATAGCCTATGAGGAAGTGGATCCGGTGGTTGACCTGATCCCCATCAAGCCAGTCGCGCACTATACGATGGGCGGCGTGGATGTAGATGAGGAGTCGATGAGCTGCATTCAGGGACTTTTCGCAGTCGGCGAAGCGGCAAACCAGAAGGTCCACGGGGCAAATCGTCTTGGGGGAAATTCGCTTTTGGAGCTTATTGTCTTTGGGCGGCAGGCTGGCAAAAATGCTGCGGCGTATGCAAAGAGAAATGATATTTTTATTGCAGACAATGCGCAGATCAAACAAGATACGCACTATATTAAGACGCTCAGAGAAGCGGCCGTGCAGATAGACTTCTACGAAAAACGCGCTTCTTTGGGCAAGCGTTTCTATAGCAGCGCCGGAATAAAACGCAATGCCAAAGCGCTCGAAGAGCTTTTGCAAAGCGTGAAGGAAATGCAAAAAGAGCTTCCGCTTATGGGTGCAAAAGACAAGTCACTGCTTTACAACACAAACCTCACAGAGTTTCTTGAGTTTAGCAATGTACTTGAGTTGTCGCAGAGCATACTCTTAGGCGCTATCAGCAGAAAAGAGAGCCGCGGTGCGCACTACCGTGAGGATGCTCCTGCACGAGACGATGATGTTTATGGCGGACACTCCCTCTGCTGGAGAGAGAATGACAGGATCTTTCACGCGATAGAAAAATAAACAGACTGCCTGCAAAACTGCAAGCTGTCTAATAAAAGGCATAAGATGAACACAGAACGAAAAACACAGATAGTAGCAGAAGAGATCGAAGAGGATGAGAACGATTTTTACGCGAATGAGGAGAGTTGGGGAGAAGGATGCTGTGAAGATATCCTTGATGACGAAGATGAAGACGAGCCCATCGAGCGCGAATATTGCGACTAAAACAGAAAATGGATAAGCAATGAAGATTAAAATAAAACGATACAGCAGCGAACGCGAAGCGAACGGACAGACCGTAGCCTACGAGATTGCTCTGGAAAATATTTCTCTGCTTGAAGCGCTTAATCACATCAAGACTAAAGAAGACCCTTCTTTGAGCTTTACGGCGGGATGCCGTTCGGGCGTGTGTGGCAGCTGTGCGGTGCGGGTCAACGGAAAAGAGGAGCTGGCCTGCGCCTACAAGCTAAGCGATGGAGATCTCATCGAGCCACTAAACAATCTTCCTGTTCTTCGCGATCTTGTCGTTGATGTACAGAAGATGCTGGAGTTTAACGCTATTGCCAAAGCCTGGAGCAGTACGAACAGCGAAAACATGCCTCTCTTGCCCGAGCAGGCCGAGGTAAATGAGCTGCAAAGCGACTGTATCCTGTGCGGAGCTTGCTATTCAGCCTGCCCGGTCTATGCGGTCAACGAAGATTTCATCGGTCCTTTTGCGCTGACACGTGTGTGGCGATATGTCAGTGACAGTCGTGAACAGGACGTTCAGGAGAAGATCGAAACGATCCAGAGTAATGGGATATGGGACTGTACTCTGTGCAACGAGTGCGTGCCAGTCTGCCCGCAGGGGATTGCGCCGAAACAAGATATCGCAATGCTCAGAGGCAAGAGCGGGGTGATGGGGTTTATGGATCCGAACTTTGCTGCGGGAATGAATTTTGGTGGAGGTCCTGACTTTGGCCAGCCCTCGTTTTGAAGGCGGAAGGACTTAGTCTCTAGTTACTACTTTTTGGCTTCTCTTAGCATGCTATCAAGCAGGACAAAGAGCTCGCTACTTGCTTTTTCCATCTCTTCAAAACGTGCGATGATCTCTCCTCCGACTTCAACATGGCTGTCATCAATTCCATCACTGAGATAGGAAGCATTTTTATTTGCCGTGTCATGTACGATCTTGTGCGGTCGAGGAAGCTGTTTATACGCCGCAGTGTCTGCAAATCGCGTGGCGCCCTCATTATCGTACCATTTGCCCAGGCGGCAACCGTGGTGGTCACTGATCTTGAGTTGCGGGGTCGCTGTGATGATCGTATTGTAAGCATTGGACTTGTAGATGATATGATCGATCTTGGCAAGGACGACAAAGATACTGCTTTCCATATTGTAAGAATAGTCCACGATCTTGGTCGAACTATCGTTGAGCTCTATCATCGTGCTTTCAAAATTGGTGATCTTTTGGCTTGAACTCTCGACGACGTCGCTCATGTGCTCAGAGCTGGTCTGGATGTCATTCATCTCCTGTTGAAGCGATTTGATTGAGACAGAGATCTCACTGGTCGCCTTATGGGTGCGTTCTGCCAGCTTTCGCACCTCGTCTGCAACTACAGCAAAGCCGCGTCCATGCTCACCGGCCCGGGCAGCTTCGATTGCCGCGTTAAGTGCAAGCAGGTTGGTCTGATCGGCAATATCTGTGATGAGCTGGATGACAGAGGTGATATCGGAGACCTGTGTCGCAAGCGAAGCGATCGCTTCATTATTGTTAGCAGTATGCTCCATGAGACGCTGAAGTTCAGAGACGATGCTCTCGATATCATGGCGGCTGTTGTTGCTCAGGTCTGCTGCTTTTTTGGTAGCGGTAGTGACGTCTTTAAGCCCTTGGATATCGGTTTGAAGATCGTCTTGGATGACGCCAAGGCTTTTCATGACACTTCCGCTTAGTGCACTCAAATCTGAATTGAGGGCATCACGGCGCTTTTTCGCTTCTTCATTTTTCATGATGTTCAAACTCGCACAGATATTTTCAATAGCAACGGTAAACTCTCCGTGCATCCCCTCTTTTGAGATGCATCTGTCAAAGTTCCCTTTTGTGGCATTGCTAAAGGAGACATTGATCTCTTTGATGAAAAAGTCGACTTGGTGCAGGAGTTTTTGCAGAGCAAGGTTCATCTGTCCAAGCTCGGTATCGTCTTTTTCATTGATCTGTGTCTTGGAAAAATCACCGTCTGCAGATTTTCGCATGATCTGCGTGAAAGCTGCCAGTGCATTTGTGATAGAGCTTCGTACGGATGAGGCAAAAACAAAGACAAAGGCGGTTATGACAAAACCGGTGACAAGAAAGAAGATCTTATAAAAATTGAGTTCATTATTCATGCTTGCCGAAGCGTTGCTCAACTCTTCTTCTTTAAGCTGGATCACCTTTTTGAAAGCATCGCGCGATGTGTTTGCATAAGGAGTAAGCGTCTGTTGGTACTTTTTGTAGTTTTCGATGATGTTGTTGTCGATCTGCTCTTTGGTGAGGCCGTCCATCATCTTGTATGAGTTTTCTAGAAAGATCAGAGTGCTGTCTTTTGCCTCTTGGATAAGGGCAAGCGAGGCTTCGTCATCAATAGTCGTTGTCAGTTTGTCAAAAGAGTTGCGTATGTTTTCCATGTGTTCTTTGAGTTTTTGCATATCTTTTTCATAGTTTCCGCCGAGCAGAATATCGCGTGTTGTACGGCTGATATAATTAAGGTCCTTTTCAATATGAAGCGTCTCCATCGCGCCCGCTGTTGAATGGTTTTGAAGACTGTTATATTGGTTCCCAATACTGCTTAAGGTGAAAAATGCGAATATCGACGCACCGATTACCGATACAGTGACAATTGTCAGGAGATAGTTGATGCGCTGTTTGATACTGGCATTTTTTAATAATTGCTTGAACATGAAGACTCCGCGTACTTTTTAGTAATATATTAAGATTATAACACAGGAAAAAGAGATTGCAAATAAAATAAATATATTTTCATAAGTTTGAAACTGATATACTCATATAAAAATAGGTAATACTCATGGCAAAAGAACACTCCTTCGACATCTCAGCAAAGATAAATATGCAAAACTTCAAAGATGCGATCATGCAAGCAGAAAAAGAAGTGGTAAGCAGATATGATTTTAAGGGGCTTACCGCCGATATTGACTACAATGAAAAAGCAAAGACATTGACCTTGACCAGCTCAAGCGACAATAAGCTTGAAGCTCTTGAAGACATCGTTATAGGAAGGCTTCTCAAGCGGGAGCTGAGCTCCAAGGTTTTGGAGAAGACAAGCGTCATCGATGCCAGCGGAGGCGACAGACGAAAGGTCTTTAAGATCGTTGACTATATCGAGTCAAAAGAGGCAAAAAAGATCATTTCCGAGATCAAAATACAAAAGATGAAGGTCACCGCGACACTTGAGGGCGACCACATCCGTGTCAAGGGGAAAAACCTGGACGACCTTCAAGAAGCGATGAAACTGATCCGGGCGATGGAGTGGGACGCGCCTTTGGTATTTGAAAATTTTCGCTAAAAGAAGCCACGATGCAAGAGAAAAAAAGCATGCGCTATAAGTCGATTGACAAACGTCTTCTCACAGAGGGTGCCAAAGTAGATTTCAGTGTTTATGAGAGTAATGCGACAAAAACAGTCATGTCGCTTTTCTTACAGAGCGACAGTGTTGTTAACAGCAATAACAAGGTGCGTCTGCGTGAGATAGAGACCGTTTTCATTGCTGATGAAGAGTATGAGAAGTACAAACTCTATGCGCAGCGGCACCTGCTAAACATAGCGAACAGTCCTGATATCTCTTTTTCCGAGAAGGCAAGTATCGTTTATGAGAAGGCATCCGAGGTCATGGATGAGCTTTTTCGTAACCCCGATGCCTTGGGAAATATGCAAAAAAGCCAGGCAATTGTGAACGGTTTCGTCAGCCTGGCCTTGCAAAACGAAGCCACACTCTCTTCGATCATGCAGATCGCCGCGCATGACTACTACACACATACGCACTCCATCAATGTCAGCATCTATTCACTCAGTCTTGCAAAGTTTATCGGACTCAAAGACAAGGATCTTGAAGATATGGGGATGTCCTCAATGCTGCATGATCTGGGGAAAAGCCGTGTAGATTGGGAGATCATCAATAAAAACGGCAAGCTCAGCGACGCGGAGTTTGAGAAGATGAAGAAGCATCCGGGGACAGGCCATGAGATTGCGCTGGCGATGGGGATCACGGACAAACGCATCCTTGCGGGCATCAGAAGCCATCACGAAAAGCTCGACGGAAAGGGCTATCCTGACGGGCTGACGGATAAGCAGATCTCTTTATTTCCGCGTATTATCGCGGTATGTGATGTCTTTGATGCGCTGACGACAAAACGCTCCTACAAGGACGCAATGACAAGTTTCGAGGCGATCAAGATCATGAAAGAGCATATGAGCACACATCTGGACATGCGGCTTGTCAATACAATGATCAAGATGTGCGCGACATAAAAGGGAAGATTATGGCAAAACTGAGTGTAGCAGAAGCAGCAGAGAAGTTTAAGGTCTCCAAAGAGGCGATCCACAACCGCATACGCCGAGGGAGTCTGGACTGTGTGATCGAACACGGGATTAAGCACGTTCTCATTGATGAGCAGGCTCAGCCGAAAGAAGAGATGCAAAATGACAAATATTATGCCTACATCGAAGATGAGAATAAAAGCCTGAAAGAGAAGATCCAAGAACTTCAGAAGAAAAACAGTGCGCTGCGAGACCAAAAAGAGATGATGCTCATAGAAGAGAAAAAGAAGATAGAAGAGATCTACAAGCAGCGTGATGAGCAGCTCAAACAACTTCTGCATACGATCACCTCAAAATTTCTGCCCCACATTGAACAGAAGTTTGTGGACGAGACGGTCAATGACGTCGTCGATGTAGAGGCTCTGCACAGCGAACCAATGCGTCTGAAACGCTTTTTAAAACTTAAAAATTACAAATCGGTGAAAAGCCAAAGAATAAAAAACCGCTTTAAACGGCTGGTGGGACAAGACGACAGAGTGCTACGCAAAGAGGGAAAGATCTACGTGGACCCGGTCAAATATGACTATCGGGACCTCTTGGAGTAGGTACGCGGTTTTGCCCGCTCGTTTTGCTCTTGAGGCGCGAGATGGCGTTTCTTTCGAAAACAGCTGCTGCAGATCGCGTGCGCGGAGTCAAGTGCCAGCGGTTTGGTACAGATACGGCAGCGCGGGACAAACTGCGCATTTTTAAGGGTCTTTTCGATGTAGTCGTTCAGCCGCTTTCGTGCGGTCCTTGCCTTTTCGCTCTCGGGAAAGATCTCGGGAAAACGGTAGTTGAGCCAGAGATAGAGCGAGACTTCCTTGACCAGATCCTCAATATGCAGCAGGGTCTCCATCGAGTCAGCATAATCGCCGTAGAGCTTGCTCTCTTGATAGGGTACAGGCTCCTGGCGGTGCATATGCGATATGTATGAGGAGAAGACCTCGACCAGATAGGGCGACTGGGTGGAGAGCGGCGCACAGGCCATGTGGTACTTGCTGCTCAGATCCAGATCGTAAGCGTCGGTATAGCGTGCGATCTCGATCAGCGTCTCCAGGTTAGCTACGCGGAAAGGGCCGTCAAAGGTCATATGCTTGATAAAGAAGTGCAGGATCTCTTCAAGGTTTTTTGTCTCGAGGATCTTTCCGACAAGCAGGATATGCTCCAGGTTGGCCATAACATTCAGCGGCAGGGTGATATCTTTGAGCGGCTTGTGAAACTGTTCATGCACAGTCTGCAATATAGCCGGCGTCAATGCACCCACATACCCCTTCTCTTCCATGCCATAACGTCCGGCCCTGCCTGCGATCTGAATGACCTCGCTGGGCTGAAGTGTTCGGCGGCGTTCTCCGTCAAACTTCGTGTCTTTTGAAAAGAGGATCGTCTTGATAGGAAGATTGAGTCCCATAGAGATGGCGTCCGTGGCCACCAGTACCTCGGTCTCGCCTTCTCTGAAACGGCGCGCCTCTTCGCGTCTGACCTCGGGCGAGAGATTTCCGTAGACGACGGAGACCTTGTACTGACGGCTCAACTGCTGTTTGAGCTGAAGTACATCTTTGCGAGAAAAGGCGATGACAGCGGTCTGAGGTTCGATCTGGTTCAACGGCGTCGCACTCTGCATCACCGAGAGGGGGTTCATCCGCTCGAAATAGACGACTTCGAGCTCTTCGTCCAGCCACTGCGCCAAGGCTTCTATAGCCTGCAAAGCGTCGGGGGAGCCTGTCATATAGACCTTTTTCGCCGGGGCGCCGATGATGGCATTGACCCAGGCCCAGCCTCGGTCTTTGTCGCTGATCATTTGGACTTCATCGATCACGCAGACATCCACATCGATATTGAAGTTGAGCATCTCTATCGTTGAGCTGATGTGCGTCGCATACTCATCGACTATCTGTTCCTCTCCTGTGATCAATGAGGCGGCGATTCCGTCACGTTTGAGGTTTTCATACCCCTCCAGCGCAAGAAGTCTCAAGGGAGCGAGGTAGTATCCGGTGTCGGCTTTTTCCAGGGCTTTCATCGCGGTGTAAGTCTTTCCGCTGTTGGTCGGACCTACATGAAAGATCAGTTTTCGCCGCAGTTCCCGGGCGGTAGGGAAGAGGTTTTTGAAGTCGCGTATGGTGCGTGCCAGCAGGGCTTCGCGCTGTTTTTTTAGTTTGAGCTTTTCTATGCTGGAATTGAAGGTGTAGAGTATCTGACGGGCTGCTTTTGCCGGGATATGCAGATCGCGTCCGAGATAGCCGTGAAGCTCTTTGAGTACAAAAGCGGAAATCTCTTTGCGGTCCATCTCCAAGATCGTAGCGGACTCTTCGCAGTCATCGATCAGCTCGTTCAGCTCCTCTTTGAAGGCGCTCTCTATCAGTGCGCTGTCGTTACTAAGCTCTATCTTCTCGCCTTTCCACAAACGAGGCAGAAGTTCATCAAGAGGAAGCTCGCTGGCGGCGTCATAAACAAAATGCTCTCCTTCATACGTTAAAGAGGCCTCATTGTGGAGGATAAGATTGAAGTCCAGGAGCTTTACGGCGTGGGTGTTGAAGTGTCTGCCAAAAATGGCTTTCAGCGTCTTTTCACTCAGTGGCGTGTGTTCAAACGCTTCGTTTTCAGGAGGCATTGTCTTGAGTGCCTGTAGGATCTCCTCATCGCTAAGGTAGGGATGAGGAGAGGGAAGCGAGGCCATAAAGCGATCCGACTCTTGCTGTTTTTGCTTCTTTAGTATCTCTTTTTGCTCCTGAAGCGCTACTAGAAGCTCTTGCGGACTCGACTCCTGTAAGAAGGTGAAGGAGAGGCTCTCGGAGCTGATCTGCAGGATTTTTGAAAAGCTTTCGTCTGCATAGCTAAAGGCGATCGGCGCGAAAAATTCGATGCAGTTGTCTTCGCTGATATGCAGGTCCAGACTCTTTTCAATGGCGTGAAGCTTTTGTTTCAAGCGGATCTTGTAGAGGGCTTTTTCCATCTTTGCAAAAGAGATGCGTTTCGTTCTCTCTTCCATAAAAGCAGTGCGAAGCTCTCTGGCCTCCTCTTCGTTGAGGCTAAGCTGGTCCAAAAGGCTTTCGATCTTTTCTGTTTTTTCGGGAGAGTTCTGTTTCTCGCCGCTTCCGGTAAAGACCTTCCCCAGCTCTTTGAAGTAGTGGACGATATTCTGGCGCGGCTCAACGTCGGCTTCACTCCAGACACGCCTGAAGGCACGGATAAGTGCATCAGGCTTGAGCTCGATATTTTGCAGTCCTATAAACTGTGCGAGTTCGATGAGGTTGTCCAGAGGAACACGGGTGATTCCCTCGTCAAATCCGTCTCCGTCAAAGAAAGCACGCATGATCTGGTTATATTTGAGTAGTTTTTTTTTCTTTTTTGCCATCAGCTTTTTTTTGAAAAAAGTATATCTAAATAAGAGATAAAGTTTGGCGTGTTTGTGCATTTGCATGCGATTGCTTTGGGATAAATTCGATATTCTTGGCTAAAATTATTTTTAGAGCAGACAATGAAGAGAGAATTTCCAAATGAATGGACTCAAGAAGAGTTCCTACGCAACAAGACCGCACTCGAAAAGAAGGGGATAAAAGTCCTTCTCATCGACACCATACTCAGCCCTATAGAGCATGCAGATACCGTGACCTACAATCCCGTAGAATTGAAAGAGGAGGCAGAAGGTTCCGTCTTTGTCTTTTACTGCGACAGCGGAAAAGCGACGATGAACAGGCTGGAGGAGTACAAAAGAAGATTCCCCGCGCAGCACTGCATCTCTTTAAAAGGCGGACGCGGCTATTGGCGTAAACACTTTCAGATACTGGACGATAAGGATGAGTAGCCAAAAAGAACTTCTGGATGAGTTTGTTGTCTGCATCAATGAGACGCGTTACTATGACGCGCATGAGGCCTTAGAGGAGATCTGGTTTCCGCGGCGCTTTGAGGATAACAAGGAGATGAAGCTGCTCAAAGGCTTTATCAATGCCGCTGTCTCCTTTGAGCTGATAAAACGCGGCCGGCCACTCTCTTCGGACAGAGTGTGGAAAAATTATGAAAAATACAGGGTGCTGCTGGGATGTTTTGAGAGCGAGCATAACAGCAGGTATGAAGCGCTTGCAAAACTTTTAGAAAAGACGAGGGCGGAGTTAATTTAGAATATATATACCGGTTTCAGTTTTAATTGGTTAGAATTAATTAAATAATTCAAAAGGATAAAAACATGCCGGTTCTCTCTATGTTGGGTTTTTCGTTTCTTCTCTTTTTTATCACAATCTCTGTTTTTTATATCATATGGATGAGCAAACGTCAGAAGCTTGAGAGAGAGTCTTATACGCTGCAGCAGGTGGTACAGACACATTTTCAGAGTCTTCTTCCGATGATGAGGGAGCTAGAGCCTTTGATGGCACATGACAGAGCATTTTATGAGGAGCTTGAATGCTATATCAGAGCGCACTGCAGCGATTTCCCTACCTTGGGGAGTGTAGACAGCTCAGAGGCCAAAGCATTCTATGCCTTTTTGACGCATCTGGAGCAGAAGGTGCGAAAGAATGTCTCCGCTTTCAGTGTGCCTATCATGCAGCAGCTTGAACAGATGCGCTCAAGTCTTATGCATGCAAGGGAATCCTTCGCTTATGTCGATCATGAGTATAGAACGCTCGCTTCAAGCTTTCCTGTAAGTATTATGGCTAAAATGCTGGAAGATTAGCAAAAGGACTTAATGATGGATTTTCTAGAGGCGATGAATTTTAGACATGCCTGCAAAATTTTTAAAGAGGGCGAAAAGATCCCCGAAAAACTGTTTGAAAATATTTTGGAAGTCGGACGTCTCTCCCCTTCTTCTTTTGGGATGGAGCCATGGGAGCTTCTCGTCGTGCAGTCTCAAGAGCTTAAAGAAACCCTCCGCCCCTTTTGCTGGAACCAGGTACAGATCACCAGCTGCAGCGACCTTCTTGTCTTTGTGACGAAGAACAAGCTTATCGAACCGGGTTCTGCTTATGTCGAAAAGATGTTCAAACGCAAAGATATGCCCCAGGAGATGCTTGATGTCTATGTGAAGTTATATGCCGACTTCTTGGGTGCCAAGGCAGAGGGGAATCCAAGCTTTTACAAAGACTGGGCGGCCAAGCAGGCCTATATCGCGGCGGGCAACATGATGACATATGCGGCAACAGAGGGGATAGACAGCTGTCCGATCGAAGGTTTTGATCAGAGCGGAGTCGAGAAGATTCTGGGTCTTGACGGAAAAGAGAAGTCTGCTGTCTTGATCGTGACCTTTGGTTACCGGGTTAATGAACAGCCTGCAAAAACACGTCTTCCAATGAGTGAGATCTGCCGTTATCTGTAATTTATACAAGCAGACAAAAGGCGCTATAGCATAAGTCGCGGAACTTAGAGTGTTCTCTTAAAAACGCTTTAATCCTAAAATGCTAAAATCCCGATAATTAAAAATCAATATAGTTTTGAATCCAGGAAGATAAGATGAGTAAAGCGTTCGTTTATAATGAGATGATGGTACATGTTCCTGTCTGTTCACACAAGTCGCCTAAAAGCCTGTTGCTGATCAGCGACAATGCAGAGGGAATCAAAAAAGAGTTAGAACGTCATAGCGGTCTTGTTGTTACGCAGGGTGGGCTAGATAGTATCGGCAGCAGTGCCGACAGCAGTTACGATGTCGTTTTGATCGACTCAGCGGCGGCGATCTCGCGCGCAACCTATGCCCACCTTAACCGTATCGTCAAAGACGACGGCCTGGTTTCTTGCTTGAACGCTACCTTGGAGGATGAGACTGTCTCAAAAGAGCAGATCGGTGCTCTTGGCGGTTACTTCAAGATCGTAATGCCTTATTTTGCTCAGGACAAGACAATGATCTTAGCAAGCAAAGAGTACCATCCGACAGCCGATGTGATCTTGCAGCGCAGTGATCTGATCGACGGCCTCTCCTACTATAACTGCGATATCCATACGTCAAGTTTCGCGATGCCAAACTATATCCGTTCGGCTTATAGAGGCATCATTAGAAATTAATGGCGCTTTATGACTACGCGATTGCCCTTACCGGCGGAATAGCCACAGGAAAAAGCACCGTCGCCAGCATTATGAAGCTGTATGGGATCCAGGTGATCGATGCCGACGCTATCGCCCACGAGCTTTTGGATCTGCACCATGAAACGATTGTCCAGATGTTTGGCGAAGAGTTTGTGGTGAAAGGCAAGGTGCAGCGCACCGCCTTGGGCGAGATCATCTTTAACGACGTAAGCAAAAAAAAAGAGCTTGAAGCCTTTATCCATCCGCTGATCCGCAAAGAGATAGAAAAACGTGCCAAGATCTATGATGCACGGGAGTTTCCCTACCTGATAGATATCCCCCTCTTTTTTGAAAACGGCGCCTATGATATCAAAGAGAGTGTTGTTGTCTACACTCCGCCTCATATCCAGCTGGAGCGCTATATGAAGCGAAACAAACTGAACGAAGATGAGGCAAAGATACGCATAAACTCGCAGATGAACATAGACGAGAAGAAGAAGCGCGCAAGCTCGATCATCGACAACAGTTCGAATTTGAAGCATCTTCAAGCGGAGTGTGAGGCCTTTGTTGATAGAATAAAAGAAAAAACAGACTACAAGAACAGATACAAATAGGAGAGTGTTTATGCAGGTTGCAAAATACACGGCAAGCGGGAATGATTTTGTTATTTTCCATACCTTTATAAAAAAAGATTTTTCTTCTTTGGCTAAAGTGCTCTGTCACCGACAAGAGGGCATAGGTGCAGACGGACTGATCGTCCTTGTTCCGCATAAAACGCTTGATTTTGAGTGGTGTTTTTACAATGCGGACGGCAGTTCGGCCGAGATGTGCGGCAACGGAAGCCGCGCTTGTGCACACTATGCCTTTGAAAATGGCCTGGCTCCGGCACAGATGCGTTTTTTGACCCTTGCCGGAGAGATTGGCTGCACGGTGAGCGGAAATCGCGTGCAGAGTGATCTGACCCCTCCGAAGATACTGGACAAAGAGATCGAGAAATACGGAAAAAGATGGTGGCTTATCGACACAGGTGTGCCGCATCTGGTGACATTTGATGCAGATATCAATGCCTTTGATCTGCAAGAAGCCAAGATTTTGCGCCAGGAATACAATGCCAATGTCAATATTGCTTCCATAGAAAAAGACCATATCCGTGTACGTACATACGAACGCGGGGTGGAAGATGAGACCTTGGCTTGCGGTACCGGCATGGCCGCCTGTTTTTATATGGCCAATCAAAATGCAGGTGTCGCAAACACGATGAAAGTAAAACCAAAAAGCGCTGCTGAACTTTATCTTGGCTTAGAAAATGGTATAATTACCTTTACCGGAGACGTTAGAAAAGTTTTCACAACAGAGATAAATTAAATCCTACAGAGTACTTACCACTGAAAAGGTGTCTTCTGTTACATACGGAGTCACCAAAGAATCAGGAGCTTTTTTGATTAAACAGATGCTAATCACACTTGTATTGAGTGCCGTATTGTTAGAAGCCAGTCAGTCAGGTTTCACACAAGAGTACTACAATATCAACGAGACCAAGAAGAAAAAAGCGGCCTTTGTCAATATTCTTCTGCCTAAGATAAAAAGTGCGCAGAAGGATATCCTCTCAGATAGAATATTTATCAAAAAGTTTTTCAAAAAATATCTTTTTACCAACAGTTTCCGCTCCCGATCGGATATTGTACGTCTGATCAGATTGAAAAAAAAGTACCGTATCAGGCAGATGTACAACGAGGGGGAGTATCTGGAAAAGATAGACACCATTCCCGTCTCGCTGGTCTTGGCGCAGTCGGCGATTGAGAGTGCGTGGGGAGAAAGCCGT
The DNA here is from genome assembly GCA_024637195.1 of Arcobacter sp. Lineage (GTDB taxonomy): Bacteria > Campylobacterota > Campylobacteria > Campylobacterales > Sulfurimonadaceae. Next base: position 25,717 of record JAGXFN010000002.1, read on the forward strand.
TTTACCCGCGAGGGAAATAATATTTTCGGAGAGTGGACCTGGGGAAAGATAGGCATTATTCCTGACGGACGCGATGAAGATGCACGGCACAAGCTTCGCATCTTCAAGAATCTGGATAATTCTATCGCCTCATATATGCTTAACTTGAATCGCCACTATTCGTACAAAGAGTTTCGCAAACTTCGTGCACATTACCGCGCAAAAGGCAAGGTCTTTACAGGCTTGACGGCTGCACCGACATTGACAAGATATTCACAAATGCGTGAAGTCTACAGCCGTCTGATCGCCAGGGTCATCAAAGGAAACGGCTTTGCACGGTACGAAAAACCCAGAGCAGAGATTTTGGCGCTAAACTAGGTCCGTAAAGACTTCTTGATAACGCGCGATTTTTTTATGATTTGAAGATATTTAACTGCTCTTGAAGCTCGTTCATAGATGCTCTGATCGCGTGGCTTAACTGCGCGACCTGCTGGACATTTTCCTGGTTGACTTCGGCAATGTAGTTGAGTGATTTGACAGTGGTGGCCATTTCATCTACGTTTTTCGTCACGCTGTTCATCTGTTTGACCTGGGTATCAGAGACCTGCGCTGTTTTCTGCATCGCATTGACGCTGCGTATCATCTGCTCATCCACCTCTTGCGAGGATGCCGACAGCTTGGAGATGTTTTTGGTGTTCTCATCAATCTGTGAGCCCACTTCGATAATCGCCTGTGTGATCAGGTTAATGGAGGCTTGAATCTCAACTAGCGAGTGCTGAGTCTTTTCGGCAAGCTTTCTGACCTCGTCGGCAACGACTGCAAACCCTCGGCCATGCTCCCCGGCGCGTGCGGCTTCTATAGCTGCGTTCAGGGCTAGCAGGTTGGTCTGGTCTGCGATATCGTTGATAACGGAGAGTATCTGTTTTGTCTGCTCTGCATCCTGGGTCAAGGAGGAGAGTTTGTGGGAGAGTTCGGTTTGTGTCTGGGTGGAACTCTCTACCATATGTGCCATATTGGAGATCGTATTTCTGGCATTTGAAAGATTTTCAGAGGTCTGCGTGATGTGTATTTTCCCCTCTTCCGAAGAGTTTTTAGAGGCATCTACCAGGCTTAAGATGTCGAGATTTTTGGCCTCTGTGTTATTTGCGATCACCAGAGTCTCTTCTGTTTTGCTCCGCATTACGTTCATAATTACTTCGAGTTTTTCTATGAGGGTCTCATTTTCAATAGAAGACGCCTTGGCCTTGATGACAGTTTGATTGATAACCTGCAGAAGAACATTTATATCAGCAGCGACATCAAGAAGCTCATCTTTACCTTCGACCTTGATGACTTTTGAAAGCTCTTTTGAGTCAGCGATCGCCTTGATCTGTTTGCCGATGGAAGAGAGAGACTGGTTGATTGAGAGTGAGATGAAGGTGACCAGGATCAAAATAACAACAGCGATAACAAGTATGGAGATCAGCATCAGTGTCTTGTGTCTCTCAATACTGCTCTGCGCATGTTCTGTCACATTTGTCTGCAGCTGTGAGAGTTTAACCAGAATCTCTTTGTTGGCTTTTTTTGATGCGGTCAGGACAGTGGACATCACCTCCCTCTCTTTAGAATCATACCACTCATCAAAATCCATGTAATCTTTCTTCTCGCTCAATTCTGCACGAATGAGATTGTTCTTATGCCAGTTGGCAACACCTGAACGGATCTCTTCGAGGAGGTCTTTGTTTTCACTGTCGACAAGAATGTTCTCAAGCTCTTCTATCCCGTCAAAGAGCTCTTTATGTATGGACAGATAGAGTGCCTTGTCATCGTCAAGAACAAAGAGCTGATACCCGCGGATGGCGCTGAGCATCTTAATGTAGTTCATGTTTATCTTTTCAACTGTTTTGATCTTCGTCTGCTCGTAGTTGAGGGAGTCCATCATCATCTGATTGCTGAAAAAGATCATTAAAATAGCAAGCAGCGCGATGAAGCCAAGAAGATAGAGGCGCGTTTTAATCTTGATCTGTTTTAGTATGTTCATTGAGTAACCTTATTTTTTGTCTATAGCGTCTTTGGCGCCTTTTATAGCACCGTCAATAACAGAGCGGGCAACATTCCAGGCCCGCACCCCCATTTTTTTGGCATCCTGCGCCTGCTTGGATTGAAGCAGATTAGAACTTTTCTGCATGGCCTCTTTGGCAAGCTGGGAGAGTTTGTCTCCGAGTATTTCAAGGGTCTCTTTGGAGATAAGGACGAGTTCTTGCATATCATAACGTATATCAGAAACAATCTCTTCGAGCACCGCTTTGATATTTGGCGAACTCTGTGCCGCAAGTGCTTCGATGCTTTGGATGAAGAGAGCATCCGTATGGTGAAGCTCATTGTAAAGATCATGTGGATCTTCGATCAGTACCATCTTCGCTTCATCGGGAGTAAACATAAACTTCTGTTTAAACCGGTCAAGCGCGCGGATAAGGCCGGAGCGCATTCCTTTGATCGTCCCTTCGAGTATCATATGCGCCGAGTTTGGTGTGGCTTCGGCAACACTGATGGCAGTTTTCAAGATGGTAGTAATAACGTAGCGAATCCTGATCGCGGAGATGATCCCTTCATCGAGGGTTTGAAGCGTGATCTCTTTGGCGAGCTCTTCAAGCGTCTCTTCGATATTGGTGCCTTTTTCCAAGGTGGTGATAATCGCCGACTCTACCATCTCCTCGAGAAGGTTCAAGAGGTCCAGGTACTGAAGCTCAACACTATGAAGTTTTGCGATGGTTCCGCTTTGCGGATTGCGCTCTTTGATAAGGTCTTCGATGAGATTGAAAAACTGATGTTTGACATTTTGCAGCTCATGGCTTTTTTTGTCAAGCTGCCATTGAATGCGCTCTTTTTGTAAAAGCAGCTCCTGAAGCTCACCGTTAAGATCTCTTGTCGCCTCGGTCAGGATGGACGATGCTACGCTCTTAAGCTCTTGGCTGCTGAGTTGCGTGACATCAAGGGCCCATTTGGTATTGAGATGCTCGAAAAGGTCAGAAACAGCCGCTTTTTTTGCGGGAACGTCAAGTTTTTGAAGCTTGTACTGTGCACATTTGTCCAAAAGGTCGCGTTCTAATTGTTCAGTGTTCATAATCATCCTTGTAAAGTGTAGAGACTGTGCCGAAAAGATGAAGCTCTTGACACTGTCATCTGCTATAAAACCATTTTTACTTTTTGGTGCGCCTTGAGCGCCTCATAGATAAAGTTTCTATCATCCTCATTTTGCACTAAAAGTTCTAAATTCATACTGATATACTTGCCCGATTTACTGCTATTGGAGTGGGTCAGCTTATGGATACGCTCTGAGATCACATCAAAAACAGCCTCTTTGGTGTGATCTTCATGCTCACAGATCACTTTGTAGCACCAGGAGCAGGGATATTCAAGTTCGAGTTTGTGCTCAAGTTCGTTTATAGTTACCACTTTTTCCTCCTTCTTTGGATTCAAGCTGTATCTTTGAGATGACCATAGACTTGTCAATGGCTTTTACCATGTCATAGATCGTCAAAAGACCGATGCCGACCCCAGTCAGCGCTTCCATCTCTACTCCGGTCTGCCCCGTCAGCTTGGCCGTGACAAAGAGCTTGAAGCCAGGCAGAGAAGGAAGTTCTTCTACGTCACAGTTAATCCCTGAGAGATTCAGCGGATGGCACATCGGGATGAGTTCACTTGTTTTTTTTACGCCCATGATGGCGGCAATAACGGCCGTCTGAAGAACCGGTCCTTTTTTGGTCTTTTGCTGAACGATTGCATCAAAAGCTTCCCGGCTCATAGAGATCTCTCCGCTTGCTATGGCGACGCGCGTACTTGCTGTCTTTTCAGAAACATCGACCATCTTTGGCCGGTCATTTTCATCTAAATGGGTTAAGTTCATGTCTTTCCTAAAAAGTATAAGTTCTTAATTATAGCAAAAAAGTGCGCTTTTATCGACTAGAAGCTATGTTTTATGATATGATTTACATTATATACAAAGGTTACAATGATAAGTATTTCACAGTGGTTTACAACAGGAAGGCTTGAGACAAAAGTTTACAGGCTGATATTGAAAAGTGTAATGTTTGCGGCACTTTTTTTGGGGGTGTTTGACTATATTTTTTCTCCGCCTCTCTTGGCCTATTCGGAGCTTTTATTTGCACTCGTATCGGCTTTGCTATTGCTGAACACCTACTACTCAGTCGTGAGCTATTCTTTTTCTAGCCGGATCTTCATCTTTTCTATGGCACTGCCTATCTACTGGAATCTGCTTTGCAACGAGAGCGCTTTGGAGAGCACGATTTTCTTTATCTTTCTTCCTCTCATCAGCATTATTCTGCGTCCGTTCAAAGAACTTGTCGTCCTTGCCCTGCTCTTTGGAGGCTCTTTTATCGGGATAGTTCTTTTTTATCACGGTATGGCAGAGCTTAGCAACATGGAACTTTTCAAGTTGATAATGGTGCAGATCTTAGTGAGTGTTTTTATCTTTATTTATGTGCACAACAATCGGAACTATCAAGAGATCATCTCCAAGCAGGGTCAAAAACTTAAAGCGGCAAACCAGCAGCTGGAAAAACTCTACAAGGACAAATCCCTAGAAGCCGCTACGGACAGCTTGACGGGACTGAACAACAGGGCCGCGTTTATGCCCCAGTTTGAACATCTGTATGCACGATACGAAAGACAAAGAGAGTCGTTTTGTCTTATCTTGTTCGACCTGGACCATTTCAAAGAGGTCAATGACACGTACGGGCATTCTGAGGGAGATCTGGTGCTTCAGTATGTGGCAAAAGAGAGCCTGGAAGCCGTGCGAAAAGTCGATATGCTTGCACGCTACGGAGGAGAAGAGTTCGCTGTTTTACTCCCGCATACACAGCTGCAGACGGCATTGAACGTAGCAGAACGCATACGAAGTGCAATAGAGCAGAATGTAAAAATGACAGGTCGTCCTATCACGGCGTCCTTTGGAGTAGTCGAGATAAAAGATGGGATGTCTGTTGCGGATATGATTGACCTGGCGGACCAGGCTCTCTATCAGGCCAAAGCAGATGGCCGGAACAGAGTACAAAGCGCTGAAATCGCGGAGTAAAGACTTACTTTATATCGGAGGGATCGCTGATATAGCCCGTGATCGCCGAAGCGGCGGCAACGGCAGAATTGGCAAGGTAGATGCCTGAACTTCTCGCACCCATGCGGCCCACAAAGTTACGGTTTGTCGTCGCTATAGCAACCTCTCCGTCTCCGAGGATACCCATATATCCGCCCAAACAGGCACCGCATGTCGGGTTGGAGACAACCGCGCCGGCATCGATCAGTGTCTCGATGTAGCCCAGTTTCTCGGCATCTTTCAAGATCTGCTGTGTAGCGGGCGTGATGATAAGACGCGTTCGGCGTGCGACACGTTTGCCTTTTAGTATCTCTGCGGCGACCTTAAGATCACTCAAGCGGCCGTTGGTGCATGAACCGATAAAGACCTGGTCCACATGGATCTTGTCATTAACGGCAGTGCTGAGGGGTTTTCCGTTTGAAGGAAGTGAGGGGTAGGCAATGACGGGTTCCAAAGAACTGACATCGATCTCAATGACCTTCACGTATTTAGCGTCTTCATCTGAGTAGAACTCTTTGGATGCACGAGCGAGTTTCTTGTCTGCAAGGAAAGCTCTTGTCGTATCGTCTACGGCAATAATACCGTTTTTTGCGCCGGCTTCAATGGCCATATTGCACAGGCTGAAACGGCTGTCCATGTCCAAGTTTGCAATCGTCGATCCCGAGAACTCAAGTGTCTGGTAAAGCGCACCATCCACGCCGATCTGACGGATCAGCTCGAGAATAAGGTCTTTTCCGTAGACGTAAGGGCGCAGTTCGCCAGTGAAGATGACCTTGATCGACTCGGGTACTTTAAACCAGTTGTCTCCCGTGATCATTGCAAAGGCCAGGTCGGTAGAACCCATGCCTGTTGAAAATGCTCCGAGTGCTCCGTGGGTACAGGTGTGCGAGTCCGCACCGATGATAACATCGCCTGGAACGATAAGCCCTTTTTCAGGAAGGAGGGCATGTTCTATCCCCATATCTTTTTCGTCAAAATAGTTTTTGAGATCATGCTTGTAGGCGAACTCACGGCTGATCTTTGCCTGGTTTGCAGAAGCAATATCTTTTGCCGGGATAAAATGGTCCAAGACCAGAGAAAAGCCGTCCGGATTTGCGAGTTTCTCTGCACCGCTTTGTTCAAATGCTTTAATCGAGATCGGAGTTGTGATGTCGTTTCCGATAATCATATCGATCGGTGAACGCACGATCTCACCCGCGTAGACTTTCCTGCCTACATGCTCAGAAAATATTTTTTCGGTTATCGTCTGTCCCATAGTCTGCCTTATAAATAGCGAATGTGCTAGCTTTTTTGTTGGCGATTATAGCAAAACAAGCCTGCGAATTTCTTTATAGAAGGCCCCTTTAGAAGCGCCCTTGTGTTAAACTTCCGCTATAGCGAGGAATTATCTATGAAATTTTATGCCTTTAAACAGATCGCGGACTATTTGAAACAGTACAAACGTATTGCCGCGGCACATCGGGTGGGCGACAATATCATCAAAATCGTTTTTGACGGACACCATGACATCTATTTTGATCTGCAAAAAAGCAAGAGCGCTATCTATATGCGAGATGATTCGGTTCGGATGAAACACTACCAGGCCCCCTTTGATGTTTTGCTTCAGAAATATTTGGGCCGAAGCGATATAGTGAGCCTGGAGATCGTCAACAATGACAAGGTCTTGCGTATCGGCGTGAGCCAAAGCGGTGCCTACAAATCGCATAAAGCCTTTTTGCAGCTGGAGTTCACGGGAAAGTACACCAATGCCATCTTGCTCGATGAGGAGGAAATCATCGTAGATGCCCTTCGTCATGTCGACATTATGAATTCCTACCGGCAGATCAAACCCGGAGAGAGACTAGAAGCACTGGCCTCGCCCACCTTTACGCCCAAAGAAGGCGAGGAGATCACAGACATTGAGGCGTATCTAAAAGCAGTCTATACGCAGCGCACACAAGAGCAGCTCCTTAGCAGGCAGAAGATAGAGGCTTCGCGTATCGATAAAAAGATCATGCGGATGAGAGAGGAGCTGGAGGGCCTGCAAAGCGAAGAGAAGCTCTCAAGCGAAGCGGAGGATAACTTTTCAAAGGGCAGACTCGTCCTGGCCAATATGCATCTGATCAAGCCATACGAGAAGAGTGTCCGCCTGTATGATTTTAACGCAGAGGAAATAGAACTGGCGATACCTGAAGGTGCGCGAAAGGCCTCCGAAGTAGCCGATATTTTCTTCAAAAGAGCGAAAAAAGCAAAGCAGAAAGCACTCAATCTACATATTGAACGCGAGGGTCTGAGCGAGAAGATCGACTTTTTGGAGCGTTTTAAAGCCAATATTCTATTGACGCAAACGAACGAGGAGCTTCAGCTTTTACTTCCCCCACAGAAGAAAAAAGCCAAAAAAGAGCCGCCTAAACCTTATGAAGTCTTTTGGATAGAGGGGCAAAAAGTACTCTTGGGCAAAAATAAAAAAGGCAATGTCGAGCTGCTGAAGATCGCTCGTGCCGGTGACATCTGGATGCACATGAAAGATATCCCCTCAGCCCATGTCATCATCCAAACCAGTAAACAGAATGTGAGCGAAAAGGTCCTATATGCCGCCGCCAAGCTCTGTGTGGACTTCTCGACAACTAAAGTCGGTTCTTTTTTGGTCGATTATACCAATAGACGTGAGGTAAAAGTGCAATCAGAAGCGAATGTCTTGTACAATAAATACAAGACATTGAGCGTTTCAAAAGAGCGCTGACACAAAAAAAGGAAGGAAATTATGGCGATTGGACCCGTAGGCAGTGCGATTTATGTCAACCAACAGATGGCAATCGTCGCCAGTGAAAAAACTGCTATCCATAATAGATTTGACCTCCAAAACCTGGCAGCTGCCGCAATAATAAATGAAAAAGAGAAAGAAGTTCAGGCCGTGCGTCCGACGGAAGAGATCACTGAGACAAATGAGGACGCCGAACGCAAAAAACGCGAAGAAGAAGAGAACGAAAAAAATAAAGAGAACAGAGAGGAGAAAGAAGAAGAAAAATCTCCTCCTCTGCATCTCTTGGATATCAAAGTCTAAAAGAGAGATTGCTCCTTGAAACTGCGCTGTTTTTATAGTTTGTTTTTTAATCAAGAGAGCGTTAGACTACGCAGAAAAAATAGGAGTGGGAATGGATGGCTTGAAAGAGACGGGTGCTGTTTTGGTTAAAAATGGCAGTCAGGTGATGGATAAGACCAGCGAGTATATTGATATGGGCATTGGTTTTGGCTTGAACTACGGACTGAAAATCCTTGGGGCATTGCTGATCTTTGTGATCGGTACGTGGATCGCAAAACGGACGCAAAGAGTACTTGTTGCTCTGATGAAAAAAAAGAAGGTAGATGACACACTTCAGACATTTTTAGAAAACCTGGTCTACATTTTATTGATGATAGTCGTTGTTCTGGCTGCGTTGAGTGCTCTGGGCATTGAGACGACCTCCTTTATAGCGATCTTGGGTGCTGCGGGTCTTGCCATCGGCCTGGCCCTTCAAGGGACCCTGGGAAATGTCGGCGCGGGAGTACTTCTAATCTCTTTTCGTCCTTTCAAAGTAGGTGATTTTGTCTCAGCAGGCGGAGAAATGGGAACGATAGAAGCGATCTCTTTATTTGCAACAATACTGCATACGCCCGACAACAAGGTCATCACCATCCCAAACTCAACGATAACCGGTGCAAACATAACCAACTTTTCGGCTAAAGAAACACGCCGCCTTAACCTGGTGTTTAGCATAGGATACGGCGATGACCTCAAGCTGGCAAAGTCCGTTCTTCAAGAGATCATCACTTCAGATCCGCGCGTACTGAGCGACCCGGCGCCTTTTGTCGGAGTTCTTGAGCTGGGAGAGTCGTCGGTAGACTTTGCTTTTCGACCCTGGGTAAAAAGTGAGGACTTCTGGGATGTTCATTTTGATATGCAGGAGAAGGTAAAACTGACCTTTGATGAAAAAGGGATTTCTATCCCTTTCCCTCAAATGGACATCCATCTCAATAAAACTCAAGATTAAAGAGAAAAAATGCAAAAGAGAACAAACACCCTCGGACTTAAAAGAAAACTCTGGCTGGCACTTTTTTTGACAGCGGCTCTTTTTGGCGCTGAACCAAGCGAAGCGGAATACCTGCGCGACACAGCAGAACTGGAAGCGGCCATAGAAGCGCAGCAAAGAGCAGTCCTTGAGATAGACGCGGCAAAAGAGAGGCTCAAAGAGGCTAATGCGCGAATAGAAAAGGTACAAGAGCTCAGTGAAGAGGCCCGCTATAAGACAAAAACAGAGCTCTCCTACAGCAACACAAAGGGAAACACAGAAACCTCGCAATTCGGCCTGGCCCTTCATGCCGAGCGCAAGCGCAAAAAAAATACGATAACCTTAGATCTCACTGCCCTGCAGTCAAGCAACAACGGAATAGAAAACAACAACAAGTGGCTCGCACTCTTGCAGTATGACAGAGCCCTGAGCGAAGATCTCTATTTTAACTACCTTGTCTCGTATGGCGAGGACAGGTTTTCGGGATTTGACTATCAGTTTTACACGGGTCCGGGTCTTGGCTACAAGGTGCTCCAAAGCGACACACAAAAGTTGAACCTTAGCGGAAATACGCTCTACTCAAAAGATAGCATCGCCGGAGGGGGAACCAACGAATATGTTTCAGGACTGGCAGGAGTGGAGTATGTATGGCAGATCCTGGACAATTTGAGCTTTCGTGAAAATGCAACTTACCGATCGCAGCTAGACGATGGCGACAATTACTTTGTCTACACAAAAACGGCGATAAACAGCAAGATAAACGGAAACTTCTCTTTGGGACTTAGCTATCAGATAGACTATAAAAATATACCAGTAGTGACAAAAGAGCGTACAGACAGGGTGTTTTTGGCTTCTTTAGTCATCGACTACTAAGGGACACAGGCGCGTATTACCTTCTTCTTAGTGAAGTTTACTTATAATCGCATATGCGATTTTTACTACTACTTCAAATTTTTATCCTCAGCAGTTTTGCTATTATCGATGTGAGTACCGTCGATTTTGGCGAGAAGCCAGAGGGGTTCAGCGGTTCTGCTTTCGGTTCTTTTCAAAAAAAACGCGGCAATACAGACAAAGACGAGATGGAATACGGCGGCCGTATACAGTATGACACTCCCGAAACGATCACCTGGCTGCAGGGTGCGGTTGAAAAAGACCAGGTCAGCGATGTGCCGACAGATGACAACGCATTTATCCATCTGCGCCATATTCATCAGCTTTTTGATCCAAGATGGGCGATGGAATTTTACACACAGGCCAAAAAAGACAAGTTCAAATACCTTCAGAGCCGTACCGTCTACGGCACGGGTCTGCGCTACAAGATAGCAGACTCTGCCCAGTACGGGAAGCTCTTTATGGGCCTTTCGGCTATGGGAGAGAAGAACCGCTATACCCACCAAGACGAGGTCTACGAGGATGAGCACAACTACCGCCTGAGTGCCTATCTCTCCTACACCATAAAAATGGACAAAAACCTCGAATTCAGCTACCTGGGATACTACCAGCCAAAAATTGATAATGGCTCGGATTACACGACCTCTTCCACGGTGGAAATGATGATACACCTGACTCAAGTGATCGATCTTAGCTATCAGCTAGAATTTGACTATGATGCTGATCCTATCTCCAATGTGCAAAAAAAAGACACCCGCCAAAAACTCTCCTTTGTCTACCGGTTTGGAAAAGATGACCCGCTAAGTTCATACGCGCAAAATCTTTTAAAATCTTATCGTAAAACGAGTGACCTGAATGCTTCTCGCAGGCCGGCTATAGCCGATAAGGGTACGGATTCGCAGAAGAGTTTTGCTGGAGAATGGGTATCTGGAGACAAGCGCTTCTCTATCCTCGAAGGCGGCGAGGGAAGTCTCAGGGATGCCTCCGGTGTGTATATCGAAAAGCTCAAATGGACGCTGGTGCTGACCGAAGGCTCAAAAACAGAGACCGCCAAGCTAGTCTCTATGCGTTTTGTGGACGAGGCGGGGCGTTTGCTAAGAGTCGAAAATTATTTATGGAGCGGGGACAGCCTTGTCACGCTTTCACAGAACAGCGTCTTCTTTTTCACGCGAGGACGTTTTTCTGCTCTCAACCCATAAGAAGACAAAACTGACAAAGGTGATAAAGGCCGCAAGAAAGTAGAGTCCCTGAGGCGAGATCTCGTAGACAAAACCCGCACTGAATGCCCCCAAAAATGCCCCCAGACCGTAAGCGATCCCCGCAAAGAACTGCTGTGAAAGTTTTTTATTGCTATAGAGCGAATGCAGGTACATGATCGCAGCCGTATGAAAGAGGGCAAAACTGAAGGCGTGAAGGCTTTGAGAAACAAAAAGAAGGATCAGATTATCAGGAAAAACGGCGAGAAGAAGCCAGCGGAAAATAGTGATCGCAACGGTAAACTGCAAGACCTTGAGCAGGGAGTTCTTAAGCAGCGGGGACTGAAAGTAGAGCATGCCGATCTCGCAGACAACGCCGAAGGTCCAGAGATAAATCGTCATCTCCAAAGCAGAGATATTCAAGGAAGCAATGCCGATAGGATGCGAACTGGCATAGATCGTAAAGAAGTTATAAAAGGCCCCAAAACCGACCTGCATCAAGAAGAGGCTAAGCCACAAGGGCCAGTGCGCCAAGAGACTAAATGGCGTACCCTCCGTACTGCTTGAGGGGTGTATCTTCTCATATCTGAAAATAAAAAGACCAAAAACAAGAGCGAAAAGAGCATTAAAGCTTAGAAAGTGGATGGCATTGAGCGGCGTCTGAATGTAGTTGACCAAGACAAGCGAGACCAGGATAAAACCGATGGATCCAAAAAGACGGATCTTTCCATAGCTCTCTTTGGGCATATGGGTCAGGGCAATACTCTCTACATAAGGGAGGGTGAGGCTCATCCCTATGCCCAGCAGTATGTTGGTAAAAAACAGGGGCCAGAAGGCGTCTAAAAAAAGATAAAAGAGCAAAGAGGAGAGCAGCGTCAGCACCAGGGAAAAGCTGAAGACCCGCGAGGTCAAAGACACATAGTTTAAAAAAAGAAAAGGAATAGCAAAACGCACAAGCGGTGCGGCGGCAAAGAGTATGCCGATCTGCGCGGGGGAGTAACCCACCATATGCAAGACCTTGGGCATAAAGATGACATACACCGCCACGATGGAGAAGTAGAAGAAATAAAAGCCCCCGATAATAAATGCCATAGAGCTACTTCAAGGGCAGCGTGTAGATGACAGCTGTACGGCTTATGATGTCATGCAGGGTGCGTTTTTTAGGATGAAAGAGCATAACAAAAAAACTCGCAAAGGCAAAAATAGGCAGGATGAAAAATAGCAGGCGCACCAGAAGCTGTACCAGCGTCGCTTTGTGAAAACTTACGCTGTCGACGATGATGACATGCGCCATCTTCTTGCCGGGCGTCTGCCCGCTGTGATGCCAAAAGGCCAAGGTGACAAGAGACCATAGTCCCATAGTAAGCAAAGGGATAAGCGGATTTGGCTCTTTCGACGTACTTATCCCCTCTATCGCGTCCATAAACCCCGGCTGGTTCTGCATCGTCTCATAGCCGAAGAAGAGATAGATCACAAGACTGATGGGGATGCCTATCATAAAGATGTCTACACAAAGTGCCAAAAACCGCGGCCAAAACCCGGCATAGATGACCCTTGAAGAGGGGAGCTTTTTTTTGTCTTTGCTATGCGGGGTGTTTTTTTTCAGCGACTTGCCTGGCATGTACTATCTTTGTCTGTTTTTCAAAATTATAACGCATCTATAGACAAAGCCTGCTTGCAGTTGATTAATCATTGCGTAATTTTTTTTGCTTATAATGGAGGTCTCATATAGAAACATATAAAAAGGCTATTCATGTACAAATTATTTTTTCTTTCCTTATCTCTTTTGCTTTTTTTAAGCGGATGCGGAATCGAGCCCACACCTCAGGAGAAGGCACGCGAAGAATCTATGGCGGCAATGCGCGCCAATATGGAAGCGCGGCAAAAGCAGATGTTTTCTAAGACAGAAGCGGCTTTGGCGGGTGAAACCGTTTATGCACCTGTGAAAAAAAGAGCAGACATAAAAGACGCAGATGATCCGACGGCCTATGTTTATGAGGATAAGGTCTTGAGCCTTAGCGAAGAAAAAGCATGGAAAGAGGCGGGCATAGACAACCAGGAGTATCCGCAGTGGAGAGCGCTTCAGATAGAACCAAAAGAGGCGAAGGAATGGAAAAACCTGCAGATCAGCCCTGCGGCGATCACTCTTTTTCACAATCAGGGATATACACCGAAAAAAGCCAAGCTTTTTATGGACAAGGAGTTTGAATCCCGTCCTGTCTTTTATGCGCAGTTCGGAACCCCCGTGTATGAGTTTGACACCATTTGTCAGGACGTTATCAAGCGCCAGCAGCCCCCGTTTGCTTTTTTGGAAGAGAGATGCCTTCCGTACATGAAAGACTCGCACAAAAACGAGGCGATAGGCCATCTTCTTGACGAGGCTAAGCTCATCAAAGGAACGCTTGTTTTGGAGTATCTAGCGGAACTTCGCCGGCTTGCAGAGAAAAACAGCGCCATTCAGTCGGGTATGGAGGTGACAATCGAGGAGTTTATGGAGGAGGAGGACAAGGCAAATTTCACCTTTCTCTTTCCGCTTTTGGTCAATGAACCGACAAGAGAAGAGATGGACTTTATCGACCGCCACAAGCTCGCGTTGACGAAAAGTGAGCGTTTCTACTCCTACCAAAATCCGCAATACTGGAAAAAGAGGATCGCGGCCCAGGATGCAGCAAAGGATGCGGCAGCACGCCAGGAGGCACTCTTACGGGCAAAAGAACAAAGACAAAGTGCAAATCTGCAGGCAAAAGCCGCCGAAAAAGCCTTAAAAGCAAGGCAGGCCAGAGAGAAGATGGAAGCAGAGAAAAATGAGGCACTTCGTCTTCAAAGAGCACATGAACTCTGTGGGGCATATATCAAACAAGACGAACTTTCAGGCAAGGCGCTTTTGATCGAAGGCGAGGTGATCTTTAGTGTCGAAGAGCGGGGTTCGCGAATGTTTGGCTATGGGGTCAAGAGTGTTTCGGATCAGAAGATATACTTTATCCGTGACCCGCAAAACTCCGTAGATACCGACATCAATACGAAGATCAGCTGGCAAGTCAAAACAATGGGACGGACAGAAGCTCTCTCAAAAATTGATGCCAAGAGCTATCGGTATGATAGCAAGAGCAAAACAAAGTTTGATATGGCACTTTTAATGCATGAATGCAAGATTTAGATATGCTCTTTAATCTTTTGTATTAATGCTTTTGTAACACTTCTGTTTTATACTTCGCCCAACTAAGGACGGAATATGAAAAAAATTATCAGTAAAACAATCGTGTTGTCTTTGGCATTGGCACCTATGCTCCTTGCCGAAACAGTACAAATGCAAGAACTTCAGGTTGAAGCGAAGATCAATAGTGTGATGATCAGTGATGTCAGCGGCGAAGAGCTAAAATCGGCGGACTTGGCGGAGTCGCTAAGCGAAACGGTGCCGAGCATCTCTCTGGTACGCCGTAGCGGTATTGCCAATGATATCATCTTGCGAGGACAGAAAAAAGACAATATCAATGTCCTGGCGGATGGGACAAAGACTTATGGCGCCTGTCCAAATCGTATGGATCCTGCAACGTCACATATCTTGACAAACAACATTGAGAGCGTTGAGGTGACCGAGGGGCCATATGACGTCGAAAACTTCGGCACGCTCAGCGGCTTAGTCGACATCAAGACAAAAAAACCTTCCAAAGAGCTCTCCGGCGAGGTCAACCTAAATGCAGGAAGCTTTAACTATAAAAAAGCTTCGGCAACGGTAAGCGGCGGAAATGATAAAGTCCGTGTTCTTCTTAGTGCGTCAAAAGAGACAAGTGATCAGTATAAAGACGGGAATGGGGATACTTTTGCAGATCAGATTGATAATTACATAGCAAATAATAGTGCAGGACTTTCTGGTATGCCTTTGGCACAATTTCAAGGCACCGCGTATCAACCGCAATATAGAGACATGAAAGCTTTTGATAAAAAGACCTTTATGGGTAAACTCTATTTTAACCCAACAGACAACCAGGAGTTAAGATTGAGCTATACAGCCAATCGAAGTGATGATGTTCTCTACGGTTCAAGTTCGATGGACGCACTCTACGACGACTCTGATATTTATAACTTAGAGTATTCGATTGCAGATATGGGTTCACTCTCTAAAAAGCTTGACTTCCAGGCCTATCACTCAGAAGTAGACCACCCGATGTCAAATAAGTATCGTATATCTGGGACATTGCCCGCGAATGTTATGATTAGTGCTTTGAGTACATCCGTAGATGGTTTGAAATTGAAAAACTTGATGGAGCTAGGTGAAGCAGACCTTACAGTTGGACTAGACGCAAGTCGTAGAAATTGGGATGGAGACTATACTAAAGGTGGGACTCTTTTGCCAACAAAAAGTATTGACGATGTAAATACGGATAACATGGCACTTTTTGCCAAGATAGAGCAGAGCTTCGGAAAAGTGGACCTTGAAGTCGGTGCACGTTATGACGATACGACAATCGACCATGGAGGGGCACTTCAGGACAATGACTACTCAGCTTTTAGCGGATATCTTTCGGCGACATACAATGCGGATAAAGGCATACAGTACTTTGTAGGAGCGGGTAAATCTACTCGTGTTCCGGATGCTCGTGAGCTCTATTTTACTAGTAATTCTAGCGCAATCAGCGGTACGCCTACGCTGGATCAGACGAAGAACTACGAGATTGATCTCGGCGTCAAAAAACAGTATGAAAACGCTTACGTAAAAACGAAAATTTTTCACTCGTGGTTAAAGGACTTTATCGCTTATAATGCCTCTAAGGCACCAGGAATGATGAGCATGCCAGGTGCTTATGATGTGTTTGAAAATGTAGATGCGAAGGTTTACGGAATCGAGTTCAGCACCTTTTATGCTGCTTCGGATGCCCTCTCTTTTGATGCAGGTCTGGCATATCAGCGCGGTAAGAAAGATTCCCCTTTGAGTGGTGCAACACAAAATGATAGAGACTTAGCAGAAATACCGCCGTTAAAAGTCAATGCCGCTGTGAACTATGATACGGATATGACCAGTTCAAAGATCGAAGTGGTTGCTGCAGACAACTGGAGCAACTTCGACAGCGACAACGGAGAGCAGGCAATCTCAGGTTACGCTATTGCCAATATCAAATGGAACAGAGACCTGACAAACGGGTTTGATATTACACTGGGTATGGACAATGTGTTTGACCACGCCTATGCGGTAAGCAATACCTACAAAGATCTTACCCTATTGGCAAGTGCCGGAAACGAAGTCATCTTGATGAACGAGCCGGGCCGTTACGTCTACGCCAACCTTCGCTACCGTTTCTAAAAAAGTGCTGCTATAGCGCTTCTCTTGGGGAGCGCCTCCCGCAGAAAAAAATATTTTTGAAATAAACACAATAAACCAAATAGAGTGGACAAAAACAGTATAATATTTTTTAAATACAATTTTCAAAGGCGGAGCTATGCGTTCACTGTATAAAAATGATGCACAGCTCGAAAAAAAACTTCTTAACTTTATTGCCATCGGCCCGCTGGTCTTCATCCCTTTTCTGGTCATTGTCATCCTCTTTTTTGCCATACGCTACAACCAGTTTCAGCTGGAACAATCCGTCGAAGAGATAAAAAGTTCCTATATCAACACCCAAAAAAATGTCGTGCTTTCCAAAGTTGAAAGTGCTGTTAAACTGATTGAATATAAACGTTCGATGACCAAAGAGCTCTTAAAAGAGAAGGTGAAAACACGCGTGGAGAGTGCGTATGCCGTAGCAAAGAACATTTACGAGCAGAACAAAGACTCGCATGACACCAAAAAGATACAGAAGATAATCATAGACTCCCTTCGCCCTCTGCTGTGGAACAGGAGTGAGGGGTTTATTTTTATTCTCGACCTTGATGGGATCTTTTACCTCGCTCCTGATTATCTGCGCCATCTCGAGGGAAAAAGCATCATCGATTTTCAAGATGCCACCGGACGGTACGTGATACGCGAAGAGATTGCGCTCGTGAAAACCCAGGGCGAAGGGTATCTGTGGGATACTTTTACTCGGCCGGGGTATAGTCCTGACATACAATTTGAACAGCTCGCCTATGTCAAAAAATTTGGTGCGTTCAACTGGTATTTCGGCTCCTCTGAATACATGAATAGCATGACAAAAGAGATGGAAAAAGAGGCGGTGAACCTGCTGCGCAGCCTCTCTAGTGAGAACAGCTCCTACTTTTTTATCATGAATGATGCGGGGGATATTATCATGCATGGCCAGGATGCAAGTCTGGAAGGCAAAAATGCCCTCTCTCTTCGGGATACTGACGGCAAAGAACTGCTTCACAATGCGAAGAGAAACACGCCGTCATTTGTAGAATACCGATGGAAAAATCCGAAAACAAAAAAGATCGAGTACAAAAACACCATCGTTGAAAAAGTCCCCAACAGCGACTGGATCGTAGGAAGCGGTTTTTATATGGACGAGCTTGAGACGATCATAGCGTCTAAAAAAACTGAACTCTACGAAACGAACAGAGCAAACTATGAAAAGATCATCTATATCTCCATCGCGCTCTTGTTGATCTCTTTTCTTCTCTCTTATAAAATATCAAAGATGTTGCGCAGAAAGCTGAGCAGTTATGCGACCACGGTCGAGGCGAAAAACAGCGAGCTGACCGAGCTTAATCAATCCCTTGAAAAAAAGGTCTACGAACGCACACAAGAGCTCCACGATGCCTACAAAAAGATGAAACAGCTGGCGATAACTGATACGCTGACGGGGATCTATAACCGTTACCATTTCAACACGGCGCTGGAAAAAGAGATCTACCGGGCGCATCGCTACGAGAGAAGCTTTGCGCTGCTGATGTTTGATCTGGATCATTTCAAAAAGGTCAACGACAGCTACGGACATGCAGTCGGCGATACCGTTTTGATACGCACGTGCAATCTTGTTGCCGCTTGTCTTCGAGAGAGCGATATTTTCGCACGTGTAGGCGGAGAAGAGTTTATGATCATCCTGCCTGAAACACAGGAGGACGTTGCGCTGGAGATTGCAGAGCGGATTCGCAAAAGTGTCGAGACACATTCATTTGTGCCGATTAAACAGGTGACGATAAGTATCGGCTTAGTCAGGAATAGGCCGGATGAAGACTTGGAAAAGCTTCTTAATCGAGTGGATTCCGCTCTGTATGCGGCAAAAAATAGCGGACGAAACAGAGTAAGTCTGGGCGCTTAAACCCCCTCGAAAAAAGACATCCTCCTGAGGTTACTCACGCGATGTCTTTGTACTTATATGACTCGGCAAAATATTTTTTGACGGAATGAAATTTATCATCATGATGAATGCGCCTGGCCATTACATCTACACGAATTTAAGGTCTATACTTTCTTTTACCTAGGTTTTTCCTCGATGTAAAAAAAGCCAAAACAAACATGTGCCCCAGACTATAGAGCATAATACAAAATGCCACAACTCTAAAAAATCCTGCCAATACTTTATGATAATTAAGAAGATGCAGCTGTGTCAGTATATAGTTGAAGTCATGCTTCCCATCAACGCCTAAAAAAGATTTACTTGCTGGAAGAAAGAGTCCCTCGCCTGCAGTTGACATGTACCAGGCTGAGTAATGCAAAGAGATGCCAAGAAAGAAGAGCCCTATAAAGTAGGCAAAGAATTGGCCCTTTTGTTTATAGTAATAGCCGATTAAGAAGGGAAAAAGAAGCTGAAAGACGGTGCCGTTTGCTGCTGCAACAAATTCCGGACAATGAAGTAAATAGCAGACCCCATGGCCTCCTTCATGTACAATCCCGAGTGTTTTGTTCACTATGAACAAATAGAGCATAAAGAGTTGCCTGCCAAGACTGTCACCGACAAGATGGGTATTGCCATAGGGAGCATACTTGATAAACATCAAAAATGAGAGAAAAAACAATACGACTAGTGCTTTTTTAAC
Organism: Arcobacter sp.; assembly: GCA_024637195.1. Lineage (GTDB taxonomy): Bacteria > Campylobacterota > Campylobacteria > Campylobacterales > Sulfurimonadaceae. The sequence goes on from JAGXFN010000002.1 coordinate 44,814, forward strand.
GGTTGGAGTCATCTGTGTTGTCTGTTCTGTCTTGAAATCCTCACGATCCATATAAAGAAGCCTTGTAATAAAAGTCTTTGCAAGTTTAACTTGATTCGGATTAGTAAAACATATAAGTCTTTTTGGGTCAATAGATCTTAGTGTTACTTATATAGAAAAGAGAATTTTAGTTTTTTCATTCTTTAGTATTACAGCTGCATCGCTTAGCACCTCAGAAGAGCACAACTCGCTCTAATCTCTATTTGGACATAATAATATAAAACTTAATGGGTGAAGACATGAAAAAAGTAATAGTCATAGGAGGCGGTTATGGTGGACTGCGTGCGGTGGAACACCTCTCTGGCATCGAAGGTCTGCACATCACCTTGATCGATAAACATCCTTACCACTATCTTCAGACAGAAGCCTACGGTTATATCGCGGGACGTTTTGATCTGCACGGAGTGGCGATAGATCTTAAGAACTGGTGTCTGGGTTTTAAGAAATGGGTAGAGTTTGTCCATGATGAGGTAACCCTGTTAGATCTTGAAAACAAGACCGTGCATCTTTCACAGACAAAGCTTCATTACGACTATGCAATTATCGCCATCGGAGCGGAGACGAACTTCTTCTCCTTCATCGAAGGGCTGAGAGAGAACAGTTTTGGAGTGAAGAAGCTGCGAAACGCCTTCAACTTCAGAACGGCCTTTGAACGACTTCTCTACAGTAAGGTAGAAGACCCCTTAGATAAAAACAAAGGCGTGCTCAACATCGCTATAGGCGGGGCAGGACTGAGCGGTGTCGAGATCGCTGCGGAAATGGCCGATGTCATCAAAAAACACACGCAAAGTATCGGAGCATCGACTCAGGAGATCAAGATACACCTTATCGATGCAAGTGCGACTATCCTGCCGGGCATGAGCGATTACGTCGTCAGCCGGACATGTGAGCGACTTGAAGATCTTGGTATTGAGATTATGACGGATGCCTTTATCGAAAAGGTAGATGCATCCAGCATCTATTTCAAAGATGGGAGAGTCTTGGACTTCTACTTTATGATCTTTACGGGCGGGATAAAGGTCCCCTCTTTTGAGCTCTCGCGAGAGGTTAAGAAGAACAATATCAATCAGTTCCTTGTCGATCAATACATGCGTATCCCTGACGAACCGAGTGTTTTCGCTATCGGCGACTGCGTAGAGATACATGACGCCCAAGGCCAAATACTGGCACCTACAGCACAAACAGCTGAACGAAGTGCCGAATATGCAGCACAATGTATCAAGCAGGAGCTTGAGCGCAAAGAGCTGAAGCCTTTTAATGCGTCTATCGACGGCGTCTTCGTCGCCTTGGGCGGTAAGTATGCAGTGGGCGAGATGTTTAAGATCATTAAGGTCAAAGGATACGCGGCGTATTTACTCAAGAAACTGATCACCTATACTTACTATATCGGGCTGAAACTACGAGTCAATACAGGCTTTAAAAAGCGTACAAAGACATTCGATGAATAAAACTTTTTACTCGTTCCCAAGCAAAGCATGGGAGCGAGAGAAAAGGATGGATTCCGCGCTCTATACGGCCTCGGTGCCTAATGGCTCGGCAGGATGTTCTTGGGTGGAATGAAATTGATCATTTCGACTGTGATATTTTTAAGTTCCGCCTGCAGGGGATAATGGAATATAAACTCCACGACATCAAAGGCGATTGCTTTTGAGCGGGAGCAGTCGATGATGACATGGGAATTTTCCGGGATGTCTTTCAGGCGCTTGATGATGCTCGCTTTGTTGAAGAATGAGACCTCTTCGGCCAGTACGATGTGGTGGACAACTCTCCCGTCACTGTTGGTTACCATATCTTTCATATAGTAGGAATTGCGGTAGCTGTGGTGGAGGGTGAAAAAGATACTGGCCACAAGACCGAAGAGTACACCCGTGAGAAGATCGCTCACCAGCATCACAAGGATCGTCACGCTGAAGGGGATAAATTGCTCCCATCCGAGGCGGTACATCGACTTGAACAATGATACCTGGGCCAGCTTGTAGCCGACAAGGATCAAGATGGCGGCCAGACTCGCCAAAGGAATCATGTTGAGCAGATTTGCGATGGCGATCACACTGATCAGCAGAAGAAAGCCGTGCAGGATCGCTGAGAGCTTCGTTTTCGCACCAAAGGTGATGTTAGCAGAACTGCGGACAACGACCTGCGTGATAGGCAGCCCCCCGATGAGTCCCGAAATAAGATTACCCAGCCCCTGCGCTTTGAGCTCGCGGTTGGTAGGCGTCACCCGTTTATGCGGATCGAGCTTGTCGGTCGCCTCAACGCAGAGCAGGGTCTCAAGACTGGCCACAACGGCGATGACGGCAGCGATCTTGTAGACGTCAGGGTTGCTGAGCACAGAGAAGTCGGGAAAGGTGAACTGGCTGATAAACTCGGCCATCGTCGATGCGACAGGCAGGGAGACGATCTGCTCGGGATCGAGCGTCAGGCCAAAAAAGCCGTTCTGATAGAGATAGTTCATTACAATGCCGAAAAATACGACGACGATCGGCCCCTGAAGAACCTGAAAGAAGCGGCTTTTTTTGAGCAGTACCTTGTCCCAGAATATCAGTATCGCCAAAGAGACCAAGGCAATAAGAACCGCACCCGGCGTCAAATACTGCCAGGCGGTCATAATGGCCGAGAAGGTGTTCTCACCGTCGGCCTGAAAAAAGGATTCGTCTCCGGGATAGTCGGAGGTATAACCGAGCGCATGCGGGATCTGCTTGAGAATGATCAGGATACCGATACCGCTTAGCAGTCCGGTGATAACAGAGGTCGGGAAAAAGTAGGCGATAAATCCCGCCTTGGCATATCCCATCGCGATCTGCATCAGACCGGCGATCACCACGGCCGCGAGAAAAGCTTCCCACGAACCCAGTGTAGCGATCGCACCAAAGACAACAACGGCCAGGCCGGCGGCAGGACCGCTGACCCCAAGACGCGAACCGCTCGCCATACCGACAACGATACCGCCGACAATACCGGCGATGACCCCGGAGAACAGAGGCGCACCCGATGCAAGTGCAATGCCAAGACATAGCGGCAGGGCCACAAAAAAGACGACGATACTCGCCGGCAGGTCACTCTTGATCTCTTTGAAAAGTGTGCTGTTAATCATCTGCATCTTTTACTTGACCTCGCTTAGGGACTTGAATTCATACGCATCGGGGTCATAATACTCGATATTCCCGCTTCCGATGTCATAGAGCCAGCCGTGGATATGCAGGGTTCCCTCCTCCACTTTTTGCTTGACATAGGGGTAGGTCAAAAGGTGCTCGATCTGGAAGACCACGGAGAGTTTTTCGGTGAGGCGCAGAAGCTCCTCTTTATCGCCGCTCTTACCTACGGCAAGAAGGGCGAGGGACTTTGCCTTGTTTCCTAAAGTCAGCCACTTTTTGGTATGGATAAAGGATTTTCCCTCGACCTCGGTGTAGAGCGAGGAGATCGCGCCGCAGTGGGTGTGGCCGCAGATAATGATCTCGGAGACCTCCAGCGCGGTGACCGCGTACTCTATTCCTGCCGCCGTCGAGTGGTAATCCTCGTCCGGTTTGTAGGGAGCGACAAAATTGCCGACATTTCTGAGCACGAAAAGCTCTCCCGGAGAGGTCTGGGTGATAAGGTTCGGCACCACCCGCGAGTCGGCACAACCTATAAATAGCGCTTTGGGATGCTGCCCCTTGTGGACAAGCTCCAACAACTCTTTTTCATATTTTTTGAAATAACTTTTTTTGAAGACTTCATTGCCTTCTATCAGTTCGCTCTGTTTTATCATTTTTATCTGCCTTGAAAATAGTTTTTGTCACAGTTTTTGGTTTCTGTCATAACAGAAAGCCGGATGTTTTATGCGAAAAGACCAAGATCGGGTGGCTTGAGTAGAACAAATATTTTTTCATAGGGGTATCGGGTGAGGGTGTGGTGAGAAGATGTCGTCTTGAAAAATGAGGTGTATTTGAAACGGTTAAGATGCAAAGAGGGCGTATCATGGGGATCGCTTGAGCCGCTGCTGTCTGTCTGCTCAAGAGAAATTTCGACAGGCAAAGCTTCCGCAACTTCCATCTGGTTTGGAAAAAAAGAGCTATTAAGTGTTGATAAGCTTAGAAGAAGCCCTAATACAAATGTGGTCAAATATTTCATCGGGCGATTATGGTGCAGAGTTGTGGGGAAAAAATGGTGAAAATAAAAAAAACAAATAAAGAGGGTGCGGATACCGGACTGAGTATTCGCAGAGCCTCTACTATGCCGAGCTTAATCAGATGAGCTGGGTTCTATCTCTTTGGATCGGATAGTAAACTCACTCTCCGCCTCTCTGGCCATGTTCTGCGCCTCTTGGGCAGAGCGGTTCTTCCCGTCGTTCATGTAGCCGACAAGGCGGAGGTAGTAGCGTGCCTCGGAGGAGTCTAGGTCGCTTATCTTCGCGCCGTTGCACAAGAAGCGTTCACCTTCTTTAAGGTCGGCAAGCCCGGCGAGTATCATCTTTTTTTTCACTTCGTCGATGCCGTTTTGAAGGGGAAGTTTTATCGCTTTTGCCATCATCTCTTCTTTGTATGTCTGTACGGCCTGGATTTGACGGGAGGCATCAGGCGTTAAGATGGTGTTCATAAAAATATCCGCCGCGCCATCTTCAAGGGAGATGATCCGGGTATTGGTAAAAACGCTTAAGGTCATGTTGGCTCTTTTGTTTTTGCAATGGTAACAAAAGGAGCATGAGAGGCTTCTTTAGAAAAAAGCATACGAAGTTTTTTAGAAAAGGAGATGTGGCTGCATAGTCAGCTTATTCGCCCGCCTCTCCCTCAACAATGGCCCACTGCACAAAGGGCATCATTTCGATCACGGCGTAGGGCAGACCGAGTTTCACCTCGGTACTCATCGTCACCACCTCCACGCGCAAGACCCCATTCTCTATAATAAAGGCTTCAATGCTCTCTATCTTTTTGAAGAGAACATCTTCGTTAGAGAAGGGCATGGTCAAAACGATGCGGTCCTCTTTGGGGATATAGAAGTCTATTCCCTCCGCGTAGTAGACCTCGGAGCCTCTTTTCAGTATCTCTAAAAAGACGAGGGTCTCAAAGAGGTGAGAGAAGTCTTTTTGAAGTGTCAGTGCATTTTTGATGTTGAAGTCCAGGGTATAGAGCTTTTTGGTGGCGCGGGCATGGTCGTACTTCTGCACCCAGTAGAGATAACCCTTCTCTATAAGTGTATAGAAGGTTTTGTAGAACATATCCTTGGAGAGTTTCTGCTGCTGCTTCAGCCGCTCGTACATCTGAAAAGCGGAGACTTTCTGGCCAAGAAGGCGTGCAGAATGGATCATGATCTGCAGCTCAAGCGGATTAAGGGAGAGCCTTAGAATATTTTGCAGCTGGCTTTGGCGGTTTTGCTGGGGCAGGTAGTAGAGCTCAGGGTAAGAGCCGGTCTGAAGGAAATGGGTGAAGGCAGTCTCGAGGGTGTCATAGCGCGTATCAAAGGCCAGGAACTCCTCAAAATCGAGATTGTATACCTGGAGATGTTCAAAGCCCTCTATCGCCAGCGGCTCCTCCGTAGAGAGAATGATCTGTGAGACATCAGGAAGCGCTATCTCTTTCGTGTAGGCTTCCAGCACAAGGGTGTGGATCGCGTTCTCGCGGCAAAATTTTTCCAGTTCGAGTTTGACCGTCTCAAGGTCGATGCGCAGATCATTGAGATCGATGTACAGATAGGCGGCAGTAGGCAAAGTAGAGAGATACTGTTTGATGATAGAGCTCTTCCCAGTCCGTGCGGCGCCTGTGACGATCGTAAAGGGATGGCTGATCTGGTATTTTCTATTAACAAGAACAGTCTTTTTTTCGGAGAGGTTATAAAGGGCATCAAGCATGGCCGGACCTTTGTCTTTAAAGTGCTGTGCACAGTATAGCATTTCCTTTTAAAAAGGAACAAATAAAATAAGGTGGACAAAAAGAGGGGCAAAATTCCACCTGCCGTTTGTTTTAGCGGCAAAAATGCATTTACCTGAGTACACTTTCCTTTTTAAAAGGAAACATATTTTATCTATAATCGCCCGAAACCCTCTAAAACACTTGACCTGCTAAGGGTAAGTGGCTATAATTTCCGTTCCAATTTGGGTTAGTTCTGCGTTTTTGCAATGCGGACCTGTGGAATTAACGAGTTCTTTAAAGGAAAATCATGGAAAAAATTAGACTAAAGCTTCGTGCTTATGATCACCGAGTACTGGATAGATCAGTTGCTTCAATTGTAGAAGCTGTAAAGCGTACTGGCGCTGAGATTCGTGGACCGATTCCAATCCCTACGAAAATCCGTAAATATACGGTTCTTAAGTCAGTTCACGTCAACAAGAAAGCACGTGAACAATTCGAAATTCGTTTGCATTCACGTCTTATTGACATCGTGTCTGCTACACCAGATACAGTTGACTCATTGATGAAGCTAGATCTTGCACCAGAAGTAGACGTAGAAGTACGTTCTATGGACAAGTAAGGATAGAAGATGGAATATATTGTACAAAAAATAGGTATGAGTCGTACTATTACGGTTCCTTCAGTACCGGTCACTCTTCTTAAGCTGATAGAGACTAAGGTCTGTGAAGTCACTGACGGTACTGCTATCGTAGCATACGGTTCAGGCAAGAAGACAAACAAAGCAGTTGCTGGAAAGCAAAAGAAATACTCGATAGATGCTCAGTTTAACCGTTTCGCAACTATGCAGGTTACAAACACTGAAGCAGGAGATATTGATCTTTCCGCTCTAATCGAAGCCAAAGTTATTAAAACATCAATGACCACTAAGGGTCATGGTTTTACCGGTGTTATGAAACGCTGGAACTTTGGTGGTGGTCCAGGGTCACACGGTCACCGTATGCACCGTACAGGTGGTTCAATCGGTAACTGTGAATGGCCAGGTCGTGTTCAAAAAGGACGCAAAATGGCTGGACAACACGGTAATGTAAAAGTTACTGTTAAAAACGAAGTACTTTCATTTGATGCTGAAAACGGAGTCCTTGCAGTCAAGGGTTCGGTTGCAGGCGCAAATGGCGGTCTTGGTCGTGTAAAGGTTGTTAAATAATGAGCGCAATCGTACTTAATGAAAAATTCGAAGAAGCTTCTAAAGTAGCTTTGCCGGAAAGTTACAAGGGTATTAATCCTCACAACGTTTGGTTATATGTTAAATCATTCCAAGCTGCTGTACGCTCAAATAGCGCACACACTAAAACGCGTAGTGAAGTAAGCGGCGGTGGTAAAAAACCATTCGCACAAAAAGGTGGTGGACGTGCTCGTGCCGGTTCACGTCGTTCACCAATATGGGTTGGCGGTGGAACTGTTTTCGGTCCTACAAACAACCGTAACTATGACCAGAAGATCAACAAAAAGCAGAAAAAAGTTGCCCTTAACTGTGCACTTAACGGTCTTGCAGAAAATGGAAAACTTTTCATAGTTGATTCTATTTCAGTTGAGTCTGGAAAAACTAAAGATGCTATGGCGATCTTCAACAAACTTGGACAGCGTGATGTACTTCTCGTTAAAGAGCTTATTGATGACAAAACATTTTTAGCATTTAGAAATGTTGATCAATCTTACCTTATTGAAGGTAATGAACTAAACGCTTATCTTGCGTCGACTTTCCGTTCTGTCGTTATAGAAAAAGCCGTTTGGGATAAATTAGTAGAGGGAGCTTAAGATGGCCGATATTACAGATATCAAAGCAATTCTTTATACTGAAAAAACTTTAGGTCTTCAAGAAGCCGGTGTGATCGTTGTTCAGACATCACCTCGTATGACTAAAAACGGTCTTAAAGAAGTTTTTCGTGAGTATTTCGGGATCAACACACTCCGTGTTAACTCTCTTAATCAAGCCGGAAAAGTAAAAAAATTCCGTGGCAAAACTGGTAAGCAGAACGATTTCAAAAAGTTCTACGTAAAATTACCAGAAGGCGCAGAAATTCAAAGTTTGGCGGTATAACATGGCAATTAAAACATACAAACCGGTCACACCGAGTCGTCGTTTTTATACCAATGTTGACAGTGGCGATATCACTGCAAAAGCAAGCGTTCGTTCACTGTTGGTAAAAATTCCACAACACGCTGGCCGTAACAACAATGGTCGTATCACATCTCGTCACCGCCAAGCGGGAGCGAAAAAGATTTATCGTATTATCGATTTTAAACGTAACAAATTTGACATCCCTGGTACAGTGGCAGCGATCGAGTATGATCCATACCGTAACTGCCGTATTGCCTTGATCAACTATGCTGATGGTGAGAAGCGTTATATTCTTCAGCCAAAAAGTCTTGTTGTCGGTGATGTTGTTACTGCTGCTGAGTCAGGTCTTGATATCAAGCCGGGTAATGCAATGAAACTTATGAACATCCCGGTGGGTACATTGGTACACAACGTTGAGATGAAACCAGGAAAAGGCGGACAAATGGTCCGTACTGCCGGCGGTTCAGCTCAGATCATGGGCCGTGAAGGAAAATATGTCTCACTTCGTCTTCCATCTTCTGAGATGCGTAAGATCCTTGGTGAGTGTATGGCAACTGTCGGTTCTGTTGGTAATGAAGAGTTCGGTAACATCGTTATCGCCAAGGCTGGACGTTCTCGTCACCTTGGTATCCGTCCACAGACGCGTGGTTCTGCGATGAACCCGATTGACCACCCACACGGTGGTGGTGAAGGTAAAACTAACTCAGGCCGTCATCCAGTTACTCCATGGGGTAAACCGACTAAGGGCGCGAAGACTCGTCGTAAACAAGCTAGTGATAAACTTATTATCACTCGCCGTAAATCAAATCCTAAGAGGTAGATGATGGCAAGATCAGTAAAAAAAGGTCCATTTGTTGACGATCACTTGATGAAAAAAGTGCTAGTTGCAAAAGAGACCAATAATAACAAGCCGATTAAAACATGGTCACGTCGAAGTATGGTTCTGCCTGATATGGTAGGACTTACTTTCAATGTCCATAATGGTCGCCAATTTATTCCTGTATATGTTACAGAGAACCACATTGGTTATAAGTTTGGAGAATTTGCTCCAACGCGTACGTTCAAGGGCCATAAAGGTTCTGTACAGAAGAAGGTGGGATAATCATGGCTAGAGCATTATTGAAATTTATCCGTGTTTCACCGATCAAATCTCGTCTAATAGCGAGAGAAGTTCAGGGGATGAACGCTGAAGAGGCATTGGCCGCTTTGGAGTTCACTCCGAACAAAGCAGCGAAGATCATCTCTAAGGTTATTGCATCTGCAGTAGCTAACTCTGGCCAAGAGCCAGAAGATTGTGTGATCACGTCGTGTCGTGTTGATAACGGTCCGGTACTTAAGCGTTTCCGTCCACGTGCTCGTGGTATGGCTTCAGGTATTCGTAAACCGACAGCACACATCTTAGTAGAAGTAGAGGGCAAATAACTATGGGTCATAAAGTAAATCCAATCGGACTTCGCCTGGGCATCAATAGAAATTGGGAAAGCCGTTGGTATCCTGATTTTAAAACTGCACCGGAGAGTCTTGGTGAAGATCACAAAATCCGTACGTTCTTGAAGAAAGAGCTTTACTATGCAGGTATCTCGAATATCATTATCGAGCGTACTGCAAAGCGCCTTCGTGTAACTCTGGTAGCTGCTCGTCCTGGTATCATCATCGGGAAAAAAGGCTCAGATATAGAGAAGATCAAAACACGTCTTCAAAACTTGATTGGCAAGCCAGTTGCGCTTAACATCAAAGAAGAGAAAAAAGCGATGATCTCCGGCCAGCTGGTCGCAGAAAACGTAGCGACTCAGATCGAGCGCCGTGTTGCTTTCCGCCGTGCAATGAAAAAAGTTATCCAAAATGCTCTTCGCGCTGGTGCCAAGGGTATCAAGATCTCTGTTTCTGGCCGTCTTAACGGTGCAGAAATGGCACGTACTGAATGGTATCTTGAGGGACGCGTTCCTCTTCATACTTTCCGCGCTAAGATCGACTACGGTTTTGCTGAGTCTCATACTACATACGGTTGTATCGGTGTTAAGGTATGGATTTTCAAAGGTGAGGTACTTACAAAAGGTGTCCCTGCTGAAGTAGCTGAAGAGAAGAAAGAGCAGCGTCCAAAACGTGCTCCAAAACGCGAAACTAGCGGAAAGGCTGAATAATCATGTTGATGCCTAAAAGAACAAAATACAGAAAAGTGATGAAAGGCCGTAATCGCGGTAAGTCTGCGAAAGCAAACAGCCTTGCATTTGGTGATATCGCATTTAAAGCGGTTGAAGCGGGACGTATTAATTCTCGCCAAATTGAAGCGGCTCGTATTTCTGCGACGCGTCATATCAAGCGTCAGGGTAAGATCTGGATCCGTGTGTTCCCGGCTAAACCATTGACTGCTAAGCCACTTGAAACTCGTATGGGTAAGGGTAAAGGTTCAGTTGACCAATGGGTCATGAACATCAAGCCGGGCCGTATTATTTTTGAAATGGCCGGCGTACCTGAAGCGGTAGCACGTGAAGCACTTACGCTAGCGATGCACAAGCTTCCATTCAAAACGAAAATCATTACTGCGGAGATGAACAATGAAATATTCTGATTTAGCAGACAAAAACGTAACAGAGCTTAACGCTCTTCTTAAAGAGAAAAAGACCAATCTTTTTACTCTTAAGATCAAAAAACAGATGATGCAACTTCAAAACACAAGTGAACTTCGTGTTGCTAAAAAAGATATTGCACGCATTCAAACAGCACTTCGTGTGCAAGCAAACGCGTAAGGAGACCTGAATGACACATAAAAAAGAAGTTCAAGGTGCAGTAGTAACAATAGCAGGCGACAAGTCTGCGACAATCGTTGTAGAACGCCGTGTAATGCACCCACGTTACCACAAGGTTGTTAGACGTTTTAAAAAGTATGTGATTCATGATGAGAAGAATGAGCTTAAAGTAGGAGACATCGTTGTTGCTATCGAATGCCGTCCTTTCTCTAAGCGTAAATCTTTCCGCCTGAAAAACGTTGTAGGAGCTAAGTAATGATACAGAGTTTTTCACGTTTAAATGTTGCAGACAACACGGGTGCTAAAGAGATCATGTGCATCAAGGTACTTGGCGGCTCAAAACGCCGTTATGCAACTGTTGGTGATGTTATTGTAGCTTCTGTAAAGAAAGCTACACCAACAGGAAAAGTAAAAAAAGGTGCAGTAGTCAAAGCGGTTATCGTTCGTACTCGTAAAGAAGTACAACGTGAAAACGGTTCACTTATCCGTTTCGACGACAATGCAGCTGTAATCCTAGATGCGAAGAGAGAGCCAATCGGTACTCGTATTTTCGGCCCAGTTGGCCGTGAAGTACGTTACGCTGGCTTCATGAAAATCGTATCTCTGGCACCGGAGGTAGTTTAATGGCAAAGTTTACATTCAAAAAAGGCGATACTGTAGAGGTCATCGCTGGAAATGACAAGGGTACTAAGGCAGAAGTGCTAAAAGTAATGCCTAAAGAGGGCAAAGTTATCGTTGCCGGTTGTAAGATCGCAAAGAAAACAGTTAAGCCTACTGAAGAGAACCCAAAGGGTGGTTTTATTAATAAAGAGATGCCAATGGATATCTCAAATGTTCGAAAAGTGGAGGCATAATTATGGCTGCAAGATTAAAAGAACGTTTTATCAATGAAATCGCTCCGGCGCTTCAAGCTGATCTTGGGATCAAAAACGTAATGCAAACACCGAAACTAGAGAAAGTAATTATCTCTGTCGGTGCGGGCTTTGCGATGAAAGACACCAAGATGATCCAAAATATTGCTGATACGATCAGTACTATTGCAGGTCAGCGTGCAGCGGTTGTTGTTGCAAAAAAATCTGTTGCAGGTTTTAAAGTACGTGAAGGTATGCCGGTAGGTGTACGTGTAACACTTCGCGGTGAAAACATGTACAACTTCGTAGACAAACTGATTTCTATCGCACTTCCTCGTGTGAAGGATTTCCGTGGTATCAAACGTAATGGTTTTGACGGCCGCGGTAACTTCAACTTCGGTCTTACCGAGCAGTTGATCTTCCCTGAGGTTGAGTACGATTCAGTAATGCAGGTACATGGTATGAACATCACTATCGTTACTAGCACTGATTCTGATACAGAAGCATTCGCATTATTAGAAAAATGTGGTCTACCATTCTCGAAAGGATCTACCAATGGCTAAAAAGTCGATGATCGCAAAACAAAAGCGTACGCCTAAGTTTGCAGTACGCGCTTATACTCGTTGTCAGATCTGTGGACGTCCACACTCTGTACTCCGTGACTTCGGAATCTGCCGTATCTGTTTCAGAAAAATGGCAAACGAAGGTCTAATCCCAGGTGTTAGAAAGTCTTCTTGGTAGGAACAAAATGGGCCACGGTCCATTCCTCTGAAAAGAAACTCCTGACAATAGCAAATATACCCAGTATATTTAGCACATAAGGAAAAATAAAATGGTAAATGATTTAATTTCTGACTCATTGACGCGTATTCGTAATGCGGCAATGAGACGTTTAGATGCTACTACGCTTCTACACTCAAAAAGTGTTGAGGCCGTTGTAGCTATCCTTCAAGACAAAGGCTATATCGATAGCTATAACGTTCTTGAAAACGGTGTCAAAAAATCGATCAACGTTGTACTTAAGTATAACGATGCTGGTAAAACAGTGATCAATGAGATGAAACGTGTTTCAAAGCCTGGCCGTCGTGTTTATAAGCCGGCAGAAGAGATCAAACGTTTTAAGAACGGCTACGGAACAATCGTAGTATCTACATCGAAGGGTGTTCTTCCTAATGATAAAGCTTACGAGCTTGGCATTGGCGGAGAAGTCCTTTGTACAGTATGGTAAGGAGATAACATGTCACGTATTGGTAAAAAACCACTCGAAGCTCCAGCTGATATAAAAATTAGCGTTGACGGAGATGTTATATCTTTTGAAAAAGGCAACGACACACGTACACTTGATACTAAGGGTAACGTCGGTATCGCTCTTGAAGGTCAGACTTTGACATTCTCGAACCTTTCAGATTCATCCGTGCATCGCGCATTCTGGGGAACATACCGTGCACTTTCTGCAAACATCGTCAAAGGACTTACTGAAGGTTTCACTAAGTCACTTGAGATCAATGGCGTTGGTTACCGTGCTGCTGTCAATGGCAAAGTGCTAAATCTTCAGCTTGGTTTTTCTCATGATATCAATTATGAGATCCCTGAAGGTCTGACGATCAGCGTTGAGAAAAACGTTATTACTATCAAAGGTAATGACAACCAACAAATTGGCCAGACTGCAGCTGAGATCCGTGCGTTCCGTCCACCAGAACCGTATAAAGGCAAGGGTGTTAAATATGTCGGTGAGCATATTACACGTAAAGCTGGTAAGACAGGAGGCAAAAAATAATGAACATTAAAGTACTAAAAACTAAAAATAAAACACGTATTCAGCGCAAGCGCCGTATCCGTAGCAAGATTTCTGGTTCTGCAACGAGCCCACGTCTTTCTGTGTTCCGTTCTAACCGTTGTGTGAGTGCTCAAGCGATTGATGATGCTACCGGAACGACTTTGGCTTCTGTTCATTCAAAAGCTTTGAACCTAAAAGCGAACAAAGACGATGCTGCCAAACTTGGTGAAGCGATGGCTGCTGCACTCAAAACAGCGGGTATCTCTACAGTGACTTTTGACCGTAACGGTTATATTTATCATGGTGTTGTTAAAGCGTTTGGTGACGCTGTACGCGCTAATGAAATCAGAATGTAAGGCTGTATGATGGAAATCAATAGAGACGAATTTGAAGAATCGATCGTAAATATCGGTCGTGTGACTAAAGTTGTTAAAGGTGGTCGCCGTTTCCGTTTTACTGCACTTATTGTTGTTGGTAATAAAAAAGGCCAGGTCGGCTACGGTTACGGAAAAGCGAAAGAAGTACCAGATGCTATCAAAAAAGCAGTAGATGAAGCCTTCAAAAACATCACTACTGTAAGTATCAAGGGTACGACAATTGCTCACGATATCGAAGAAAAATATGATGCAAGCCGTGTTATCATGAAACCAGCCTCTGAAGGTACCGGTCTAATCGCCGGTGGCGCAATGCGTCCGGTTCTTGAGCTTGCAGGTTTTCAAGATATCTTGACTAAATCAATCGGATCCAACAATCCAAGTACGGTTGTGCGTGCGACAGTTAACGCACTTGCCCGCTTAAAAGGATAAGAAATGGCATTAGAAAATCTTTCACCGGCTGAGGGTTCAACCCACAACCGTAAACGTGTAGGTCGCGGTCAAGCTTCGGGAACGGGTAAGACTTCTGCACGTGGTCAAAAAGGTCAAAAATCACGTTCAGGTTACAAGCGCAAGCGTAACTTTGAGGGTGGACAGCAGCCATTGGCTAAGCGCCTTCCAAAAATCGGCTTTACCTCTCGTAAAGTTAAGCCGTACGTGATAAATGTGGAGCGCGTCACAGCCGTAGCAGCACTTTCTGAGATCACTATGGAATCTATCCGTAGCGTACACAAAGTAGCAAACTCAATCACTAAAATTAAGCTAGTAGGCGCATCTGCAAAAGATCTTGCTGGTAAAATTAAAGATGAGAACATCACAGTTACTGGAAAATAGTTGTGAGTAAGTCTTTAGTAAATAAAATCCTTATTACTCTGGGCTTCTTATTCCTCTACCGGATGCTGGCATATGTGCCGGTACCGGGCGTGGATGTAGAGGTAATCAAATCCTTCTTCGACAGCAACACTGACAATGCGCTTGGACTTTTCAATATGTTCAACGGCAACGCAGCGGAACGTCTCTCTATCATATCCCTTGGAATCATGCCTTATATCACTGCGTCTATTATCATGGAACTTCTTGCTGCGACTTTTCCGGCACTGGGCCAGATGAAAAAAGAGCGTGACGGTATGGTCAAGTATATGCAGATCATTCGTTATGCGACCATCGTGATTACGCTTGTCCAGGCTGTCGGTGTTTCTGTGGGGCTTCAAAACCTTACAGGTGCAGACGGAGGTTCAGCGATCTTGGTTTCAAACATGAATGAGTTCTTGCTTGTTGCAGCGATCTCAATGCTGGCGGGGACAATGCTTTTGATGTGGATCGGCGAGCAGATCACGCAAAGCGGCATCGGCAACGGTATCTCTTTGATCATTTTTGCGGGTATCGTCTCTTCGATCCCTTCAGCGATCGGCTCGACCTTCACGTTGCTTAACACAGGCGGCATGAACTTTCTTATGCTGATCGGGATCATTTCGGTGATCCTGGTTACTGTCGGTGTGATCATTTATGTCGAGCTTGGTGAACGCCGCGTGCCTATAACCTATGCTAAAAAAGTGATGATGGAAAATAAGAACAAACGTGTGATGAACTACATCCCGATCAAAGTAAATCTTGCGGGTGTTATTCCGGTGATCTTTGCATCAGCGATCCTGATGTTCCCCGGAACTATTCTTTCGGGAAATATCACTGAGAACAGTTCGGATGCACTGAAGTTTATTGCAGATATTATGAGTCCAAACTCATATTTCTTCAATGTTTTCACTTTTGTCTTTGTTATCTTCTTTGCCTACTTTTATGCATCGATCACTTTCAATGCAAAAGACATCTCTGAGAACCTAAAACGTCAAGGCGGCTTTATTCCGGGTATCCGTCCCGGTTCACATACAGCTGAGTTCTTAAATGAAACGGCCAGCCGCTTGACATTTACCGGAGCGATATATCTGGGACTGGTGGCAACACTTCCTTGGGTTATCGTCAAGGGGATCGGTGTTCCTTTCTTCTTCGGCGGAACCGCTGTTTTGATCGTTGTTCAAGTAGCACTTGACACAATGCGCAAGATTGAAGCTCAGGTCTATATGCAAAAGTATGAGACACTCTCGGCAGTTGGCTTATAAAAATGGCCATTGCGCTTCGTAAGCCTGATGAGATAGAAAAACTGCGCGCAGCAAATAGAATTGTTGCGGGTGCGTTGAATCTGATGCGCGAACATGCCAAAGTCGGTGCAAGCTTGAAAGAGCTTGATGCGATGGCGGAGGAGTATATTCGCTCGTACGGTGCAAAGCCATCATTCAAAGGCCTCTACGGCTTTCCTTCTTCTGTATGCTGTTCACTCAATGAAGTGATCATTCACGGTATTCCAACGGACTACAAACTGCATGAAGGTGATGTTATCGGTTTTGATATCGGTACGGAACTTGACGGTTGGTTCGGGGATGCCGCGATAAGTGTAGGTGTCGGCAAGATCACAAAAGAAGATGAAGATTTGATTGCTTGTGCAAAGGACAGCCTTTACCATGCAATAGATATTATAAAAGATGGAATGCGTTTTAAAGAGCTCTCTTATGAGCTCGAGAAGTTTATAAAAAGCCGTGGATTTATTCCGTTGAGAAGTTTTTGCGGCCATGGAATTGGAAAAAAACCGCATGAAGATCCTGAGATCCCAAACTATTTGGATTCACCCAATCCAAAAGCGGGTCCGAAGATCAAAAATGGAATGGTTTTTTGTTTAGAACCGATGATATGCCAAAAAAACGGCAAACCAAAAATATTAGAGAACGGCTGGGACGTGGTAAGTGAAGACGGGCTAAGAGGTTCGCACTACGAACACACCGTCGCCATTATCAACGGCAAAGCCGATATTCTCTCAACACTATAAAAGGAAACCTAGAGATGGCAAAAACTGACGTTATCGAAGTGGACGGTAAGATTATTGAAGCGCTTCCGAATGCAACATTTCGTGTAGAGCTGGAGAACGGCCATGTGATCTTGTGCCATATCGCAGGCAAAATGCGTATGCACTATATCAAGATCCTTCCTGGCGATAAGGTTAAGCTTGAACTTACGCCCTATAGTCTTGACAAGGGCCGTATTACCTACCGCTACAAATAAGCTTTTCCTTCGGGAAAAGACCCCTTCATCATCATTTTACTCCCTTATTTTTATCATTCGGCTAGTTTTAGGCGGCATCAATATTTTCTTACCTGCACAATCTCAGATTTAGCAAAAGATAAATGATGATGAAGCACTAATGCCCCGACGGTGGCGAATGAAAAGATGAGTTTGCGCCTACGGTACAGGCTTTTTCAAAAATATGCAGATTTAAGAAAGATTTACCCATATTCTCTGTATAATTCCCCTCTTTAAAGACCTGAAGAAGTAGTCAAAGGTCACCTCTAAATTATGGACAGTTGGGAGAGCTGGTTTAATCCAG
Organism: Arcobacter sp.; assembly: GCA_024637195.1. Taxonomy (GTDB): domain Bacteria; phylum Campylobacterota; class Campylobacteria; order Campylobacterales; family Sulfurimonadaceae. Next base: position 61,976 of record JAGXFN010000002.1, read on the forward strand.
TCGCCTGGAACGCGGCCGTAGTTAATTCTACCGAGGGTTCGAATCCCTCACTGTCCACCATCATTAAACCTTCCGCTCTAGCACTCTTTTTTCACACTGAATAACTTAGAAAACTATAGAAGAATCACTTCTGAAATATCTTCCAATATCCCCGATAATACGCACTTTTTGAGAGCACCTTAGGATATAATTAGCTTCACTAAACGGCAAGGATTATGCATGGAACGCAAGATGGACAATAGCGATTTTATAGTCTCTAAAACAGACTTAAAAGGGAAGATAAGCTACTGCAACCGCATCTTTATGGAGATGGCAGAGTACAGCGAGGAAGAGCTTTTGGGTGCTCCTCACAGCATCATCCGCCATCCTGAGATGCCTAAGGCCGTATTTAAACTGCTCTGGGACCGTATTCAGAAAAAAGAAGAAGTCTTTGCCTATGTACTCAACCAGACCAAAAACAAAAACGAGTACTGGGTTTTCGCGAACGTTACGGCCTCTTTGGACGTGCGGGGAAATATCATCGGCTACTACTCGGTCAGACGCAAGCCTAATGAAAAAGCGGTTGCGATCATCAAACCACTCTATGCGAAGATGTTAGAAGCAGAAAAGCGCGGCGGAGTAGAGACATCAACGAAAATTTTAACAGATCTATTGGCAGAGAAAGGAATGAGTTATGACGAACTTATCATCGCTATTCAAGAATAAGCAGAGTTTAGTACTGTTGGCAGGACTGGCTTTTGTTGTATTTTACAGCCTCTATCTAGGGGATTATGCCCTTTTGGCAGTGGCACTTCTTGCGATGGCGTTTTCTGCTTTTGTAAAAGCGAATACACGAAGCGCAAACAATATGCATTTGCGAAATGAGATCAGACGCGTTCTTCTCGCAGCAGTTCAGGGTGACCTGGAACAAAGAATCACCCACATACACTCCGAGGACAAGGAGCAAATGGAACTGGCGTGGGCAGTAAACGATGTGCTCGATCAGCTGGAAGCCTTTATGCGCGATATTTCGACCTCTATTGAAATGGCATCAGACGGAAAGACTTTCCGCCGTACCTTTCCAAGCGGTCTTCACGGGATGTTCAAAAAGACTTGTATACAGCTTAACGGTTCGATAGACGCGATATCTTTGGGGCACAAGACAAAAGTGCGCGGAGACGTGGCGAACAGAGTCAATAAGCTAGGTGGTGGTATAGGCGGCGGATTGAAACTGATCCAAAATGATGTGCACAACGCCGAGGTGGAGTCAGAAACAATCGTCAAAACTGCACAGATGACAGCGGACCAAGCTTCAAAAAGCCGCGAAAGTGTCTACTCGGTCAGTAAGAAGCTCGCTGAGCTCAGCGAGCTCATCAGTGCTTCGCATGAGGGAGTCATCAGTCTTCACAGCCGCTCGCAGGAGATCTCCGAGGTGGTCGGTCTGATCAAAGATATCGCCGACCAGACCAACCTGCTCGCGCTCAATGCTGCTATAGAAGCTGCCCGGGCCGGCGAACACGGACGCGGCTTTGCCGTGGTTGCGGACGAGGTAAGAAAACTGGCTGAGCGTACTCAAAAAGCAACCCAGCAGATAGAGATCACGATCTCTACTTTGCAACAGGAGTCTAGTGAGATACAGAGCAACTCTGAGCATGTTACTGAACTTGCATCCAACTCCAGTGATGAGATCCAAAGCTTTGAAGAGATCTTTGCCCGCTTCTACGAGACAGCACAGACCTCGGCAAAATCGGCTAACATTATCCAGAACCGTCTCTTTGTGACCCTGACAAAGATCGACCATATTATGCTTAAATCCTGCGGATATGCCTCTGTCCTGGATGAAAAGAAGACGCGAGAATTTGAGAACAGCGATGAGTGCCGGCTTTCTAAATGGATGCAGACAGAAAGCGCAAAGCGCTTTAGCCATACCAAAGCCATCAAACAGATCAGTGCTCCGCATACAGTCATTCACGAAAATCTTTTAAAAAATATCGACTTTGTTGAGAAGGGCATATGTTTTGAGGGTAAAAACCCCGATATCATCATTGAGAACTTTGCACAGATGGAAAAAGCTACACAGGAGCTGTTCGCGTTGCTAGATGCCATGGCGGTAGAGTAATACCACGCCCTGATTTACTCTGTGTTTACGATATGATCATATAATTGTGCATCCGCCTTATGCATGGTTCGGTTGGATGTAAAAGCAGCAATTTTCCCTCCTAGTGCTGCTTCTGCATGATAAATCTAATTATTTTCTCATGTTAAAGTGCCCGGACTCCCCATCCGGTCTTTTTTTTTAATCATAATAAGATATTATGCTAAAATATTCTCATACAAACTACTTTCATTACAAAGGATCTCTCATCAGACGATGCGCACTTATAGAAGATGATTCCATTTTTTTAACCCTGATGCACGACAATTTTGAGAACAAAGGGTGGCTTTGCGAAGGTTTCTCTGATGCGAACGAAGTCTTGGATGCAGCCAAAAAGAAGATATATGATCTTTATATTATCGATATTAATCTTCCGCAGTCAAACGGCATAGCTCTGTTAAAAGAGCTGCGAAAAACACAGCCTCAGGTTCCTGCGATCATGGTAAGCGGCTTCAATGATATCGAGACGATCATGGACGCGTATGCGGCAGGCTGTGACGAGTATATGAAAAAACCTTTTGACCTACGCGAGCTGGAGCTTAAGGTATCAAAATTGATGAATGACAAGCTTTTAGAACTAAGCGAAAGCGTCAAATACGACCTTGCTGGGCACACCCTGCTGATAGACGAAAACGCAGTGCACCTTAGCCAAAAAGAGTCGATTCTCCTGCATACGTTTATGACCAATATCAACCGCTCCTTAAGCCATGAGTATCTTGAATCCGTTGTGTGGGGATCGGTTGAGGAGAATGGCCATGCTCTGCGTAACCTTGTCCTTCGCCTGCGAAAACGCATCGGCAAGGGACTCATCGAGACTGTTCAGGGAAAGGGCTATATCCTGCGCCTAAATCCAGAGAACTAAAAACTCCGCGCTAAAAACTCTTCTGCTTTCAGCCTTTAGTCATCTCTATACGAGTGGCTCGGGCCGGCTTAGGTAGTATCCCTGGATATAGTCAACTCCGAGTCTCTTACACTCATTGTAGATCTCTTCTGAAGCGACAAATTCGGCTACCGTCTGAAGGTTCAAGCGGTGCGAAAAGTCAACGATGGTACTCACAATATTTTGCGCATCGGGATCGGTATCGATGTTTTTGATGAGGGAAGCATCGATCTTGATAAAGTCAACATTGAGTCGCATAATATGAGCAAAGTTGGAGTAGCCGATCCCAAAATCGTCGATAGCGATCTGGCAGCCATACTGTTTGACATGGCGTATAAAGGCGGAGACCTCTTCATAATTTTCTATCCCTTCGCCCTCGAGTATCTCAAAAATAAGCCGATCTCCGACATTTGAGCTTTTGAGAAGCGCATAGATCATATGCTGTGTCTCTTGATCCATAATGTCATCGATGGAGAGGTTGATCGAGTAACGGTGTGGCGTCTTTTTTAGCTGTTTGAAGATCTCTTCTATAACAAAATGGGTGATGTGCGGGTAGAGGCGTGACTTCTTGGCAATATCCAAAAACATGACAGGCGGGATGATCGAGCCGTCATCGTCGATCATCCTGACCAAGGCCTCGTACTCAAAGATATTTTGCGAAGAGGTATGGTGCACGCCTTGATAGTAGAGGACAAAGCGCTGCTCATCGATGGCATCTTTGATTTTTTTGGTCCATGAGATATTGTTTTGATAGTCTTCTCTGACATGAAGCGCATCCTCAAACTTGACAAAAGAGATACCCCTTTTTTTGGCCGTTTTAAGCGCCATATCGGCCCGTCCGACCAGATCGCAGTTATCTTCAGAACAGATGTCGACACCCATGCTCAGCGAAACAAAAACAGTGATGCCTTCGATGTTATAGCGCATTTGATGCAGGGCCAGCAGGATACTTTTTCCCATCGCATCAAAAACATCGGTTGTGACAGTCTCTCGCAAGCCCAGAGCATACTCATCCGAATGCATTCTGTACAAGGTAAGCGGATAAGCCGCCGTGACCTCTTTGATGGCAATTGCAACGCTTAGCAGGATTTTGTCACCGATCTCATGCCCGTAGAGGTCGTTCATCTCTTTGAAATTGTCAATGTTCAGGAGCAAAATAGCGGCATACTCTTTTTGAGGGACATCTTCTAGCAGTGCTTTTCGGTTGGGCAACCCGGTAAGAGGATCATTATAGAGCTGGTGCTCAAGCTCTTTTACATGCGTGGCGGAGAGACTGCGGATACGATCGATAAGCGCCTTGAAGCCGAAATATAAAACGACACTGAGCAAGATGAGAACAAGGAGACTGACAAGAAGAAGCTTTCGGATATCGCGCTGGTGTGCGATCTCATCTTTACTGATGTCGATAGCGCTGATGATCCGCACCAAGGAGCTGTTATCATAGGTGTTAAGCTCCTGTGCTGTGACAATATAGGTTCTGTGATTGTTGGTATAGCGAAGGGATTCTTCAAGCGAGAACGCTTGCGGAAGCTCTAAAAAGAGCGGGTCGTTGAAGGAGATCAGCGAGTACTCCCCGTACTCTTTGAACTGCGTATCAGGCAGAAACTTGCGGAGTGCATCGGTATCAAAGGCGAGAGCACTTTTGATTCCCCCGTAGTCATTGAGACGCTCCTTGATACGGTCGATTTTGGCAGAGATCTGCAATAGACCTAAGAAGTTTTTGTTCTTGAAAACAGGAAAGATGCTTACCAGCGAGATGTTATAAAGCGTAACATCAAAAGAGACGATCTGTTTTCGCGTCTTCAGGGCTTTGGCGATCATGGGGCGCTCTTTGGTGATGTTGTCGCCAAATTTTTTTGGGTCCATAAGGCGTAAAAAATGCTTGCCGTCTTTGTTGATAAAACCGACCAGATCAGCCTCGCCGCGTGAAAGGGCCTCGTTCAAATAAGGCATAGCCTCTTGATACAGAGTGTCCCGCTTGTGTGCCTCAAACGCGTTCACGAGCTTTCGGTCCGTCAACATCTCAAAGGCGAGGCGATTCAGCCCTTTCTCGGTATCCAAAACTGCAAGCTTATAGGAGTGATGCAGAAGTTCGTGGTGCGTGTTTGTCTCTTTTTCGATAATGCGTTTTTTGTTCTCAAGGGTATTGAAAACAAAATAGCCTATTAGCAAAAGAACTGTGATTATAGAAAGCAATGTCGCTTTGTTACGTATCTTATCCACGCTCTACCTTACACCAAAAGATCATTATCTACGATTGAGTGATAATTATATGTTTTTTTTATATAAGTAGCATTAAACAGCAAGAATTTCAAGGCATAAAAACAAATATGTGATAAAAAGGAGATGAATAAAGCTTAAGCCGGTCTTTGTTGTTTAAAAATATCTTTATCGATGTGGATGGCTTCGGGAAGGGTGATTTGGCAAGCGAGATGCTTTTGTCTGTCTTGTTGCCAGTGTATTGAAAAATCAACCTCCACACGACGGTACTCATCTGCGCTTTGCGACGTATCGATATCGAAAAAACTGTTCGGAGTTTCTTTGTTGGCACAATGTAGATCAGAGGGCAGTAGAGTAGGAAGAAGGAACAGTGCCGCGCGGTTTTTGCCTTGATCGTAGCAAAAGAAGAGAAAATTGCCAGAACAGCTTCTTTTTTTTGCAGTAAATTTGTATAATAGGTTGTAATAAAAATAAACAATAAGAGTTGGTAAATGATTCCTTTTAACCACCTTGGGTGGCTGTTCAAGTACCTTGGACCTGTTGCGTATCCAAAGGACGCTATAGCAGCACTTTGCGAATTCTTAAAACCTGTTTCTGCGCATGCCGCGCTGCTTGATCTTGGCGCAGGAACGGGAGTACTTAGCAAATTTGCCTACGGATGCAGAAAAGATCTGAATTTTGTTGCCATCGACCCTGCGGAAGGAATGCTGAAGCATTCTCCAGAGTTTGTCCGCACGCATACGGCCAGTGCCGAGGCCCTTCCTTTTGAGGCGGAGAGTTTTGAAACGGTCCTCATTGGCGAGGCACTCCACCATTTTCAAGCACCCGAAAAAGCGATGTGTGAGGTCGTGCGGGTGCTCAAAAGCGGAGGAAGACTCTTTATCTATGAGTTTGATCCGGATACCTTTATGGGCGGAAGCCTCTGTATGGCGGAGAAGCTTCTTGGCGAGCCGGGCCACTTTTACGCGCCAAAGGCCTTGAAAGAACTGCTCGAAAGCCACGGGTTCAGCGTGCTTGTCAACCGCTACGGATGGCGCTATAGCATCCATGCCGTACTGATTTGAACATCATCTAATTTACCACAGGAGCGTACAAATGCAAAGTCCTAAAAGAGTTGCGATATTGATCGACAATATGTTTGAAGATTCGGAGTTTATCTATCCCTATTACCGCCTTCTCGAAGCAGGGATGCACGTCGATATTGTGGGCGTCAAAAAGAGCCATTACAAGGGCAAGCACGGAACAACTGCAGAGGCGACACTTGCGATTGGTGCTCTCAAGAGCAGTGACTATGATGCGGTGTTCATTCCCGGCGGCTACGCTCCGGACAGCCTGCGTACAGAGCCGGAGATAGTCTCGTTTGTCGCAGCGCTTTACAAAGAGGAAAAGCTTCTGTGTACAGTCTGCCATGGCCCCTCTCTTCTTATCTCTGCGGGCGTACTCACAGGAAAAAGGGTGACGGCCTATGGCTCGATCAAAGATGATATAAAAAATTCGGGTGCAGAGTATACTGGCGAAGCTGTGGAACAAGATGGCAATATTATCACCGCGCGTGACCCGAAATCCCTACCCGAGATGATGAAGCGGTTTCTGTCGTTGCTGGAAATTTGACACGTCGAAAAATACTTTTTAAAGTTTGTTCTTATTTAGCGGCTTAAGAGGTGTTTGATCTGTTATGAGAGAAGTTTGTAGATGGTGCGGATGAGAGGACTTGAACCTCCACACCTTGCGGCACCAGATCCTAAGTCTGGCGTGTATACCAATTTCACCACATCCGCGTGTTTTAGAAAGGTTTTTAATATTGTTAACAGTGCTTTATCATACATGGTGCGGATGAGAGGACTTGAACCTCCACACCTTGCGGCACCAGATCCTAAGTCTGGCGTGTATACCAATTTCACCACATCCGCATGTCGCATAAAACACTGTTAACAATATTAAAAAAGTGGTACGCCCTAATGGATTCGAACCATTGGCCTACGCCTTAGAAGGGCGTTGCTCTATCCAGCTGAGCTAAGAGCGCATATTTGGTGCGCCCGACAGGATTCGAACCTGTAACCAACGGATTCGAAGTCCGTTACTCTATCCAGTTGAGCCACGGGCGCGCACTGTTGAAAATGTATTATTTTTAAGTTTTCGTTGTTTTAATCATATGGGGTGGGATGCGGGGCTCGAACCCGTGACCCCCGGCACCACAAACCAGTGCTCTAACCAACTGAGCTAATCCCACCATGTACGCTGAAAAAAGGAGAAAAAATAAAAATAATGTATGTCATTTTTATTAAAATGAAAAAAAAGTGGTCGGGGCGAAAGGGTTCGAACCTTCGACCCCCTGGTCCCAAACCAGGTACTCTAACCATACTGAGCTACGCCCCGACACAATTCACCAATAAATATTGATGAGGCGAAATTATATACAAAAGGTTTTGAATTGTCAATACCTTTTTTGTCAAAAAGATAAATCTATACAAATGTATATTTTTTAATGAGCATTTAGTATAATCGTGTACTACTAAAAGGTAACTTATGAAGATCGCTCGCTTTTCACAACTGGGTTTTATTTTGGCTGCGGCAGGCTCTGCCGTGGGTTTGGGCAACATTTGGAAGTTTCCTTATATTGCCGGTGAATATGGAGGGGGGGCCTTTGTTTTGGTCTATCTTGTCACGGTATTGGTCATTGGTTTTACTGTAATGATCGCAGAGATGCTGATCGGATACGTGGGGCGTTTGGACGGAGTCGGCTCGTTTGAAAAGCTCTCCCCTGTAGATAAATCACGCTGGAAATATGCCGGATTTATGGGATTTACAGGCCTTCTTATTTTGACCTTTTATTCTGTTGTGATCGGCTGGATCTTTCACTATGTTGTTGTGACGCTGAGCACGCTTCCCTCTTCGGTGAGCGAGGCAGAACAGAGTTTCAATCAGCTCTTGAGCACGGGCATCGGCACCCAGCTTTTTTACCACACGCTGGCATTTTTGGCGATAACTTCGATCGTCGTCCGGGGGATAAAAGGCGGGATAGAGAAGATAAATACGATGTTGATGCCAATCCTTATACTCATCATTACGGGGATGTTTTTGTACGCCCTGAGTCTGGATGCTTTTTCGCAGGCGTGGGAGTTTATGTTTGTTCCGGAGTGGAGCAAGATAAACTCAGAAGCCATTGTTGTGGCGGTAGGACATGCTTTTTTTACCCTCTCGCTGGGAATGGGCGCAATCTTGACCTACTCCGCATCTTTGCCCAAAGAGACGAACCTGACACGGGTCTCTTTGATCGTGATCGCACTGGACACGGGCATCGCTCTGCTTGCGGGACTGCTGCTTTTTACTTTCTTATTCGAGTATGGAGCTGAGCCTGCTCAGGGACCGGGACTTGTCTTCATCTCTTTGCCGGCGGTTTTTTACGAGATGGGAAGTTTGGGAACAGTGTTGGCCCTTCTGTTTTTTATAGCGCTTGCATTCGCGGGTCTGACCTCGGCCGTCTCTTTGCTCGAACCGATGGTGCAGTACCTGATCGACCGTTCTGATCTAACACGGGCTAAGGCGACTTTGTCGGCAGGCCTATTTTTCTACATCGTCGGAATACTTTCGCTCTTGGCCAACAGCAGTGAGTTTTCAGAACAGCTCACCTTCGGCGGCCGCAACTTTTTTGACTGGATGGACTTCATAACAGCATCGGTACTCCTTCCTCTAGGCGGACTTGCGATGGCTGTTTTTGTAGGCTATGTGATGCCAAGAACACAGGTCAGAGCCGCGCTAAAGAGTTCCATGTCCGACAGAGGGTTCGCTCTATGGTATGCAGCCCTTCGCTATATTGCGCCCGCGGCACTGCTTGTCGTTATGCTAAATCTGCTTGGGATGGTGTAGGGAAGGATAAATTGGCTCAAGAAGCCATTTGGCTTCTTGAGTTTAAAACTGGATCATCCCGTCAACCGGAGATGATGCCGTTGCGTAGGGGCGTTTTGGGATACGGCCTGCGAGGTAGCTCATGCGGCCGGCTCTGACGGCATGCTTCATCGCCTCGGCCATGATCATGGGGTTTTGTGCCTGGGCGATGGCGGTGTTGGTCAAGACGCCATCCGCTCCCAGCTCCATCGCATAGGCAGTGTCGGAAGCACAGCCGATTCCCGCGTCAACAATAATAGGAAGATTGACCGCTTCGCGTACGAAGACGATGTTGTAAGGGTTTTGAACGCCAAGGCCAGAACCGATAGGTGCGGCAAGGGGCATGATGGCCGCTGCTCCCGCATCTTCGAGACGTTTTGCCATGATAGGGTCATCCGAGGTGTAAGCCATAATGGTAAAGCCCTCTTTTGAGAGCACCTTACAGGCTTCTATCGTCTCGAGCACATCGGGATAGAGTGTTTTTTCGGTGTCGCCGATGACCTCGAGCTTGATCAGGTCGATACCCGTCGCTTCGCGCGTCAGGCGAAAAAGAGTGATCGCCTCTTCCGCCGTAGTGCAGCCTGCCGAGTTCGGAAGAAACTTGACATTGGTTCCCTTAAAGGTGTCGCGCAGGTTTTCTTTGGTCGGGTCGGTGATGTTAAGACGGCGCACCGCGACGGTAATCAACTCGGAGCCTGAGGCCAGTGTCGCGGCCTTGGTCGTTTCAAAATCTTTGTATTTGCCGCTTCCTACGATGAGGCGGCTTCCTAATTCATATTTTCCAATTCTAAGAATGTTGTCCATTTGTTCTCCATATTTTGGTGCATACTAAATCGTTTGCGTGGTTTATAGCACACTCCATCTGACAACTTATTGAAGCAGATCGACTATTGTTTTCGACAAAAGCTCATATTCAAGTAAATGAATACGGTTTTTAAATGAGTCAAAACTCTCCGCTTCGATGCGGTGTAGTTCTTGCTGAGAAATGACATCTCCCCCATCAAGCTCATCGCTTACCCAATGCACTGAAATGCCCGCTGGTTTGCTTTTGTCCGCATAGCTCTGCTCGATGGCCTTGGAGCCTTTGAAATGGGGCAGGATGGAGGGATGGAGGTTGATCGCTTTGATATTTTGTGTAAAGACGGGCGTCAATATACGCATAAATCCTGCCAAAACAACAAGATCCGGCTTATAGTAGCCGATACGCTCGACCAAGGCCCGGTCAAACTCCTCGCGTGAAGAATACGCGCTGTTCTCGATGAGATGGCAGACAATGGAATAAGGACGCAGTTTCTCAATACCTTCGGCTTCTTTTTTGTTGGTGATGGCCGCAACAACCTCGATCCTGCTGCTGCCAAACTCTTTTTTGTGCAGGTTCGTGATGATATGGAGCATATTGTTCCCCTCACCGCTAAAGAGTATGAGAATCTTTTTTAAAGCCAAGAGAGTCCTTTGATAATGTCTTCGGGCACAAGTGCATAATTGTTCTTCTTCACGGCTTTGGCGCTAAGAGTCTGCGCTAAAGAGGCCTGAATGGCGGCATCTATAGCCGAGTAGCCCTGTGCCAGCAAGGCCCCGCACAATCCGGTAAGAATGTCTCCGCTTCCGCCTTTGGCCAGAGAAGAAGTCCCGTGGGGATTGATGTAAAACTTGTTCTGATGGGCAATGATCGTGTTGGCACCTTTTAAGATCAGCACGATGTTTGGATAGTTCTTACTGAAAAGTTCAGCATATTCAAAACGTTTCTCTTGCAGATCGTGGACACTGATGTCGGCAAGTCTGAGCGTTTTGAGGATGTGCACAAACTCTTTTGGGTGCGGGGTGATAACGATCTCTTTGTGCAAAAGATCATAAAAGATGCCATGGTAAAAGATGTCGGCATCAAGAACCATGGGCAAATCCTGCGCCAGCACAGAAGAAAGATGTTCTCGCAGAACATTTCTGCCAAGTCCCATTCCGCAGGCAATCGCCGTTGAGCTTTTCGGAAGCGAGGTGTCCTGCATAAGCGCGTAAGGCAAGGCATCTATCTTCTTTCCTACAAGGGTTACGAGGCCTGCGCCGTAATGCAGAGCAGACAGGGCGGAGATGACCGCGGCTCCCTCTTTCTCACCGCTGACAAGACTTAGATGACCAAAGCTTCCTTTGTGGGTGTTTTGTTTGTTTCTGAAAGGAGGCTTCAGATCGTCCTCGTCCAGAAGTTTCCAATCCGAAGCCGTTTCATAGATCTCTCTGCCGATGCCCAGCTCCAAGCAAATTACCTGCCCGACACTCTCTTTTGCCTTGTCCGAATAAAGCGCACGTTTAAGTCCGCCCATGCTCAAAGTCACATCGGCTGCGAATGCATGCCTTTGCAGGTGTCCCTCTTTGTCCAGTCCTGAGGGGATATCGCAGGCAATCTTAAGGCTCTCAAAACAATTGAGCTTCTCCAAAACAGCTGAGCTTTTCTGGTCCATTTCGCGATTGAGACCGGTGCCAAAGAGTGCATCTACGACAACATCGGCCTCATCAAGGGTCTCGACGGGAACAATGCCAAGCGCTTTTGCCCGGGTCAGTTGAAGTTTAGCTGTTTCACCGGCGGGCTCTTTGTGCAGATAAAGCCGCACTTCGAAATGCGGGTGCAGAAGACGCGCCAGGGCGATGCCATCCGCTCCGTTGTTTCCGCTGCCGCATACGATCAAGACAGAGGAAGCGTCCTTGCAGTGTTTGTTGATGTAGAGCGCCATACCATTGGCCGCGTGTTCCATAAGCAGCTCTTCACTCAGATGAAACTGCTCATAGCAGCGCCTGTCAAGGAAGCCGACATCAAAATAAAGGTTCTGCATCTTCATACCTTTTTTGAGGATTTGGTATTATAGCCAAGCTTTTGTAAACTCCGCGTTGCTGCTGTAAAGGGTGCTGATCCTGATCAGTAATATTTAATATTCAGAAAATTATAATTTATTTTACTTATATATCAAACTGTATTATAATGGCAGTACAAAAAATATAACCCTTAAAAAAGGAAAATTCAATGGCTTTTTCAAAAGAAAAACGCAAGGGGACGATCAGCGGCATTATTTTTGTTGCTCTCGTCGCTGCGGCCGCGACCTATATCGCTGAGCTCGCACCCGTAGCAAATTTAGGCATATCGCCGCTGGTCGTCGGTATCGTTATCGGTATTTTTTATGCAAATACCCTGCACAACAAGTTCCCGGCGCAATGGGAGAGCGGTATCGTTTTCTCGGGTAAGAAGATCCTGCGTTTTGCTATCGTTTTTTACGGTTTCCGTATCACCTTTCAGCAAATTGCCGAAGTAGGTATAGAGGGCTTTTTGGTCTCACTTATCATGTTGGCCACCACCTTTGTTCTGGGCACCTGGCTGGGACAAAAGATCTTTAAGATGGACAGAGACACCTCTATGCTGACGGCTTCGGGGGCGGCAGTCTGCGGAGCGGCGGCGGTACTGGCAACAGAACCTGTGCTCAAAGCAGAAGAGCACAAGGCAGCGATCGCGGTCTCTATGGTCGTTCTTTTTGGAACGATCGCGATGTTTTTGTATCCAGCACTTTACAGCGCGGGCGTCTTTGTTGGCATGGATGACAGGGCCTTCGGGATTTTTGTCGGCGGAACGATCCATGAGGTAGCCCAGGTTGTCGCAGTCGGCGGAGCCTACGGAAACGAAGCCAGCGATGCGGCGATCATTGTAAAGATGACGCGGGTGATCATGATCGCACCGATGCTTATCCTTCTTGGGATCTACCTCTCCTACGCAGCCAAGAAGACAGGAGATCAGGCGGGTGGCGTCAAACTGGTCATCCCGTGGTTTGCGGTTTACTTTGTAGGCATGGCCGGTGTAAACTCTTTGGTCCACAACTTTACCGCTAGTGCGCCAGAAGAAACAGCTTCGATGATAAATGCGCTTATCGGCAATATAAATATCATCGACACCTTCTTGCTGACGATGGCAATGACGGCGCTTGGTATGGGAACACGCTTTGCCAAGTTCAAGGGATTGGGGATGGCACCTCTGTATACGGCGGGCGTTATGTTCTTGTGGCTTGTCATCGGTGGTTACTTTGTCACGACATGGGTGCTGGCGACTTTCTAGCGTTTCTCGCGTCTTCTGTAGGAGAGTGCTTCTAGAAGGTGCTCTTTTTGGATCTGCTGTGAAGCAGCCAGATCGGCTATAGAACGGGCGATCTTCAGACTCTTGTTCACCGAACGAAAACTCAAACCGAACTGTTCGACGGCGCGATGCATAAGCTCCTGCAGTTCATCATCAATTGCGCAATAATCCACTATCTCTTCGTCGCTGAGCTTTCCGTTTGGCTTGCTCTGTTGTCGCGCTTCTCTCATCTTCAAAGCCTCAAACACCTGTGTATGCATCTGAAGCGAAGTTAGCGTTGACACATCTTCGCTGCTGACAGGCTGCATCTGTATGGAGATATCGATACGGTCCAAAAAAGGCTCGGAAAGACGGTTTGTATAGCGCTTGATCTCCAGGTCGCTACAGCGGCAGTTTTGATGCTGGTGATAGAGATTTCCGCAGGGACAGGGGTTCATCGCCGCAATAAACATAATATCCGTGGGGTACTTGATCTTGCTGTTGACACGCGAAACCATGATATGACGGTCCTCAAGTGGCCCTCTGAGGGCTTCGAGAATGTTCTTTGGGAAGTGGGGAAGTTCGTCGAAAAATAAAATCCCGCCATGTGCGAGGGCGATTTCGCCTATTTTTGACTGAGTTGAACCTCCACCGAAGATACTCGCCGGCGTCGACGTATGGTGAGGCGCCCTAAATGGACGTATGGGCAGAAAGTCAGGTTCGACTCCCTCGAGAGCGTTGAGCTTGGCATTGCCCAGTATCTCATCCATATCAAGGGGCGGAAGGATGTACTGCAAGCGTTTAGCTATCATACTTTTGCCGCAGCCAGGGCTTCCTTCAAGCAAAATATTGTGCATTCCCGTTGCACTGATCAGCGCGGCTCGCTTGGCATGTTCCTGGCCTTTTATCTCCTTAAAATCAAGAGGATACCGGTTTTGATAGAAAAGCTTCGCATCTTTCGTCTGAATAAAAGGGTGGTAGAACTCGTTGGCAGAGGCGGGAAGCAGAGCCTCATTGGAGGTAAAAAAGCTGATGCACTCTTTGAGGTTGGCTGCGCCGTAAAATTCGACATTGGGGATGCAGGAGAGTTTTTCGAGCGCAGAGGCAGGGACGATGGCCTTTGAAAGCTCTCCCGACTGCGCGAGCGAGAGGATAAGTGCAAACAACGAGCTTGTCTCTTTGATCTCTCCATCGAGTCCAAGTTCGCCAAAAATATAGTATTCCCCGAGATCAAGCTCTTCTTTTTGCAAGGCGATCAAAAGCGCACCGCAGAGGTCAAAATGTGTTCCCTCTTTTTTCAGATCGGACGGAGAGAGGTTGATAGTAATCCTCATAGGCGGAAAAGTGTAGCCGTTGGCGTACAGAGCCGACTTGATTCTCTCTCTCGACTCCTGGATAGAAGCATTCCCGAGGCCTACGATAGAAAAAGAGGGCAGACCCTTGGTAAAGCTTGTCTCTACGGTGACGGTTTTGGCATGAATGCCCTCAAAACTTCCCGAATATACTTTTTTCATGCTGCAGTGTAAAAGATAAATGCAAAAAAAGAAAACATATAATAAATTTAATAATAATATTTAAGTTAAAAAACACACTTTGTTTTAAAAAATGAAGCAGGCTTATATAGCAGGAGAGGATAAGATAAAATTTAAGTAACCGTTAAGCACTAATAATAACTAAATATGTTAGAATAACACTGTTTTTATCGAATGGTTTGATTGTTGGCAAGTTTATAGAGGTGTTCTATATTTAAATCACAAGGAGATTAAGATGAGTGAGGTACATTTAATTGCAGGGAGCGTTATCGCTTTCATCATACTAATTGTTTCTACAGTAGATTTATATCAGGAAGTAAAGCATTCTGAGTGATATGAGATTTATATGGCAGGATTTGTATAAGTTCTTGCAGGGCTCTTTTTACAGAGCCTCTTTCTTTTTTGCTTTGAGAAGTTTTTTGTATTCTTTGTCAAACTTTTTACGGCGTATATATGAGAGCTTCTCAATAAAAAGCTTCCCATCCAAATGATCGATCTCATGCTGTACGGCAACCGAGAGCAGACCCTCCACTTCCATACTTTTTTCATTCCCATGGCGGTCTTGATAGGTAAGCGTCAATTTTTCATAGCGCTCGACATCTTCGTAAAAATTCGGAACGCTTAAACATCCCTCTTGGTAGACCGTCACCCCTTGCTGATTTGAGAGTTGAGGGTTGATGACTTCAAGCAGATCGTCATGTGATTGCTCGCCCTCCTCATCGGGAATACAGAGGATCAGAACACGTTTCGCGACAGCGATTTGGATAGCGGCAAGGCCTATTCCGTTGCTTTCTATCATCGTATCGTACATATTGTCAAGAAGCTCGTGCAGAACAGCATCAAAGACGGTGACCTCTTTCGATATGCTTTTAAGACGCTTATCGGGGTAAACAATAACAGTCTGCTTCATTAACCTTCACTGTCCTTTGTGCAGACGGAGTAATCCTCTGCATCATTCCCGTAAGCAAACTCCATCGCGTTGAGTGCACAGACCAGGCTCTCTTCTACCGAGCGTGTTGCATCGATGTTTGCGATGCCGATAGAGATCTTTAGCTGAATCTCTTTTTCTGCTAAAAAGAAATTGCTTGAAGAGACAAGATCGCACAGACGTTCGCTGGCGCGTTTTGCACTGGTAATATCCGTGTGCTTGAGCACCATAGCAAAGACACCGTTGCCATAATGCGCAACAACATCGCTGCGGCGCGAGGTCTTCATCAGCAAGCGGGCGATTGTTCGCGTCATCATCATCAGTGCTTTTTTATTTTCGATGACATCTTCGATCTCTTTTGAGAGTTCGATGGTGATCAAAGAGCTGGTATGCTTGAACTCTTCTATAAGATTTTTCTCCTGCTCCAGCTTGTTGAGGAGATAGCGCTTGTTGTAGATGCCGAACTGGTTGTCATAAATGGTCTCGTTCTCGACATTTTTCAAGATGCCGGCCGTGTCCTGATAGAGGTCTTTCATATGATCGACCTGTTTTTTCAAGATGCTGTTGAGTTTTCCGACGTCCTGCTCTAATGCGGTGACGGTAGAGAGCACGGAGGAGGTGTCCGGGTTGGTCCCGAGTTCGCTTCGGCGTTTGGCGAGGATTTTTGCCATCAGAGCCATATTCTTATAGAGGTTGGCGGTCACCTGCAAAATAGATTTAATTGAAGCAAAGCCAGATTTCAGGCTCTTCTCCAATGCAATGGTTTTTTCGTCATCGCTGTTGTCTTCAAACTCGAGCACCGCATTGATCTGCTGACGCAAGGTCTCCGACTTGTCCTCTAAAAGACGGTCAAAATAGAGCGCAAAGTTGTTTGGAGTCGGAGGAAGGTTATCATGAATAAGGCGCGAGAGGACCTCTTTGGAGTACATCTCCAAGTCACTGGTCGGTTCGCTTAGATCCGAGGCCGAATCCACTCCGCCGAAAGAAGGTACATCATGGCTTGTTTCTACAGCGGAAATATTCCGTCGTTTTCGAAGATTTCCTGCCATGACTACACCTTACTTTTTAGAATTTTTTGAAATGACTTCGTCAATCATACCGTATTTTTTGGCTTCTTCTGCAGACATAAAGTTGTCTCTTTCTGTATCTAGAGCAATCTTTGCTACTTTTTGACCCGTATTCTCCGCCAAGATAACATTTAGGTCATCTTTCATGCGCTGAATCTCTTTTGCCTGGATCTGAATGTCTGTGGACTGGCCTTGAGCACCACCGGAAGGCTGGTGGATCATGATGCGGGAGTTTGGAAGCGAATAACGCTTTCCTTTTGTTCCTGCACTGAGCAAAAATGCGCCCATAGAAGCCGCCTGTCCGACACATATCGTCGAAACGTCAGGTCTTATGTAGTTCATCGTATCAAAAATGGACATTCCGGATGTAATTACACCGCCCGGAGAGTTGATATAGAAATAGATATCTTTCTCAGGATCTTCTGCTTCAAGAAAAAGAAGCTGAGCTATGATAGTTGAAGCGACTTGGTCATTCACCTCGCCGCTTAGCATAACAATACGGTCTTTTAAGAGACGTGAAAAGATATCATACGATCTCTCTCCGCGCCCTGATTTTTCTATTACATAAGGAATATAACTCACATTAGTCCTTTAGTTTTGCGTCGATCAGTTTTGTAAGGACCTTGTCTTCTACCATCGCCATCTGGATCGCAGGAAGGTAGCCGGATTTTTTGTAGTTGTCATAAACACCTGCAGGGTCTTGACCCATCTGCATGGCTTCAAAGTAGATCGTCTGCATTACTTCATTCTCTTCGACTTTGATGTTCTCAGCCTTGGCCAAGGCATCAATAATGAAGGTCGCTTTTACCGAACGTGTTGCATCTTCGCGGAACTCTTCACGAAGTGTTTGGACTTTGTCGGCATTCTCTCTGAGTTCGCTGATCTCTTCTTCGCTCATCGTCTGCGCTTTTTTGTTTAGGGCCATATCCATTTCTTGCTCAACAACAAAGGCAGGAAGGTCGAAGTTAAATGTTTCTACGAATTTTTCAAGAAGTGCCGGCTTTAGCTCATCATTGTAAAGTTTAGAAAGTGCTTCATTTTCAAGCTGCTGCTGGATCTTTTCTTTGAGCATATCCATGCTTGCATCTTCTTCGCCAGGAAGCATCTTCTTCGCCAAAGCTGCGTCAAGACGTACTTTTTCTTTTTCCTGGATAGCGTTGACCTTTACCTTGAAATCAGCGTCTTTGCCGGCAAGTTTTTCGCCGCCGTAGTTTTCAGGGAAAGTGACTTTGACAATCTTCTCTTCGCCTTTTTTCATTCCGATGACCTGATCTTCAAATCCAGGGATGAACTGTTTGCTGCCAAGCGTCAATGAAAAGTTTTCAGCCGCTCCGCCTTCAAAGAGTTCACCGTCCACAGAACCTTCAAAATTGATAAGGGCAGCATCGCCTTCAACAAGGGCGCGGTCCTCTTCAACATCAACAAGAGCAGACTGGGCCTGAGCGAGTTCATGGATACGGTCGGTAACAGCCTTGGCAGTAATTTTTGGTTTTTTAACATCAGAAACAAGATCAGCATAACCGTCAATCTTGATCTGGGGACGCATAGCGATTTTTATCTCAACATCGATCTTGTCATCTGATTTTTCAAACTTGACGACCTGAGGCTCTCCGATAAGTGCGTCGCTTGCAGCGCCGAGGTCTTTTAGACCTAGGTCAAGTACTTTGCGTAGCTCTTCGGCCTCGGCATCTTGAACAAGACGCTCACCGTACTGTTTTTTTACTGCAGAAACAGGCACTTTTCCCTTGCGGAAACCGTCGATCTTGGCATCTTTAGAGAGCTGTTTGGCAAGACGCTCCAGATTAGCATCTATATCAGCTTTTGCTAATGTAGCAGTGATTTCAGCATTTGCGCCGTCGATTCTATTGGTTTTAAGTTCCATTAAATCCCTTTTATATTTTAGTAGCAGATCGCATTGGCGAATGTTACCAGTTGATTAATTTGTGCGATTTTAGCGAAATATTCCTTTTTTTTCTATAATAGGATAGGTTTACCTCGAAACAAGCGAAGAAGTGATATTCTGTCAAGACTAAAAGCGAGGGTATTGATTGTGAGCGATCTTAGCAAAGAAGCGTTTGAAAATGCAGTGAAGACAATGATGCGTAGTGTCGGGGAAGATCCCGAGCGCGAGGGGCTGGTGAAAACTCCCGAACGTGTCTACAAAGCGTATGAGTTTATGTATGGCGGCTATAAAGAAGATCCGAATGAGGTCCTCAATTCGGCGCTTTTTAGCAGTTCAAACGACGAGATGGTCTTGATCAAAGACATCGAACTCTACTCTACCTGTGAGCACCATCTCTTGCCTATCATCGGGCGTGCCCATGTCGCTTATATCCCCGACGGAAAAGTCGTGGGCCTCTCTAAGATACCCCGTGTTGTCGACATCTTTTCGCGCCGTATGCAGATACAGGAGCAGCTGACAGAACAGATTGCCGACGCTATCATGAAAACGATCAAACCAAAAGGGGTTGCAGTCGTAATCCAGGCGCGCCATATGTGTATGGAGATGCGCGGAGTCGAGAAGATCAACTCGACCACCACATCATCTGCACTGCGCGGACTCTTTAAAAAAGATGAAAAGACCAGGGCGGAGTTCTTCAGTCTGATCAATGCACCGGTGGGAAACAGGTACTAAGATGCCATTAAACTCTCTGCGCGAACGCATCAAAGGCCAAAACTTTTCTCCGACCTTCGGAATGATCACTGAGATCAACTCCAACATTGTCTTAGCAAAAGGGCTTCGCGTGAGTATCGGGGACACGGTCTGTATGGTCTCCCGGGATACAAATGCGCATACGCTCGGAATGGTGACAGAGGTCCGAACGGCCTATTTTTCGATCAGTCCCTTCTCTTTTGTCGAAGGCTACTGCGTTGGGGATGAAGTCTTTTTGGATCAAAACGGGATGAAGATCAGTGTCGGCCCGGAGCTTTTGGGACGGGTTGTCGATCCTTTTATGAAACCGATCGACGGCAAAGGGGACATCTCTTGCGCGCTAAAAGCCTCGATGATCAAAAAACCTATTGCTGCGATGTCGAGGGGAATGATAGACGAAAAGTTCTCGGTGGGCGTGAAGACCATTGACACGCTTCTTAGCTGCGGAAAAGGCCAAAAACTGGGTATATTTGCCGGCAGCGGTGTGGGCAAATCAACCCTGATGGGGATGATAGTGCGCGGTTCGCAGGCACCGGTAAAAGTCGTCGCTCTTATCGGTGAGCGCGGGCGCGAGGTGCCTGAGTTTATCGAAAAAAACCTGGGCGGCGACCTTACCAACACCGTTATCGTCGTTGCCACCAGCGATGACTCTCCTCTGATGCGAAAATACGGCGCCTTTTCTGCAATGAGCGTGGCCGAGTATTTCAAAGAACAGGGACAGGATGTGCTCTTTATGATGGACTCGGTCACCCGTTTTGCTATGGCACAACGCGAGATCGGTCTGGCACTAGGCGAGCCGCCCACCTCAAAAGGGTACCCACCTTCGGCCTTGACGCTTCTTCCTCAGCTGATGGAGAGAGCGGGAAAAGAGGAAGGAAAGGGCTCGATCACCGCCTTCTTTACTGTTTTGGTCGAAGGCGACGATATGAACGATCCCATCGCCGATCAGTCGCGTTCTATTCTTGACGGCCACATCGTTCTTTCGCGCGAACTCACCGATTTTGGCATCTATCCGCCTATCCATATACTCAACTCCGCTTCACGGGTGATGAACGACATCATCTCTCCCGAGCACTTTGAAGCTGCGCGCAAATTCAGACGCCTTTATACATTATTAAAAGAGAATGAGGTGTTGATCCGTATCGGGGCTTACACGGCAGGGCACGACGCAGAACTTGATGAGGCGATTTCTAAAAAAGAGAAGATGGAAAAATTCGTTTCACAAGGCGCAGGATATATTTCGAATTATGAAGAGAGTGTTGAGCAGCTTATTTCACTGATGAAAGCCTAAAATATTTTTTAAATAGTAAATTTTACAAATTAATCTTAAGCATAAACTTAACAAATATCTATTATCATCACAACATAAAAGAGGACAAAAAGTGTCTGAATTAAACTTGAGAATTATTATCGAAATAAGACTCAAAAAAGGATAGAAATGCAAGTATATTTAGATAATAATGCAACAACAATGCTGGATCCAAAGGCACTTGAGGCGATGATGCCTTACCTTACCGAGATGTACGGCAACCCAAACTCGCTTCATAAGTTTGGAACTAAGACGCATCCTGCTCTTCGACGCGCTATAGATCAGGTCTATACCGGTATCGGCGCGACAGACAATGATGACATCGTCTTTACCTCATGTGCGACGGAAGCCAACAACTGGGTCTTAAAATCTGTCTGGGCTGACCTTATGCAGCATGGCGATAAAAACCACATCGTCACGACAGAGGTAGAGCATCCCTCTATCCTTGCGACCTGCCATTATCTTGAAGAGCAGTGCGGTGTCAAGGTGACCTATCTGCCTGTAAACGAAGAGGGTGTTGTTGAAGCGCATACCGTAAAGAGCTTCATCACCGACAGAACGGCGCTTGTCTCGATCATGTGGGCAAACAATGAAACAGGTATGATCTTTCCGATCAAAGAGATCTCTGAAATCTGTAAGGCAAAAGGCGTTTTATTCCATACCGATGCGGTTCAAGCAGTCGGTAAGATCCCGGTGAATGTCAAAGAGCTTGACATCGCTTTTATGTCCTTTTCGGCGCACAAGTTCCACGGTCCAAAAGGTGTGGGAGCACTCTATATCAAGAACTCCAGAAAGTTGACACCGTTTTTAAACGGTGGAGATCAGATGGGCGGACGCCGTTCTGGTACACTGAATGTAGCGGGCATCGTCGGAATGGGCGAAGCGCTTGAGATAGCAACAACAAATATAGAAGAGAAGATGGCAAGCATTGCCAAGATCCGCAACCGGATTGAAGATGAGCTCTTAAAGCTAGAAGATGTCTTTGTTGTCGGTAGCCGCGCGAACCGTACGCCGAACACCATCCTTATCTCGGTACGCGGTGTCGAGGGAGAAGGGATGCTCTGGGATCTTAACAATGCGATGATCGGCGCTTCGACAGGTTCAGCATGTGCATCGGAATCTCTTGAGGGAAATACGGTCATGTTAGCCATCGGTGCGGACAACGAGCTTGCCCACACGGGAATGCGTCTGAGTCTGAGCCGTTTCACAACGGAAGAAGAAGCGGATTATGTAATCGAGGCCTTTAAAAAAGGCGTCATGCGTCTTCGCCAGATCTCCAGCTCTTATGCCAAGGTCAAGCCAACAGCCGGAGGAGAAGTTCGCGAATGTGAACTGCACCACCACTAAAAATAGAAAGCGCCAAAAGGCGCAAACGCATCATGCGAGTGAAACTCAGCGTGAGCGTAGAGTCAAGTGAAGGTCAGCCTTCATTTTATAAAATAAAATCAAGGAGCACAAAATGGCAAAGAATGATATTTTAGGCGAATCTTTATGGGACGCCTACTCAAATAAAGTAACAACGTTGATGAACAATCCGCAGCACCAAGGCGAGATCACCGAAGAAGAGGCAGAAGCTCACGGAAACAAGCTTATTGTTGCCGATTTCGGCGCGGAGAGCTGTGGAGATGCGGTTCGTCTGTACTGGGAGATTGATCCTAAAAGCGACAAGATCGTCAACTCTAAATTCAAAAGTTTCGGCTGTGGTACGGCAATCGCCAGTTCTGATGTTATGACAGAGCTTTGTATCGGTAAAACAGTACAAGAAGCGGTAAAGATCACCAACATCGATGTTGAGTTAGCCCTTCGTGACAATCCTGAGACCCCGGCTGTTCCGCCTCAGAAGATGCACTGTTCGGTCATGGCGTACGATGTTATCAAAAAAGCAGCCGGACTGTACCTGGGTGTTGATGAGGCAAGCTTTGAAGAAGAGATCATCGTCTGCGAATGTGCGCGGGTCTCTTTGAACACACTCAAAGATGTTATTCGTATCAACGACCTGACAACGGTTGAGCAGATCACGGACTACACCAAGGCCGGCGGCTTCTGTAAGTCATGTATCAAGCCGGGCGGACACGAAGACCGTGAGTACTATCTTGTCGATATCCTTGCCGACACGCGCAAAGAGATCGATCAGGAAAAAATGGCCAAGGCTGCAGATGCCGGTCTTTCAGGTGACTTCGGCGCAATGACCTTGGTCCAAAAGATCAAAGCGATTGACGCAGTAGTCGATGAGAATATCCGCCAGTTCCTTGTTATGGACGGCGGTGATATGGAAGTTATCGATGTGAAGACATCGGATGAGAACATCGATGTTTACATTCGTTATTTGGGTGCATGTAATGGTTGTGCAAGTTCTTCAACAGGAACTCTGTATGCAATCGAAGCGGCACTAAAAGAGAAACTTTCCAACAAGATCCGCGTACTTCCTATCTAAGCTACATACGCGAAAGAGTTTCTCTTTCGCCGTGTTCTGAGCGCAAAAATTGCATTGCCTGCACTTACCGTATCCCTTCTTTTTCCTTAAGTATAGATCTACCAAATTTTATTGTCTTATTGTTGTTAATTTATGCAATTATTAGTGCTATAATAATTTTATCTTTTAGAAAATATAAGGAAATCGTATGAAATCAATACTTATTTCGGCCTTGACGGCATTGGCGCTGTTGAGTACAGGATGTGTGTCCAAACAAACGCATGAGGCTACCTTAGCGGAGCTTGGAAAAACGCGTGATTCGTTAAGCGGTGCGCAAAGGTTGATTTCGGATCAGCAAGATCAGATTGACACGCAAACGCTTCAAATTGCAAAAAATACTGCTGAGATTGAACAAAGCAATATGGATCTGCAGGCACTTGAAAATAAGAAAAGTGCGCTTCAAGAAGAGTTTGAGAATGTACAAGCACGTTTAAACGAATCGCAGTCTCAGCTTGAAACAATGCGTCAGATCGAAGCAGAGACCAAAAAACGAAATGAGATTTATGCCCGTTTTGTAAATGAGCTCCAGAAGATGATCGACGGCGGGCAGCTTACGGTGAGCATAGAACAAGGACGAATTGTTATCAATCTTCCTGAAAATGTTCTCTTTGCCAGCGGACAGGCAGCCGTCAATACGGAAGGCAAAGAGGCGCTAAAGCAGATCGCAGGGGTGCTGAAAGAGTTTTCTGAGCGTCGTTTCCAGATCGAAGGGCATACGGACAATGTGCCGATCAAGAGTGCACGCTACCCAAGCAACTGGGAACTTTCTACCGCACGGGCACTAAGCGTTGTTCACCTGATGATTGATGAGGGCGTGCAGGCGCAAAATGTTTCGGCAGCCGGATTTGGTGAATTTTATCCTCGCGCAGAGAATGAGACTGCGCAAGGACGGGCACTAAACCGTCGTATTGAGATCATCATGTTGCCTAATCTTGACATTCTTTCGAATGAACTGCCTAAAGTAACAAAATAATCCTCTCTCAATAAAGGAGAACTTTCTCCTTTATTGCAGTAATATCCTCGCACTTCAACATTCCAGAGCCAAAATCTTTTAAGCAATTCTAGAGTTAAGTTTTTGGTTACTTTTTGACAATTAAAAATTCTTATCGAACCAGGTTGCGATCTGGCTGCGTATCGTATGTCTGAGCTGTATACCTGCGATATAGTCGGCAGTTTTTGCTTTTTTGAGCAGGTCAACAAGGGCATTTCTTCGTTTGGAGAGAAAAGGGTGATCAATCTGGTTGATGTCGCCCATCACGACCATACGGGTATCTTCTCCCATACGCGTACCGACGAGCTTCATCGTCGCTGAGGTCATGTTCTGGGCCTCATCAATAATGATAAACTTTTTTGCGATCGTCGTTCCGCGAAGGTGGGCGATATCCATCACCTCGATGTTGTGGTTGACCATAAAGATCTCGGTCGCTGTTTCTTGTTTCATCGAGTTGATGTTGCCGGCATATTCGACCTGAGAGTTGATGGAGCGTTTTTTCATCTGCTCGATCGTAAAGTTTATCGCCGAATAGAGCGGATACATGAAGTAGCCGAGCTTCTGCCCCTCATCGCCTTTGCGAAACCCCAGTTCAGCCTGCGGATCGTTTGCCGTCACCGTGTTACGCGCGTAAACGATGCCTTCTACGATCCCCTCTTTGTAGAGTTCAAGGCCTGCTTGCAAAGCGATAAGGGTCTTTCCTGAACCGGTGGAGCCGGCAACAACAGTGACAAAGTTTTGCGGATGGGTGAGCATGGAGTAGTAGAACTTCTGCTCGAGGTTGATGGGGCGCACAAGCGTTTCATCAAAGTTTTCGCCGAAACGACGGTCAAAATCACACCAGTCAAGATTTTGGTTGAGAGAGAGCGCATGTTTTTGAATACCTGTCTCATAGATCTGCGAGTTTTTGTCGCCCGCTTCTTGAACAAAGGTGATCTGCTCAAAGTTCATGTGCCCCTCGGGATTTTCAAGCTGAGGGTCATCCCCTGTGTAGGGATAGGTGTAAGCGAAGTCTATCTCATCTGGCCGGTCAACGCGCGAGTTTCGGATGCTTTGCGTCTCTACTCCCTGGACTTCGGAGGAGATCTTAAAAGAGATGTCGTTGGTCAGTAGAACCAGTTTGTATTCCTGCGCAATCTCGGCAATCTTTGCATCGTTAAGCCCGCGTGAATGTGAGAAGTGCTGCTCAACATGGTAGACTTCTCGGTAAATGATGAAGACGGGGATGTCCTCTCCGAGCTGATTCTCTTGCAAAAGAGAGTGTTCGAAATTGACACTCAGGCGGTAGTATTTGTCTTCATTGTTTTTCGGATCTTTGCTGTAGCCGGATTGTATACATTCTGGAAGTTCGGAAAACTCAACGGTTCTTCCCTGTTCGTTGTCACTACAGCGGAAAAATTCACGTGCACGAAAGCCCGCTTCTCCTCTCATGTCATCTTTTTTATTGTTCAGTTCGGCCAAGACTATATTGGTGATCAAGACGGCATTTTGGCCGTTATCATAGAGTCTGAGGATGTGGGCAGGGTCATCAAGTATAACGGAGGTATCAAGGAGGTAACAGTTCTGTTTCAAGTTCTCTGTCATGTATGCACCTTATTAAAGATAGAATGAGTCATTAAACCATACTAAACAAAAAACAAATCTTAAGAAGAGGAAACGGAGCAGATAATTAACTCAGATGAAGAAAGTAAGTCTAGATCACACGCAGTTGCAAAAGCGCCTCGTCGTCGATCTCGGCCTGGCTCATCTGCGTCTTGTTCTGATAGATATAGGCCACAGGCAGCACATCCCAAAACTTGTCGCCGGGATGCGAGACCCCCGCAAAGTCCAAGAGGCGCTTCTGAATATCCGAAGAGAGCTCGCCAAACATGATGGTGTCATCGGCAACACTCGCGCCCAGCTTCGGATTTGTCAGCATCATAACCCCTCTTGTTTTATGAACAATTATATATCAAAGACAATGGTAATAAAGTTAATTTTGCGAATTGTAAGAATATTTTTGAAAATCAGCAGTTTCGTAAGAGAGGAGAAGTTTTAAAAGAGAATACTTTGAAAAATATAGCTTTTTTTGCACAATTTAAAGAAATACTAAAATAAATTTGGCTATCCTTGCACTCTTCATTACAAATGGTCCGTTAGCTCAGTTGGTAGAGCGCTACCTCGACAAGGTAGATGTCACTGGTTCGAGTCCAGTACGGACCACCATTCAAAAATTCTTTTTTTATTTGACCCCAACTAATGATTTATCACATTTGTAATCCTTCCCTTAATTATATTGAAATTCTATCGTTTCTATGTCCTAATAAGTGTAGCCAGGTCACAATCTGGCGGATCTTCTGTGTCGTACCGGCAGATCAGAAGAGGCGCTGAAGCTTCTTGGGCAGGCTGTGAGCGATGATGCACAAACACAGGCTCTCATTAAAACCACGCGCGAAGAGATTGGCAGAGGCTGCTCACCCCTATAAAGCAACAATTCAGCTACTGCATGAAAGTTTATAACAAATATTGATATTTTCTGTCTTGAAACATTCAGACCATTGTAACTTTCTTGGAGTATAATTCTGGAAATTTGTTTACAATAAAAACAGGATGTCGCCTTGCATATAAAAATAGCCGCTTTTTTTCTCATCTCAGTCGTCACGCTTTTTTTTGCTGGCTGTAGCAATGCTCAGATCTACAGCTCGAAAGCAGATATAGAAAACCTGGAGCTGCAGATCCAAAATGCCCACACCTCTTTACAGCGCACCCTCGCAGAGACAGAGGAACAACATAAAAAAGAGCTTGAAACGATGGCGCATGAACACAATGCGCTTATAGAGTTCATGACAACTCAGTTTGAAGAGTTGAGACAAGAAAACAACAGCACGATACAATTTTTAAAAGAGTTCAAGTGCAAAGTACAAGAAGCAAAGCGGATTATCGTAAGAAAAAACAATAAAGTTCCGAAGTATCTGCATGAAAAGATCCTCTTGGGTGCGGTAGAAAATGTAAGGATAACTCCTCCTGATCTTGTTTCCATCGCTAGAATAGACTCCGGAGCAGAAACATCTTCTATCGATGCAAGAGATATTGAAGCGTTTGAAAGAGATGGAGAAAACTGGGTCAAGTTCAACTTTGTAGACAGAAGCAACAACAGTGTCCATCCGATAGAAGCGAAGGTATTGAAACACGTAAAGATCAAACAGTCCTCACAGGACGAAACCTCTGAGAGAAGAATTGTTATCCAACTGAAGATAAACATTGGTGATATTTCGGAACTGAGTGAATTTACCCTCACCAACAGAGAGCATCTGAAGTTCCCCCTCTTAATCGGCAGAAATATTTTAAAAGATATCGCCGTTGTAGATGTAAGTGCTGATAACTTGGCGCCTCTCAAAAGTAAAACGGTGAAAAAACAGTGATAAAATATACCTTTAACTTCATCATTGTCTCACTGATTGCACTGGGTCTTTTTATCGCCTGGCAAAGACATCAGCACACGCAGATCCCTTTTGTCAGTGATGAAAAAAAATCTATTTGGCTTATCGAAGCAAAGCTTGAGTTTGAAGCAGACAAGAACAAGCCGGTACTAGCCTCTTTGAGCATACCTGATCGCATCCCCGGATACAAGCGGTTTTTTGAACAGAGTGCTTCTGCCGGATACGGTTTTAATATCGTAGATGTAGACGCGCAACGAAGAGCGCAGTGGAGCATACGAAAAGCCGAGGGCAAGCAAACCCTCTACTACAAAGTTCAAGCTACAGAAGACAAAAGCTCCGTAGACACGCAAGATGCAGAGGTTCCCTCGCCGGGTAAAGACATCATTTGGACGAAGGTTGAAGAGCTGGCACTTCAAGAACTTTTAGACAAGGCGCTCAGCCGTTCAAGCGACGATGTGACCTTGACAAGAGAGCTTATAAAACTCTTGTCAAGCGAGTCTATGAAAGAGAGTGCCTCCTTGCTCTTGTCAAACAAAAAAAAAGTAAATGTAATAAACTCTATACTGCATGAAGCCGGGGTCAAAAGCCGAATCGCCATGGGACTAAAACTCGAAGATGCCAGAAGAAACCAGACCCTCTCAGCGATGATCGAAGTCTATTCCGGCAAGAAATGGGTACTCTTCAATCCGGTCACTGCAAAAGAAAATACAAAAGAGGAACTTTTTTTATGGCACAGAGGCGGTGCTTTGATAGAGATAAACGGCGGCTCTAATGCCAATGTGACCTTTTCTATGGTGAAGCAAAATATTCCCGCGCTCGAACTGGCCAAAACCAACTATGACGACTCTACTTTCGGACTCTTCAGTGTCAGCTCTTTGCCCATAGAAGAGCAGAGCATATTTAAAATACTGCTGCTTTTGCCTATAGGAGCATTGATCACGGTATTTATGCGTCTTGTGGTCGGGATAAAGACCTCTGGAACCTTTATGCCGGTACTCATCGCCATGGCATTTTTACAAACCACACTTTTGCCGGGACTTATCACCTTTGTGATGATAGTAGCGGTGGGACTGCTGATACGAAGCTACCTGTCCCATCTTAATCTTTTGTTGGTCTCACGAATAGCCACTACTATAATCATCGTTATTTTTATCATACTGATAGCAAGTATCGTAGGGCACAGTCTGGGCTTTAACACGGGAATGACTGTCGCAATCTTCCCTATCATAATCCTTGCCTGGACGATTGAAAGGATGTCGATACTATGGGAAGAAGATGGGGCGCAGGAGGTACTGAAGCAGGGCGGCGGAAGCTTGTTCGTAGCGAGTATCGCCTATCTTGCGATGCAAAGTTCTATTGTCGGACATCTGAGTTTCAACTTTCCCGAGATCAACCTCATTGTCTTGGCTTTTATGATGCTCATGGGCAGATACACCGGCTATAGGCTCTCGGAGTTTTATAGATTCAGAGATTTTAAGGCCTTTTAATGTTCTCTTTTATTTCGCTAAAGAGCCTGAAAGAAAACGGCATTTTAGGTATGAATGCCAGAAATGTCGAGTTTATAGGAAAGTACAATGATAGAAAACTCTATCCTCTTGTTGACAACAAACTCAAAACAAAACGCTTGGCTCTAAAAGCCGGTATAAACATGCCAAGTCTTTTTTTTACTCTCTCCAAACAGCATGATGTGGCGATTTTGCAAGAGAAGATACAGGGGTTGGATGCCTTTGTCATCAAACCGTCACGAGGCTCGGGCGGAAAAGGGATACTGGTCATAAAGTCTAGAATAGACGACAAGTTTGTAAAAGCAAATGATGAGCTGATCTCTCTGGACGTGCTCAAAAGACATGTCACCAATATCCTAGCCGGCCTCTACTCTCTTGGGGGAAATCAGGATGTCGCTATCTTTGAAGACCTTATTATCGCAGACACGCTTTTGAAAAACTACTCCTATCAGGGGGTTCCGGATATCAGAATAATCATCTTCAGAGGCTACCCTGTCATGGCAATGCTCAGGCTCTCTACACAATCATCTGACGGCAAGGCAAACCTTCACCAAGGCGCAGTCGGCGTCGGTATAAACCTGAAAACCGCCAAGGCATCCTACGCTGTTTTGAAGCAGTCAAGAGTCCTCATCCACCCGGATACAAAAAACGTCCTGGATAAGATAGAGATCGCAAACTGGGGCGAACTGCTCATCCTCGCCGCCAAATGTTATGACATGACAAAACTGGGCTATTTGGGCGTAGACATTGTTATTGATGAGAAAAAAGGGCCGATGCTCCTGGAGCTCAATGCAAGACCCGGACTCTCCATCCAAGTAGCCAATTCAAAAGGTCTGCTGCCTCGTCTAAGAGAGATAGAAAAGATAAAAGAGATAGACCCTATTGCAAAAAACCGCGTAGATTTTGTACTGAAACAAGACTGGTTCTAAAAAGAGCAGTCTCCCCCTCTCCGGCTTCTCTGAGACAAAGAGCAGAAGCGATATAAGCACCAAAAAGATTAAGAAAGAAAGAAGGTTACCTACGCAACAATTGCATAAGTAACCAAGGATATACACATGGAATATAAACTCAAAAACTCCATCGGATTTTGTATCAACCAAACAGCTAACAAAGTACATGCGATGTTTTCTCGTGAAATAGAGTCTTACGGCATTGCCCCGGAGCAGTTTGCGGCGATGATGATCATCGGTGAGGACAGTGAAACGAAGCAGTCGACGATCGCACAGATTTTGGGCAAAGGCCAGCCGACGGTTAGCCGTACTCTAGATGCTCTTGAAAAGAAGGGACTGGTTGCCCGCGACGCGCTTGAAACAGACCGTCGGGCAAAACGCATCTGCCTGACAGCCGAGGGAGAAGCGGTGCTGGACGCGGTGATCCCTTACGCAAAAGCCTTCAACGATACGATAAGAGATCGGCTTGAAGCCCAGGAGATAGAGATCTTTTTTAAAGTGCTCGAGACAATCCTCGAAACAGCAGATCAGTATGAGACAAAAGGAGAAAAAGAAAATGAGAAATAAAACAAGTGCGGTACTGCTGCTTTCAGCTGTGATGCTTTTTGGCGCCTCTTCCTTGCAGGCAGAAGAGTCCAAACCTATGGCTGCGCAGGCAGCACCGATGGTAGATGTATACACGGTCAGCCGGGCAGCACAGATGCCGATCAGTCTGGAATACCCGGCACGTCTGAAAAGCATCCGCAGCGCAATGGTGGTTGCGCGTGTCAGCGGAGTGCTGATGAAAAAAATGTATGAAGAGGGAAGCTTTGTCAAAAAAGGAAGCCTTTTATATACGATCGAGTCTGACATTTATGCCGCACTGGTGCATGAGCGCGAAGCCGATATGGCCCTTCAAGAAGCGCTCTTAAAAAAGGCGCAGCGTGACTGGGAGCGCGCGGAAGCACTCTATCGCGATCAGGCATTAAGCATGCAGGAGTATGACAGTGCGCTTTCAGCTTTTGAAACAGCAAAAGCAGGACTAAACGCGGCAAAAGCCAAGCTGGCTTCGGCAAATGTCGATCTGGGATATACACAGGTAATAGCGCCGATCAGCGGAATAGCCGGCATCAAAGAGACGGATCTTGGCAATGTTGTCTCTTCAGGAACAGCGCTTGTGAACATCACGCAGAGTGATCCGATCCTTGCCGAATTTTCCATTCCCGACGTTGACCGTCTCAAAGCGCTTTATGCTTTGCAAGAAGGACGCTGGTCAGATGCGGGCAAAGACGGCCTGAAAGCGAAGCTTAATGTCGGCGGCGTTGTCAAAGAGGGTACAATCGACTACATCGATCCGGTGATAGACGCCAAGACCGGCAGTGTCAAGGCACGCGCGGTTTTCAAGAATGACGATGCATTTTTGATGCAGGGCGCTTTCGGACGGATCACCGTGACGGGGTTTGTGCGCAACGATGTGGTGATGGTGCCGCAAAAAGCGGTGCTGCAAAACCCGATGGGCACGATTGTTTTTGTTATTGACGAGGGAAAAGCCGCTGTCCGTCCTGTAAAACTGGGCGATACGGCAGGCGACAAGTTCATCGTTGAAGAGGGGCTGAACGAGGGGGATGTGGTGATCGTTAATAACTTCTTCCGCGTTAAACCGGGCATGGATGTTACGATAGACAAGACACTCAGCGGCGAAGGGAAGTAGGCATGTTTTCGAGATTTTTTATCGACAGGCCGATCTTTGCCTCGGTCATTTCGATCATCCTTGTCCTCGGCGGACTGATCTCCATCAAAGAGCTGCCGGTGCAGGAGTACCCAAGCATCATACCGCCGCAGATCAGCGTGCAGGCCGTCTATCCGGGTGCCGATGCGCAGACCCTGGCTAAAACCGTTGCCGCCCCGCTTGAAGATGCGATCAACGGCGCAAAAAACATGATCTATATGACCTCGACTGCCTCTCCGAGCGGCATCTTGAACCTGAGCGTCACCTTTGCTACAGGCACCAATCCCGCTTCGGCTAACGTCGATGTCAACAACCGTGTGCAGGTCGCGCTGAACAAACTTCCCGAAGAGGTCCGCCGTCAGGGAGTGAGTGTCCGCGAGCGCTCGCCGGATATGCTCCGTGTTATCGCCTTTACTTCCGAAGAGGGGGTGCATGATGCGCTGTGGCTGAACAACTACGCTCTGATCAACGTCATGGACGATATCAAACGCATCAAAGGCATCGGCGACGCCTTTTTGTTTGGAAGCAAGGAGTATGCTCTGCGTGTCTGGATCAAACCGGACAAGCTCGCAGCCTATGGCCTGACTGTCAACGATATTCTTGCCGTTATCCGCAGCCAGAACTCGCAGATAGCAGCCGGACAGATCGGGGATGAACCGATGACGTCCAAACAGGTCTATACCTATACGGTGACGACTAAAGGACGGCTCAAAACAGCCGAAGAGTTCGGCAATATCCTTGTCCGCTCCAACCCCGACGGCTCGGCTTTGCGCTTGAGCGATGTTGCGGGCGTGGAGCTTGGTGCTGAGCGCTATATGCTAAAAGGCACCTACAACAAGAAAGACATGGCCGTCGCCGGTATCTTCCTGGCCCCGGGAGCGAATGCGCTTGCCGTGGCAGACGAACTGGACAAGGTCCTCGCAGAGACAGCGAAAAAGTTTCCAAAAGACGTACGCTATCACACGCTTTACGACACGACGACCTTTGTCAACGAGTCCATCAAAGAGGTGCTTTACACCCTTGCCGAGGCGCTGGTCATGGTTGTACTGATCATCTATCTCTTTTTGGGCAATGCCCGTGCGACGATCATTCCTGTTTTGGCGATCCCGGTCTCCATCATCGGCACCTTTGCGGGGCTCTATGCGGCGGGCTACTCCATCAACCTGCTTACCCTCTTTGCCCTGATCCTGGCGATCGGGCTTGTGGTGGATGATGCGATCGTTGTTATTGAAAACGTTGAGCGGATCCTGCGCAAGCACAAGGGGATCAGTGTGCGTGAGGCGACGATCGAGGCGATGCGCGAGATCACCGGTCCTGTTATAGCGATCGTTCTTGTCCTTTCGGCTGTCTTTATTCCCGCCGCGCTTGTCGGCGGGTTTAGCGGGATGATGTACCAGCAGTTCTCGATCACCATCGTCATCTCTGTTGTGATCTCAGGCATCGTCGCCTTGACGCTCACACCGGCGCTGTGCGTCGTATTTTTGCGCGAGAAAGAGTCTGAACCCTTCTGGATCATCCAAAAGTTCAACCGCTTTTTTACGCGTCTGACGAATGGCTTTACGGCAGGGGTGCGCAAGATCATCCGCTACGCCGTGCTTAATGTCGCACTCTTTGCGGTCTTGATCGCTGCGGCTGTTTTTCTAATGCAGAAACTTCCTACGGGGCTTGTTCCCAATGAGGATAAGGGTGCACTGATGATCCTTTCGTTTCTGATGCCGGCGGCGTCGTTGGAGCGTACGACCGAGGTGCAGGCGGCCGTAGCCGACACAGTATTGGCCAATCCAAATATCTCCAGCATTGGGGCAATGAGCGGGCTTGACCTGACCACCTTTGCCTTCAAGTCGGATGCGGGGATCGCCTTTGCCCACCTGAAAAACTGGTCTGAGCGAACGGCTCCGGAGCAGAGTGCGGAAGCGATCGCAGGCAGACTGATGGGGCAGCTCTCTTTGAACAAGGAGGCGATGGTCATCGCGGTCAATCCGCCGCCGATCAGAGGAATGAGTGCGACGGGCGGTTTTGAGATGTATGTGCAGGACCGTACGGGCGGAGAAATACAAGAACTCGACGGCTACATCAAGCAGATCGTCGAGAAGGCCAATGCACGTCCGGAACTCACCCGCGTAAGAACGACGCTGCAGACGGGCGTTCCCCAGTATCACATCACGGTTGACAGGGAAAAAGCAAAGGCGCTGGGCGTTGCGATCTCGGATATTTATACCACACTTGGAATGACCTTTGGCACAGGCTACGTCAATGACTTCAACCTTTACGGACGGACCTACCATGTCAACACGCAGGTGGAAGCCTCCGCCCGCGACAGCATAGAAGACTACCGCAATATTTTTGTGCGTGCGCAAAGCGGAGCTTTGGTTCCCATCAACACGCTCATCCACGCCGAGCGGGTCGTCGGACCGAGTGTCATACAGCGTTTCAATATGTTCACCGCCGGCCAGATCTCCGGCCAGCCAAATCCGGGTTATAGCTCGGGAGATGCGATGCGCATCATCGAAGAGATAGCGGATGAGGTCTTGCCGGAAGGCTATTCAACTGCCTGGGCAGGCACGGCCTATCAGGAGCAAAAACTGGCCAAGGAGGGAAACCGCACCTTTATCTATGCGATCCTCTTTGTCTTCTTGATCCTGGCGGCGCTGTATGAGAGCTGGAGCATCCCTTTTGCTGTTTTGATGACGGTGCCTTTTGCGCTTCTTGGAGCAGGACTCGGAGTCTTTTTACGCGGTCTGGAAAACGATATCTACTTCCAGGTAGGGCTGATCACTCTGGTGGGGCTGGCGGCAAAGAACGCGATCTTGATCGTGGAGTTTGCCCAGCAGAAGCTGCGGGAAGGTCTCTCGCTTTATGAGGCGACGATACAGGGCGCGCAGATCCGTTTCCGTCCGATCATCATGACCTCTCTGGCCTTTATCGGCGGGACGCTTCCTCTGGCGATTAGTTCGGGTGCGGGGGCAAACAGCCGCCATATCATCGGTACTACCGTTGTCAGCGGGATGATCATGCTGACGGTCGTGGCGGTCTTTTTCATACCGCTTTTTTACTACCTGATCATGCGCGCAAAAGCGAAATTTTATACAAAAGGAGTCCAAGATGAGAAGTAGTCTTTATCTGATGCTTACTGTGCTCATTCTTGCCAGCGGCTGCTCTATGGCTCCGAAGCTAGATATGCAGACGCTGGCCCTTCCTGCAAGTATCGCAGACACCAATGCCTCGCTGGCAATAGATGACAAATGGTGGGAGGCCTTTGGCGATGCCCATCTCAACAGCCTTGTTGAAGAAGCCCTTTTAAACAACGATGACCTTAAGCTCGCCTTGAGCAGTGTGGCGCAGGCACGGGCAACCTTAGGTCTGCGCGAAGCAGAGCGCTATCCTGATATCAACGCCGGCGCATCCGGGTTACGCCAGAAAACAAGCGGTGAAAGTCTCTCACCTTTTGCGGGTGTACAGTATGACACCTTCAGCCTTTCTGCTTCGGCGGCTTATGAGTTCGACTTCTGGGGACGGTACAAGAACAGCGAAGAGGCTGCCTTATCAGAACTTTTGGCGAGCGAGGCCGACAAGGAGACGATCCGCATTTCCCTAGTCAGCAGCGTGGCAGAGCTTTATTTTAATCTTGTCGCTTTGCAGCGCCAGGTCAACGTGACCGAAGAGACCATTCACGCCTATAAAGAGAGCTATACGTACCGTTTGAACCAGTATAAACACGGGGTCATCGATGCCTTGACGCTTGAGCAGGCGCATGCCCTCTATGCCAATGCCAAACTAACACTGGCATCGTTGCAGGAAAGGAAGATATTAAGCGGCAGTGCGCTTGCTGTTTTACTTGGAAAAAGCCCAAAAGAGATCTTTGAAGAAAGGATCAGACTGAAGACGGCTGTTCTGCCTCAGCCTTTGACGATACCCTCGGGCCTAGACTCAAATCTGCTTGAACAGCGCCCTGATATCCGTGCTTCTCAAGAGAGACTGGCGGCGGCCAATGCCCTTATCGGCGTGGCGAAGGCAGACTACTTTCCGTCGATCTCTTTGACAGGTTCGGCCGGTTTGCAAAGCACCGAACTTGGCAATCTGATGCGTTCCTCTGCGGGCATGTGGAGTTTTGGCCCCTCGATAAGCATTCCGCTCTTTGATTTTGGCCGCACAGAGAACCGGGTCAAGAGTGCAGAAGAACAGAAGACGAGCGCCATGATCAGCTACGCAAAAACAGTGAAAAATGCTTTCAAAGAGGTCTATGACAGCTTGAAAAAGATAGAAATGTCCCATGAGAAAATAAGAGCACAGAACGAAGCGACACAGGCGCTGCAAAAAGTCTTTACGATCTCTCAAAAACGTTTTGACAGCGGCTATGGCACCTATCTTGAAGTCGTGGATGCGAAACGGGGGCTGCTCAGCTCTTTGATCAACACCATCTCTCTCGACGCGGAACTTGTCATTAACCAGATTACGCTTTACAAGGCCCTTGGCGGCGGATGGAAAGCAACAAAAGGTTAATAACCCGCTCTTTTTTGCTCTTTCGGTAGGGGGCATCATGTCCTTTATCACGATCGCATCCAGGTCAACGCTCTTATTTGAGAACCAAATAGTAACATTATGTGTTATATTAAAACCTATTTTAATAAATATACTGTAGAATACAGCTATAATTTTTAGAATGAAGGATAACGCATGATCACAGTAAAAAAGAGCGGCGAAAAAGTCTGGGTCACCTTTTCTTATACTCCGGTGCAGCAGACAGAAGATGTCTCTGTAGTAGGGGAATGGAATGAATGGAAAGAAGAGCCGATGAAACTAAAAAAAAGTGGCGTTTACTCCATTACTAAAATACTAAAACCTGAGAAAAGTTTTCAGTTTGGCTACAAAGTCAACGGAGACGAGTGGATTACAGAAGATGAATGTCCAAGTATTAACTCTCCTTTTGCCAGTCAAAACTCCTTGCTTGAACTCTAACGTTTTACGCTAGAATAATAGACTTCTTCCATGCCCCTTTGCCAACTCAGAGGACTACAAAGAAGTCTAATGTTAGACTCTAGCTTCTCAAGATCAATTGCCTTAGAGCGCACACCCAAGGAGGTCGAATGAAAGCTGTTGTTATGGCAGGTGGATTCGGAACCAGAATACAGCCACTTACAAACTCTCGACCCAAGCCGATGCTGCCAGTTGCTAACAAGCCGATGATGGAACATACGATGATGATGCTCAAAGATCTGGGGATCACGGAGTTTATTGTCCTTCTTTATTTCAAGCCTGAGATCATCAAAGACTACTTCAAAGACGGTAGCGATTTCGGAATCAAGATCAGCTATGTGCTTCCAGATGATGATTATGGTACCGCAGGTGCCGTCAAGCTGGCGCAGAAGCTTATAGGAGATGAAAATTTCATCATCATCAGCGGTGACCTGGTGACGGATTTTGATTTTCAGAAGATTTTTGACTATCACAAGGCCAAAAAGTCTAAGCTCACCATCACGCTGACCTCTGTAGAAAATCCTCTGGAGTTTGGCGTTGTAATCGCCAATGAAAATGGAAAGATTGAGCAGTTTCTTGAAAAGCCGAGCTGGGGAGAGGTCTTCAGCGATACGATAAATACAGGCATCTACGTGATCGAGCCGGAGATACTTGAGTACATCCCAAAGAATGAAAACTTCGACTTTGCAAAAGACCTCTTTCCTCTTTTGATGCGCAAGGGAATCGACCTGATGGCAGGATATGCCCAAGGCTATTGGCGTGACGTGGGAAACCCGGAGAGCTATCGCGATGTGCATGATGACATTCTTGCGGGCAAGGTGAACATAAAGATCGGCGGAGTGAGAAGCCCTTTTCCTGACGGAGTGCTCTACAGTGATGAGAAGTACACCTTTGATAAAAGCATTGAAATCATCGGTACCGTTGTCTTGGGTAAAAATGTTGTCATCAAAAACGGGACCAAGCTTAACAACGTCGTCATCGGCGATAATGTGACGATCGGCAAGGACAGCAAGATCCGCAACAGCGTCATATGGGAGAATGTTAAAATCGAGCATCATGTCTTGCTTGACGGCTGTGTGATCTGCAACAAGAATGAGATCGGTAAGAATGTCACGGCAAAAGCGGGAATGATCCTTGCCGAAGGGTGCGAGATCGGCCAGCTTGTGAATGTCGAAAAAGATGTGACGATCTGGCCTGACAAGGTCATAGAAGAGGCCTCTATCATCAGTCACAACCTGATCCTCGGCAGCCGCTACAAGAACTCCATCTTTGAAAACGGGATGGTCTTCGGGCAGTCTAATGTCGAGCTCTCCTGTGAGATGGCCACCAAACTCGCCGAAGCCTTCGGGGCACAGCTGCCGGTGGGATCAACAGTGCTTGTCTCGCGCGATTATCATAAAAGTTCGCGCATGCTCAAACGTGCTTTTTTAGGCGGTCTGCTCTCGGCCGGGATAGATGTCATCGACTACAGCGGCATCCCATCGGCCATATTGCGCTGCAACCTCTCTTCACATGATGAGTTTATTGCCGGTGTGCATTTCCGCCAGAAGATCGATGACCCGACCAGTACGGTAATCACCTTTTATAATTGTGAAGCCCTGCGTATCAACAGCGAGGTAGCCAAAAAAGTGGAGAAAGCCTTTTTTAAAGAGAGCTTCCGCCGCGTGGATTACTCCCGTATCGGTCAGATCCATGAGTCAGACCATGATCAGGAGTACACTGCCTACAAACAGAGGATTGAAAACCTGCTGAAGTCAAATATGTTCACCTCTGTGGGTTGCCGGGTTGCGGTGGATATGATGCATGGTATGGCAGCAGATGTTTTTCCGGACATCCTGAATGACATCGGGCTGGAAAACATCATGTTCAATGCCTACCCGAACGAGCAGCGTCTGGCAAATATCTCTAGCTTGACAAAGCAGTCGAACGAAGACATGAGTTCTGTCATCAAAGCACTTCACCTTGATGCGGGATTTATGATCTACCCTTATGGTCAGCGCCTGGACATCTTATGCGACAAGGGACGGCTGCTTGGCAAGCAGACCTCTTTGCATGTGGTCCTTTCGCTTTTAAATATGGAGGCCAAACAAGAAGGACATAAAAAACGTGTCTTTCTGCCGACCTGGGCTGCGGATATCGTCTATTTTGAACATCTGCAGATCGAGCGCGGAAAGTATGTGAACTTTAAAGCCGAAGATATGAGAAAGTATGATCTTTTGGCTACGGGCGAGGGGAACTTTGCCTTTACAGAGTTTGCAACGCATCGTGACTCCATGTATGCAAGTTTGAAAATTCTTGAGATGATGCTAAAGCACAAGGTGAAGCTGTCAGATCTGATCGAGGCGCTTCCGAACTTTTATTATCATACGTCTCGGGCAAAGTGTCCGCAGGCTCTCAAGGGGAAGATGATGCGCATGTTCCTTGAAGATGCCAAAGACAAAGAGTCATCAACACTTGACGGTGTGAAGATCTGGCTGGATAAAAACGAGTGGATATTGATGATCCCGGACCAGTATAATGAACATCTTAACCTTTATATACAGGCTGAAAATGAAGAGATCGGTCAAAAGATCCTGGCGGAGTACGCCTCCAAAATAGAGAAGTGGTCACAGCTGTAATGCCTACATCATCCCTGAACCTCTGTTTTTTCTGGCATATGCACCAGCCCGACTATCGAGATGCCAAGGGAGTGATGACAATGCCTTGGGTCTTTTTACATGCGATCAAAGACTATTATGAGATGCCCTGGCTGCTAAGCCGCTATCCGGGCCTCAAAGCCACGTTTAATATCACTTCAACGCTGATCGAGCAGATCAATCTCTACGACGATCCCTTGAAAAATGATTACTTTCTTTCCTTATGGGAGCGTCATCCCTCGCATCTGACGGCACAAGAGAGGGCATGGCTGATCAAGATCTGCAAGTCAACGCAGTACGAGACAATGATCAGGCCGATGCCAAATCTGGAGAAGCTTTATAATAAAGAAGAGCTCAGTGATGATGAACTTATCGACTTTGAGCTGCTTTTTATGCTGGCCTGGTGCGGAAATGCCCTTCGACACGAAAACAACCTGGTAAAGACGTTGATGAAAAAAGAAGAGGGTTTTGTGCAGAGCGATAAGAGCAACCTGCTCACAATGCTCTGCGACTTCGTGGGGACGATCCTTCCTTTTTACGCACGGCTGCACAAAGAGGGAGTGATCTCGCTTTCGACGACTCCTTACAACCATCCTATTCTTCCTTTGCTGCTTGACGTAGAAAATGCCAGGCACGCCAACACCCATGCAACCCTCCCGGACAACCCGATCTCTCTTCAAGAAGATGCTCTCGAGCAGGTGAGGCGTGCTATAGCGCTCTATGAGAAGACATTTTCAAGCCGTCCAAGCGGTTTTTGGCCGGCAGAGGGAGCAGTGGATGAGCAGAGCGTGGCCCTGTACAAAGAACAGGGGATCCGCTGGATAGCAACAGATGAAGCAATCTTGTTCCGCTCGCTTGAGGACAACACCCGGTTGCATCTCTATAAGCCCTACCGCTATAAGGGGATGACCATCGGTTTTCGCGATCATAACCTGAGCGATCTGATCGGTTTTACCTACCGTTTCAAGTCCGGACATGAGGCAATGGAGCATTTTATGCACAGCCTGGAGAGTATCGCCAAGACACAGAAGGAATCGACACTTTTTGTTATCCTTGACGGAGAGAATGCCTGGGAGTTCTTTGAAAACAATGCCTTTGATTTTTTCACGGCAATCTATCAGCGCCTTTCAAAAACACCCTGGTGCACAACAGTGAGTATGGATGAGGTCTCTGAGATGAAGAACCAGGGAAGGCTCGAAACACTTGCTCCGGGAAGCTGGATAAACGGCGATTTTTCTACCTGGTCCGGGCATCCGGAGAAAAACCGTGCCTGGGAGTTTATCTATCAGACACGGCGCGACGTTGACAACTACTCAGGAACTATTTCGTCTGAAGCAGAAGAAAAGATAAGGTCGCATTTTTTGGCCGCAGAGTGCAGTGACTGGTTCTGGTGGTACGGCGATGATCATGTCACGGAGTTTGCCTTTGAATTTGATACTCTTTTCCGTGAACATCTGCTCTCTATCTACTGGCTGCTTGAGATGCAGCCCCCCTCAGATCTGTTTGAGCCGATCATCAGCCACAAGAGCAGTGCCTCGTTTCTGCTCAAACCGCAGACCTCG
Source organism: Arcobacter sp. (assembly GCA_024637195.1). Lineage (GTDB taxonomy): Bacteria > Campylobacterota > Campylobacteria > Campylobacterales > Sulfurimonadaceae. The sequence continues at coordinate 102,886 of JAGXFN010000002.1, forward strand.
ATTTCTCCTCATATCGACGGAAATATAAGCTCTTTTTTCAAGTGGCTCGGTAGCGGCTATGTTGACGAAGAGCAGCTCTACTCGACGATGGATCGCGAACGCGGCCCCATCAAAAAGATCTATTACGGGCATGATGACAAAAAAGTCTATCTGGCGTTTGAAGGAGAAGTCGCTTCGCTTGAGCGCTCAAACCTGGAACTAAAGGTCATCTTTGAAGAAACAGGCGCACAGCTTAGTTTTTCGCTTGAGCGACCCTTTATGGACAAAGACGCACAGCTGGCCATCGGCGAACAGGTGGAACTTGCCCTGTCACGTTCACATTTTAAAGCGTATAATACTGTCCATCTTCGTTTTGAGATAGTACAAGAAGAACGCATTATACAAACGATGCCCGGCTATGGTTCTCTTTTTATCGATCTCGATGAGACTTACGAGAAAAACTGGTTTGTATAAAAGGAAATAAGATGGCTAAGACAACACTCTTGTTCGGGATACATATGCATCAGCCCGTGGACAATTTTCAGTGGGTTATCGAGCATGCAGTTGAAGTCTGCTACGGTCCATTTTTCGAGGTGATGAGCCGCTATCCCCAGTTTCGTTTCGCCCTGCACTGCAGCGGCTGGCTGATGGAGCAGATCGAAAATGACCACCCCAAACTCCATGAGCAGATCATGGCGCTGGCCAGGCAGGGAAGCATAGAGTTCTTCAGTGCGGGCTACTATGAACCGATACTCAGTGTTATCCCCTCGGATGACCGGGTGAAGCAGATTGACATGCTCAGCAGTTCTATCGAGAAGACATTTGGACAGACGCCTAAGGGGCTCTGGCTGAGTGAACGGGTCTGGGAGTCATCGTTGATCCCCGATCTTAAGCGCGCAGGCATAGCATATACCGTGATGGATGACTACCATTTTCAGTGTGCCGGGTTTGATGCATCTGTTTTGGATGGTTACTACATGAGCGAAGAGGGCGGCAAAAAGCTTGCACTCTTTCCTATCAGTAAAAAGCTACGCTATGCGATCCCTTTTTTAACAGTAGAAAGTGCGATCAAGGCGATCAAATCGTTCAACCGAAAGAAAGATTCGGCAGCCATCATCTTTGACGATGCAGAGAAATTTGGGATGTGGCCGGGAACGCATGAGTGGGTCTATGCAAAGGGATGGCTGGAGAAGTTTGTTCAGGGTGTTCTTGATGATCCCGCTATCGAGACAATGCATTTCGGAGACTACTACAAAGACCAGTGCACGCGCGGCATCGCCTACCTTCCAAATACCTCGTATTACGAGATGGGAGAGTGGAGCCTGCGCGCGGACGATGCGACGGCGATGGAGCGTTTTAAGCAGGAGATGGGAAGCCGGCGTTACGAAGAGGAGGGGGTGAAGTTTTTAAAAGGGGGCATCTGGAAAAACTTCTTTGTCAAATATGAGGAGAGCAACCGTCTTCACAAACGAATGCTTGAACTCTGCGAAGCAGAGATAAGGCAGGAAAGTCCCGACTTTAACACAAACCTATACAAGCTGCAGACAAACGATGCGCTTTGGCACGGTGTTTTTGGCGGTTTGTACCTGCCAAATCTCAGAGACAATGCCTACCGTTATCTTATCACCTGTGAAAACCTCCGCTATAAAGAGGAACTTCTGCTGGTAAGCGATCAAAATGAGCTTGACGGACATGACAAGGTAAAAGCCGTCAATGCGCACTATATCTTCCGTTTTGACGCAGCACAGGGAGGACAGTTGGTGGAGTTTGACAGCCGAGAAGCCTGTTTTAACTGGCAAAACACACTCACAAGACGCAAAGAGGCCTACCATCAGCGTCTTTTTGAAAACAAATCCCCATCCCAGATGCCTCCTGCAGAAGAGGGCATCGATACGATCCACAATGCGGCGATAGAGATCGACGATACCCTTCGCGATGCTATTATCTACGACTGGTATCTGAAAAACTCATTCATCGACCATATCAGTGACGAACATTTTAATGCAGACAACTTTCGCCACTGCAATTTTCGAGAATATGGGGATTTTGCCAATCAGCCATTTGAGGTGAAACACGATCAAAAAGGTATTCATTTTTCTCGAAAAGGGGGTCTTCATTTCCCACAGAAAGTAGAAGCCTATCTTGAAAAAAACTACTCCATTACACACCGCGGATTTGATTTTGAGATAATGCTCTCAACAGAGGCCGAAGGTGCTTTAAACTATGTTCTTGAACACAATTTCCATTTTGCAGACTATAATAGGGTCGTAATTAACGGTGAGCTTTTGGCTGAGAACGGCAGATGCGATCAGACGGACAGATTGGAGATTTACGATATGTTTATGAAAAAAAAGATCATCATCACGCTTGATCGGAGCTGCGACATCTATTATTTTTCTCTAAAAACCCTCTCTCAAAGCGAAAAAGGCTTTGATCTGAGCATACAGGGCGTAAGTTTTGCTATGGTTGTTCCTTTTGAACAGCAGCTCTTTCTCAAGGGCTCTTTAGAGGTTGAAGATGTCTGAATTACGCTATGACAAAATGCAGGACATCCATGTCCTTATCTCACCGGAGCGTCTGCACCGACCTGATTGTAAAGCACAAACGAGCATCGAAAGCAGTGAAACGAAATGTCCCTTTTGTGAAGGGCATGAGTCGATGACACCGCCGGAGATCTTTGCCTTGCGCAAGGAGGGTAGTTTTTCCAACGAACCCGGCTGGAAGACGCGTGTTGTGCCCAACCTCTTCAAGGCCGTACAGATAGAAACACCATATGCCCACCATTACGGACTCTTTGAGTACTGGGATGGATTTGGCGCGCACGAGGTACTTATCGATACGCCAGAACATCACACTTCGATGACGCAGTGGAGCGAAGAGGCGGTTGTTCAGTGGCTGATGACGCTTCGCGCACGTGTTGCCGACCTGCGCCATGATGACCGCATCGCCTATATATCTCTTTTTAAAAACGAGGGAGTTATGGCCGGTTCCACACAAGAACATTCTCATACGCAGATCATCGGATTGCCGATCATTCCAAAAATCGAGAAGGAACGATACCAGCGAAACCATGCCCACTACAAGAGCACCGGTCAGGCCATGCTGGAGTCGATGCTTTTGAATGAGGAGGAGGATGGCCGGCGCATCATTGCCGATAATGGAAATTTTACCGCCTTCTGTCCCTACGCAAGCGAATATCCCTTTGAGGTGATGATAGGCTCGAAAAAAGCTTTGGGGCAGATCGACACGCTCAGTGACAGTGCCATTGCCGAGTTTGCCCCCTTGCTGCTGGAAACGCTTAAAAAACTGAAACTCCAGCTGGGCTGTTTCAATTTCAATCTTTGGCTCTCGACACCGCCTTTGCAAAAAGAGACACTGGACAAGGAACTGCTCTCCGGCGTCAATGAAGCTTTGCGTTTTAGCGTGCGTATCATGCCCCGCCTCTATCGCCATGGCGGCTTTGAAGCAAGTACGAATATGAAGATCAATCCCGTCTTGCCGGAGTTGGCAGCCAAGCTGCTGCGGGAGAGTACAGATGTATAAACCTTCGTTGCTTTTTGCCGCAAGCGAGGTCTATCCCTTTGCCAAGAGCGGCGGACTTGCCGATGTGGCACACAGCCTGCCTCGGGCACTGGCCTGCGAGTATGAGGTGAGTGTCGTAATGCCGCTTTACCGTTTTGTCGACCGAGAGAAATATGCGATAGCAGCACTCGGAGAGGCCTTTGAGATAGAGATGGGCGGAGTCGAATATCCGGTTGAACTTTTTGGATGCGAGTATGAGGGGTTGAGGCATATTTTCATCTATTCGCCGCTGTTGAGCGAAAAAGATTTTCTTTACGGCACGCCCGAAAAGGGCTACGAAGATAACGCGATTCGGTTCGGCATCTTCAACTATGCGATCGTTTCTTTGCTAAAAAGGCGCCAATACGCCATTGCCCATCTGAACGACTGGCAGAGTGCGCTTGTGCCGCTGCTTCTCAAGGACGAGGAGACAATCAGCACAAAAATACTCTATACCATCCACAATCTTGCCTATCAGGGCACCTTTGAAAAAAGTGCCCTCGCAGAGCTTGGCCTCGACGAGGGGTGTTTTACGATGGAGGAGATAGAGTTTTACGCGATGCTGAGCTTTATGAAGGCAGGCATCGCTTATGCGGACATGATCACGACAGTAAGCCCGACCTACGCCAAGGAGATACTGACCTTGGAGTTTGGATGCGGGCTGGATGGGTTTTTAAGACATCACCGCAACAAACTCACGGGCATCATCAACGGGATCAATGCAGAACATTTTTCGCCCGAACACGACAGCGCCCTTGTTACACCTTATAGCGATCTCAGCGGAAAAGCGCTCAATAAAAAAGCCTATCTCAGAGAAGTCGGTCTCACGGGGGCGAAGAAGCCGCTCTTTGTCTTTGTGGGACGCTTTACCTCTCAGAAGGGACTGGATATTCTGATAGAGAGCTTGCCGAAGATGGCCTCGACAGAGTGCAATATCGCGCTCTTGGGAGAGGGCGAAGAGAAGTATCATGCGGCACTCAAAGAGATTGTGAGCAAGTATCCTAATGTTTATCTGGAATTTGGCTACGATGAGAGGCATTCGCACCGGATGTATGCGGCGGCGGACTTCTTGCTGATGCCCTCATTATTTGAGCCCTGCGGTTTGAACCAGATGATCGCCATGGCCTACGGGGCGATGCCGGTTGTGCATCGCGTCGGCGGTTTGGCAGATACGGTTTTTGAGTATACAGACTTTGAGCCGCTGGCAAACAGAGGCTACGGAGTAGTTTTTACCAAAGCAAGCGCGCACTCATTTACCAAGGCCTTTGAGCAGGCACAGACACTTTATAAGAACAAGCGTCACTACAACAGGATCATAAAACACAATATGCGATGCGATTTTTCCTGGCAGGAGAGCGCCAAGGCCTATCTTTCACTCTACGCACAGCTCTTGAAATGAAAAAGCTCTACATCGATATCGGCGGCACCCATCTTCGCAGCGAGCTCCAAAGTCTGCAGGAGTCTGTTCCTCAGGCCATAAGTTCCAAAGAAAAGGGCCTCTTTGCTTATATAAGCGAAAAAATGCAAGAGCATCCTGAGATAACTTTTATCGGAATTTCCTATGCAGGGCAGGTTTACGAAGGAAGAATACTCTCTGCTCCCAACATTATCGTAGATGAAGAAATGATCAAATACAGAGTTGAGTCAGAGTACGGAGTACACCTTGAGATCGATAACGATCTCAACTGCGCTGTTATGGCCGAGGCGGAGTACTATGGCGCACAGAGTATTGCCGCATTGTATGTGGGAACCGGTCTGGGAGCCGCCTTTATCGACAGCGGAAGGCTGATGCGCGGAGGAAGAAACCTGGCCTTTGAGATCGGGCATATTCCCTACCAAAATGCCCCCTTTTCCTGCGGATGCGGACGAGAAAACTGTGTAGAACTTTTTGCATCGGGATCAGCAATATCGAAGTGGCTGCGCTATTTTTGCAGCGACAGCTCTTCTGATCTAGAGAAGCTTAAAGCATCGGATTTGGACTTTGAGCGCGCTATAGCGGAGCAGTTTGAAGTGGCTCTTTTGCATGCCGCGGGGACAGTGGTAGGTGTGGCAAATCCGCTGCTTCTCATTCTTGGAGGCGGGGTCATAGAAAAAAATCCTTACCTTTTCGAACGTTTGAAAACAGACCTTAAATCATTCGCCCTGAAACCTTCGCTTGAAACTCTGCGCATCGAGACGAGTGTACTGGGAAATGCTCCGATGGAAGGGGCCAAACTACTTGAAAAGAGAAAATATGGATAAGCTGAATATCTTGATCGTCGCTTCAGAAGTCGTCCCTTTCGCAAAAAGCGGGGGTCTGGCCGATGTGGCGGGCGCTTTGCCAAAAGCCTTGCGCGCACTGGGACACGATGTCCGGGTGGTGATGCCGCGCTACTATATCGTCGACAAACAGAAGTACGGTTTGAAACCTGTCGAAGGCTCTTTGGGCGTGCCGATGGGAAGTAGCGAAGTGTGGGGCGCTGTTCTTGAGACAGTTCTTCCCGGAAGCGATGTTCCTGTTTATTTTATCGAGCATGAAGGTTTTTTCGGCCGAAAGGGGCTTTATGATGAGGAAGGAAAAGGCTATGAGGACAACGACAAGCGCTTTATATTTTTTTCCAAAGCAGTTATGCAGCTGGCAAAAAAACTCCATTTTAGACCCGATGTGATCCACGTCAACGACTGGCATACAGCGGCAATACCGGTGCTGCTTAACACCACCTACGCTTTTGATCGCAATTTTGCGCATACGGGTTCACTGCTTAGCATACACAATCTGGAGCATCAAGGCAGGTTTCCTAAGAGCGCTATGGACACACTGGCCATCGGCTGGGAGCATTTTAATGCTGGTGAGCTAGAAGAGTATGGTGACGTCAACCTGCTCAAGGGCGGCATCGTCCATGCCGATGCTATCAATGCCGTGAGCAAGAAGTACGCGCAGGAGATACGTACCAAAGAGTTCGGCTGGGGGTTTGAGGAGCTGATCGCGCAAAGAGCCTACAAGCTTCACGGCATCCTCAACGGCGTCGATTATGAAGAGTGGAGTCCGGCGGTGGACAGGCTGATCGCACGGAAGTTTGACGCGAATGATCTTTCGGGCAAGGCCGTTTGCAAAACACAACTGCAACAAAAATTCAATCTTCCGGCACGTAGCGATGTTCCCGTGATAGGGCTGGTGAGCCGTCTTGCCGAACAAAAGGGGATACGCCTGCTCGCAGAGGCGATCTGGGAGATCTTGGAGATGGATGTCCAGATCGTTCTGCTGGGCGCAGGAGAGAAATGGGCAGAGCATTTTTTCAGCGATGTCGCCTCGAAGTATCCTGAAAAGTTTGGTGTTTATATCGGTTATCAGAACGAGCTTGCCCACCAGATAGAAGCGGGAAGCGATCTCTTCTTGATGCCCTCGCTTTTCGAGCCCTGCGGCTTGAATCAGATCTACAGTCTGCGTTACGGCACCCTTCCTATAGTAAGGGCCACGGGGGGACTGGACGATACGATAGAGAATTACTGTGCAAAGGATAAGAGCGGTACGGGATTCAAGTTTTATGACGCCACCGCTCAGGCACTCACAACAACGGTAAAATGGGCGGTGCATACCTGGTACGAGGAGAGAGAAGACTTCGATCAGCTGCGCAACAATGCGATGAGACAGCGTTTTGACTGGAAGGTGGCGGCGAGTGAGTATGTATCGCTTTACCGCAGCATCATCCGCGGACGCCGCAAAAAAGAGGAACAGATATGAAACACCCTATCCACTACGACTTTTCCGTGCTCAGCGAGCTCGATATTTACCTCTTTAAAGAGGGAAAACATACGAAACTCTATGAGAAGCTCGGCGCACACACTTTGCGTCACAAAGACAAAGAGGGGATCTGTTTTGCCGTCTGGGCGCCTAATGCCCAGAGCGTGAGTGTGCGCGGCGATTTTAATGACTATAGTGTGGATGCGCATCCGCTGCAGCTGCGAGGTGACAGTTCGGGCATCTGGGAGGGTTTCATCGAGAGTGTGGATCAGGGGATGACGTACAAGTATCATATCGTCTCGAAGTTCAACGATATCGTCCATGACAAGAGCGATCCCTTCGCTTTTTACAGCGAGAAGCCCTCGAAGTCCGCATCGCGAATCTGGAGTCTGGAGGGCTACGGATGGAAAGATGACACATGGATGCAAGAACGCCATGCCCATAACGCCTATGATGCTCCGGTCAGCATTTATGAGATGCATCTTGGCTCCTGGATGCGAAAAGTAGAAGAGCAGAACCGCTACCTTAGCTACATGGAGCTTTCCGTCGAGCTGGTAAAGTATCTCAAATTTATGAACTATACCCATGTCGAGTTTATGCCCTTGAGCGAGTATCCCTTTTTCGGCTCCTGGGGATATCAGGTGGTTGGCTACTTTTCCGCGACGGCGCGTTTTGGCGAACCGCAGGAGCTGATGCACCTGATCGACACCCTGCACCAAAACGGTATCGGAGTGATCATGGACTGGGTTCCCTCACATTTTGCCGTCGATATGCATGGCCTGATCAACTTTGACGGAACCGCGCTGTATGAGCATGAGGACCCGAAACAGGGGTTTCATCCTGAGTGGGGAAGCCTCATCTTCAACTACGGCCGCAATGAGGTGAAGTCTTTTCTGATCAGTTCGGCGATGTTCTGGCTGGATAAATATCACATCGACGGCATCCGCGTCGATGCGGTCGCCTCGATGCTATACCTCGACTATGCCCGCAACGACGGGGAGTGGATACCCAATGCCGAGGGGGGAAATGAGAATTTAGAAGCGGTAGAGTTTTTGCGCTCGCTCAACGAGAGTGTTTATGCCGAGTTCTCAGACATTATGATGATTGCCGAAGAGTCTACAGCTTGGCCTATGGTGACACGTCCGACCAGTGTGGGCGGACTTGGTTTCGGCTTCAAATGGAACATGGGCTGGATGCATGATACACTCAAATATATGAGCTATGACCCGATCGCACGACAGCATCATCATCGCCAGATCACCTTTAGTATGTGGTACGCCTTTGACGAGCACTTTATGCTGCCGCTGAGCCATGACGAGGTCGTGCATCTGAAGGGTTCACTGATCAACAAGATGCCCGGTGACACTAACCAGAAATTCGCCAACCTGCGAGCGATGTATACCTATATGATGGCGCATCCGGGCAAGAAGCTGCTCTTTATGGGCGGAGAGATCGCTCAATTTAGCGAATGGAACCATGAACAGAGTCTCGACTGGCACCTGCTGGAAAATCCGCTGCATACCAAGCTGCAAAAGATGCTGAGCGACCTGAATGACTTATACCGCAATGAGCGCGCCCTCTATCAGTATGACGAGAAGCGCAAAGGGTTTGAGTGGATTGAGCAGAACGACCACCGCAACAACTGCGTCAGTTTCATGCGCAAAAGCGACAAGGCGGATGAGACGGTCTATGTCGCATGCAACTTTGCGGATGAGACCCAGACAGAGTACAGAATAGGCGTGCCCTATGCGGGGAATTACAAAGAGATATTTAACTCCCAGTCAGCCTTGTACGAAGGGTGGGATATCGGCAATGCCGAAGCCGTGGAAGCCGTGAAAGAACCGATGCACGGACGCGACTATTCACTTGCGTTGACCCTCCCGCCTCTGGGCGTGGTCTATCTTAAACGAATACCCTAAAAAAGCTTTTCGACGATTGCGCGGGCTTCGTTTTGGATCTGCTCCAGGTGTGTCTCGCTGATAAAGCTCTCGGCGTAGATCTTGTAGATAGGCTCCGTTCCGGAAGGACGCAGGGCAAACCAGCCGTTTTTCGCCACGACCTTCAAGCCTCCTATGCGCGCGCCGTTGCCGGGAGCATTGGTGAGGATCGCTTCGATCGGCTCGCCGCCGAGCAGCTTTGCATTGATGTCTTCGGGAGAGAGTTTTTTCAGGAGTGAGCACTGCTGGGCATTGGCAGGCGCATCGATGCGTGCATACAGCGGCGCACCGAACTTTTTGATGAGATCTTGATAGTGCTCACCCGGATCGCGTCCCGTAGTTGCCAGGATCTCGGCAGCAAGAAGGGTCATAATGATCCCGTCCTTGTCCGTACTCCAGACCGTGCCGTCTTTACGCAGAAAACTTGCTCCCGCGCTCTCCTCGCCGCCAAAAAAGATGTTCCCTTCGATAAGTCCTTCGACAAACCATTTGAAGCCCACGGGCACCTCGATCACTTTTTTGCCAAGTGCTTCAGCAACCCGGTCGATCATCGAGCTGCTCACCAGGGTCTTTCCTATGCCCAGATTCTGCTTCCACTGCGGACGGTTCTGCGCCAGATAGTTGATAGCAACGCTGAGGTAGTGGTTGGGGTTCATCAGGCCGACACTTTTGGTAACGATGCCGTGGCGGTCGAAGTCGGTGTCGTTTCCAAAGGAGATGTCGTAATCATCCTTGCGTGCCACCAAGCCGGCCATAGCATAGGCGGAGGAGCAGTCCATACGGATCTTGCCGTCTTTGTCGCAGTGCATAAAAGAGAAGGTCGAATCCAGAGTATCGTTGAAGACATCCATATTGAGTCCATAACGCGCTTTTATCGCACGGTAGTAGGCCATGCCCGAACCGCCCATCGCATCCGCACCGATATAGACCTGCGCGCTTGCGATGGCTTCCATGTCGATCACATTGCCCAGATCGTCTACATAGGGAGTGATGAAGTCATACTGGACAATATTTTCAGCCTGCAAAGCCGTTTCGATCGGAACCCTCAGCACACCATCAAGCCCCTCTTTCAGCAGAGCATTGGCACGAGCCTCTATCCAGTCGGTGACATCCGTGTCCGCAGGTCCGCCATGGCTGGGGTTGTATTTGAAGCCTCCGTCGCTGGGTGGATTGTGCGAGGGGGTGATGATGATCCCGTCGCATTTTCGTTTACCTGCTTTGTTGTGGGTCAAAATAGCATGTGAGATAACCGGTGTCGGCGTGTAGCCAAAATCTTTGGCGATACGCACCTCTACGCCGTTGGCGGCAAGCACTTCAAGCGCAGTGAGCTGGGCGGGGTAGGAGAGAGCGTGGGTATCTATTCCCATAAAGAGCAGTCCGGTGATCTTTGCTTTCTTACGGTAGTCGCAGACCGCCTGCGCTACAGCCAGGATATGCTTTTCGTTAAAACTCTTAAGCAAAGAAGAACCGCGGTGGCCGGAAGTGCCGAAGCTGATGCGCTGGGCATAGTTTTGCATATCGGGCGAGCAGGTATAGTAGGCGCTGATCAGCTCGGATATATTGATCAGGATGGATTTTGGCGCCAGTTGCCCGGCGTAGGGGTGAAGACTCATTGGTTCCCTTTCTTAATAAAAAATAAATTGTGTCATTTTAGCATTTTATAATGTTGTTTTTTAGTTAAATTGATTAAAATTTAACAAATTTCTGTCAGCTTTTACGTAGTATTGTATTATAATGGACAAAAGAAAAATATCTCTTGATGCCAGAGTATGATTTAGCGCGAAGCCCCTGCCACTGAGATAATGTTTTTGGCAATAAAACAACTAAAGGATCTAAATGGTACTGCATGATTATGAGTTTGATTCAAAATACACGACAAGTGTTGCTTACTTCTGTATGGAGTTCGCTATTCATCAGGCATTAAAGATCTATTCGGGGGGTTTGGGTTTTCTGGCCGGCTCACATATGCGCAGTGCCTATGATCTGCGTCAAAACCTTGTCGGGGTTGGGATCTTGTGGAGCTACGGCTATTATGATCAGACCCGTTACGAAGACGGGAGCCTTAAAGCAGAGTTTATCCGCAAGCACTACTATTTTCTTGAAGATCTTGGGGTCCAGGCTACAGTGAACATTCACGATCAAGACGTGCATATCAAAGCCTTTTACCTAGCACCGGATATTTTCAGCTCTGCGCCTTTGATCCTTCTGACGACAGATATTCCAGAAAATGACTTTCTTGCACGTACGATCACCCATAAACTTTATGATGCCAACGAAGAGACCCGCATCTCTCAAGAGGTCGTTTTGGGTGTGGGCGGAGTGAAGGTGCTAGAGGCCTTGAAGCAGAAGATCGACATCTACCATATGAATGAAGGGCATGCCCTGCCTTTGGCATATGAGCTTTATGACAGGTTTGGTGATATGGAGACGGTGAAAAAGCATGTGGTCTTTACGACGCATACTCCCGAAGATGCAGGAAATGAACAGCACAATATCCATTTGCTGCACAAGTTCGGTTTTTTCAACGGTCTAGATCTGGAAACGGTACGCAGCATAACAAACGTATATGGGGACAGTTTCAATCTGACCGTCGGCGCATTGCGTGCTGTAAAGATTACGAATGCTGTCTCGAAATTTCACGGCGAAGTGGCGAACCGTATGTGGAAGGACTGCGAAGGGCGTTCGGAGATCATCTATATCACCAATGCTCAAAACAGACGTTTTTGGATGGACAAGGGGATGCTCTCCGCACTTGATGAGCATGAGGATTACGCCCTGATTTCTCGTAAAAAACATCTAAAACGGCTTCTGTTCGCCATAGTGGCTGACCAGACAGGCAAGATGTTTGATCCCGATGTCTTGACTATCGTCTGGGCACGCCGTTTTGCAGAATATAAGCGCCCGGGACTGATCAAAAAGGATCTTGCGCGCTTTAAAAAACTTCTTGAAAATACACAAAGACCTGTCCAGGTAATCTGGGCCGGCAAGCCTTATCCCTTTGACACCAATGCGGTCAATGCCTTTAATGAACTCATCCATATCAGCCGGAGCCTCAAAAATATGGCGGTGCTTATCGGGTATGAGCTCGAACTTTCACGCGTACTGAAAAAAGGAAGTGACGTCTGGCTCAATACCCCGCGTGTTTCAAGAGAAGCGAGCGGTACAAGCGGAATGACGGCAAGCATGAACGGCTCTATCCACTTCTCGACAGATGACGGCTGGCATCCGGAGTTCGCCAAAAAAGGATGCAACTCTTTTACTATTCCGCCGATTGACCACAACAAGCCTGTGGAAGAGCAGGATTATGAAGACAATAAAAACCTGATGGATATCCTTGAAAATGCGATCATTCCGATGTATTACGATAAACCCGAGCACTGGACGCAGATGATGAAAACGGCGATGTTTGACGTGATCCCTTACTTTGATTCGGGGCGCATGGTGAATGAATATTACACTAAGATGTACGACAGCTGAAAGACTTGGCGCTCAGGCTGGAAAGCTGTTGTATCGGCTCTTTAAAGCATAATTGCAAGACTTCATCACCTATAAAGTAAAATTTAGATAAAATCACGAAATTTTATAGAATAATTTTTCTAGAACAAACAAAATGCAGGACAGTTTTATGGACCCAATTGCGATTAAGCATAATAATGAGATCGTAGATATACAGACAGCTCAGGCCTTGGGGATCGAGGGAGAGCCGATACTTTTGGACAACTCTGCCGAAGCCTTGGAGGTGCTCCGCCACTCCACTGCGCACCTGATGGCACAGGCGATCAAGTCGCTCTATCCAGAGGCGAAGTTTTTTGTCGGACCGGTCGTCAAAGAGGGCTTCTACTACGACTTCAAGGTAGATTCTGAGATCGGTGAGGGTGATCTTAAGCGCATCGAAAAAGAGATGCTGAACCTTGCCAAAAAGAAAGTTGTGATCGAAAAGTATGAGATCACGATGGAAGAAGCAAAAGTAAAATTTGCCAGCGATCATTTGAAACTGACCGTTATGGAGCGTATTCCGAGTAAAACGGTGTCGATCTACAAGCAAGGAGAGTTTGAAGACCTCTGTCGCGGACCGCATCTGCCTAATACAAAGTTCATTCGCTTTTTCAAGCTGACCAAACTTGCCGGTGCCTACCTGGGCGGAGATTCAAAAAACGAGATGCTCACTCGCATCTACGGGATCGCCTTTGCCGACAAAGAGTCTTTGGTGCTGCATCTTGAGCAGATCGCCGAGGCGGAAAAACGCGACCACCGCAAAATTGGTAACGAGATGAAGCTCTTTACCTTCCGCGAAGAAGTGGGCGGCGGCCTTCCTATCTGGCTTCCTGCGGGTGCACGTATGCGTTCACGTCTGGAGGGGCTTTTATTTAAGGCCCACCGCAAACGCGGCTATGAGCCGGTACGCGGACCGGAGATCTTGAAGTCCTCGCTTTGGGCGACTTCGGGGCATTACCAGAACTATGGCGAAAACATGTACTTTACGACGATCGACGAGCAAGAGTATGGGGTAAAGCCGATGAACTGTGTCGGCCATATCAAGGTCTATGAAGATGATCTTCACTCCTACCGTGACCTGCCTCTGAAGTATTTTGAGTATGGTGTTGTCCACCGTCATGAGCTCAGCGGCGCGCTTCACGGGCTTTTCCGTGTTCGTGAGTTTACGCAGGATGATGCGCATATCTTCTGTACGGCAGAGCAGATCGAAGAGCAGATCATCGAGGTAGTTGACTTTGTCGACAAGATCATGAGTACCTTCGAGTTTAACTACAAGATGATGCTCTCGACCAAGCCTGAAAAAGCGGTCGGCGATGACAAGGTATGGGAAATCTCTACAGCGGCACTGAAGTCGGCAATGGACAAAAATAACCTGGCCTACGAGATCGATGAGGGCGGCGGCGCTTTTTATGGTCCAAAGATCGATATCAAGATCACTGACGCGATCGGACGTGAATGGCAGTGTGGGACTATCCAGCTTGACTTCAACCTTCCGGCGCGTTTCGAGCTTGAATATACAGGTGAAGGCAACGATAAAATCCAGCCAGTGATGATCCACCGAGCAATTTTAGGTTCCTTTGAGCGTTTTATTGGTATATTGACGGAACATTACGCGGGAGAGTTCCCAATGTTTATCGCACCTACGCAGGTTGCCATTGTTCCAATCGCGGAAACACACAATGCATATGCGAAAGAACTGGCGGATAAACTGATTGATCTGGGTGCGGATTTTGAGATCTTCTCTAAAAACGAGAGTCTTAACAAACGCATCCGTACAGCGGAAAAAGGGCGTGTTCCGATGATCATTGTTCTGGGTGACGATGAAGTTGCCAACAGAACAGTCGCCATACGGGACAGAAGAACACGAGAGCAGTCGACTATGAATGAGACTGACTTTTTAAATTTCATACAAACCAAAATTAATGAGGTACATTTTTGAATCAAAAAAACCAAACCATAATGAACGATGACATACGCGTTCCAGAAGTACGCTGTGTAGTAGACGGTGGTGAAGCATTAGGTGTCGTTCCTACGAGTGTCGCGAAGGAAAAAGCAAATGAGCTGGGTCTGGATCTGGTCCTGATCTCCCCGTCGGCAAAACCGCCTGTTGCAAAAATTATGGATTACGGTAAGTTCAAGTACCAAGAAGAGAAAAAGAAAAAAGAGCAGAAAAAGAATCAGACTAAGATTGAGCTCAAAGAGATCAAGCTATCGGTAAAAATTGCTGATAATGATATCTCTTACAAGGTAAAACATGCTCGTGAGTTCCTCGAAGAGGGCAAGCATGTCAAGTTCCGCGTTTTCCTTCGCGGCCGCGAGATGGCACACCCGGAAGCGGCAAGAGCCGTTCTTATGAAGGTGTGGCCTATGGTCGAAGACCTGGGAACGATGGACAAGTCTCCACGTTTGGAAGGACGCTATTTCAATATGCTGGTCCTTCCACACAAGAAAGAGGGCAAATAGTCCTTACCGCCTCAAGTCGATCCTGAGGCGCCTCTTTTAGACAATCCCCCAAACATTTCCAAATTCAGCAAAATCTCGGTATAATTTCGGACTCATTTTGCGCTGTTGCGTAGAGTAATTATTAATGAAAGGTCAAATCGATGCCAAAAATGAAATCTGTAAAAGGCGCTGTAAAGCGTTTTAAGGTTAAGAAAAATGGACAGATCAAACGCGGAACAGCGTTTAGAAGCCACATTCTAACCAAACAAGATGCTGGAACACGTCGTGAACAAAACAGCCCAAAAGTTGTTGCAAAAGTTGACGTAAAAAACATCAAAGCGATGATTTGCTAGAACGTAAAGTTCTCTAAATCTGAATAAATTCTCCGCAAAAAGCGGGCAAGTCCGAGAAAATCGGCACCCCATTTGTTGAAATATACACACGGGTAAAGAAAAGGAAAAAAATGCCAAGAGTAAAAACAGGTGTCGTAAGACGCAGAAGACACAAAAAGATACTAAAACTTGCAAAAGGTTTTTTCAGTGGTCGTCGTAAGCACTTCCGTAAAGCGAAAGAGCAGATCGAACACAGTATGTACTATGCATACCGTGACCGTAAACAAAACAAGCGTGAGTTCCGCAAACTATGGATTATCCGTATTAATGCGGCGTGTCGTCTAAATGATCTTTCATATTCTGTATTCATCAATGGATTGAAAAAAGCTGGTATCGAGCTTGACCGTAAAATCCTTGCTGATATGGCAATGAACGATGCTGCAGCATTTACTGCAGTAGCTACAGCCGCGAAAGCAGCTCTGTAACACTTCTTTGGGGGTCTTAGACCCCCATCTCCAGTAAAACTCACCCCCTTTACGCTATATTAATTCTTTTAGAATATAATAAACATCAACAAATTAATATATTCGGACTTTTATGAAAATAGCCATTATTGGGTTAGGTTATGTCGGGTTGCCCTTAGCTGTAGCTTTTGCAGAAAAATATGAAACTATTGGGTTTGATATTAATAAGCAGCGTATAGAAGAGCTCAAAAACAGTTTTGATCGCACAATGGAAATAGATACGGCAGCTCTAACAAACAGCACGCTTGGTTACACTTGCCAACTTGATGACTTAAAAGAGTGTAATATTTACATTGTGACGGTACCGACTCCAATCGACAAAAGCAATAGACCCGATCTGTTTCCAATAGAAAGTTCAACAAAAATGATTGCGGAGCTTCTTAAAAAAGATGATATTGTGATTTATGAGTCAACCGTATATCCGGGTGTAACTGAGGATATTTGTGTCCCTATTTTGGAGAAAAACTCTGGACTTATATTTAATAAAGACTTTTACTGCGGCTACTCTCCTGAACGCATTAACCCGGGCGATAAAAATCATACTGTAACAAAGATCTTAAAGGTAACCTCGGGATCGACTCCTGCAATAGCAAAAAAAATAGATGATTTATATAAGAGTATTATCATAGCTGGAACATTTATGGCCTCGAGTATAAAAGTAGCCGAAGCTTCCAAAGTAATTGAAAATACACAAAGAGACGTTAATATTGCTTTGATTAATGAATTGGCCCTCATCTTTGATACTATGGGAATTGACACAAATGAAGTCATTGAAGCCGCTTCTACTAAATGGAACTTTATCAAACTGCATCCTGGTCTTGTGGGTGGACATTGTATTGGGGTTGACCCTTATTATCTGACACATAAGGCCGAAGAGATGGGGTATACGCCAAATCTTATTCTCGCCTCTCGAATCATCAACAATTCAATGGGGATGTACATTTCTCAAAAATGCATCAAGCTTTTAATTGATAATGATAAAAAAGTTAAACACTCTAAAGTTTTGATCTTGGGCTTGACCTTTAAAGAAGATTGTCCAGATATACGGAACACAAAGGTGATTGATATTATTGAGGATCTGAAAGAGTTTGGCTGCATAGTGGACGTATATGACCCTTGGGTAGATATGGCTGAAGAAAAGAAGCATTACAAACATGGACTTATCAGCAATCCTTTTAAAAATACGATGAAGTATGATGCCGTTATTGTTGCAGTAGGCCACAGACAGTTCAAGACCTTGAATATGAGTGATTATGAGAGCATTTCCAATGGCCAGTCTGTAGTATTAGATATCAAAGGTATTGTAGAAAAACCAAGTTGGAGACTGTAGATGTTAAATCCTAAAAAGTTTGCGTTAATAGGCGCAGCTGGCTATATAGCACCGCGACATATGAAGGCGATAAAAGAGACGGGACATGATCTTGTTGCAGCCTTAGACAAATCAGACAGTGTCGGTATCATTGACAGCTATTTTCCAAATGCACATTATTTTACGGAGTTTGAACGCTTTGATCGCCATGTTGATAAACGTAAAAGAGAATTGGATGCTATAGATTATGTGTCGATATGCTCTCCAAACTACCTGCATGATTCACACATTCGTTTTGGTTTGCGAAGCGGTGCAGATGTTATTTGCGAGAAGCCATTGGTTCTAAATCCTTGGAACATTGATGCTATCAAAGTAATCGAAGATGAAACAGGCAAAAAGCTCAACAATATTCTACAGTTGCGTTTGCATCCTTCTATTATTGCCCTTAAAGAAAAGGTAGAAGCTGAACTAAAAAAGAATCCAAACAAGATCTATGATATTGACTTGACCTATTTAACGAGCCGTGGAAAATGGTATTTTGTCTCTTGGAAGGGAGATGTCAGCAAATCAGGCGGGATAGCCAGCAATATAGGTGTGCACTTCTATGATATGTTGACATGGATCTTTGGATCAGTTAAAAATAATATTTCGCATCTCGCTAGAGAAGACAGTGCCTCAGGCGTATTAGAACTGAAACACGCTAACGTCCGATGGTTCCTGTCTGTAAACTATGACTATGTTCCAGAAGAGATCAAAGCTAAGGAGCAGCGAACCTACCGTTCCATCACCGTAGACGGTGAAGAGATAGAGTTTAGTGAAGGTTTTACTGACTTGCACACGCTAAGCTATCAGGAGATACTCAAAGGCAAAGGTTTTGGTCTGGAAGAAGCCAGAAAGTCAATAGAGATTGTCCATGATATCCGCAAGGCCTCTGTTTCGAGTCTAATAGGTGAATACCATCCATTTTGCAAGAAGGTACTTGGCTGATGTTGTCACAATCTTTTGTTCATGAATCATCTTATGTCGATAATAATGTCATTGTAGGAGATAATACAAAAGTATGGCATTTCTCTCATTTGCTCAGTGGTTCAATTATTGGAAAGAATTGTTCTTTTGGACAAAACTGTGTTGTTGGTCCAAATGTCACTATCGGCAACGGCGTTAAAGTACAGAATAATGTCTCGGTATATGAAGGTGTTGAGGTTGAAGATGATGTTTTCCTTGGCCCGTCTATGGTCTTCACGAATGTGGTAAACCCACGTGCTTTTATTGTGCGAAAAGAGGAGTTCAAAAGAACTCTCTTAAAAAAAGGCTGCTCTATCGGTGCAAATGCAACGATAGTATGTGGCGTAACAATAGGTCAATATGCACTTATAGGCAGCGGTGCAGTGGTCAACAAAGATGTGAGACCATACGCGCTAATAGTGGGCGTTCCTGCTCGTCAGATCGGCTGGGTCAGTCGTGCAGGTAATTCTCTCAAGTTTGATGTAGATGGTATAGCGACAGACAGTTATGACAATAGCAAATACAAAATAGAAAACAATAACCTTGTAGTAGTAGAGGGATAGATGAAGATAAATTTTATAGATCTACAATCACAGTATCAAAAGTACAAAGAAGAAATTGATACTCAAATACATGATGTACTGAATACATCTTCTTACATTATGGGATCTAAAGTATCTGAGTTAGAAGAGGCTCTTTCTAAATTTGTTGGTGTTAAGCACTCTATCGCATGTAGCAGTGGAACTGATGCTCTTCTTATGGCTCTTATGGCTCTTAATATAAAAGCAGGTGATGAAGTAATTACATCTCCGTTTACATTTATTGCAACAGCTGAGATGATAGCATTTGTAGGTGCGAAGCCGGTATTTGTTGATATTGATGAAAAAACTTACAATATTGATCCATCTAAAATAGAAGCAGCAATCACAGAAAAAACAAAAGCTATCATGCCCGTATCAATATTCGGGCAAACACCAAATATGAATGCAATTAATGCTATAGCAAAAAAGCATGATTTAAAAGTTATTGAAGATGCAGCGCAAAGCTTTGGTGCTGAATACAATGGTATAAAGTCATGCAATCTTTCCGATGTAGCCTGTACTTCCTTTTTTCCTGCGAAGCCGTTGGGTTGCTACGGAGATGGTGGGGCTATCTTTACAAACGATGATGAATTGGCTGAAAAAATAAGAGTTATATTAAATCATGGACAATCATCGAAATATTTTCATAGTCATGTAGGGATCAATGGGAGAATAGACACTATTCAAGCTGGTGTGCTTAATGTAAAACTTAAATATTTTCAAGATGAGATTGAAAAAAGACAGGCTATCGCACAAAAATACAATGAAAATCTAAAAAATATTGTTATTCCATCTGTTGCTGATGGTTGTACCAGTGCATGGGCACAATACTGTATAAGAGTGCCAAACAGAGATGAAATGATGAAAAAATGTTCAGAAAAAGGCGTGCCAACTGCGATTTATTATCCATTGCCATTGCATTTGCAAGAAGTTTTTGCCTCATTGGGTTATCAAAAAGGAGACTTTCCTGTCACTGAAAAAGTGTCTGATGATATTATGGCCTTACCTATGTCTGCATTTTTAAAGGATGAAGAACAAGACTATATTATTGAGGTAGTCAATGGCTGATATCTATATTCATCCATCGGCAAATGTATCCAGTGATGCGAAAATAGGCGATGGTACAAAAATTTGGATTAACTCACAAATTAGAGAAAAAAGTGAGATAGGTGAAAATTGTATCATCTCAAAAGATACATATATTGATAGCAATGTAAAAATAGGCAATAACTGTAAAATTCAAAATAGTGTCTCAGTATACCAAGGCGTCACAATTGAAGATGATGTGTTTATAGGCCCAAATGCATGCTTTACAAACGATAAAGTTCCAAGGGCATTTGACCCAGAATGGAAAATAACGCCAACTTTAGTCAAAAAAGGTGTAAGCGTTGGTGCGAATGCTACTATAATTTGCGGTATTACGATTGGTGAGTATGCAATGATTGCAGCCGGCAGCGTAGTTACAAAAGATGTAGAACCTTATAGCTTGGTGATGGGAAATCCTGCAAAACACTATAGTTACGTAGATAAAATGGGAAACAAGATAAAAGGAAAAATATAATGATTGATATTGCTCTCATTGGTTTTGGCTATTGGGGACCAAATGTAGCAAGAAATATTCATGCCAATCCAAATCTAAATCTCCATACGATATGTGATATCAAGCAAGCCAGGTTAGAAAAAGCGAAATCTATATATATAGCCCAGACTTGTTATGAAACTGACTACAAAAAATTATTTGAAAATGATGAAATACAAGCCATAGCGATAGCAGTAGAGACAAACGGTCACTATCATCTTGTAAAAGAAGCTTTATTGGCTGGAAAGCATGTCTATGTGGAAAAACCATTTACCTCAACCGTAAAAGAAGCCAAAGAACTGGAGACATTGGCAAAAGAGTTAAATTTAATTATTCATGTAGATCATATTATGATCTTTCATCCAATTATACAAAAAATAAAATATTTGATGGATAATGGAGAGTTAGGAGATATTCTTTTTATAGATGCTATGCGAATGAATTTAGGGCAAATAAAAAAAGATGTGAGTGCCATGTGGGATTTAGCGGTTCATGATTTGTCTATTATTGATTTTTTAATGGATGGAAAAGAGCCATTTTACATCAATTCTGTCGGTGAAAAATACTATAACCCTAAAGAGAGCTTGTGTTTTTTGACTATGAGATATGAGGGCTTTATTTCTCACATACAATCAAGCTGGATTTCACCCTTGAAAGAACGAAAACTTATTGTCGCAGGTGCAAAAAAAATGGTCGTATTTGATGATATGAAAATCTCTGAAAAACTGATGGTATATGACAAAGGAGTAAATGTTATATCAGGCGATAACATTGAATATGCTGATTATGTTGTAAAAACAAGAGATGGTGATGTATGGATGCCATATGTCCCTCAACAAGATGCCTTGTACAACAGTATTAATCATTTTAGAGAGTGTATTGAATCAAATAAACAATCAATTTCAAACCCAAGGCAAGCTATACGACTTCTAAAGATTTTAGAAACAGCCGATAAAAATATGAATAAGTAGGGCACTATGCAAAATAGACCAGAGATAAAAAATAGCACGATATTGGTAGCAGGTGGAGCAGGATTTATCGGAAGCCATTTAGTGGACAAACTGCTTGACGAAGGCGCAAAAGAGGTTGTTGTCATAGATAGTCTTTTTCTAGGGAGTGAAGAAAATCTTAAAGATGCTATTTCTAAAGGTGTGATACTTTACAAAGATGACATTGAAATAACTTCCTCACTTGATTATATTTTTGAAAAACATAATATCGATATAGTTTTTAACTGTGCCACCAAAGCTCTCAACTACTCTTTTGTAAACCCTAGAAATGCGTTTGACACCAATGTAAATGGGGTGTTGAATATTTTGGAACATCAACGAAAAGGACACTTTAAAACCTTAGTTCATTTTTCCACATCAGAAGTGTACGGAAGTGCAGTTTATGAGCCTATGGATGAGAAACACCCTATCAATCCTACAACAACTTATGCCGCAGGAAAAGCAGCTGCAGATATAGCTATAAATAGTTGGATCAATATGTTTGACTTGGATGCTTTTATAGTAAGACCTTTCAACAACTATGGACCACGACAAAATTATAAAGGTTATTTAGCTGGTATTATCCCTATAACTGCCTACAGAATATTAAATGACATAAACCCTGAAATCCACGGTACAGGGCTTCAAAGCAGAGATTTCATTTATGTGCTCGATACAGTAGATGCCATAATAAAACTTTATCCACTTATGGCAAAAGCAGACAGTATAAATATCTCTACTGACGGACAGATGTCCATGCAAGAGGTGATCTCAAAGATTGTTAAACTTATGGATTACAAGGGTGAAGTCTTAAACAGGCCTGCTCGCGGGGCAGATGTAGAATGCCATAATGCTAGTAATGCAAAAGTTAAGTCAATGATAGATTATCAGCTCACCTCTTTTGAAGATGGTTTGGAAAAAACCATACAATGGTATCAGGAAAATATCAAATGATAAAACTCATCAAACCCTACATCAGTTTTGAAGAAGTTCAGGATGAATTCAAAGAGATATTTGAGAGTGGTTGGTTTACCAAAGGTAAATTTGTAGAAGAGTTTCGAGAAGAAATTGAAGTTTATACGGGTGCGAAGCATGCTTATTTGGCTACATCTGCTACGACAGCTCTTACGATGGCTTTAAAAGCTTTGGATATAAAAGCAGGTGACGAGGTGATAGTTTCAGACTTTTCGTTTCCTGCTACAGCAAATGTGGTAGAAGATTTAGGTGCTATTCCTATTTTTGCAGATGTGAGTTTAGAAACATTTAATATGTTGGCGGATGATTTAGAAAGAAAAATCACGTCTAAAACAAAAGCTGTAATATTTGTAGATGCCCTTGGCAGTCCAATAGGGATACATGAGATAAAGAAGATTTGTGAGAAACACCATCTTCCGTTGATAGAAGATGGTGCATGCGCCCTTGGCAGCAGTGAGTTTGGCATAAGATGCGGTAACATCGCAGATATTACATGCTTTAGCTTTCACCCTAGAAAACTTCTTACTACGGGCGAAGGTGGGGCAATAACATTTAATGATGCTAAATTTGTTCCATTTTTTGATGTGAAGCTTAACCATGGTGCAGTGGTCAATGAGGGTAAATTTGATTTTGTGGACTATGGGTACAATTATAGAGTTCCAGAACTTCAATGTGTGATGGGCATCAAACAACTCAAAAAACTCGATGACATTGTCAAATCAAGAAACATCATAAGAGATGCATATACCAAGGCGCTAACACCCCTCGGCTTTACGGTGCAAAAAGTATCGGATGATATTGTTTATAATGTACAATCTTTGGTTTTTAAAGTTCCTGACGGTATAGATCGAGATGAATTAGTCAAGTTCTTAAAAGAAAATGGTATAGAGACTACAATAGGCACATACTGCCTAAGTGGCACGACATACTATAGAAATAAATATAATAGTGTGCAAGCAAATGCGTACTACCTTGAAGCGAATACAATTACTTTCCCATGCTATGATGGTGTGAATGTTAAATATATTACAGATACAATAAGCCTGTATAGTTAACAAAGGTAAAAAATGAAAAAGATAATTATTCTTGGTGGTCAGGGTGATGGTGTCGTAATTGCCTCATTAATCAATGACATTAAGAAAATAGGTCAAAAAATAGAGCTATTAGGCTTTCTAAATGACAGTGAAGATAGTAGAATACTTGATTTTCCTGTCTTAGGATGTTTGGATGACTGGAAAAATTATAAAGAAGATGAAAATATTTATTTTATAACGGCATTGTTAAAAACTAAATATAGCTATCAAAGATCAAAACTAATCAATGATTTGAAAATACCTTTAGATAGATATTGTAATATTGTTCACCCTACAGCAACAATTTCAGATTATAGTAAAGTAGGTGTTGGTAATGTTATTGGTCCAAATGTTAATATTATGCCTAATGTGACTATCGGTAACCACTGTTCGTTTAGAGCAAGTGCAAGTATAGGGCACGACTGTAAAATAAATAATTTTTGCTATATGGGGCCGAATTCAACAATGGCAGGGAAATCAGTTTTGATGGATGGTGCACATATGGGACCAAATGCCAGTTTACTTGATGGAAAAGTTGTTGGTCAGCATGCAATACTTGGGATGGGTTCAGTAGCTACTAAAGATATAGAAGATTTTAAAGTACATTTTGGAGTTCCCTCAAAAAAAATTGGCATGGTGTTTAAATAAAATATCGTAAAGGAGCCAAGATAATGAAAAAATATAATTTAGAGTTTTGTTTTAAAGGTAGTAGAAACTATGTGCAAGGACCTGATATATTTGAGGCAGTTGTTGAAAAATTAAAACTTGACTTTGATATTCACAATGTAACTGATATTAAATATTCTGCTCATGAAATGCTGCATACCAATGCAGAGATGATTGTAAGTGAAAACTTCAATAACAATGACTTTGAAAAAATCAATTCTGTTATAACATTTAAAAAAAATGATACAAAATGTTATGTAGTAATTGTAGAAAATGGAGATAAAATAGAATGTTCAACTGATTATAGTGAAGAGATCGTGAGAACAAAGTCTATAATAAATAAAAATATTATCACTTTTGCAAATGAGCTAGAAGACAGTATTACGGAAATTGTAGTTTCTATGAATAAATATTTTTTGCAAGAAACAGTGACAAAAAATGGAAAGTGGATAGTAACAAAATTTGAATATAAAGAACTTGTAAATTTAGAAGACATAAAAGATAAAGAGTTAAAATTAGAGCTTACCAATAATTTCAATAACAAGTTAACTAAGAGTACTATTTTTGTAGATGATGTTGCTGTTGGATATTTATATTTTTCACTAATTTAGGAGCAGAAATGTTAGCAATTCAAGAAATAGCAAGCTATATACCGAATAAAAAAATATCAAACTATGATAAAAAAGAGCAGTTTGAACTTGATGATGATTTTATAGAAAATAAAATCGGTGTTAAAACTCACTCTATAAAAGAAGATAGTGAGAAAGCATCAGACTTGTGTGTGAAAGCATTTGAAAACTTACTAAAAAAAGTAGATATAGATAAAAACAGTATCGATTGCTGCGTTGTTGTTACTCAAAATCCTGACTATAATATTCCGCATACATCTGCTATAGTTCATGGAAAACTTGAACTATCTCAAGATTGTGCATGTTTTGATATATCTTTGGGTTGCAGCGGATATGTGTATGGATTATCAAACATTATCTCGTTTATGAAAAGCAATGGTTTGAAAAATGGATTGTTATTTACTGCTGATCCGTATAGTGAAATAATAGATAATAATGATAAAAATACAGCATTGCTTTTTGGTGATGGAGCAACCGTTACATATATAAGTGAAGCAGGAATATATATGCCAAAGGATTTTAGTTTTGGCACGAACGGTGAGCACTATAAAGAGCTTTTTTGTAAAGATAAGCTTTATATGAACGGTAGAGCTGTATTTAACTTTACGGCTACGACTATTCCTAAACATATTCAACAACTTCTAGAAAAGAATGGCCTGGAAGATAAAGATGTAGACAAGTATGTACTTCATCAAGGAAGTAAATATATAGTTGACACTATAAGAAAAAGACTGAAAATTGATGAAAATAAAGTACCATTTGATATGTACGAATATGGCAATACGATCTCATCGTCTATCCCCATTATTTTGGAAAAAGAGATGAGAAACAGTGATAATAAAAGATTTGTTATCTCAGGTTTTGGGGTAGGACTGTCTTGGGGTAGTGCTATAATAGAAAAAATTTCAATTTAAAAAAGGAAAGAAGATGAAAGCAACAGTAGAAAATGTAAAAGAAGTGATAGCAGAGGCCGAAGTGCTTGGTGATGTAAATGAAATGTCAAACGATATAGCTCTTAAAGATCAAGGGATTGATTCGTTGGATGTTGTCAATGTATATTTACTGCTTGAAGAAAAGTTTGATGTAAAAATACCAGATGAAGATTTAAATAAAGTTCAAACTATTAATGACATAGTTGAATATATTAATTTTAAATAAAACTGAGAATAATTGAAAAACAAGTTTAAGAAACTACTAACTTACTTACAATTACCGTTACTATACTTTTTTGATTTTATATTTAAATATAAAATCAAAAAGTATATTTTTGTTGTTGGTGTAGATGAGATAGCAAATTGTACATTTTATTTTAAGAAAGCTTTTCACAATGAAGCAGTTAGTGTTAACTTTACACAAAATAAATTTTATCAGAATAACAAGTATGATTATTCCTTAGGCATAAAAAATATATATTTAAGATATCTAATCAAAATCTTTTATGGGCCATACTTGTTGGCAAAACTTGCCAATCAATCTGAAGTATTTGTGTACTTTTGGTCGACAGGATTTTGTCTCGAGAGAGAGCTCGATTATAAATTTTTAAAATATAAAAATAAGAAAATTGTTTGTATTTTTGTAGGTGATGACGTAAGATCTAGGAAGCTTACTAAAGAGTTTTTTGATGAGAAAGAAGAAGACCACTTTATAAACTATATAATTAATAGTAAGAATGAAAACAGTGTTAAACGTGTAGCCTATTTGGCTGAAAAGTACTCAGATATTATCTTTAGTCCAAGAAAAGTACAGCTCTCTTATTTAAAAGAATCAATTGACTTTTTTATGTATATGGTAGATGATAATATTTTTCATAAAGGCTCTAAATTAAATCTTAATGATAGAATTAAAGTATTGCATGCACCATCAAATCCAACGGTAAAAGGGACAGCATTGGTTAGGGCTGCTGTAAAAAAACTTAAAGTTGAAGGATATGATTTTGAGTATATTGAACTTATGAACAGACCAAATAGTGAAGTCTTAGCCAATCTTGAGAGTAGTCACATTGTATTAAATCAGTTTTATGCAGCTATGCCTGGTGTGTTTGGTATTGAATCTATGGCTAAATATAATGCGGTATTAATGTCTCCTGATTATGAAAATCTTCCTGATGGTTCAAAAAATGCCTGGGTACGAACGAAATATTGGGAAATTTATGATAATTTAAAATATCTACTAGATAACCCATCGAAAATAGATGAATATGCAAAAAATGGCTATGAATTTGTTAAAAATAATTATACAGAAGAAAAAGTAAAAGAGTTTTACATAAATACTTTTTATGAACATAAGATAATAGATGATAAAAACATTTTTAAGAAATAGTTTCATCTACACTATTGGCACTATTCTTACACGAGGTATAGGTATTATCCTCATACCCATATATACTAGATATTTGACACCTGGCGAGTATGGGGTGATAGATCTTTTTCTGATACTCACTTCTTTCATTAGCCTTACTATAGCTTTAGAGATTCATCAAGCTGTTGTACGATTTTATCAAAACACTGATGATGAAGATGAAAAGATGCAGTATGTATCCAGTGCGTTTATGTTTTCTATATTTGTGTACAGTCTCTATTTTGCTGTCTCATATTTATTTTCAGATATTTTTACTTTACTGATCCTTGATGATATAAAATATAGAAATATATTTCTACTAGCCAGTGGTGCTATTGCTACGGGGGGATTGTTTTATTTTACGAGCGGACAATTAAGATGGCAAATACTACCAAAACAGTCGGTTATAGTGAGTATTTTACATGTTCTTGTAGTAGCATTTATTGCAGTCTATTTACTAATAATAAAAGATATGAAAGTAGAGAGCATTTTTATAGGACAAATTGTTGGAAATCTTGTAGGTATCTTTCTTTCTATTTATTTTGTAAAAAAGAGTTATAAAGCAGTCTTTGTTTATGAAAAGTTTAAAGAAATGGTAAGCTTCTCTTATCCTCTTGTTTTTTCTGGCGTTGCTATATTTGTGGCTTTGTATGTAGATAGAATCGCGATAAAAGAGCTTAGGGGGCTTGAAGAATTGGGTATATACGGTGTGGCTTATAGGTTTGCGGCAGTTGCAAGTCTCGTGATGATAGGCTTTCAAAGCTCACTCTCACCACTTATATATAAGCACCATAAAGAGGAGAAAACAGCCAAAAACATAGCAAGACTTTTTGATGGCTTCGTGGTTTTTGCACTTTTAGTAGTAGGCGGTTCTATTCTTTTTTCAAAAGAAGTTGTTATGCTCATGAGTACACAGAGCTATTATGGTGCTGCTCCTTTAATACCGCTTTTAGTAGCAAGTGTATTATTCAGTAACATGTATATTTTTGCACCAGGACTCGGTATAGCTAAAAAAACAAAAACGTTAGCAAGCATAAGTATATTTGGTGCAGGGCTAAATACTATATTGAATTTTACATTGATACCAATATTTGGGCTTTATGGAGCAGCTTTTGCTACTTTGAGTAGTGCAATAATGGTATTTATTCTTTATGTACTAATTGCATATAAGTACTATCCAATACCATATAAAACGAAAAATCTGTCAATCGCATTTGTGTTTGTTTTGAGCAGTGGCTACGGTGTGTTAAACATGTTTAGTGAAATTACTGCTATGACTATTACTATAAAAGTATTTTGTTTTTTAGGTGTTGAAGTAGTAGTCATTTTGTTATTGATAGAAAAAGAATATTTAAAAAAAATTCACTTAAGAATAAAAAAGATAATTTAATGTGCGGGATAACAGGGATAATAAGTAAGAATAAAATTGAAAAAAATACGATAGAACCAATGACGGATACTATAGTCCATCGTGGTCCGGATGGTTTTGGATATTACTATGGCGAGAATTTTGCTTTTGGGCATAGAAGACTTTCAATAGTTGATCTGAGCGAAGCTGGTCATCAGCCTATGGAGTATCAAGAACGATATGTGATCACTTTTAATGGTGAGGTATATAATCATTTTGAACTTCGAGAAGAATTGGAACAAAATGGATATAAATTTAAAAGTCAAACCGATACAGAAGTTATCATGGCTAGCTATGATTTTTTTGGAGCAGATTGTCTTAAAAGTTTTAACGGCATGTGGGCTTTTGCAATCTATGACAACAAGGAGAATAAATTTTTTATCTCCAGGGATAGATTTGGTAAAAAGCCTTTTTATTATTATAAAGATAGTGATACTTTTATTTTTGCCTCTGAAATAAAAGCTATTTTAGCTCATCCTAAAGTAGAAGTTAAACCAAATATAGAGTTTTTAAATGATTATGTTCAAACTACATGTAAAGAGTATGTACAAAAGACAGCTTTTGAAAATATTTTCCGATTTGATTTTTCTTCTTATTTTGAGGGCAGTTTGGATGAGTTGCTTGGTGATTTTAAAGAGAAAAAGTTTTGGGAAATCGCACCAAATCTCAGTCACGAAAAGTTTGATGAACATAAAGCAAAAGAGTATGCAGAACAATATTATGCACTTTTAGAAGATGCTGTTAGAATAAGACTTAGAGCAGATGTAAAAGTAGGGTCAGCGCTTTCAGGTGGACTTGACAGTAGCTCAATTGTTTATCTTGTAAATAAACTGCTTAAAGAGCAGGGAAAAGAGGCGCTTCAAGAGACGTTTTCAAGTGTCTATAAAAGTGAAGGCACGCAAGAATGTGATGAAAGTGAATATATAGATATCATGGCAAACAAACTTGGAGTTCACTCAAATCAGATAGAGCCAAACGAAAAAGATATTCCACAAGAAATAGAAAAAATGATTTGGCATTTGGAAAATCCACCTGAAAATTCACTAATGTCCAGTTGGTATACTTTTAAACTTGTAGCTTCAACAGATGTAAAAGTAACCCTTGATGGACAAGGAGCAGATGAACAGTTGGGTGGATATTTGCCATATTTGATGCACTACATTTCTTCGCTTGGTTTTACAGATCTTGTTAAAGAGTCTAAAAAGTGTATGAAAATACCGGGAGCCAAGAAGTATGTGCTTAGAGGCACATTGGTGGGATTATATAGAATACTGCTTGGTGAAAATATTTTGAAATTCACGCTTAAAAATATATTCAAAAAAGATTTTGATGCCAATTTAAATAAAAAATTAGCTGATGATATGATGACTAGTCTGATAACGCTCATTCACTACGCTGATCATACATCTATGGCGTTTAGTATTGAATCAAGAATGCCATTTATGGATTATCGGTTAGTGGAATTCCTGGCGTCGGTTCCTGCATGTTACAAAATGAGAAAAGGATGGACAAAATACCTTGCAAGACTTGCATTTGACGGTAAACTTCCGTATGAAGTTAACTGGAGACAAGACAAAATGGGATGGTCAATACCAGAAAAAAAATGGTTTGAAGGAAGTTTACATGAATGGTTCAAGGAAACTATGACAAAATGTTCAATCTGTCAAAAATTTAACTTTTTAAACAATAAAATCCAATTTTCTAAAGATGTTAAAAAAGTAAACCTTTCTATTTGGGAAAAACAATTTAATGACAAGTGATTTATAGTGAAAAAACTTAGGGAACTGTTTCCAAATTATAAAACCCAACAAAAACAAAAGAGCGTTTTTAGAAGGGCTTGTTTGTGTCTTGACATTAAAGATAACAATTTAAAGATAGGAGTAGCTGTTGCAAAAAAAAGTCACATCAATAGTATTAAATAATTTTAAAAACGATAGTCGTGTTTTAAAAGAAAATATATCACTTCAAAAAGCCGGATATAGAGTAAAGGTAGTAGCTCTTCATGAAGAAGCACTGCAAGAGTTTGAAGAGGTGCAAAAAATATCTGTGCATAGAGTAAAACTAAAAACTCGCGGATGGTCAAAGCATAGGTTAATTCAACTCCTGAAATATTTTGAATTCATTTATAAGGTGGTGAAGGAATACAAAAATAGTGATATAGTTCACTGCAACGATTTAAATGCTTTACCAATAGGTGTGATAATAAAAAAGTTTTTCAACAAAGACGTAAAGATAGTTTATGATGCCCACGAGTATGAAATAAATGACACGCCAAATGAGGCAAAATATAAGATAAAACTTAAATATTATTTAGAGAAGTTTCTTATCAAATGTGTCGATAAGGTTATCACAGTAAGTGATTCTATAGCAAACGAGTATGTGAAATTATACAGTATAGAAAAACCAGCGTTGGTACTAAACACTCCGCCTTACCAAGAGATAGAAAAGAAAAATATATTTAGAGAAACCTTTGGTATAAAAGAAGAACAAGTGGTATTTCTGTATCAAGGCGGGCTAAGCCGCGGCAGAGGCATAGAGATATTGCTTGAAGCCTTTAAAACTACTGATAACAAGAAAGCAGTTGTTGTTTTTATGGGATATGGCCCGCTTGAAAGCTTGATACAGGAGGCTGAAAAAGAGTTTGCAAATATATATTTTCATGAAGCTGTACCACCACATATATTGCTTGAATATACATGCAGTGCAGATTTCGGGATATTATTTTATGAAAACAGCTGTCTTAATCATGATTATTGTTCTCCAAATAAGATGTTTGAATACCTGATGGCGGAGATCCCAGTAATCGTTTCCAACCTTTATGAGATGAAGCGATTGGTTGAAATGAATGAGTTGGGAACAGTAGCAAAAGAGAACACGCCGGCTGGACTAAAAGAGGCTGTTGAAGAGGCTGTAAAGTTAAATAAAGACGAACTGAAAACAAATATTCAAAAACTAAAGACTGTCTACAACTGGGAAGAACAGGAGAAAGTTTTACTTGATGTTTATGGGGAATTGTACAAATGTGCGGAATAAGCGGGATAATAAATAAAAATGGAAGCAAAGTCAGGAGTGATGAAATACAAAAGATAAATGATCTTATAGCTCATCGAGGCCCTGACGATGAGGGATTTTATTTTGAAAAAAACTTTGCTTTTGGGCATCGAAGACTTTCTGTTTTGGATTTAAGCAGTGACGGACATCAACCAATGTACTATCTTGATAAATACGTCATCACGTACAATGGAGAAATATATAATTATCTTGAGATAAAAGAAGAGCTTATTCTAAACGGGTACACTTTCTACTCTCACACAGATACAGAGGTTATTCTCGCTAGTTATGATAAATGGGGAATCGATTGTGTTAATAGATTTAACGGCATGTGGGCATTCACTATTTATGATAAAGAAAAAGAAATACTATTTTGCAGTCGTGATAGATTTGGAGTTAAACCATTTTATTATACAGAAGTTGATGGCAAGTTTATATTTGGTTCGGAAATAAAGCAATTGTTAGAGTTTTATGAAGAACGATTTGTCAATCAAAAGATTCTGATGGATTATTTAATTATTGGGTATGAAAATCACACGAATGAAACTTTTTTTGAAAATATTTACATGTTGGAGCAGTCACATAGCTTAGTATATAATTTGGGCACAAATAGTTTTAATATCAAAAGATATTACGACATAGCAGAAAAATCGATTTGTCTAAATGAAAACGATTCAATAGAGCTATATAAAGACCAATTATATAGAGCAATATACTTAAGACTTAGAAGCGATGTGAAAGTCGGGACGTGTCTTAGTGGCGGGCTTGACAGCTCTTCTATAGCAGGGATTGCTGCTGTCGAATATCAAAAAAAATCAAATCAGATACTTACGGCAATACATGCAAAATCAACTGAAAAGCAAAGCGATGAGAGTCTGTTCGCAAACGAAGTAAGTGAGTATTGTAACTTGGATTTGAAGATAGTGGAACCATCAAGCGAAGATTTTATTAATGCCATAGATGAAGTCGTATATACGCAGGAAGAACCCTTTGGAGGCCTGTCTATCTTTATGCAATACTTTATTATGCAAAAAGCAAAAGAGACCGGGTGTAGTGTTATGCTTGATGGTCAAGGCGGGGACGAAACACTTCTGGGATATGAGAGATATTATCCAGCCTATCTGAAAAGTCTGAGTTTTTTTGATATGCTGAAAGGGTTTTTTAATTCTTCAAAAAATTCAAAGTTGTCTTTCAAGCAATTGCTACAGTATTCTGTATATTTTACAAATGCAAGGATAAGAATAAAAAGGCTAAAAAACAAAAACAGCTTTATAAAAAAAGAGTATCTAGACATGATCTCTTCAACTGCGGTAGAGAAAAACAGCAGCTGCTATTTGAATATATTTAATCTCCAGTATAATGAGATATATAAGACACAAATGCCACATTTACTCAAATACGAAGATAAGAATTCTATGAGGCATTCGGTAGAAACAAGACTTCCCTTTATAGACTACAATGTCTTAGAAACGGCAGTTTCTATTGAAAGCAACTACAAAATAAAAGACGGATGGACAAAATATATATTAAGAAAAGTCGTAAATGATATTTTGCCATCATCTGTTGTTTGGAGAAAAAGTAAACTCGGGTTTGAGGCACCAACAAAGAGTTGGATCGATGGGATAGATGAAGATATCAAAATTTCGATCAGAAAATCAACTATATTAAAAGTTATCATAGGAGTTGTTGATTTTGAGCGTTTGGATCTTAATCAAAAATGGAAACTTTTTAATGTGGCTAAATGGGAAGAAATCTATGCTGTTAAAATTGACTAAAATAACCCATTTGACATCAGTACATGCAAGGTATGATACGCGAATATTTATAAAAATGTGCAGCAGTTTGGCCAAAAAAGAAAATTATGAAGTGTTTTTGGTCGTAGCCGATGGTAAAGGTAATGAGAGTAAAAATGGTGTCGCTATAGTAGATGTCGGTGCAAAAACTGGCGGCCGAATATCCCGTATGACACAAACGGCAGAAAAAGTTTATCAAAAAGCAAAAGAGCTGGATAGTGATATCTATCATCTTCATGATCCAGAGCTTATTCCTATAGGATTGAAACTGAAAAAACTAGGTAAAAAAGTAATATTTGATGCCCATGAGGATGTGCCAAAGCAACTATTGGGCAAGACGTATTTAAGAAAAGTCACAAAAATTATTGTGTCAAAATTATTTGAATTTTATGAAAACCATACGTGTAAAAAGTTTGACTACATTATTGCGGCCACTCCCTATATTCGGGATAAATTTTTGAAAATTAATCCACTTAGTATAGACATCAATAACTTCCCGATAATGGGTGAATTTGCAAATGAAACTCTTTGGAATGAAAAAAAAGATGAGGTCTGTTATGTCGGTGGGATAGCAAAAACACGAGGCATTCAAGCCTTGGTCAAAGCTATGGAGTACCTACAAGATGTTACATTAAATCTTGCAGGCAGATTTAGCGAAAAAACGTTGGAAGAGGAAGTTAAAAATTATGAAGGCTGGCGCAGGGTCAATGAACTTGGTTTTTTAGATCGTGATGGAGTAGCTGACGTAATGGCTCGATCTAAGGCCGGGATGGTGACACTGCACCCAATCATAAATCATATAGATGCGCTGCCCGTAAAGATGTTTGAATACATGGCAGCGGGACTTCCTGTGATATCATCCGATATAAAACTTTGGAAAGAAATAGTAGAGGGAAATAATTGTGGAATATGTGTGAATCCGCTTGAACCAAAAAAGATAGCCGATGCGATAGAATATATCATCACACACCCGAAAGAGGCTGAACTTATGGGACAAAACGGCAGAAAAGCAGTTCTGGAAAAGTATAACTGGAGTATGGAGGAAGAGAAGATGTTTAGAGTGTATGCAGAGTTGGCACAATGATGAAAATAGTAACCATACTGGGCGCAAGGCCGCAGTTTATAAAAGCTGCCAGCATCAGCCGTGAAATCATGCGCGTTAATGAAAAAAGTAATGTCAAGAAGATTGAAGAGATCATTGTGCATACCGGGCAGCATTTTGATACCAATATGAGTGAGATCTTTTTTGAAGAGATGAAGATCCCCAAGCCGCACTATAATCTTAATATAAACGGCATGGGGCACGGAGCCATGACAGGCCAGATGCTCGAGAAAATAGAAGAAGTCTTAATCAAAGAAAGACCTGACTGGGTCCTTGTCTATGGGGATACCAACTCGACCTTGGCCGGAGCATTGGCGGCATCCAAACTTCATATCAAGATTGCGCATGTTGAAGCCGGCTTGCGCTCTTTTAATATGAAGATGCCCGAAGAGATCAACCGTATCTTGACGGATCGGATGAGTACCGTCTTGTTTTGTCCGACAGACACGTCTATAGATAATCTGCATCGCGAAGGCTATGAGGGTTTTGACTGTCATATTGTGAAAAGCGGGGATGTGATGCAAGATGGCGCCCTCTATTATGCAGGTTTGGAGTCAACGCAGACACGCAGGGACACTCCTTTTGTGCTGGCAACTATACACAGGGCAGAAAATACAGATGACATTTCCAGGCTGAGTGCTATCATAGATGCCCTGAATGAAATTTCCAAAAGTACCGCAGTGACTGTACCCCTTCATCCGAGAACAAAAAAGATCATCCACGATCAGAATATTCAACTAAATGATAATATTGAAGTGATTGACCCAGTCGGCTATTTAGAGATGATCTCTCTTATTAAAAACAGTACAATGATTTTGACAGACAGCGGAGGCCTTCAAAAAGAGGCATTCTTTTTTAAAAAGCCCTGCATCACACTGAGAGATGAGACGGAATGGGTTGAACTTGTATCACATAACTTTAACCTTTTAGCCGGGGCAGACAAGCAAAAGATTGTGAAGGCTTATTCATCGCATAAGTTTAATGACGATTATGAAATTGACTTATACGGTAAGGGAAAAGCAAGTGTAAAAATAGTGAGCGAACTGTTGGCACTAAAACAGGGACGGATGTGAAGAGTGTATGGATTTTTAATCACCATGCGTTAACACCAGATATGTCTGGTGGAACGAGACATTATGACTTCGCTAAGGAGCTGGTCAAACGTGGCTATAGTGTTACTATCTTTGCAGCAGGTTTTCATTACTCAAAGTATCAAGAGTTAAAGAAGTATGGATCTTCCTTCTTTTTAAAAGAAGAGATTGACGGAATTAATTTTGTCTGGCTAAAAACACGGTCTTATAAAGGAAATGGAATAGGGCGAGTCCTTAATATGCTTGATTATATGTATAAGGCCCAACGCGTTGTTCATTACCTCAAAGACAAACCGAATATTATTATAGGCTCTTCAGTGCATTTGTTCGCGGTATATGCAGCGTATAAGATCGCAAAAAGACTAGAGGTTCCTTTTGTAATGGAGGTTCGGGATATTTGGCCTCAGACATTAATAGATATGGGGTTTTCAAAATGGCATCCTTTTGTCGTGCTGCTTGGCTGCTTGGAAAAATTTCTTTATAAAAAAGCAGATAAGATTATTACGCTTTTGCCCTATGCACATGAGCATATAGAAGAGCACGGCGGTAAGAGAGAGAATATCATCTGGATATCAAACGGAGTAGATGTCAGTGGAAGCGCAGAGATAGAAGCATTTGCATTTGATCCTAAAAAATTCCACATTACGTATGCAGGTGCTATTGGTCAGGCAAACCAATTACACGCATTTATTAGGGCCGCTTCACGCTTGCAAGAAGAAAAGGACCTTCTTTTCCATATCGCAGGAGACGGCCCCTTAAGAAAGGAGCTGGAAAGATCAAAGACATCCAATGTCATTTTTTATGGGGCAGTAGCAAAAGAACAGGCGATAGCAATGATGCGGGGTTCGGATGTGCTGTTCTTTCCTTTGGCGGATTCGCCGGTATTTAAATACGGAATCAGCTCCAACAAACTATTTGACTATCTGGCATCTCAAACACCCATTATATTTGCAAGCCATGCCAAAAACAATGTGGTCAAGGACGCCAATGCCGGCATCAGTATAAATGTTGATGATGAGGAAGAGATTATTGAGGCGATCAAGACACTAAGGAGCCTGAGCACATCTGAGCGTAAGCTTCTTGGAAAAAATGGCCTTGATTATGTGTCAAAACATTTTTCGATACCGGTCTTAGTGGACAAGCTTGAAGACGGTTTATCTTCTTTAGTGTATAATCTTCAAAAAAATGGGTAGGGCATGAATATTTTCAATATTAAAAATGAAGCGGAATATAATAGTTTAAAATACTCGGTACTGTTTATCGCAATAGCGTATACATTTAGCATCATGATACGTATGATCTGGGTATACCAGTTTAAAGATGCTGCCGCATTTTATTGGAATAACGAGTTGATGATCAACACCAATGATGGCTATTACTTTGCTTCGGCGGTGGAGTACCTGCTTTTTGGTATGCATGAGCATAATCCGCAGATTGCTTCAGCATTAAACTCCTATCCTGGTCTGATCTATATCACTGCTTTTTTGACAAAGATTCTTCCACTTTCACTAGAAACAATTATTCTTTATTTGCCCGCTTTTATTTCAAGCCTGGTAGTTATTCCCATTATCTTAATCGCTAGACTTTTTAACATGCAAATTCTTGGCTTATTATCAGCACTTCTAGGATCGATTACATGGAGTTATTACAATCGCACTATGGTAGGATATTATGATTCCGATATGTTTGCTGTTCTTTTGCAGATGTTTGTACTCTTCTCCTTCATTTCGCTTCTGGTGAAACACAAACTTCACTATATTATTTCAATTTGTCTATTCATAAGTGTATACCCATTTTTTTATCCACAAGGACTCTCTCTTATGTATGCGATGTATTCTATATACATCGTATATGCATTATGGACGTATAGATATGACGCCATTACCTATGTCAGTATCGCTGCTATAGCAATAGCGCTGTCTCCAATTGGATTGCTTCTTAAGCTTGTGTTTGTATCTTTGCTCCTGCTTGCATTTTACTCAAAAAAAATGGAGTTAAAGTATTGGGTTGGTCTGGCAGTTATTGCTCTTGTGTTTTTTCTTTTTAATGCCAATATTTTTCTTCTTGTACAAGAAAAGATATTTGGGTATATCAATCGCGGGACAGAAGAAAACGGCTTGCATTTCTTTCAGGTTATTCAAACCGTAAGAGAAGCCGGAAAGATACCTTTTGATGTTATGGCAAACAGAATCAGCGGTTCAACCATAGGCGTTCTGGCTGCTTTGATTGGCTATATTCTCTTGGTCATGCGTCATCGGCAGTTTATTATCGCACTCCCGTTGATAGGTGTTGGAGTTTTTTCATTATGGGGCGGATTGAGATTTACCATCTATGCGGTTCCGATTGCTGCAATGAGTGCCATGTTCCTGATCTATTTTCTTACATCCTATGTCAAAGATGTTATCCCGAGATATCTGCTTATATTAATAGGTGCAGCTGCTCTCATCTACCCAAATATTTTGCATATAACAGAGTACAAAGTGCCGACGGTTTTTCACAAGGAAGAGGTAAACGCTCTGGATAAACTGAAGCAGATCGGCAGTGACAAGGATTATATTGTGGCGTGGTGGGATTATGGGTATCCCTTATGGTTTTATACTAATAAAAACACGCTGATTGATGGGGGAAAACATCATCATGACAACTACATCGTGTCCAAGATCTTGCTAAGCTCTTCTCAAAAAGAAGCCGCGCTTCTTTCGCGTTTGGCGGTTGAGACCTATGTTGACTCAGGGTATAAAAATATTGCGGATACACTTTTTAAAAATCACAGAAAAGATCAGGTGAATGTCGACACTTTTTTTGACGAGCTTCATGTGGATACCTTGAGTATTCCTCCGGCCACTAGAGATGTCTATCTCTACCTTCCATTTCGAATGCTGGATATTCTTCCAACCGTGAAAATATTTTCAAATATCAACTTGGATACAGGAGAAAAGGCGACAAATCCCTTCTTCTATCGAACATCAAAAATTGTACAAGACAAGGATAGGGTCGACTTTGGGAGCGGTGTTGTTTTTGATCAAAAAACAGGTATTTTAGCAGTCGGAAATCAGACAGTTCCTGTAGATCAGATAATAACAGCAGGGTATAACCAAGACAAGCAGTTAGCAGTACATCGACAAGCTCTACATCCGGATGCTTCTTTTACTATCTTGATGCTCAAAGATTACAATACCGTACTTATTATGGATAAAGAGATGTTCAACTCAAGCTATATTCAGATGTTCTTTTTAGAAAATTATGATAACCAATATTTTGAGCCGGTTATTTTAACGCCATGGGCAAAAGTGTACAGGACGAAAAGCTGATCGATGTACAAAACTTTTTTTAAACCTTTTTTTGACAGATTGTTTGCACTCTTACTTTTTCTTCTTTTGAGCCCGATTTTTATGATAGTTTCGGTTTTGATCTATCTCAAGATGGGAAGGCCGATCTTCTTTGTGCAGAATCGCCCCGGAAAAGAGAAAAAAATATTTGCTACCTACAAATTTCGGACGATGACGCAGGAGAGAGATGTTGAAGGGGCCCTGCTAGCGGATGAGAAACGTCTGCAGGGGCTTGGAAAACTGATCCGTTCGCTCAGTCTGGACGAATTGCCACAGCTGCTCAATGTCTTAAAAGGAGAGATGAGCTTTATCGGTCCGCGCCCCTTGCTAATCGAGTACCTTCCCTTGTATAATGAAGAACAGAAAAGACGCCATGAGGTCAAGCCGGGGATAACGGGCTGGGCACAAGTAAACGGACGAAATTCGATCTCTTGGAAAAAGAAGTTTGAATACGACCTCTTTTATGTGGATAATGTCTCTTTTTTATTGGATATGAAGATCGTGTGGATGACAATAAAAAAAGTAATCAAGCGCGAAGACATCTCCTTTTCGCAACATGCAACAGCAGAGAAGTTTAATGGACACAACTGATAAAATCGCTATCTACGGCAAGAGCGGACACGGAAAAGTCATAGCAGATATTGCCAGGGCTCAAGGCTTCAAAGAGATACTCTGGATTGATGATGACCCTAAAAAGGAAGCGCTGAGTTTTCTGGAGTTTTACGAGTTCTACCATACGGTGCCTGTCCTGTTGGGAATCGGGGATAACCATCTGCGTAAAAAACTTTTTCACTCTCTAAAGTCCAAAGGCTTTTCACTTCCTTCTTTGACTCACCCTTCGGCAATTATCAGTAAAAGTGCCAAAATAGCAGAGGGAAGCGTGATCATGGCGAATGCGGTGATCAATGCCGATGCTGTTATAGCCAACGGAGTCATCATCAATACGTCGTCCGTGATAGAACATGACTGTGTCATAGAGGAATTTGTACATATCAGTCCAAAAGCCGCTTTGGCCGGTGGAGTAAGAGTTGGTAAGTTCTGCCACATCGGATTAGGTGCAAATATTATTCAAGGCAAGCATATCGGCGAAAATAGCGTTATAGGCGCAGGGGCATGTGTGATTACTGATCTTCCCTCTCGTGTTACGGCAGTAGGCGTTCCTGCAAAAGTGATTAAGTCGTGAAGCGCATCTTCCTCTCTCCTCCGCATATGAGCGGCCGCGAACAAGACTATATCAATGAGGTCTTCAAAAGCAACTATATCGCACCTTTGGGTGAATTTGTCGACCGTTTTGAAAAAAGCATCTGCGAGTATACTGGAGCGAAGCATGCCGTTGCGACGATCAACGGAACCGCTGCGATCCATCTTGCTCTGCGTGTTTTGGGGATAAAAGAGAACGATATCGTCCTCGCTTCAAGCTTCACCTTTATCGGTTCGGTCTCTTCCATCCTCTATCAAAACGCGAAACCCTATTTTATAGATTCGGACAAGAAGAGCTGGAATCTCAGCCCGACGCGCTTAAAAAAAGCGATTCAAAATAGTCCTAAAAAGCCAAAGGCTCTGATTCTGACCCATCTTTACGGGCAGTGCGCGGATGTCAAGAAGATAGCGCAGATTTGTAAAGAAAACAGTATCTATCTTATCGAAGATGCCGCTGAGAGTCTGGGGGCGAAGTTTGAGGGCAGACATACGGGCACCTTTGGCGATCTAGGTGTCTACTCGTTTAATGGCAACAAGATCTTGACCACCTCGGGCGGGGGAATGCTTGTTTCAAAAAATGCAGAATGGATAGAAAAGGCGCGTTTTTATGCAACCCATGCGAAAGAGGACAAGCCCTATTATGAACACATAGAATTTGGGTATAACTACCGCATGAGCAATGTGCTGGCGGCTATCGGTGTCGCACAAATGGAGGTGGCACAGGAGCGTGTTGAAAAATGTCGGGAGATTTTTTCCTGGTACAAAGAGGAGCTTTCGGATATCAGAGAGATTCAGTTTATGCCGGAGTTGATAGGAGCGGCCGGAAACCGCTGGCTGACAACATTAATTTTGGAAAGTACGGATCCAAGCCTGCTGATAGAAGCTCTTCAAAAGCGCAATATCGAAAGCCGGAGGTTATGGAAACCTATGCATCTTCAAGCACTTTTTAAAGATGCTTTATATGAGGGTAATGGAGTGAGCAATGAACTTTTTGACAAAGGGATCTGTTTGCCCAGCGGTACAGATCTGAGTAGAGATGATGTTGTGTATATCTGTCAATGCATCAAAGAGGTACTTTCGTGAGCTTTCTGCAACCGACGATATTGAAGCGGATCCTTTTTTTTCTCTTGGTGGATCTTGCTCTTTCAGTCTTTACGCTTGTGCTTTCTTACGGTCTGCGTTTTAACTTTGAGATACCCGAGGAGTTCATTTCTCCATTTTTTGCGATCTTCTTACTTCTTTTTACGCTCAAAGTAATCTTTTTCAGCTATTTCAATCTCTATATGATCGCCTGGCGTTTTTTCAGTCTTGGGGACGCAAAAAAACTTCTTTTGGCACATTTATGGGGATATGGCATTTTTGCTCTTGTAATGCTGCAATATTTTGAGTTCTTTGCCCCCTTCCCGCGCAGTGTTATTGGGATAGACTTTGTGCTCTCTTTGTTCTTTATAGGACTTTTACGTATCGCAAAACGCTCTTATCTTGAGCAGGCCCAAAAGCCACTGATGAAACCTACGCTGATCATTGGTGTCAACACAAAGGCGACTCAGCTGATCAAGAGCGCGTTGAATGGGGAGTTTTCCTATTTTCCCTCCGCGATTATTGCCTACAAGAAAGAGTCAAAGAACACAATTCACACCTATGTGAATGGGGTAAAAGTCTTTTCTATGGATGAGCTTGAAGCGCTAATAAAAAAGTTCAATATCGAAGCGGCAATTCTTACGATAGAACTGGAGCGTGATGAGTTAAACCTTATTTATGAGAGACTCTCCGCCGCGGGAGTCCAAGAGGTCCGCTACTATAGCTTGCTTGATGACAAAAAAGAAAAGATTGAACCGATCAGCATCACAGACCTGCTTGCGCGTCATCCAAAAGATCTTGATCCGACTCTGATTTCTACGTTTATCAAAGATAAAAAGGTGTTGATTACGGGTGCTGGCGGCAGTATAGGAAGCGAGATTGCCCGACAGTGTCACCGCTTTGGTGCGGCCTCTTTACTTTTACTAGATCATGCAGAATACAATCTTTATACGATCAAAGAGGAACTTCCTCAGGCCGCGGCAAAACTTATTTCTGTCATAAACACAGATGAGATGAAGAGCATTTTTGCGCAGTATCGGCCACAGATCGTTATTCATGCGGCGGCATACAAACATGTTCCATTGTGCGAGGATAATGTACAAAGCGCTCTGAAAAACAATATTTTAGGCACAATGAATGTCGTCGATCTCAGTATTGAGTACGGTGTGCAGAAGCTGGTGATCATTTCGACCGACAAGGCGGTGCGCCCAACCAATGTGATGGGGGCTACGAAGAGGGTGACGGAGCTTTATGCGCAGAATATTGACTCGAAAACGACGGAGATCGTAGCCGTGCGTTTTGGCAATGTACTGGGCTCAAGCGGTTCGGTGATTCCGAAATTCCGTCAGCAGATCGAGCAAGGGGGGCCTGTGACGGTGACACATCCGGAGATGACGCGCTACTTTATGCTGATCCCTGAGGCCTGCCAGCTTGTGCTTCAAGCTGCCGCCATTGCCAAGGGGAATGAGCTTTTTATCCTGGATATGGGCGAGCCGGTGAAGATTGTTGATCTGGCCCGTAAAATGATCCAGCTTTACGGCAAAGAGGGGGAGGTAAATATTTCCTTCAGCGGTCTGCGCCCGGGTGAGAAACTATATGAAGAACTGATGCTTGATGAGAGCGAACAGAAGACGAGCTACGAGTCCATATTTGTCAGTCGGCCGACACCTTACGATATACAAAAGCTAAAAAGGGATATAGAAGAACTCTTTTTAGCCCAAAACAAGATAATAGCCCTGCAGAAGATCGTGCCGGAATTTGAGCGGCGCAAAGAGTCTGAACGGCTCTAAAGCTTGCATTAAAAGGAGAGGTTATGATCATCGGAAATCTTCTGATCCGCATAGAGCTCCCCTACGTAGAGTCGCTGAAAGGGAGGCGTTCGGTCACAAACCGTATCAAAGAGGCCTTGAAAAAGCTAAATGTTTCTGTGCTTGATGTGAGTTCGGAATATCCAAAAGAGGCTGAGCTGGCGGTCGTCTGTGCGGCCGCCAACGAAAAACTTGCAGCACAGATACTTCAGAGTATCGAGACCCTGCTGGAGCAGAGGTTCCCTGAACTGCAGTGCGAGGTAGAGTCGGAGATGCTGTAGCTTAGAGTTCTGTTTTCAGCGCCGCTCCGTTTGAGGCATTGCTCACGAGCAGGCTGTAGCGTTTGAGCCATTTCGAGGTGATCTCTTTTTTGACCGGCTTGAAGTGTAAACGGCGTCGTTCAAGCTCTTCCGCATCTACGTTGAGCTGTAGCAGATGAGTGTCGACATCAAGTTCGATCTCATCGCCGTCTTCGATCAGACCGATCATTCCGCCTTCGGCAGCTTCTGGAGAGACGTGGCCGATAGAAGCCCCGCGTGTAGCACCGGAGAATCGGCCGTCCGTGATCAGCGCGACGCTTTCACCAAGACCCATTCCCATGATGAGCGAAGTCGGCGCAAGCATCTCCTGCATTCCCGGTCCGCCTTTTGGACCTTCATAGCGGATAACGACAACATCACCAGCTTTTACCTTATGCCCCATGATACCGGTGATCGCTGCTTGCTGGGAGTTGAAGCAGATCGCCTTGCCTTTGAACTGGCGCATGTTTGGTGTGATTCCGGCCGTCTTGACGACAGCGCCCTCTTCGGCGAGGTTTCCAAAAAGTATGGAGAGTCCACCGACAGGAGAGAAAGCGTTTTCATTAGTGTGGATGATGTTCGTGTCTTTGATGTCGGCATCTTTGATACGCTCGGCCAGTGTCTCACCGGTGACCGTCATCGCATGCGCGCGAAAGACATCGCCGCGTTTGCTGACCTCTTTCATCACGGCATTGACGCCGCCTGCACGGTTGATGTCATCCATATGCACGGTGCTTAAAGAGGGGGAGATCTTTGCAATATGCGCGACTTGTTTGCCGATCTCATTGATACTTGTGATATCGAAATCGACTTCCGCCTCTTTGGCGATGGCAAGCAGGTGCAGGACTGTGTTTGATGAGCCACCCATAGCCATGTCGATAACGAAGGCGTTATGGATCGCATCGGCATTTAAAATATTGCGCATATTCCATTTTGGGTCTTCACTTTTTGCCATCTCTACGATACGTTTTGCCGCGACTTTTACCATCTCTATGCGCTCAGGTGTCATCGCAAGTACGGTCCCGTTTCCAGGCAATGCAACGCCCATCGCTTCACACAGTGTGTTCATGGAGTTCGCGGTAAACATGCCTGAACATGAGCCGCCGCTCGGGCAGGCCTCACACTCGATCTCATAGAGCTCTTCGTCGGTCATATTGCCTTCGGAGTGCTGTCCAACGGCCTCAAAAGCAGTCGCAAGGTCGATAGGCGTGCCATCTTTTTTATGTCCCGCAGCCATTGGGCCGCCCGAGACGAAGATTGTCGGTACATTGACACGCAGCGCGC
Source organism: Arcobacter sp. (assembly GCA_024637195.1). Classification (GTDB taxonomy): domain Bacteria; phylum Campylobacterota; class Campylobacteria; order Campylobacterales; family Sulfurimonadaceae. The sequence continues at coordinate 147,465 of JAGXFN010000002.1, forward strand.
CCATCAGCATTCCCGGAACGATCTTGTCACAGTTGGGGATACAGATCAGCGCATCAAGTTTGTGTGCCTGCATGACGGTCTCGATAGAGTCGGCGATCAGCTCGCGCGAAGGCAGAGAGAAAAGCATTCCATCATGTCCCATTGCGATCCCGTCATCAACACCGATGGTATTGAACTCAAAAGGCACGCCGCCGGCTTCTCGGATAGCCTCTTTGACGATGCGTCCGTACTCTTGGAGAAAAAAATGCCCGGGAATAATATCGATGTGGCTGTTGGCGACACCGATAAAAGGCTTGTTAAAATCTTCATCTTTCAGTCCCGTTGCGCGAAGAAGCGAACGGTGAGGTGTTTTGTCAAATCCGCGTTTGATAATATCGCTGCGCATACAAATCCTTTTACATTATATAATGGGTGTGATTATATCGAATTTTTAGCCTTTGTCGGACGCTGCAAACCAATAACCAATGGGAACAATGTCAATATTTAAAAATTATTTGTACAAATTGACAAAAATCTCCAATTATCTCTTTACTTTTTAAATTTCTTTTGCTAAAATTCCCGTCCACAAACAAAGTATGCGGGAATAGCTCAGTGGTAGAGCACAACCTTGCCAAGGTTGGGGTCGCGAGTTCGAACCTCGTTTCCCGCTCCATTTTCATAAGTATTGAAGATTTTCAAAACTTGTTTGTGAATCTTGAGTATTATTGTTAAATATGCCCGGATGGCGAAATCGGTAGACGCAAGGGACTTAAAATCCCTCGGTGGCAACACTGTGCCGGTTCAAGTCCGGCTCCGGGCACCATAGCTTAGGCTATCAAGTTGTGGCGCCATCGCCAAGTGGTAAGGCCGGAGCCTGCAAAGCTCCTACCCCCAGTTCGAATCTGGGTGGCGCCTCCAGACAGCAATTTACTTCATACGTGGATCTTTGGCAGAGTTGGTCGAATGCACCGGTCTTGAAAACCGGCGAGGGTTATACCTCCCAGGGTTCGAATCCCTGAGGGTCCACCATATACATACACTTCAAAACCCCCTAAACTTAAACACTTCAACAATACAATCACTATAGACTTCTTTTACAGTATTAAATTTTAGACCGCTTGTTGATAAAATAGACCGCGATAAGTGAGATAGATCCTCCGATAATGACATGCATCTTCAGCTCCTCGTCAAGCACAAGCCAGCTTACCAACAGAGCAAATAAGGGAACGAGAAACATAAAGGAGCTGGCTTTTGAGGAGCCCAGGCGGCCCGAGGCGACAAAGAAGATAGTTGTGGCGACGCTTTGGCCAAGGATGCCCAGATAGAGCAGTGCCATCCAAAATGTTGCGTCCTGCTCAAAGACAAGGCTGATCTCGTACGGAAGCGTAAAAATCAGCAAAATGAACATCGAGATGGCCGAGATAAAAAAGCTGTAGTGGATCGGGTTGATGTGTAGATGGGAGCGCTGAGCGACTAGGGTGATCACCGCCCAGACAAGGGCTGCAAGAATAAAATAAAGCTCACCACCGTAAAAAACAGAGCCTATCTCTATGTCTTGGAGGTTGAGCATGATGATGCCACCGAGGATACCCACCGCAAGCCCAAAGTACTGCACTCTAGTGTGTAGATGCTTCAAGATCGCAACCGAGAGCAAAAAGGTAAAGAGCGGGCTGAGTATCGTGATAATAACACCTGCACTGCCAGCGGTGGAGAATTTGACGCCGAGATAGGCGAAGAGCATGAAGAGGATGTTGAGTACGGAGCCTGCAAGAAGGTATTTGAAGCTTTTCCTGGGCAGACGAATCGGCTGTTTGAAAAAATATAATATTGGAATGAATGAGACAAACATTATGATAAAACGCCAAAGTGTCAGGACCTCTACACCCACGGACTCGGTCAAGATCTTCAGTGCGCTCCAGCCGCCGCCCCAGAGCAGCATGGCCAGCAGCATCAGCAGTGTGAATTTGGAAGTGCTGCTCATAAAAGAGAGCGTTTTTGGCGCTTGATGACAATATAGAGTTTTAAGCTGCTGTAACTCAGCCACAGCGCAAGCCCTATGTAGGAATAAAGACCCCACCGGCGGATATCAATATCCCAATTAAACAAAGAGATCACCAGCCATATTACGATAAGTTCAAGCAAAAAATAGATGACAGGTACGGCATAAGAGGAACGTCTTTTTCTTTTTTCTGTAAAGTTTCGCTGCATTGATGTGTGGCCTTGATAGTTGATTGAAACAAAATGACATTATAGCTTAAGCGGGCGACCAGTTCGGGTCATGCGCATCCCAGGGACGACCCTGCAGCACCTGATAGGGTTTGTAGCGGCTTTTATAGGCCAGACTTTGGCATCCCTGTACATAATAGCCCAGATAGATCCACGCGAGTTCCTTCTCTTTTGCCATGGAAATCTGCTCAAGCATAGAGTAGGTTCCCAAAGAGTATTCGCTGTAGTCAGGGTCATAATAGAAGTAGATCGAAGAGATCCCATTGGGCAGAATATCTATCAGGTCAATGCCCACAAGCACCTCGTCGATATAGTACAAGACCTCATAACCGAAATCTCCATGCCCGTGTACAAACGACATGTAGTAGTGTTTCGGGCTTGTCTTCTCATGCGTCCAGCCGCGTTTGTCTTTCATATGCTTGTGGTACTTTTCAAAAAGATCCAGATGTGCCTGCGTGACCTGAGGGGGCTGGATAAGTGTTCTTGTCGTGGAGTTTTTACGAAATATCCGTCGCTCAGATTTTGAAAAACGGTAATTCTCGACGTCGATCTTGATGCTCTCGCAGGCGGTGCACTCGGCGCAGATCGGACGGAAGAACATGCTTCCAAAACGGCGCCAGCCTCTCTCGATCAGGGCTTCGCAATACTCGGTGGAGCAGTTTTGGATGATCTTGTAGTGTGTCGTCTGTTTGGTGTCGCTTAGATAGGCGCACTCCTCTTGGGCGGTGCATTCGCGTAGCAATTTGTTCATAAAGAGAATTTTAGCAGAAGTTTAAAACTTTCGAAACCGCAATCATAAAATACTCAGTGAAGTGATCGGCGGCTCTATCTCTTTGTAGGTTTGAACATGGATCTTTTTACACAGGCCGGGCAGAACATTTTCAAAAAGATGCAGGTGAAAGTGTAAAAGAAGGTGCATATCCAGCGCCATCGTGCTTTTCCATTTTCCGATGACGAGAAGGGAGGTGCCGTTTTGCAAGATCCTGTATTCAAGGCAGCCTTCTTCTTTGTGCGTCGGCGCTATCGTCTCATAGAGATAAAAAAGGACTTTCTCAAGCTCTTTTTTCTTTGTTTTGATGCGTATGACGAGATGGACGGCGTCTTGGGTGTAGGCGATGGTATGCATAAGTGCCTTGATTTGGATAAAAAGTCCCATATTCTAAGCAAAAAACAATAAAAGCGTGTTAAAATAAAAAATAATTACAGCGAAGGTTTCTATATGCTTGAATGGTTCAAACGCAACAAAAAACTTGCTTATAAGATAACAGGTGTGAATTTTTTGCTGATGGCTCTGGTGCTTCTTTTTTGGTCACAGCCCAAAGAGAGTTTTAGCGAAAATGAGAAAGCCGCCGCCAATGTGGCTCGGATGGAAGCGCAAGCGAGCAGTGCAGGGGGGTCAAAACCCTCGGCACCGCCTAACTTTATGCAAGAGCATCAAGAGACACAAAAAAAGCAGCTGCGTATCTTTTTGATCATCATGGTCATCGCGGGTGCAGGTTTTCTGGGCTACGGTTTTTTAAAAAAAGAGTAGCCGAAGCAGGGCTTCTAAAGCCATCTTGGGTTAAAAAGTATCTTCCAAAAACTCTTCAAAGTTATTTAATACGCTTTTAAAACTTGCCAGCATATCATGTCCATCGCTATAAAACTGAATATGCGCATGTTCAAAGTACTCCGAAGAACTCTTCGGATCGATCGTGCGGTCTTTCTCTCCCAGGGCAACAAAGCAGTTTTTCGGCGGATTCAAGGCTTTAAGGCTGTTTTCGAAGGTCAAATAGACATTTATCGCATTTAAAATAACTTTTTTCTTTTCTTGGCTTTCTTCGACGGCGAGCAGTTTTTTGGCTTCGGCTGAAGGATGGACGACGGGATTGATAAGAAGGCAGTCTTTTTTGAACTTTGCCGCCAGATAAAGGGCGTAAAAACCGCCTAAAGAGGCCCCGATGATAATGGTGTCGTTCGAAGCCGTCTGAAGCACATCTTCGCTCAGGCGCATACACTCTTGAGGATTGAGAGGAAGATCAGGGATAAGCAGACGGTTTTCGCTGCACGCTTTTCGCAGCAGCTGTGCTTTCTCCCCCTGCGACGAGGAGTCATACCCATGAAGATACAAGATCGAGCGGTTATTAAAACGCTTCATACCTTGTCCTAGTCGTTTGTGCTTTGCGAGATAAGCACGCCCTCTATAAGCTTGTCGATATCTCCATCCAAGATGGCGCTGACATTGGAGAATGGCTCGTTTGAACGGGTGTCTTTGACCTGCTGATAAGGAGCCAGGACATAGGAGCGGATCTGGTGCCCCCAGCCGATCTCCGACTTTTCTATTCCGTCTTTTTCAGCCTGCTGTTTCTCCAGCTCAAACTCATACAGACGCGATTTTAGCATCTTCATCGCCGTGGCCTTGTTCTTGTGCTGAGAGCGGTCGTTCTGGCACTGAACGACGATGCCTGTTTTGATGTGCGTGATACGGATGGCTGATTCGGTCTTGTTGACATGCTGGCCTCCGGCACCGCTGGCACGATAGGTGTCGATGCGAATATCTTTGTCTTCGATCTCGATGGCGATATCGTCGTCAAGTTCAGGTGAGACCATGACCGAAGAGAAAGAGGTGTGGCGCTTGGCATTGGAGTCAAACGGGGAGATCCTCACTAGACGGTGGATGCCGTTTTCGACCTTGAGGTAGCCGTAGGCATTTTCGCCGGTGATGAGGATGGAGGCATCTTTTATCCCCGCTTCTTCGCCGTTTTGGTAATCAAGTATCTCTGTCTTAAATCCGCGGCGCTCTGCCCATCGAGTGTACATCCTAAACAGCATATGCGCCCAGTCCTGGGACTCCGTTCCGCCTGCTCCGGGGTGGATAGAGACGATGGCATTGTTGGCATCATGCTCTCCGCTGAGCATCACTTCTACTTCCATCTGTTTGACGCTTTCGTCGAGCTTCTCCGCCTCGCCAAAAAGAGTCTCTACCGTCTCGTCGTCTCCCTCTTCTTTGGCCATAGTGTAGAGTTCAGTCGCATCTTCAAGTCTTCCGGCTGCGATCTTGAATTTTTCGAGTTTTCGTTCCAGTTGTGTCTTCTCTTTTTGCACCTGATTTGCCGCAGCCGCATCGTTCCAGAAGTCCTGGTCACTCTCTAAGACCTGGATCTCATTTAGGCGTTTTTGAATATTGTCGGGTTTGACAATATTGCGTATATTTTCCATTTTTGTTTCTAATGTTTTTAAAAGTTCGCCGTATTCGTAGTGATCCATAAGTATTTGTCCAAGATATGTATATAATTCTATTATTATAAACTAAGAAGGCTTAAAAAGATGAAGATTGTCCGCTCGCCCCAAGAACTCAAAACTATTTTAAAAGAACATCAGGGCGAAATAGGTTTCGTACCAACGATGGGCGCACTGCACAAAGGGCATGTGAGCCTGATCGAAAGAGCGCGCAAAGAAAATGCCCTCTGTGTGGTTTCAGTCTTTGTCAATCCGACGCAATTTTTAGAAGGGGAGGACCTCGAGAAATACCCGAAAAAGTTTGAAGCGGATGAGAAGATCTGTTCTATAGCGGGGGTCGACATCCTTTTTTATCCTCAGGCAGGAGATATGTACGAGGAGGACGAGATAAGGCTCTGCGCGCCAAATATCCGAGGCTATGTCCTCGAAGGGCATGTACGCCCGGGCCATTTTGACGGTGTCCTGACAGTAGTGATGAAGCTGTTTAGCATCGTTTCGCCGACACGTGCTTATTTCGGAAAAAAAGATGCACAGCAGTTGGTGCTGATCATGCAGATGGCCAAAAACTTCTTTCTGGATGTAGAGGTGATCGCTATGGAGACGATGCGAGAGAGCGACGGGCTTGCTATGAGCTCGCGCAATGTCTATCTCAACGCATCCGAAAGAGTCGAGGCACTTAAGATCTCAAAGTCGCTCAAAGTCGCTACAAACCTTGTGATGCAGAAGGTCTTCGAGAGTGAAAAGATCACCACGGAGATCCGAGTCGTTTTAGAGCCTTTGGATGTTGAGTATGTTTCTATCGTTTCACGTGCCTTCGTTCCTCAAGAGAGTGTCGAGATAGGAAACAGCATCATCTTGATCGCCGCACGGCTTGGAAATACGCGTCTTATCGATAATATCTGGATATAGACACGTTCTTATTGAAAGTTACAGTTTCAGATGCAAGTAGTCAAACTCGACCATCAGATCAACGATCTGTTTGTAAACAGGTACTGCCGTCAGCGAGGCAAAATGGTTTGCCTTTGGCTGTATGACCGTTACGCCGATGGTGTAGTGCTTCTTCTCGTCATTGGCAAAACCAAAAAATGAGGTATTGTACTTATAGACATATCTCCCTTTTTCTGCGATATGCGCCGTTCCTGTTTTTCCGCCGACTTCAAGGCCGGGTGTGATGGTGCCGGTGCCGGTGCCGACATTGACCGTTTTGATCAAAATCTGCTTCATCCGCTCTGCCGTAGCCGGTGAGATCACCTGAACAGAGCCTTCGGGGGCGACAGACTCAATATTCCCGTGCATATCAATCAGGTTCTCGACGATAAAGGGTTTCAGGGTACGGCCACGGTTATTGAAGGCATTGTAGGCTTTTAACAGTTGCATGACATTGACATCAAGTCCATACCCGTAAGCCGCTGTTGCCTTGTATATCTCGTCTTTGAGCTGGTTGATGGCCGGCACGCTTCCTTGTTTCTCGTAGGGCAGCTCAAGTCCGCTTTTTTGGGCAAAACCAAAATCGATCAGCCCCTGATAGTAGTCTAGTGCAGGAAGTTTTTGGGCCAGTTGTGCAATCCCGATGTTTGAGGAGTGGACGATGACGTTTTCAGCACTCAGCCAATCGAACTTATGCTCGTCGGTAATGACCTTGCGACCCAGTTTCATCCGTCCCTGGTGGCCGTTGACAAGGTCGTAGGGATTGACAAGCTTGTGTTCAAGAAGAAGCGAAAAAATGACCGGTTTCAAGACAGACCCAGGCTCAAAACTGTACTCAATAATATTGGCATTCAGCGAAGGATAATCAGACCTTAGGATATGGTCGGGATGAAAACGATTTGAGCTGGCCATGGAGATGATCCTTCCGCTGTCAGACTCCATTACAACGGCGATGATCTCCTTTGCATCGAGCTCTTTTTTCATCTTTGTGAGTATCTTTTCAACGCGTTTTTGCAGGGTAACAGGAATAGTCAGCTGGATGTTAAGGCCGTTGATATCGGGTTTTGTAAAACTCTTTTTATTGAGGATCATGTAGTTATTGACATCGCGCGGTCCGAACCGTCTGCCGTCTTGTTGGGCATTCAAGGCGGAGTCAAACTTTTTCTCAATGCCTTTTACTCCGCGTACAAGTGTATAGCTGTTGTCTTCAATCTTGTGGGTATAACCGACGACAGAGCTTAAGAGATCCTTGTAGGGGTATTGGCGTTTCTCTCCGCTGGGCAGGATATTGAGCCCATGAAGAATATGCTGTCCGCTGGGAAGAACATACTCCGTAAAGACCTTCATCTGCCGGAGCTTGTAGGCCAGAGTCTTAAGATATTGGGCATCTTGAGGATTGATATCATAGGAGATGACGACGCTGCCTTTGCGCGAAGAAAGCCGTTTTTGGATCGCTTTTTCGCTCATGCCGCTGTAGATCGAGAAGAGTTTGACGAAAAGCTCTTTTTTGCCGGGATCTATATTTTGGGTGTTGACAACGGCCTTGTAGAGCTGCTGGGTAGTCGCGATGTGAAAACCGTCGGCACTGATGATCTCTCCGCGTTCAGCACGCGTCTCATCCGAAGTGAACAAAGAGGGGACATGGCGCTTGTGCATAACAGTGTAGAGCAGTGAGCTTAAAAAAAGGATGAAGCCCACAATAAAAAAGAGAAATAATACTATTATTTTTTTTGATTTGTTTTGTCTGGTCATCTGATTTATAGTTTACTTTCTGTAATTGTATCGGAATATTATTGAAATATAGAGGTGGCCTGTTGTAGAATCTGTTTTATTGAACCCAAAGGAAAAAAATGAAAAATTTTCTTATGATTCTGACTGCTCTGTGGCTCTTGACAGGATGCTCCACACTGCGTATCTCAGTTGATTATGACCCGGATTTTGAGCTTGAAAGCAAAAAAAGTTTTGCCGTCGTACATCACAACAGAGTGGGTGAGAACACGCTCTTCAATGACCGTCTGATCGAGGCTTTGCAGAAGGAGCTTACAGCAAAAGGCTACAGCAAAACCTCAAAAGAAAAGGCGGATCTGCTCTTTGTCTTTCATGTCAATGTCGAAGAGAAGATCGACATTGACACCGACTACCGGATGGCAGGCTTTATCGGATACGGTTATAGCCCGGGCATGATCGCTACAACGCACACGCGCCGCTATACCAAGGGAACTCTTATCATCGATGCGCTGAACCCCAAAGACAAGAAGATTGTGTGGCGTTCTATCGCCACGGATACTCTGACACAAAAAGAGACTCCCCAAGAACGCATCAAGTATGTCAACCGTGTCGTGAAAGAGGCTATGGCGGCTTACCCGAGCAGACCAAACACGGATGATTAGACAGTTTACGAACGAGCCGCTGCTCGAGGTCATCTCCTGGCTGAAGTCAGAGCTCTACAAGGGTGTCGAAAAACTCGAGTTTGAAGTGCTCAACCCCGACTATATGCGCAGCGCCTACGCCGGAAAAAGCATAGAAATCGGCGGCAAGTCCTATCTCTACCGTGGTTACAAGGCCTGGAATGATCTGGCAGAGCTTCTGTTTTGCCGGATGCGCACACCCGCGCCCTCCCAAGCGCACACCGTCATCCTCAGCTTTGAAAAACTCATCACTGAAGACTCTTTTCATAGTTCAAGCGAAGAGAACAAGGCGGAGAAGTACGGAGTGGGTTCAGTTTTTTTCGAGATCAATAAGAACGAGGAGCCGGCCTTTTTATGGCCCTATCATCAGGCACTGAAAAACGTGAAGGTCCACAACAGAAAACGTGTTCTGGACCTCGGCATCAGCGGTGGAAATGAGTTTCATCTCATCAAAGAGATCGTCGAGGCTGAGGTGTTTGAAAAGATGGACTTTGTCGGCATCGACCATTCTGCCTCCGCTATAGCCTTCGCAAAAAACCGTTTTCCCAAAGAAAATATGCGGTTTATAGAACAAGATATCAATACTCTCGACCAACTGAATCTAGGAAGGTTCGACCTTATTATCAGCATCGGCACCTTTCAAAGCCCGGGGATCGACTTCAAGGCTTTTTTTATGTCGCTGGTGCAGAACTACCTGAGCGCAGACGGTGCTATAGTCCTCGGCTTTCCCAACTGCCGATGGATGGGCGGAGAGATGGTCTACGGGGCAAAGGTACCCAACTACTCTTACTCAGAGATGGGGATGCTCTATTCTGATGTGATCTACTGTAAGAAGTATCTCCAACAGAAAAAGTTTCGCGTAACGCTGACGGGAAAGGATTATGTGTTTTTAACAGCGACTAAGATTGGAGTGTAAGATTTGACGCCAGTGACAGCTTACTGCTAGGCGCAGAATCTACTACTTATATTGACGGAATTAGTTGTGATTGATCTTAAAATCTTCTTCTTAAGTTAATTGTATTTTATAGGAGTTGTTACACCTGTTGCTTCTTCTATTATTAGTTCTTTATAAATATTTTCTGCTGGCTCAACATGAGCATCACGACCATATATATAACTTTGTTCTTCGACAATGACCTTATAGGCTTTGTTAAGCTTTATCGCTCTTTGTACAGATGGATTTAGTAAATATGAAATATCATTTTTAAGAATATCTACCTCGCTTTGGATAAGCGTATTATTCTCATCAAAAAACTTCTCCATAACTTCATCATTCATTCTAAACTCGTCACCGGCATGATTTACTTCAAGATATAATGAATATTCATCTCTTCCATCAAATGTTTTTGGTTCTTTTATATCTTTTAGACCAGTTGTATCTTGGCTCCAATGAAACCAGCCATTTTGAAAAGCACTTTTGTCGAATTTTCTCTGGAATACAAAGCTACTGTCAGCGATAGCCCCAATACCGCTATGGCAGCCTATACAAAATTGTGTCTCTTCATAGTTTTGCGGTCTTAGTTCACCTTTGGCATCTTCAATAAAACCTTGATAGACCCACCCAAGATTGTTAGAAAGACCACTTTCTGTATTTCCCATAATAGTTCTTAATCTGTCAGGAAAAGTGTCTTTTTCTTTAATGTCTGCTGATGTTGCATTTGAAAGCTGCGCATAAGTAACCCAAGTTCTTTTTTTAGCATATCTAAGTTCTTTCATTCTTGGAGCTATTCTTATAGTTGAACTGTTTTCATCAACATCAATATATCTAACACTGTGCAAAAATTCTGTGTTTTTTGGATAAAGTCCTGGCGCTATTAGATACTCATTTTTTTCTAAAAGCTCTTTTGCAAGCCCCACATAAGACATAGAAAAGTTTGTAATCTTGCCTGTCGCGGAATTATAACTTGGCTTTTCCCATTTAAAAACTATCTCATTTGACCTATCAAGTACCCCGTTTTGATTAAGGTCAACGCCATATTTAGACTCATCTACCTCGTCAATTAAAATATTTTTTTGTTTTATAAGCGACTCTATGATACTCAGATTTAATTTGTATACAGCCCTGTCAAATTTTTTAGTGCTATCTTGCATAAACACTTTTGAAAGCCTTATCAGGACATCATCTGTACTTCCATTTGTCGGCCAAAAAGTTCCTAAAAACGGATAATATCCAAAGGCTCTCCATCCTGTAAATGCTCCATCAGGTGATATATCAAAACCCTCACCATTAAAATTAAAATAACAATCAGGTGTGTAACCGTTCCAAATACCATTCTTATTCACATCCCAATCCGCAGGTGGGGACTTTAACTTTTGTGCTAATAATATTTTTCCTTTTTGAATATAGTTATCTTCTCTAATATAATTTAAGATCTCTTTATCGCTTATCTGTTCTACAATAGAAGTTCTGTCTTTAAAAAGGTTTGTAAATCTATTTGTCTTTGTATATTCACCCATAGTGCGATGCAATTGAATATTCCAGTCATTAACGTAATTGGGTTCTTTTGAGCTTACATGACAGGCAAAACATGGATTATACGCTAAACCTTGTGCATCAAGTGTTTTTGTATAGCATTGACTTGTAACATAAGCAGCTTTGTTGTTAAGGGGTGTTGTTGAAGTGAAGTCAATACTTAATGCAGGTAGATTCCTCGTGTTGTACAGTGAGTTATTGCTTTCATAGGTCACTGCTTCAACTGACTCTTCTGCGACATTAAAATCTGTAATACCACTATTATTGCCGCAACCTATTATGCTAACACTCATTAAAATCACACTTGCAACTATAAAATATCTCATAACATTCCTATAAAGTTCTTTCTCTTTTTTTAAAAATCAATACATCTCTAAAAAAAGAGAAGGGTTTCTCCTTCTCTTTGCATTTTCTTTAAAAACGATTACCAGCTTTTAAATGGACCAACAACACCAACAGAGGATTGCTTTTGCGTCTCAGTAGCCGTTGCAGCTAAAGCAAAATCCACATCACCTGAGTTTGTTTCACCAAAAGGGTGTTGTGTAACCAGACTTAAGTATCCAAAACCATTGATGTCTTTGTACCAGTATGGTGAAGTAGTCTCAGAACCATATGGAGTTGTAACAATACGTGTTAGTTTTTCAGTGCTAAGATCATATGACCATACAAAGTCGTTTGGATGATCGCCAGTATCTTCACCTATTATAAGTGTATTTTTCCCATTCAGGAAAGTCACATTATCTGGATTTGCAATCCCGTTTACAGAACATGTATATGCTTCATAAGGTGAACCAGCGGGATAAGTAGTTGATGAACCGCTAACTACACCATACATATTCTCTACTACATAAGCACTGTTAATCGCTTTTTGTTTACTGTCATAAGCAACTTCTTGTGCACTAAGTACATCAAGCGCGTAAACTGCACCACAAGAGTTTTTTGTCAGTTTAATATCATTGTTTCCACCATTATCACTAGATGAATTGTCTTCCATCCCTTTAGTGACCTGACTCATAGCTACATATAATGTACCATGCTCAGCATCAAAAGTAATACCTTCTTCTTTTCTGAACTCAGTCGTAGCACCTAGCATAGCTGCATATCTTCTTGTTTCTAAGAATGCTGCCGCTTTTTCTTTCCCCGGTATAACTTGTAAACACTCTAGTCCTACTGCTGTATTGATAGCTTTAAAACCGGCTGTCGGACACTGAAATGTAACTGCATCAGGTGTTTCTACATTAAAGATATCACTAAACTTAGGCTCAGCAGACACGATTGTTTTGATCTCAGCATCCGTAGCATGTCCAAGTTCAATCCACATCAGGTCAGCTGCACCGGCACCTACATTTGAAGTCTGAATCCATTTTGCGGCATAAAGAGAACCTGCACTTAGATCTTGCGCCGTATCCGCTACATACATATAGAGACCGACATTTGTGCCATCATCTGAAAGGTATGCTGTTCTTTCGTCCGGCATAACGTATGCCATTTCCCATGCACCACGACCCATACTGAAATGTTTTTTGTAATTATATGTAGGTGCAGTAGCAGTTGCATTTACAGTTACTTCCGGAATAAAACCATAATAATATGGATTGTTGTTTGCCGCCGTATTTGCATTATTTTCATCGTTCCAATAATACTTAGTCACTTCATCATAATTGTTGTTGCCTGTCAACATCGTTGTACCGTTCAAGTTGGCTTCTAAATCTCTTGCATTTGGCTCATACTCTTCACTTCCTAAGTGTGACTCCCAAGGTGTAGTTATACCAGCACAGTGTACCCAGCCTCCAAAGCCTTCTGTTTGACTGATGTATTCAAGAGAATCTTTTTTAACAGACAACGCACCCGCTGGGCTTTGTTCCAATTCCATACCATACATAGCACCAACTTGGCATTCAAACTGAGAGACCATAAACAAACGTCCGTTCTTTTGAATGATCGAAGAATGGTCCAATCCTGATCCAGCAGCATTTCCATTCGCCCCGTCACAGATAAATGGATTACCGTCAGAAAAAGTAATTGCATTGTTCGCATTATCTTTTAAAAGACCAAATGTTTGACCATTATCCAGTGCACTTGCTGACATTAGTTTTGTAAATCCTATAGAGTCTGTGCTTCCGTTAGCATAAGTGACGCTTGTTGATGTACGAATGTCCATCTTTTCAGTGTCAGTTACCGGTGCGCTCAACTCTACAAAATCAAGTTGAAGACTATTTGTCAGATCAGCACCATTCGTACCGTCAACACCATTAGTGGCATCTGTACCGCCACATCCTGCCATACTCAAGATCAATACTGCCGATGCAGCTATACTTAATTGCTTCTTCACATTAACTCCTTTGAAAATATATGAGTATTGTAGGAAGCAATCATTACGATAAGAGTACGCTATGGCGTCAGCAAAAGCACAAACTGGAAACTGTTTGGTTACACCATAATAAAACTTTTTTAAATGTGTTAAAATCATTGATAAGTAAAGTTGTAAAAAATAGAGATTCATTTGCAGGGCGAAATTCTAATAAATCAGCAGTGCTGTAAGCAGCATTACAGACTAATAGAGCTTGAAGAGAGATTTTAGTTTGCAGAACATGCTAAGAGATATAACCTTATTCGGAAACTAAAGAAAACTATATATCTATCGAAGATATGACAAAATTTTTTTGATAGTGATTGGAATACACTTTAACCCGTCTAAGAAATAATTAATAATCAAATATAACATACAAAATATTTATAATTTTAAGCAATCAGCGCTTTATTCAGCACTTCGAGCATAAATTTCATACTTATCTTTGTCTTGTCTATAGAAAACAACTAAGCTTAAATCAATTTATGTTCATTTGCTTTGTTAGCGCGCTTACGCCAAGATGAAACTGCTACCAGAATAAGGGCATACCCAAATATGAGACCAATCATGACTACAGCACCCCATAAAGAAATGGGCAGTAAGTAAGAAGCATCACTCCCATCTGTGGCAATTAGATAAACCCACTGATCAAAAGCCATGCTAAGACCAATGCCAAAAATGGCCGATGCAATATCCAATTTTCGACTGCTTCCGTCGAAAAAAACCAGAGGAAGTCCCCCAATAGCGATAAGAAGCAGACCCGTGAATAAATGATGAATATTATAATTACCTACATCAAGGTTTGTACTCGGAAATAAATGAAGATAAATCCTAAGCGCCACAAACGTGACTAAAACCGAGGTTAGAACAACAATAACCCTTTTTACATTTAGATTCATAAACAGTCCTTTATTGAAATGCAAACGTTTAAAATGAGCAATAAAAAAACCGCTCGCGGGTTTTAATCGGTCTTCTTTGATTTGTTAGGATGTATCAGTAACAATTATTTGCTTACTGATTAATGTATTGTAATCATTCACTTTAATATACAACATAATAGAGGACTATTGCTAAATATAGCATAATATCTAACAAAAAATATGTATTTCTATTTGAGGATTGTGCTGTAGAACCATGTTAAGTGAAAAGTAATGACATAAATATATTTGTGATTAAAAAAACAGGTTCTAGAAAGATTTAATGTATTGCAGTATTAAAATAGAAGAGTAAAATGGCAGCTATAGCTGCTATTTTACATCTGTGTTCGAGAGATCTCTTTATAAGCATTGAGCGCTTTGTTACGCACTTCGAGCATGAATTTCATACTGATCTCTGCCTTGTCAATGGCAAGAGCTGCTTGGTGGAGGTCTTTGACCTGACCGGTGGCTAAGTCACTCATCGCCTTTTCTCCGGCTTCCTGCATCTCGTTTACATTGTTGAGCGATTTTTTTAGTGTCTCGGCGAAACCTTCACCGACAGTCTTGCTGTTGGCATTGCTTTTTCCTAAAAGATCAGCAGTGGAGAGGCCGGAAATGTTATTTATATCTGACATGATCTATCTGTCCTTAGCCTTGGAGGATACTCATAGCACTTTGTGCCATGGTTTTTACGCTTTGAAATGCTGCGACATTAGCCTGATAAGAGCGTGTTGCTTCGATCAGGTCGGCCATTTCGATAACTGGATTGATGTTAGGATAGGCAACATAGCCTTCCGAGTTGGCGTCAGGGTGGCCCGGTTCAAACTTCATCAGAGGCGCCTTGTCGTCACGAACAATCTTATCGACGATTACACTCATAATCGGCGGATTTACTTTTTTATTGAATTGGCCTTCATCAAGCGGATCAGAATATCCGTTGTCGCCTGTGTTTTCTGCCAGTTTGTCATTTAGGATCTTGTTGAAGTCAAGGGCTTTGAAGATCACCTCACGACGGCGGTAAGGTCCGCCCTCTTCGGTGCGGGTTGTTTGGGCGTTGGCAATGTTTGAAGAGATGACATTGACGCGGGCCCGCTGTGCAGAGAGACCATAACCGCTGATATCAAAACTGTTTAAAAATGCTGACATAGTTTAGTCCTTTATTGTGTTCGTTCAGAAGCTTGTAAAACAGCCTTGAAGATCGCTGCCTCTTTTTTCAAAGCGGCGGTGATGCCTTGAAACATCATCGAGTTTTTTGTCATTTCGGTTGTCTCGACATCAAGATCGACGCTGTTGCCGTCGTTGCGGGCAAGATGGCCGTCACGGTAAAACAGCTTGGCCTGGTCATGTCCCTCGTCCAGAGCAGAGCTGAAATGCGCTCCGTTCGTCTGCGCCAACTGCAGGCGGGGAACTTTCGGCTCATTGAAGATCTTTTTTGATTCGGCGGTAAGTGCCTCTTCAAAACGGATGTCTCTGGGACGGTAGAAAGGGGTATCTTCGTTGGCGATATTTCCCGCGATAAGGTCTTGTCTGGCAGCACGGTGGTCTAAGGCTTTTGCCATTAGAGAGTGCGCTTTGCTGATTTCGAGACCCATCTTTTCTCCTTCGGTATGCTTTATTGCAAGCAAAATGTATTCCAATAATAGTGTTATTGGATGATTTTTTTAAATTCTCTTCTGAGATTTTCTTCACAAAGCTTGGCGTTTTAAGGAGACATTTCTAAAGAAAACTGCCCTTTTCAGTGAAGCTTTTGCCTTGCGGAGGTAAAATACCCCTCTTAAATTAAATTATACATTTTTAATCTTAATGAAAGTTGGATGATGACAGATAGAGCGCTTTTTTTATCGGTGGTACTGCTGATGACTGTCGGAATAGTATTGTCCTATTCGCTTTCGACGTATGTTGTTATTTTGCTTGAGTACAACCCCTTTCATTTTGCATCCCGTCAAGTGGCTTTTGCCTTCGTCTCTATCGTGACAATGTGGTTTATCTCTCGCCTAGAGCCTGAAATATGGCTGCATCGCATAGGTCTTACACTCTTTCTTGCGGGCCTTTTTTTGATGATGATCATGCCTTTTTTGTCCGGTTCTTTGGTAAGTGAAGTCGGCGGTGCAAAGCGCTGGATAAAACTTTTTGGCTTCTCTTTGGCACCGGTAGAGTTTTTCAAAATCGGGTTTGTCTATTTCCTGGCCTGGAGTTTTACGCGAAAACTGAGTTCGCATCACAGCGAGCTTCGTCTTCGCGATGAGTTTGCGCGTTTCTTCCCTTATGCCATCGTCTTTATTATGGTCATGTTCCTGATCGCCTTTATGCAAAATGACCTTGGACAGGTGGTTGTGCTGGGACTAACGCTGGCTTTTTTGCTCTTTTTTGCAGGGAGCAGCTTCAAGTTTTTCTTCTCGCTGATCTCTCTGGCCTTTACCTTTTTTCTCTTTTTTGTTGCGACGGCTGAGCACCGAATAGACCGTATCAAGTCATGGTGGGCCTCGGTACAGGGCTTTGTGTTGAGTTTTTTCCCAGAGTCGATTGCCGAGCATCTTCGCATCTCTGTAACCGAAGAACCCTACCAGATAGGCCACTCCTTAAATGCCATCAATAATGGCGGGTTCTTCGGTACGGGTCTTGCCAACGGGACCTTCAAACTCGGCTTTTTATCTGAGGTGCATACGGACTTTGTCCTGGCGGGACTGGCGGAGGAGTTTGGTTTCCTCGGTGTTCTTTTTGTGACACTAATCGTCATTTTTGTTTTACAGCGGATCTTCAAGATCGCCAACCGAAGCGACAACGCGATCTTTTACCTGTTTAGCATCGGCATCGGGCTTCTTTTTGCCTTTACCTTTTTGATGAATGCCTACGGCATCAGCGGCCTGACTCCGATCAAGGGGATCTCGGTGCCTTTTCTCTCCTATGGGGGTTCATCAATGCTGGCCGCTTCGATAGGCATGGGCATGGTGCTGATGATCTCTAAAAGGATGAAAAGATGACCATCCTTATCACCGGCGGCGGGACAGGAGGGCATCTTGCCATTGCAAAAAGCCTTAGAGATGCGGCGCTCAACGCCGGACACCGTGCAGTTTTTGTCGGCTCGATGTCGGGCCAGGACAGGGCATGGTTTGAAGAAGATACGCTTTTTGAGCGTGTGCATTTTTTGCAGACAAGCGGGGTCGTCAACAAGAAGGGCCTGGCAAGGATCAGTTCACTTCTAAGCAGCATCAGAGCAACGCTCAGTGCGCTTTTGCTTGTCACAAAAGCAGACTGTGTGGTCAGCGTCGGCGGTTTTTCGGCGGCTCCTGCCTCTTTTGCGGCCGTGCTGCTGAGAAAACCCTTTTACATTCATGAACAAAATGCGGCACTGGGACGTCTAAACAGGCTACTGCGCCCCTTTTCAAAAGCCTTTTTCAGCTCATACGAATTAAACTCTGTTTTAAAAGACTATCCCGTAAGAGCGAGCTTTTTTGAAGGCTCAAGAAACAGAGAAAAAGTAAAAACAGTTATCTTTTTGGGCGGTTCCCAAGGCGCACGTTTTATCAATGATCTGGCCCTTAAAATCGCCCCGCTCCTGCATGAAAAAGGGATAAAGATCATTCATCAGGCCGGAAAACAAGAGCTGGAAAAAGTGAAAAATGCTTACCAAGAACTGGGTGTTGAGGCAGAGCTTTTTGCTTTTAGAGCGGATATCGACACCTTGATGCAAGCGAGCGATCTGGCCGTGAGCCGTTCGGGCGCGAGTACTTTGTGGGAGCTTTGTGCTTCGGGTTTACCTGCGCTGTATATCCCTTATCCTTATGCCGCCGCAGACCATCAGTTCTTTAATGCGAAGTTTTTGGCGGAAAAAAATGCCTCCTGGCTCTGCCGTCAGGAAGAGGACCCTTATCTTTTGTTGCTGCGACTGCTAGATATGAACATGAAAGAACACAGCGAATGCCTGCAGAAGCTGATACGGCCAAACGGAGCAGAATTGATTATAAAAGAGGTTGAAAAATGCTTGCAGAAATAACACAGTGGATTATTTTTACCGTAGGCGAGTGGGGATATACGGGCATATTTATCATGATGGCCATAGAGAGCAGTTTTATTCCTTTTCCAAGTGAAGTGGTGATGGTCCCTGCCGGCTACCTCTGCTACAAAGGGCAGATGAGTCTACCGTTGGTCTTGATCTCCGGTTTTGCAGGCTCGATGATAGGTGCCTGGGTGAATTACTTTTTGGCGATGAGTCTGGGACGAAAGTTTTTGTATGCTTACGGCACATACTTCTTTATGAAGCCGGAACTTTTGAAAAAAATCGAGTTGTTTTTTAAAGCCCACGGTGCGGTCTCCACCTTCAGCGGACGTCTTATTCCCGGTA
Source organism: Arcobacter sp. (assembly GCA_024637195.1). Lineage (GTDB taxonomy): Bacteria > Campylobacterota > Campylobacteria > Campylobacterales > Sulfurimonadaceae. Next base: position 166,306 of record JAGXFN010000002.1, read on the forward strand.
TCCGTCAGCTCATATCCATCCCTGCCGGATTTGCAAAGATGCCGCTGGGACTCTTCTCCTTGTACACCTTCTTGGGAGCGGGACTCTGGTCGAGTGCGCTGGTCTTCTTGGGCTATTTTATGGGAGAGAAGGAAGAGCTGATCAAGAGCTATGTGCATGAGCTGGTCTGGGCCGCTTTGGCGCTGGTCCTTATGATTGTCGCTGTCTATATCTACCTGCAAAAAAGATCTAAAAAAACACAGTAGTGCGGACTTAATAAATAATTTATTCTTATTTATCTATACTGAGCAGATGTTTTGCAGTACAAACTTCATGAGAGGTGATGAGATGAAAGAGATATTTGAAAACGTTCAGAAAAAGTTTAGAGATTTGGAAACATTTTTAAACCGTGCCACCATAAAAAAAGATCTTGAAACACCGGAACTTCTGGCGGAGCTCAACGACACCCTAAGCGATACGTACGTGCTTCTTAATCAGGGTTTTTGCGAAAATCTTCAGGTCTGCGAAAAATGCGTCGAGAACAGGGACCAGCTGCGAATGCTGGTAGAGATGATGGACCAGTGCGAGGAAAAACAAGCGCTGAGTGAAGAGGCCTTTGCCTCTTTGAATAAGTTTAAGCAAAACATTCCGGAAATTCTTCATAAGATGCAAAGCGTCTACCATGAAAACTTGCAAAATACGCAAGCATAGAGCTTTTATACTCTTTTTACTCCTACTTTGATATAATCGCGCACTTTTTAACTAAGAAGAGCTTTTTTGAAAGACTCTTCTGATAAGGCGAGATAATGGACGTTCGTAAAGCATTCCTAGACTATTTTGAATCCAAAGGACACACAAAAGTCGAAAGTGCTCCTTTAGTACCCGACGATGCGACCTTGCTGTTCAACAACGCAGGTATGGTGCCGTTTAAATCAATCTTTACCGGGGAAATTCCTACGCCGGAAAATCCACGCGCGACCTCATGCCAGACCTGCCTTCGTGCCGGCGGAAAGCACAACGATCTTGAAAATGTCGGCCATACCGCGCGCCACCACACCTTCTTTGAGATGCTGGGAAATTTCAGTTTCGGTGACTATTTCAAAGAAGAGACGATCGCTTATGCCTGGGAGTTTATCACCAAAGAGCTTGCACTACCGGTAGAAAAACTCTGGGTGACGGTCCACGAGAGCGACGACGAAGCTGAAGAGATATGGAAGAAGTATGTCGCTCCGGAGCGCATCCTGCGTTTTGGTGACAAGGACAACTTTTGGCAGATGGGAGATACCGGTCCTTGCGGTCCTTGTTCGGAGATCTTTTACGATCAGGGAGAAGAGAATTTCAACGGTCCCGAAGACCGTATGGGCGGCGAGGGTGACCGATTTTTAGAGATCTGGAACCTTGTCTTTATGCAGTACGAGCGCAATAAAAAAGGCGAACTGACACCGCTTCCCAAGCCCTCCATCGACACAGGAATGGGGCTTGAGCGTGTTGTCGCCATCAAAGAGGGCAAGCTTAGCAATTATGACACCTCCCTCTTCATGCCGATGATCAAAAAAGTCGAAGAGTTTACGGGAAAAACTTACAGCTATAAGAGCGGCGCTTCTTACCGCGTTATAGCAGACCATATTCGAACTGTGGTCTTTTTGCTTGCTCAGGATGTAAACTTTTCTAATGAGGGACGCGGTTATGTCCTGCGCCGCATTTTGCGCCGTGCGGTGCGCCACGGCTATCTTTTGGGTCTGCATGAGGCCTTTATGTACAAGATCGTGGATCTGCTTGTTGATCAGATGAAAAACATCTATCCTTATCTTGCGGTTAAAGCCGAAGCGGTGAAAACACAGATACAGCTCGAAGAGGAGCGTTTTTTTAAGACGATTGCTTCGGGGATCGAACTTTTTAATGCCGAACTTGCACATACCAAAGAGGTGTTCAGCGGCGAAGTAGCCTTTAAGCTCTACGATACTTTCGGTTTTCCGCTTGATCTGACAGAAGATATGCTCAAAGAGAAGCATCTCACGCTGGACATCGATACCTTTGAAAAACTGATGAAAGAGCAGCGCGAGCGCGCCAAAGCAGCTTGGAAAGGCAGCGGCGATGCGACGATAGAAGGTGAGTTCAAAACACTTCTGGAAAAATTCGGCAAAAACGAGTTTATTGGTTATGAGAAACAGGGCCGTGAGTCCACTGTCCTGGCACTTCTGAGCGAGGATTTTAAGATCGTGGATGAGCTTCACTCGCTTCATACGGGATGGATACTGCTGGATCAGACTCCTTTTTATGCAGAAAGCGGCGGACAGGTCGGCGATATCGGCATGATCGATGGGCATGCAAGGGTGACGGATACCCGCAAGTTCTTTGATCTCAACCTCTCGCATATCGAAGTCAAAGAGACGATCAAGACTAAGCAGAGGGTGAAAACCACTGTTGATGTTTCCCGTCTTGAGATTGAAAAACACCACTCGGCGACTCACCTTTTACATGCCGCACTTTATGATATTTTGGGCGATCATATCTCTCAGGCAGGCTCGCTTAATGATGCAAGCCGCCTGCGTTTCGACTTCTCTCATCCCAAAGCGATGAGCACGGCAGAGATCGCGGAGGTCGAAGAACAGGTGAACTACCAGATCCTTCACGGCATCGGCTGTACGACAAAAGAGATGAGCATCGATGAGGCAAAAGGTAGCGGGGCAAAAGCGCAGTTCGGTGAAAAATACGGGGACAAAGTCCGCGTAGTAAGTTTCGGCGAGGCGTCCGTTGAGCTATGCGGCGGAACCCACGTGAGCAATACCGCCGCAATCGGCACCTTTATCATCACCAAAGAATCCGGCGTCTCTGCGGGGGTACGACGCATTGAAGCAGTCTGCGGAAATGCCGCCTACAACCTCTTCAAAGAGCAGCGACATACCCTTCTTAAGGCAGAAGAAGAGGTGAAAAACCGTGATCTTCTTTTGGGAATCAACAAACTCAAAGAGCAGGTAAAATCGCTCAAAAGTGAACTGCAAGAGAGCGCTTCGGCTTCAAAAGAGGAGCTGACGATAGAGAAGATAAAGGGGATCAGCGTCGTAGTCGAAGAAATCAAAAGCGGCGACATCAAGACGCGTATCGACGAGCTTAAGAATGAAAACCAATCTTTGTGCGCAATGTTGTTCCAAGTTAAAGGTGATAAGGTTCTCATCGCAGCCGGGATCAAGGATGCGGATGCAAAAGCAGGGGACTGGATCAAAGCAATCGCGCCGATCTTGGGTGGAGGCGGAGGCGGACGTCCTGACTTCGCACAAGCAGGCGGAAAAGATCCTTCTAGACTAGAAGAGGCGAAAACAGCCTCTCTGGCTTACATCAAAGAGCAGTTAGAAAAAAAAATATACATATAAGGTAGTCAATGAAAGCAGCAATGACAGAGTTTTTTTGGGCAAATACGGAGATAATCGTATTTTTACATGTGATCTCGGCAGTGATCTGGGTGGGCGGAATGGTAGCAATGCGTTATGCGGCACACCACTCCTTCGCCCATGTGGAAAACCCCCACTTCAGACTGGAGCGTATATCACATGCGCTTAAGCGTCTGTTTATGATCGTTTTGCCTTTTGTGCTTATTTTGATCATTACTGCCGTGCTGATGGCAGTCGGCTGGGACTTTCGTAATGCCGCTCTGGATGCAAATGCCAATGTGATCGATCAGAATGCGATGGATGCGTATAACCTTGTCCACATCAAAGAGGCCATCTGGATGATCATGGCGATCAACCTCGGCGGTATGATGTACCTGCGTAAAAAAGCACAAAAGGCCCTCAAAGGCGATGCTATAGCAGTGGCACAGAGAAACCTCTCCCTTATCGGAAAATACCTGGTGCCTTTGAATATCATCCTGGGCATTGTCGCTGTTTATATGGGCGTAATGCTTCGCTACTCCCACGCATAAAGAGACTCTTTTAAGATCCTCTTTATAGAGGGTCTGCCTAAATCTCCCCTTTCCCCACATTTCATTAATATAAAAAATTGTAATTATATTTTAAGACGGACTTTGATAATATCTCTAATATTATAATTTAAAGGAAGCTTAGTGCGTGATATTGTCTACTATATAATGAGTACCTATGCCAACCAGATCATCTTTTTACATGTTCTGAGTGCAGTTGTCTGGCTGGGAGCTATGATCTCTGCGCGATACGGCAGAGTGAAGCCGTTGCGCCAGCTCTCTACTCCGGAAGAGTACATCTATGAGACAGAGCGTTATAAGCGCTTCTTTAAGTTGACCCTTCCCTTTATTATCCTTCTTTTTATCACCTCGCTTATGATGGCTTTGGGATACAAAGACAATGCGATTGATCCGGAAGGATTTATGACAACAGATTTTGCAGTAGATATGTACAAGATGATCCATACCAAAGGGACCATCTGGACGGTAATGGCGATGAATATGGGTCTGATGGCATGGATCAACTCCAAAGCTGCCAAGAACTTCGACCACTGCAGCAATATGAAAGAGTGCAAAAAGTGTAAAGATGCACTTTGGATAATCTACAACTATCTGCTGCCGATAAATATTATTTTGGGCGCGGTAGAGATTATGCTGGGCGTCATCCTGCAAAGCTCTTTTTAGGAACAAATTTCGGTATAATTTCTTATGAAAACTAAGAAGATCAGACTCTGCTCGCAGTCCGAGAGCAGGGCACTAATTTTGCGCAGTGCGGGTCTTGACTATCTTCAATCGCCCATTGACTATGATGAAGAGAAGATTTCTGCACACTCTGCAAAAAACTTCGTCTACCAGGCAACGATGGGAAAATACAAAGCCGCGCTTAGAAAATATGACTACAATGAGTATCCGCTGCTCTGCGCGGACACCGTCGTCACCGCACAGAACAAGATCCTCCGCAAAGCAAAAGATATTGATGATGCCAGAGCAATACTGCTAAGCCAAAGCGCAAACACCACCTCCATCATCACCTGCATGATCTATAAAAGCGACTCGCTGGAACTTATAGACATCTCAAGCACGGATTATCTTTTCAGTATGTTTGACAAAGAAAAACTCGACGCCTATCTGGACTCCGGAGAATGGAGAGGAAAAGCCGGCGGATGCATGGTGGAAGGCTTTTGCAAGTCCTACATCAAAGAGGTCAAAGGTTATGAGTCTTGTGCTATGGGGCTTAGTATAGAAATACTTCTCCCTTATCTGCATCTATGATCGATTACAGTAAAGAGCTTGCCGCCTTGAAGCGTTCCGGACGCTATAGAGAGCGCCGTCTGTTTGATGAGAAGGTTATTGACCTGGCCTCAAATGACTACCTGGGACTTGCTCACAACAAAGATCTGCTTAATGAGGCCTGTGCGCGCCTCGCCTCCAGCACTTCTCATGCTCCAAAAGCCTCGATGCTGGTCAATGGGTATCATCCGATACATGCCTCTTTTGAAAAAGCTCTCTGCCGAGCCAACGGATTTGAAGCGGGGGTGATACTCGGCTCCGGATTCAATGCCAATATCGCCATGATCGAGGCTTTGGTACGCAAGGCAGATGAGCTTTTTATGGATGAAAAGTACCATGCTTCGGGCGTGTTGGCGACGAAACTACTCGATGCTAAGGTGAGTTATTTTAAGCACAACGATGCCGAAGAGTTGCAAAAAATGCTTGAAAGCTCACCCGCAAAGCGCAAGATCATCGCTGTTGAGGGGATCTATTCCATGGACGCGGATCTTGTGAGCAGAGAGATCATCTCTCTTGCCGATGATTATGGAGCTTTGCTGATTTTAGACGAGGCACACAGTTCGGGCGTCATTGGAGAGCATCTGACAGGGATCCTTGACTTTTACGGACTCAGCGTCAAAGAGAACTACATCAAGATGGGGACTCTGGGGAAGGCATACGGAAGTTTCGGCGCCTATATCCTTGCTTCAGCGCACATCATCGACTATCTTGTCAATCGGGCAAAGCCTATTATCTACGCCACGGCTCCCTCGCTTTTTGATACGGTTTTAGGGGAGGTCTCGCTTGAATATATCCAGAAGAACTTGCTTTCGTTTAAAAAACAGATCGCGTCTCGTCAGAAGATCGTCGAAAGTATTTTGGGCTTAAAGAGCGAGGGGCTGATCGTGCCTATAAGGGTTAAGGACAACCGCACGGCGATCCAGATACAAGCGGAACTTCTCCAGGAGGGCTATCTTGTCGGTGCAATTCGCCAGCCGACGGTTGACGCGCCAATAATCCGTCTTATCGCACGTCTAGGGGCGGATGAAAAAGCGCTGTCGGATGTCTGTTATCTTATAAAAAGTAAAATTAGATAAAATGGTTGTTGATGAAGATAGATAAACTGCGCATATCGTATCAGGGGCAAAACCTTGTTGATATCTCTTTTGAACTCAAGAACTCTTTGGCCTTGGTCGGTCAGAGCGGAAGCGGCAAGAGTCTGACACTCAAGGCACTGCTGGGGATGCTTCCGGAGAATATGCATCTGGATTTGGAGATAAATGCACCTTTTGAGCTGATACGCGGCAAAAGCCTGGCCTTTGTCCCGCAAAATCCTTTTACGGCACTTTCGCCTTTGACCAAGATATCAAAACAGTTTTTTGCGTCCAAAGAGAAGATGAGAACTCTTTTTAAGCAGGTCGATCTTGATTTTTCTCTTAGCGAACGCTTCCCCTCCGAACTTTCCGGCGGACAGCTGCAGCGCGTTATTATTGCGATGGCCTTGAACTCGGATCCCAAGCTGATGCTTCTGGATGAACCGACGACAGCGCTTGATCCACGCAACAGAGAGATGGTTATAGAGCTTCTGAAAAGACTGCAGCAGACGATGGGGTTCAAGATCCTTTTTGTCACTCATGACATGAAGAGTGCCGAGGCCATGTGCGAAGACATCTGTGTGATAAAAAATGGCAAAGTCGTCGAGAGCGCAGAGACCGCGGCAGTTTTGAATGCGCCGCAGGCGGAATACACAAAGGTGCTGATCGCATCAAATTTTTTAAATCGGGAATTTAGAGTATGAGAATTTTTTTTATTTTATTGGTAGTTCTGAGTCTGTCAGGCACAGCATCTTTGGCCTACTACTACAACCAAGTCAAATATGAGGTCAATACGCTGATCAACTATCATCCGACACTGACAACGGAGATATATGATCGAAACGGCGACAAGATAGCCAATATCTTTAACAAAGAGCACCGTTACTATGTCAACTTTTCGAATATTCCGCCTCAGGTGATCGAAGCACTCATTGCTATCGAAGATACGATGTTTTTTGAACATTCGGGCGTGAATGTTGACGCTATATTTCGGGCAATTATCAAAGATATCAAGGCCGGAGGGCTGGTGGAAGGTGCCTCGACAATAACACAGCAGCTGGTTAAAAACACACTTCTGACACGGGAAAAAAAGTTTTCTCGTAAGTTTAAAGAACTCATTTTTGCCCTTAAGATCGAATCAGAACTGAGTAAAGAGGAGATACTGGAGCGGTATCTGAACCAGATCTACTACGGACACGGATATTACGGGATAAAAACGGCGGCTTTGGGATATTTTCATAAAGACCTTGACCGTCTCAGTCTCAAAGAGATCGCTGTCTTGGTGGGACTGCCGAAAGCGCCCTCGTATTATATGCCCACACGCCATTATGAGCAGGCGATGGGACGGGCAAATCGTGTTGTCAGCCGTATGCATCAGCTCGGCTGGATAGATGAAAAGGATTATGCCTCTGCCTTGAAAGAGAATCCGGAGGTGTTTGACGATACGCTGACACGAAACCGCGCACCTTATGTTGTGGACGAGGTGATGCGGCAGCTAAACGACACCTTTGACAACTTACGCGGCGGCGGTTACAAGATCATGACCTCGATCGACATTCGTATGCAAGAAGCCGGAAGAGAAGCGCTTCAAAAAGGGTACGAATTGGGTCTTGAACGTATGAAGAATTCGGATGATTTTAACCAGACGCTGATGGAGAAGCTAAATGGTGCCTTGGTCGCCATAGAGCCAAAAAGCGGAGACATCTTAGCCCTGGTCGGCGGGCTTGACTACACACAGAGCCAATACAACCGTGCCACCCAGGCAAAAAGACAGCCGGGATCAGCTTTTAAGCCTTTGATCTATCAGGTGGCGGTAGATCTCGGATACTCCGGTGCTTCGCAGCTTGTGGATATTGCGCGGACCTATGATTATGAGCTAGACGGTGAAGAGAAGAAGTGGCGTCCGAAAAACTATGAAAAAGATTACAAAGGATTTATTACGCTGCGCGAGGCCTTGGTGCATTCGCGCAACCTTGCTACGATCAACCTTGTCACGGACATCGGCTTGACGACGGTACGGCGCGAGCTTTACCGGTTTGGTATCAAGGATCTTCCTGCCGATTTGTCTTTGGCGTTGGGAAGTATTTCAGTCTCGCCTCTTGATTTTAGCCGCTACTATACGACGATCTCCAATTACGGTACTCAGGTTGAGCCTATCTTGATCCACAGTGTCCAAAATACATTCGGCGAAGAGATAGAATATAAGAATAAAAAAGAGGTGCTGACCTCGCCGCAGCAGGCGTACATCATGATCGATATTTTAAAAGATGTTGTCAAAAAAGGAACAGGAAGGCATGCGCGCGTACCGGGGATCGAGCTTGCTGGTAAAACAGGAACGACCAACAACGGAGTCGATGCCTGGTTCTGCGGGTTCTCTCCTGAGATACAAACGGTTATCTGGTTTGGCAACGATGACAATACACCGATGTTCAAAGGGGAGCAGGGCGGGCGGACAGCCGCACCGGTATTTGCTCTGTTTTATAAAAACATACTGCGTACACATCCGGAAACAAAACGAAAGTTCGATGAGCCTGAAGGGGTCGTGAGCACAATTGTCAATGGGCAAAAAGAGTATTTTACACCTATTTCCAAACCGCCTCAGGTGCAAAACACACAAGGTGCAAACGAAGAACTTCTTTTTTAAAGGAAACAGATGAAAACGCTAATAGCGCTTGTGATGATGTGGATGACACTGAGTGCAGAGATGTTTTCGCAAGGCAACACGTCTCTTGGAATAAAACTGGGCTCTGTCTCGATTTCAAACGAGAACTATACGGTAGCCGGTCTCAACGGCAACTATTTTATCATAGACGACCTCTCTGTGGGACTGGGATATGAGAGGTGGTTTTCGGCTAGTCCGAGTATTCAGAAGATAACGGCAGAGAGCAGCTATTTTATTCCTGTGGATGAAAATGTTCGCCCCTATGTCGGAGTGCTCTACCGGCATATCTTTGTCAGCAATGGGGACAATATCAATGCCTACGGATACCGCGCGGGTCTTGCCATTGTAAATCAAAATCTGCTGATCAGCGGCGGTATCGTGCAGGAGAGACATGAGAGCAGGACGGAAATCTTCGATAAAACCCACACCTATGCGGAAGTTGTTATCGGATTCTTCTTTTAGGCTGTAAACGCCCGGTTCAGCGCACAAAAGAGTGCTTTGATCGAGGCGTAGGCTATATCAGTATCCGCGCCGACTCCGTAGAAGGCATCCAAGGATTTAGTCTGCACCTGGATATAGGCAACGGCTTTAGCCGAGGACTTAACTCCGCAGGTATGCTGGGTAAAGTCCGTCAAGGTGAACTTGTTAGGATAGTCTTTTCTCAGAGCATCTCGGCAGGCATCGATCGGGCCGTTTCCCTGCCCCAAAGCCTTGATCTCTTTACCCGCATACGTATAGGTAAGGGTACACTTGACCTGATGATCCTTGGCAGTGATCGAACTCATAGCAAAATCAATGAGCTCAATATGCATCTTGGGCTTAAAATAGGTCTTTTTGAAGATGTTGAAAATCTCCTCTGCCTCAAGTTCTCTGCCCTCTTTGTCGGTAACAAGCTGTACGATACGTCCGATCTCGGGATGCATCTTTTTGGGCAGAGAGTAGCCGTACTTTTCTTCCAAAAGATAGGCGACTCCACCTTTTCCCGACTGGGAGTTGATGCGGATGATCCCCTCATAGCTGCGTCCGAGATCGCCGGGATCAATGGGAAGGTAGGGTACTTCCCAAAATTCATCTTTCTTGGTTCTTTGGTAAGCCAGTCCTTTGTTGATAGCATCTTGATGAGAGCCTGAAAAAGCGGTGTAGACAAGCTCTCCAACATAAGGATGACGCACATGTGTCTCGATGTTTGTACAGCGCTCTACGACGTCCAAAACGGTGTTGATATCTGAAAAATTCAGTTCCGGGTCAAGCCCCTGAGTATACATGTTCAAGGCCAAGGTGATGATATCGACATTTCCCGTGCGCTCGCCGTTGGAAAGAAGGGTCCCCTCAACACGGTCCGCTCCGGCCAAAAGTGCAAGCTCTGTTGCGGCAACGGAGGTACCGCGGTCATTGTGCGTGTGCGTCGAGATCAGGACATGTTCACGGTTATCAAGGTGACGGCTCATCCACTCTATCTGGTCGGCATAGACGTTGGGTGTTGCCATCTCGACGGTTGCGGGAAGATTGATGACAACCTTGCGTGCTTCGCTTATGCCCCAGGCTTTGGTTACCGCGTTGCAGATCTTCGCTGCAAAATCAAGCTCTGTGCCGGTAAAACTCTCCGGCGAGTACTCCAAAGAGATCTTCCCGTCATGCTTCGCCTCATACTTTTTGACCAGCTCGACGCCCTCAAGGGCAAGTGAGATGATCTCTTCCTGGCCCATTTTGAAGACGATCTTTCGCTGTGCAACGGAGGTGGAGTTATAGAGATGCACGATGGCATGTTTGACCCCTCTTAATGCCTCAAAAGTCTTTTCGATAAGATGCTCGCGCGCCTGGACCAAGACCTGGATCGTCACATCATCAGGGATAAGTTCCTGCTCGACAAGGGTGCGTAAAAAGTCGAATTCGACCTTAGAGGCCGAAGGAAATCCAACCTCGATATTCTTGAAACCAAGTTTGACAAGGAGTTTGTACAGTTCGAGTTTTTGGTTTAAGTTCATAGGCGTGACTAGGGCTTGATTGCCGTCGCGCAGGTCTACGCTGCACCAGATCGGTGCTTTTTCTATCACTCTGCTCGGCCACTCTCTATTGGGCAAATCGACCTGCGGATAAGGACGATATTTCTGTACAACTTCCTTCATTAGGATTCCTTGGCAATCTGCAAGATGGGACTTGCATCAAACTCGAATTTCAATAAATGACTTACTGATAATGGAATTATAGCAAAGTGAGGATGCAAAAGAGAAAAAAAGCAAATAAGAAAAAAATCATGAAGGCATTTTTAAGATAAATCCAAAGCTGTAGCAGGGCACTTTAATCTGTCAATGCAAAAGAAGAGGATATGATTTAAAATATTTTTCCAAAGGAGCCGAGATGATAAAACAGATACCTTTTTCCTCGCTCTACACGGCGGAGCACGGTTGGCTGAAAAGCCGCTTCCATTTCTCGTTTGCCGAGTACCGAAATGCAGACAATGTCCATTACGGCGTGCTGCGTGTGATGAATGACGACCTGATAGAAGCGCACAGCGGCTTTCAGACACATCCGCATCGAGACATGGAGATCATCACCTATATTTTAAAAGGCGAACTGACGCACCAAGACAGCATGGGCCACACAGAGAGCCTCGGCCGCGGCGCAGTCCAGTACATGAGCGCAGGAACAGGGGTGGAACACTCCGAGACAAACGAAGGCAATGAACAGGTGCATCTTATTCAGACCTGGATCCTTCCTCGGGCCAAAGGCTTGAAGCCGCAGTACGGTTCAAAACTGTTTGACCGTGAAGCGCGCCATAACAGATGGCTGCACCTTGTCGGACCCGAAAAAAGCGGAGCGGCTATAGCGATCTATCAGGACGCCTCAATGTACGTCAGCGAGATAGATACAGGCAAAAAGCTGGTCTTTGAACTACAGCCGGGGCGTCAGCTTTATGTGAAAGTGATGGAGGGAGAGACGAGCATCAATGGTCTGGATTTTTCTCCGGGGGACGCGGCAGAACTCAAAGACGAGGTTCTGACTATAGAGGCTCTCAGCACGGCCCATCTTCTTCTCGTCGAGATGAAAGAGACGGGGTTATAGGTAGTAGCCTAACCGAAGGGATATGGAGTGTTCACTTGCCGAATCGCTCAGACCGTAGGCGTAGCTGGCTGTTGTAAACCAGTTCTTGTCCAGAGTGTAAAAAGCAAAAAGAGAGACACTTTTTATGGCCTCAACACCCTGATAAAGACTCTCAGACTGGTAGTAGGAGAGGCTTGAATAGAGCTTTGGAGAAAGATAGTAGCCCGCACCTCCGCTGTAGGCATGAGTGTCTTGATAGCTGACAAGACCCGCGACATCATCGTCGTTGATCTGCGTAAAACTGTAGCCCGCAAAAAAATTAAGCTTCTCCAGCGTGTAGCTGGCGCCAAGCGTCGCGAAATAGTCGCTGTTGTTGTTATTTAAGCTGCTGTCATAAGTCGGTAAGATGGCGCCAGCACCCAGGCGTATGCGAAAATCCTTGTTTACAGGCAGAAGATAGAAGGCACCTAGAGTTGAGTCGCCTAGACCGCTGTCACTGTAAGAGGCACTTTGAGACGAATAGTAAGCGGTCGATGCCTGAAGCGAAATATTTTTGTAAAAATAGTCGACCTGAAGCATCGTCGTGAAGGTATCTGTCTTTTCGTTTGTAGTGTAATCGACCTGAGAGTAGTTTCCGCCGACAATGATGTCGTAATGGTGCGGCGAGACAAGCGACTCGATGCCGCATCCTCTGATGTCGACAAGATCCATTATAGGAGTGTTGGGACACTGGTCCACATCGTCATCCACCCCGTCCAAATCTGAGTCCACATAAGCAAACAGCAGGGGTACCATCATCAGTATTAGTAAAAATATACGCATGAATTTCCTTTAAAGAGCCCGGCCGAGCCGAGCCGATAGTTGTGGTTACTTTTTCTTTCCAAATCCGTTTGTATCAGGCTGAGGTGTACCCATCTGCTGGCGGAACTGCTCTGCACCTTGGCGCTGTTGCATCTGCTCTTTTTGCTGTGTCTGCTGCATTTGTTGCAACTGCTGCTCTTCTGTCTTATCCATAAGGCGCTTCTGCTGCATGTTCTGTGTGTTCTCTTTGGTCTGAACTCTCTCTTGGCTCATCTCTTTGCGCATCTGCGCGATAGTCTGGCTGCGCTCTTGCTCGTTCATCTGTGCCAGTTCGTGCTTGAAGCTGTTCATTAGCTCGTTTCTTTGCATCGGATCGGCATTTTTGATCTCATTGATCCTCTGTGTAATGTAGTCGTTTTGAATTTTTACGGCAAGATCTGGCATCTGTTCCCGCACTTCCTGAAGTGTTCGTGTACGCTCTTGAACACGCATGGTCTTTATCTGTGTCTGAAGCGCATTGATCATACTCTGACGTTCAGCGGGTGCAGCGCTTTTGATGGCGGAGAGCTGTGTCTGTATACTCTCATTTGCACCGGCCTGAGTAAGGGCACCAAAGAGGAGAATGGTAAGTGCCAGGCTGATAGTTGATCGTTTCATTTTCTATTCCTTTTGTTGTGTGATATGAGAAGTATGGCAGAGAAGTGTTAGCGCAGCGTTAGCTGCACAGATGTCTAAGATCTAGACTGAAAGAGGAGCCGACCCCGACTTTAGACTCTACGGCGATAGGGATATGGAGTGAATCGCAAAGCTTTTTTACGATATGAAGTCCGATGCCCAAGCCGCGCTCATGCTCTTTGTAGAAGCGTTGGAAGATCTTTTGGGGCTGTTTTATCCCTCTGCCGCTGTCCTTGATAAGCACTTTTTTGTCCGTAGCACTGAGCGTAATCTCTATAATACCCTCTTTTTTATTGTATTTTGCGGCATTTGAGATGAGGTTGTCGAGTATGCGTATCATCGCATCTGTATTGGCATAGATCTGCAGCGGTTCGAGATGGCAGATGAAGCGGAGTTGAGGGTAGTTCTCGGCAAAAATCGCCGAACGCTTTTGGATAAGTTCTTTGAAATCGATCTTCTCGTTTTGAAGGGGGCTCTCATCGATGTAGCTGCGCAGGTTGTTTTGGAGATTTAAGACTGTCTGGACCGCCTGCTCTATGCGCAAGATTTTTGTATTTTCGCCTAGCTCTTTTTTCAGAAGCGAACTGTTCAGACGCAGACTCGAGAGCGGCGTGTTGAAATCATGCAGTATATCTTTTATAAACTCATCGCCCAAAGAGAGCGCCTGCCGTAGTGGTCTCAGCGCGTACAAGGAGAAGAGAAAGGAGAGCAGGGCCAGTAGGACCAGGGCAAGAAGATAGCGGTGAAAATACTGTTCTTGAATGAGGTCAAGCTCTTTTTGATACTTCTGCTTGGTATAAAAGAGTTTCATGGCATAGTCGGTCGTGTCTGCGATGGCAAAAAGGGCAAAGACGCCTTCTTCGGTTTTGTGAAACTGATAAAGATCATCCTGCTCTGCTATGACAAAATCAAATTCAAATTGATCGCATTTAAGGTCAAAACTGCACAGACGCATCTGCGTAAAGAGTTTCTCGTCGAGGGCTGTGCTCTCTTTTGCATAGCTCAGGTAGAGGATCACACTCATCAAAAGCGTCATAGAGAGGAAAAAGAGAAGGAAGCTTTTTCCTAAGGATTCGGCTTCAACGTGTTTCAAGGACATAGCCGACTCCTCTTATGTTTTCTATAGGGAGTCCAGTCGTCTGCTTGAGTTTATTGATGGCCACGCGTAGGGCAGTCGAGGAGGGGTGTTCAAGACACTCAAGCAGGAGCTCTTTGTCGACAATGTTCCCTCTGTCCCGGTATAACTCACTAAAAAGTCTCTGCTGCATCTCTCCCAATACGAGCCGCTTTCCGTCTTTTTTGAAGAGTTTTTTCTTTTCGTCATACGTGAAATCACCGCAGATAAAAAGTTCGTCCGGAGCTGAGAGCTTGGCCTTGACGCGGATAAGCAGCTCTTCAGGGTAGAAGGGCTTTTTGAGGTAGTCCTGCGCGCCAAGTTCAAAGCCTTTGGCGATGCTTTTGATATCCACCATAGCGCTCATAAAAAGTGTCGCTGTCTTGTCTGAGGCCTCTCTGAGCGCTTTTAGCAGCGCAAAGCCGTCGATTTCCGGGACATTGATATCAAAGATATAGAGGTCATATTTGTTGCGGTAGGTACATTCGGCGGCTTCTTCTCCGTTGATGGCTAGGTCGATGCTGTAGCCCTCGTCTTCAAGCATCTCCTTTAGTGTCTGCCCAAGCACAGAATCATCTTCTAAAAGGAGGATTTTGTAGCTCATTTCAGTTACTCCAAGGAAGAGCTGTTCAACACAATCTCAAGTAAAAAGCGCACTCCGTGTTCCGTGTTGGTCACCGAAAGAGAGCCGCCGAGCTTCTGCGCGATCTGCATACTCATATACAGACCAATGCCCGTGCCTTTGCCTTCTGTCTTGGTTGTGAACTCGGGTTTGAAGATGTCATGGATGAACTCCGGAGGTATTCCCCCCGCGTTATCTTCGATCTCTATATTGATATGGTTGTCTTCTTGGTAGAAGTTGATGTTGATGTGGCGCTCTTTGACATTCTTCTCGTTAAAGGCATCTTTGGCATTGTTGATAATATTTAAGATGAGGTGTTTGAACTCATTCTCTATCCCGTGCATCAGGATCTCTTTGGAGCTTTGGATATTAATGCTGATATTATTTTTCAAAAACTCGTCATTGACAAGTAGCATAACCGACTGTACACAACGCTTGATGCCGAAACTTTTTGCTTCTTTGTTTGGCCTGAAAAACGTTCTGAACTCCTGCAAAGTTGTGACCATGTGTTCGATCTGAACCTGAATATCATCGGTGAGTTCATTGACGTAGTTTTGGTCAACAATTCCGCTTTCAAAATCGCCTCTAAGGATGTCGCTCATCATAGAGAGTGCATTGAGCGGCTGTTTCCACTGATGTGCAACCGCATCCATCATCTCGCCCATGGAGGCCATCTTTGCCTGCTGTTCATACATCCTGTGGTTCTCTTTGCGAAGCTTGACCTCTTCTTGGATCCGTTGTTCAAGGTCATGATTGATGTTGTCGAGTTCTTTTCGCAATTTGTCGGCATGGTTGACACTTATCTCAAGGCTTTTTCTACGTTTTTCGTAGCGTTTTAAGAAAAAGTCCAGTTGCAGGTCAAGGTCATTTCTGTTGGGGGAGCGGGCAGTTTTTTTTATCGATTCGATAAGTTCGTCTGTTGTAAGTGCGGCATACTGATCGCTTGGGTTTTTTCGCCGCTTTATTTCCGGAGCTGATTTTACAAAAGGGTTCTTTATCATAGTGAGCAATTATAACAAAAATTTATTAATAGTGAGAATTGAAATATTTTAAAGTGCGGTAGGCCCACAAGGTATTCTCCTTGCGGGCACTATATTAGCAAGAATATGTGCTTTTGAATTCGAAGGCGGTAGGACGTGCTTCGTCCGGCCATACCTGTGTTTCAAACTTATAATGCTGGTAAGTGTCAATGAAATCCTGAGTAAATACCGGTTTCAAGAAATCATTGTCACGGATAAGTGCTTCTAATGAGCCGCGAAGCGTATGCGGCATTTGAGGGATCCCTTTTTCACGGATCTCATCGAGACTTAACTCAAATAGATCCTCATCCATTGGCCCGACCGGGATCTCTTTGTTCTTGATACCATCAAGACCGGCCATCATCATGACAGCAAAGGCAAGGTATGGGCATGCTGTAGAATCCGGGAAACGCATCTCGATACGTGTCGCTTTTTCACCTGCACCGTAAGGGATACGGCATGATGCCGAACGGTTCTGGCTGGAGTAGGTCAAGATGCTCGGTGCTTCAAAACCGGGGATAAGACGCTTATATGAGTTCGTTGACGGGTTGGTGAAAGCAGCAACCGCGCGGGCATGTTTAAAGATACCGCCGGTGTAGTGAAGCGCCATCTCAGAAAGATTGCCGTACTCACCCTCTTTGTAGAAAAGGTTTCTGCCGTCTTTCCAAAGTGACTGGTGGACGTGCATGCCGTTTCCGTTGTCGCCGTAAAGCGGTTTTGGCATAAAAGTAGCTGTCTTGCCGTTAAGGTGAGCAACCATTTTCACAACATATTTGTATTTCTGCACATTGTCCGCTGCGCCGATGATGTCAGAAAAGACGATACCGATCTCGCCTTGTCCCTGTGCAACTTCGTGGTGGCCAAGAACAACTTCCAGTCCGACCTGCTCAAGTACCAGCATCATCTCAGCGCGAAGGTCTACCATCGAGTCAGTCGGCTGAACCGGGAAGTAGCCGCCCTTATTGCGAGGACGGTGACCCGTGTTGTACATACCTTCGAAGGTAGTGTTGTCATTCCACTCACCCTCTTCCGTGTCAACGCGGTAGCCTGCTTCATTGACACCGTCAATGATCTTGACATCGTCAAAGATAAAGAATTCATTTTCAGGGCCAAAGTATGCCGCATCTGCAATACCGATAGACTCAGCATGTGCCAATGCTTTTTTAGCGATTGAGCGCGGGCATTTTTCGTAAAGCTCTTTTTTGTAGATGTCATAAACATCACAGATAAGAATGATGGTCGGATCAGCAGTAAATGGATCCATAAATGCTGTCGGAACGTCTGCTTTCAAGATCATGTCTGATTTGTTGATCGGCTGCCATGCATCGATTGATGAACCGTCAAACGGGAAACCGTTGTTCAAAATATCAGTCGTTACTGCACTCATGCGGTAAGTGAGGTGATGCCATGCGCCTTTAATATCAGTAAAGCGAAGATCAACAAATTGTACGTCGTTCTCTTCACAATATTTAAAGAATTCATCAACGTTGTTTACGAATTTTCCCATGGGTGTTTCTCCTAGAAATTTTTATATTTGCTGAAAGTATAACAGAAGAAGTTAAAATTAAAAGAGTGGTAATGATTAAAAATTAACCATTCTTTGAAGATTATCTTCATATCCGGCGGCACAAAGGAGAAAAACAGCAGTCGCAGGTGATTAAAAATCGACCATATAGCGCTTGCGGTTTTTAAAATAGGCGCACTGGGTATAGCCGACCGATCTGGCGAACTCCTCGATCTCATTGCGGTAGAGACCGACCTGCTCAGGTTGGTGCGCATCCGAGGCAAAGGTGATGGGGATACCCAGTTCAAAAGCACGCTGAAGAAGCGCCTTTGAGGGGTAGGGTTCGGCGCAGGGCTTGCGGTAGCCGGCGACATTGAGTTCCAGGACCATATCGGCTTTTTTGATTTCGAGCAGGGCCTCTTGTGCGATCTCGAGTATCTCTTTTTTTGGGACGAACCTAAAGACCTTGATGAGATCCAGATGCCCGACAATATCAAAATAGCCTGTTTTAGCCATATCGGTGATCAGATCAAAATACTCCTGCCAGATGATATCGATATCTTCATATGCATAACGGCCTATAAATTCGGGGTTGTCAAATCCCCACTTGTCGATAAAGTGCGCGGAGCCTATAAGATAATCGACATCAGCTTCGAGCACGCGCTTATCCATGTGTCCCGGAAGATAGTCCACCTCATAGGCCAGAAGAATTTCGATCTGCCCTTTGTACTTTTCTTTTAAGGCTTTGACCATGCTCTCGTACGTATCCATCTCTTCAAAACGCATTCTGTACCCGGGATCAAATGTCATCGGCGCATGATCGGAAACACCGTAAATATTGATACCTGAAGCGATAGCCTGTTCGATATACAAGGAGAGATCACCTTGGGCATGGTTGCATAAGACGGTGTGATTGTGAAGATCGACTTTGAGGCGTTGAGAAGCGGAATTGGGCATGGTTTCTTCACTATTGTTGAGATTTAAAAGTAATTATATATTAACTTGTCTATAATCAGCTAAAGCGATTGATTTAATTGGAGAAACTTCTATGACACAAGAAGAACTTGATGCGTTAATGAGTGAAGATATAGATTTGGATGAGACAGAAGAGACTCCGGTATCTTCTGCACAAAAGAGCGACGCACCAAAAGAGGAGGCAAAAGAGCACCGCGAAGATGAGTATAAAGTCTCTGCAACCCAGAAATGGCCTCCTCCGCCGCCGACAGATGACAACAGAATGGTCCATCAGCTTGATGATGTCACCAAAGAGAGCGAAGAAAAGGCGAGTGAGATCTTTGACCACATTGAAAAGATCGGCAATGAGCTGATGGAAGCGGAGGGGACGATGGCGGATGTTCTCGAAACCTTCCAGAGCAATATTGAACTCTTCAAAAATCTCAGTAAGAAGTTTCCTGAGGTCAAGGCATTCAAAGGCCAGTTGGAAAAGAATGAACTTGCACAGACGATAGTCGAAGAGCATGTAAACAGTCTGAAAGAGCATGGCGATGCGATCATGAACGTTATGGACATCATGCAGTACCAGGATATCCACCGACAAAAGATCGAACGCGTTATCAATGTGATGCGCGCACTCTCGGGCTATATGAACGAACTCTTTGCCGGTAAGATTGACGACAGCAAGCGTGTTGCCTCTGCGCATCATCTCCCTGGAGACACCGGAACAGCGGATGTTGTAAGCTCAGACGACATTGAAGCGTTGCTGGCCTCCTTTTCGAAGTAGTTGAACTTTTTAACCTTCTTGGCAGAGAAATTTGCTAAAATTCGCTAAAAAATAGAAGAATATTTAATGAACAGAGTCGAACTTCTCTCCCCTGCGGGAAACCTTGAAAAACTTAAAATTGCCCTTGATTTTGGAGCCGACGCGGTTTACGGCGGCGTCAGCCACTTCTCTTTGCGTATACGCTCCGGCAAGGAGTTTACGATGGAGAGTTTCAAAGAGGGGATTGATTATGCCCATGCCCATGGGAAAAAAGTCTATACGACGATCAACGGTTTCCCTTTTAACTCACAAATAAACCTGCTTAAAAAACACATAGAGAGCATTGCCGAACTTGGTCCCGATGCGATCATCGTCGCGACGCCTGGCGTGCTCAAACTCGCTCACGAGATCGCACCGCATATCGATCTTCACCTTTCTACCCAGGCCAACGTCATGAACGTCCTAGACGCGCAGATCTATCATGACATGGGCGCCAAGCGCATCATTACGGCACGCGAGATCTCACTGAAAGATCTTCAAGAGATCAAAAAAGATCTGCCGACGCTTGAGCTGGAGGTCTTTGTCCACGGCTCGATGTGTTTCGCCTATAGCGGACGCTGTCTGATATCGACGCTTCAAAGCGGGCGTGTTCCCAACCGCGGTTCATGCGCGAACGACTGCCGTTTTCCGTATGAGCTTTATGCCGCAAACCCCGAAACGGGAACGCTCTTCAGGCTCGAAGAGGACCCGGGCATCGGCACCTATATCATGAATTCCAAAGATCTGAACCTTGCCTCGCATATGAAAGAGATTTTACAAAGCGGCTGTGTGGACTCCGTGAAGATAGAGGGGCGCACGAAGACCTCGTACTATGCGGCGACAACGGCAAAGGCCTACCGCATGGCGATTGATGACTATTATGACAACACCTTTGTCCCCGAGCGTTATCAGGAGGAGTTGCAGAGCATGCAAAACCGCGGTTTCACAGATGCCTATCTGATCAACCGCCCTTTCGAGAAGCATGACGGGCAGAGTCTTGATTTTACGATGCAGATGGGAACACATCAAGTCACAGGTATGGCAACTGAGTCTGGCGAGTACTATCTGTGCAAATATACGACCCGTCCAGGAGAGCGTCTTGAGATCATGGCCCCTTCGGAACAGGTGATAGAAGAGATGGAAAACGAGTACGGCTCTATCGTAAAAGAGGGTGAAAAAGCCTATCTGATCTTTAAAATACTCGAAGCTGAAAATAAAAAGATATGGGACGAGATACATAGCGGGAATGTCAACCCGATCAAGTTGCCCGTAAAATTGCCTCCTTATACCTTCTTCAGAATCGAGGCGACAGACGAGATCAACCAGGCACCGAAGATATAGCTCCTTGTTTATGGGCAGAAAATTTAAGATATAATAACAAAAATTTTTAGACTGCTTTTAAGGGGTCTATCTACAAAATAAAGGCTTGGAATGAAATTTGTTTCTATAATTATGGGAAGTAAGAGTGATTATGATGTAATGAAGTCATGTTCGGATACCTTTGAAGCTTTTGGTGTTCACTATGAACTGATCATTTCTTCTGCACACAGAAGTCCCGAACGTACTAAAAAGTATATTAAAGAAGCTGAAACAAAGGGCGCTCACGTCTTTATCGCCGCTGCCGGTATGGCAGCTCATCTTGCGGGTGTTTTGGCGTCTCAGACGGTAAAACCTATTATAGGAGTACCGATGAGCGCTTCGGCACTTAGCGGTATCGACGCGCTTCTTTCAACTGTTCAGATGCCGGCAGGCATGCCGGTAGCGACAGTGGCAATCGGCAAGGCAGGCGCTATCAACTCTGCCTATCTGGCCATGCAGATATTGGCGCTGAATGATGAGGACCTTCGTATAAAACTCTTGGAAGACCGCATCGCGAAGGCTAAAAAAGTGGAGATGGACTCTTTAGAGATAGAGACGATCTTATAAGCAATTACGAGGAGGATAATGTGCTGGGAAACTGGATTACAATTCAAGAGTACTCGGATTTGACAGGTCTTAGTCCTGACGCCATTGACGATCTGATGGAACGCGGGAAACTCGAGTGTAAACAAGAGCGCGGAAAGATCTATATTGATCCTTCGCGCGGGATGAAGGCCATTATCCCAAACGAGATTTCAGATATCTCGGCCGGCAAATCAGGTATAACTGTAGCGCCGCAATTTATAGAAAAAACGATCGGCACGATTATCAATCTGCACGAAAAAGTCCTCTCCGCCAAAGATGAGACGATCGAGTCTATCAAGAGTGAAAACCTTTTTCTAAAAGAAGCTCTGGCTTCGCTGCAGGAGCTTTATGAAGAAGACAGAAAAACAGTCGATACCCTGACCAAACAGCTCAATATCTCCCAAGACGAGGTAGAGTTTTTAAAACGAAAATACAAATTGATGTGGGGCAAGGTCGTCGAAGAGTATGCCGATAATGCTCCGACTTCACGCTAAACGCAAAGAGATAGCCCCTTATCTCCTCTCTCTTTTTCCCTTACCGATGGAGTTTTTTAAATGAAGATCGATCCCGCCTGCACAGAGTGCATTATCAACCAAAGCCGGCGCGTTGCCGAGGCGATCAAAGCGGATGCAAAGCTTACTCGCGAGATAGTACGCGCCGTCGAGGCAATGGCACCGGGCTTCTCTTTTGAGCAGAGCCCGCCCGAAGTCGCTTCGGCAGTGTATGAGAAGATGGCGCTGATCGCAGGCAAAGAGGACCTCTACGATGAGGTGAAAAGAGTCTCTACCCTCAAGGCAAAAGAGTTTGTTCCTTATTTGCAGCAGAAGATCTTGGCCTCGTCCGAGCCGCTTTTGACGGCTACAAAGATTGCCGTTGCGGGAAATGTGATCGATCTAGCGGCCGAATACACCTTTGATCTGAGCGAAGAGCTCGAAAAGATATTTCAGATGCCGTTTGCGGTGAATGACTTTGAGAAACTCCGCCAAAGGCTTTCTACGGCATCGACGCTTTTGTACATCGCAGACAATGCCGGTGAGCATATCTTCGACAAGATCTATATTAAGACGATACGCTCTCTTTATCCCTCTGTCGAGGTCTACTACATGACGCGCGGCAATGCCATCATCAACGATGTTACCTATGAAGAAGCGAAAGAGGCGGGATTTGAACATCTCAGCCATCTGATCAACAGTGGTGTCAACACCCCCGGTTTTGTCTATGAGAGAGCAAATGCAGATGCTCAAAAACTTTTTGACAGTGCGGATATGATCATTACGAAAGGGATGGGAAATTATGAGTGCCTGAGCGATGCAACGCGCAAGGATCTCTTCTTTTTACTGAAGGTGAAATGCAGCGTTGTGGCACGATCTTTGGGAAAAGAAGTGGGCGATATTATCTGCAAAGCCTCTTAGCGGCAGTCTCCGTCTATCCCGCAGGCTCTATCGGCTTCATCAAGCATCTCTTCCATAAGCAAGGCCAGTTTTTTGCCCTCTTCTTCTATATCTTTAAAATTCTTGATAATCTCCTCTTTGTTTTGGACAACAGTGTCTTTGTCTGTAATAAAGGAGATGTTTCTGTCCACAAGTGTATGTATTTTTCTGTGCGGTGCATCGAGTCTTGGATAGGTACTTGTGTGGGAGAACTTCTCTTTTGCCTCGCCCTCATACCATTGACCGAGATGGCACTCTGAGGGGCTTAGAAACTCTGTTCTTATCTCACGTCTGAAGACAGAGGAATAGGCATTGGACTTATAGATGGTATGGTCGATCTTTGCCAGGGTGACAAAGACCATATTGGAGATGGAGTGGGCATATCGGTTCGTCCCCTGCGCGTCCTTGCTGAAATCATCCAGGGTTGTTGTAAAGCTGTTGATTCTTTCGCTGGAGCTCTGGGCGATGCTGTTCATACGGTTTGAGCGGTCTTGAAGATCGTTGGCATCTTGCTGTAGAGTCTGAATAGAGATGGCGATCTCGCTCGTTGCCTTTTGTGTACGCTCTGCGAGCTTGCGCACTTCATCCGCGACAACAGCAAAGCCGCGTCCGTGCTCGCCGGCTCTTGCTGCTTCGATCGCCGCGTTTAAAGCAAGAAGATTGGTCTGATCGGCGATGTCTTTGATCAGATCGACAACAGAGGTGATCTCGTCTGTTTTGTTTGAGAGCATCTGAATGCTTTGCGAAGAGTGATCGACCCCCTCTATCAGTTCATGCAGCCCCGAAGAGATAACCTGCAGCTCTTTTGTACTGTTTTTGGCATTTGCCGACGTGCTTTCACTCGCGGTGACGATTTTCTCAATACTGCTCAGCGATTTCTTGAGGTCGGTCTGCAGCAGTTCGAGTTCGCCGATGACGCCTGAACCGATCTCACTTAAGGCTTCGTTGACGTCTGTGCCTGCGATATGGACCGTATCGGCCTGCATATGCGAGATAGCCTCGTTTGTCTTTTGAGCATTTCTTTTGAACTCACCCTGGAACTCGGCGGTATCGATCTGAGGATAGGCTCTTTTTTGGCTAGCCTGATCGATGGAAGAGGAGACCTGTTTTGCAAAATTTTCAAGCTGAGACAAAAAAGTATTCATATTTTTTCCCAATTCGACCATTTCGCCTCCGTCATTGATCTTTTCAAGTCGGTAGCTGAGTTCCCCGTTCTGTGCTTTCTGGATCGTCTCGGAGAGACTTCTGACGGTTGCTTGGACTTTTCGGATATTGATAAACATATACCAGGCCAGGGCAAAATTGGCGATATTTACAAGACGCATAAGATCAAAACCGTAATGGTAGATTTCTGTGATCAGAGCAAGGGTAAAGATGACCAAGGAGATGATGTTTGCGTACTGTATCTTTGACAAGGACGAGAGGGAGTTCATAGTTTTCCTTTATGGAAGAATTGTAGCGCAGAGAAGAAAGAGATAAATGATTTTTTGCGCGCTTGCGATGTAAAACAGAGCAATGTCACACTAAGTAGCAGTACAGAGCCGCGCTAGGAGAGAATGGGGGTATCGCGCTCTTTTTCTATTTGAAAGCTGAAGATCTTTGGATGATGTCTCATCTGTTTTGCCTCAAGTCCCGCTTCTTGCAGAAGACGGGCCAGGTACTCTTCAAAACTGCTCGACTCCGACCAGACTTGGGGTAAAAAGTCAGTTTTATTGCCGCCTGCGGCAAAGATCAGCGCTTCTTTTCCCTGACTGAGTTTTTGGCGAAGCTCATCGATATCACGGTAGGTGATCTCTTTGGGTTCGATAAGCAGGGAGAGTTCGATGCTGCTACGAAGATACTCGGACGTTTTCAACGGCGAAAAACGTGTATCCTCAAAGGCAGCCGCTTTCGCATTATGGATGATATCGTCTAAGAGAGAGTGTCGGGGAGTGATCGTTCCTCTTGAACCGCGAAGCTCATTGTCGAGATAAATCGACACAAAAGAGGAGATAGGTTCTTTAAGCAGAGGGTACTGTTCAAAAAGCGCTTCTTTATCGATACGGTTCTGCGCTTCCAAGACTTCAGTGATGGATTCTCTGGCTAGCTGTAAGAGCAGTGACTGAGACATGCGGCAGATCCTCTGTTCATTTTATAAGTCTGTTTAGAGATGCCATTTATTATAGCAAAATTATGTCATCAAACAAGTCACTGCTTTGGCGGGCTGTTTTTATGAGAGCGGAGCGTGCCCGATCAACCCATAATATTTGTATCGCTCAAGAATAGTCCCAGCCCAGGCGGAATGGGCAAACTTCTCTCCCATCCGGCCCTCCTGGACGATGATCGCCTTAGTCTGCGGATCCAGCATCTTCACAGCCATTTCATACTCACTGCGGGTAACTCTGTAGGCTTCGTTGACCGGTTCTATCTGCTCTGGATGGATGATGGTCTTGCCGAGAAGACCCTGGCGGAGGTCATCTCGCACATTTTGCTCAAAAAGCGCCGGGGTGTTGATGCAGTTGAAGACGGTGGCTGTGATGTTGAAGCCGAAGGGTTTAAACAAGGTGATAACGTCGGCGATGATCTTTGCGGGAGCGACCAGGGTGTAGATGCTCTCTTCGCAGTTGCGCTTCAGACCAAGGAGGTTCATCATATCTTCTCCGCCCAGACGAAGGCTCAAGGTTTTGAGTGTGCTAGAGAGCAAAAAGCTACGGATAGCCTCGAGTTTCTCTGTACTGAACAGATCCAGGCTCTCGAGCACGGGCATAACATAAAAAGAATACGGCGAAGCCTTCAGGAGCAGCTCGTAGTCATGCATCACTTTGGTGGAAAACTTTGGAAGCGAAAAGCCGTCAATCCTGTCGATGTTTTTTATGCGTAAGAGCGCTTTTAGCACAAGAGGATTTCGGGGCCGGATAAAGACACAGAGCTTTTCGGGTTTATACCGCAGGAGCATCTGCGTGATATTTTCCATCGCGTCCTCAAGCTCCTCCTCGCCTAGGGCATCTTCGGTGTCGATGATACATGAGCGCAGGTGAGGATACTTTTGGCCGCTGCAAATGGACTGGAGATCTTTGTGAATAGCCGGGATATAGAGGCTTCCGCCCAGCTGGACAGGAGAGAGATGGCGAATCATAAAAGGGCCTTGCTAGTAGAGATCTATTCGTTCTTTTAAGTTTTTGCAGTACTGTTTGGCTGCCAGCAGGTTCTCTTTTTTCTCTTTGTCCGCCAGCGCATCAGGGTTGACATTTTTGAGGTAATACTCAACATATTTGCATAAGTTTAGATCACCGGTGATATGCGCATCTTTTTTGAACTTTTTGACCATCTCGGACTTTTCTGAATCAATAAAAAGTTTTTCATTGAACTCAAATCCGAAATAGCTCAGAGATTGGCAGTACTGGTACTCGAGCTTCTCCTTGACCGTTTTGAAAAAGTCCATAAAAATGGCCTTGTGTTCGTTCTCAAAGCTTGAGAGCAAGCCCAGTACAGCGTCAAGCTCGTTGCGGCGCTGCCCCAGGAAATGGACGGTATCGACATGCTCGCGGCGAAGCATCTTGATCTTGTCTACCTGCTCTTTAGGGAGGTCTTTTAACTGTCCCTTGCTCTTGAGATCTTTTATCTTTGCGTCTTCTAGTTTCAGCTGGGTATGAAGGGTCTGCTCGCTGGAGATCAGCATCTGCAGTTCGGCTTTGAGCGCGTCATATTTGTGCAGCTGAAGGATATACTCCTGCTGAGCAAACAAAAACTCTTTGTTGTAGACCTGCAGAGCATGCTTGCTTTTTGATTTGAACTCGCTGAAGGATTGGTCAAGCGCCTGTATGACCTTGAAAGAGCTCAGCAGTTCGGCATTGTAGATGGCATGATCGATATCTTTCATCATCCCTGCAGCCGAAAAGATAAACTCTTTAAAAACAGAGTACTTGAAGTTCTCATCGAAGTCAAAGGAGATCATCATAAAGTATTTTTTGACCAGTTTGATGTCGTTTTGGAAAAATGAGAGGACAACATCTTTTTGCGACGTACTTAGGTTAATCATAATTTCCCCGATTGAATTGTGCTGTATTTTATCATATAAACAAATACACTTGCCTGTATTTGGCACAAATTATTCCAAATATAAAGAGCAGAAGATTAGCTAATGATAAAAATTGGCGTATAATTGCAGTATGAGCCGAATTGATAATGAAAAATTTTATACCGCTTCTATCGAAAAATATGGGGACACAGCCAAAGGAGCGCACTGGAACTCTGCGCAATCCCAAGAGAAACGATTTGAGATACTGCTCTCGTGTATTCAGGATAAGGCTTTTTCTATCGTGGATGCCGGATGCGGATTTGGCGACTTGCATACCTTTCTTAAGACAAAAAATATCTCCTTCTTATCGTATAAGGGTCTGGACATAAGCCCAAGTATGGCAAAAATTGCCCGGGCAAAGACAGGATGCGAGATTATAGAGTGTGATATCTGCCGCGATATTCTGCCTACAGCGGACTACTATATCTGCAGCGGAGCCATGAATATTTTAAGCCGTTTTGAGACCTATCTCTTTATCCGAAACTGCTATAACGCCTGCACAAAAGGATTCGTCTTTAACCTGCTGATGGGAGATGACGACTCTTTGGTCTATAATCACTTCTATCCTGATGAGTTGCAGGGGCTCTTTGACGAGCTGGGTGCGAAGGTAAAGATCGTCAAGGGATATGTAGCGCACGATTTTACGGTCTTTATGCAAAAGGTCGACGCTTAAGATGTGTGCGATTTTCGGCATAGTGGGGGAGTATGATGCAGCCTTGGCACGCAGGTCTGTTTCACTTCTTTCACACCGCGGCCCCGATTACTGCGGGATAGTAGAAAAAGAGGGGCTCTTTATCGCCCATAACCGGCTCAGCATCGTTGACCTGCGCGTCACTGCCTCTCAGCCGATGAGCAAAGCGGAGGTGATCCTCAGTTTTAACGGCGAGATATACAACTATAAAAAGCTAAAAAAAGAGTTGGATATCCCTTTTCAGACAGACAGTGATGCCGAAGTGGTCCTGGCAGCCTACCTGAAATGGGGGGTCAGCTTTGTCGATCATCTCGAAGGGATGTTTGCTATAGCGCTTTATGACAAGGGCAAACTCTATCTCTTCCGTGACCGTCTGGGAAAAAAACCGCTCTACTATATGTACACGGACAATCAACTGGTCTTTGCTTCGGAGATCAAAGGAATACTTCCACACCTGAAACAAAAAAAGATGAACAAGGATGCTCTGCACAGTTATCTGAGTTTTCTGGCCCCGACCCCTCCTCACACTTTTTATCAAGGGATAGAAAAGCTTGAATCCGGCCATTTTATCCGGTATGAAAGAGGGAGGCTGGAGATCAAGCCCTATTATGATCTTCTGCCGGCTTGTATTGAGATTAGTTCCGAAGAGGAAGCCTTAAGCACGATAGAGAGTGCCTTGAAAGAGAGCATACAAAAGCGTCTGATGGGAGATGTTGAGGTCGCGTCATTGCTCTCAGGCGGGGTTGACTCCTCGTTGATCGCGGCGATGGCGGCACAGATGGGCACGGGTCTGAAGACCTTCTCTTTGGGGTATAAGGGGTACAAGCAGTATGACGAACGCCGCTACGCCAAAGAAGCGGCGGCGCATATCGGAGTGGAAAACATTGATGTCGAGCTTACGAAAGAGGAGTTCTTTGAAAATCTTGATGCGGTCATAACTGCTTTGGACGAGCCGGTAAACGATCCCGCCGCAGTACCCTTGTATATGCTTTTTAAACGGATAAAAGAGGAGGGGATCAAGGTCGTGCTAAGCGGCGAGGGTGCCGACGAGCTCTTCTTGGGGTACCGGCAGTATTTTGAGTATCTTGACATTGAAAAGGCGGGAAATCTTCAGCATAAAAACTGGCTCAAAAAGTATTTCCGCTCCAACTTCTCCATGAACAGGGAGTGGGAATGGTACAAGCGGATCTTCAATGACGAGCTGCTCTTTCGAAGCAGCGGCGAAAAGTTTACCGACAGGCAGAAGAATCTTCTGATGCGCCAAAATGTAAAAGACGGTTTTTCAATGCAGTACCTGCAAAAGTACCGCGACCGGTATGAAAAGCTGGGCAACAAGGACGAGAGCCAGTGGTACACCTACGTAGATCTCAAGCAGTTTCAAGCAGAGCATTTTCTCACTAAGCTTGACCGTGTCTCGATGGCGCACGGGATCGAGGGGAGGACTCCGTTTCTAGACCATAAACTTGTCGAAAAAGTCTTTTCGATCGAGCCTTCTCTGCGCTATAGCACAGGAGTCAGCAAGGCACTTTTGAAAAAAGTGGCCGCGCCCTATCTGCCGCAAAACCTTATCAACAGAAAGAAAAAAGGTTTTTCCTCTCCTTATCTTGAGTGGCTTTTGGAAGAGGGGGAGTTGGCGTGCATTGCGCGGGTCAATGCCCAGACAGGGCTTTTCTATCCAGAGGTCCTAGACGAGTATATTAGCAGGGGCAGACAGGGACAGTACAAACAGCATCTGTGGGGACTCTATCTTTTTTCCCGCTGGTATGAAAAAGAGTTTTTGTAAGCAGGGGCTACTTCTCTTTCATCAGAAAAGAGAGTTCCAGTGTACCCGAGATATAGTTTGCGAAAAAAGTCAGCACTTTCAGGTCTTCTTCGAGAAAATTCCCGCCATTTTTATTGAGAAGCTGAAAGATCCCGATCACCTTTCTTTGCGAATCAAAGATCGGAACGGTGATCATATTTCTCGTTTCGTAGCCGCTTTTTTTGTCAATCCCGGCTAAAAACCGTTTGTCTTCGTAGGGGGCATTGACAACCTGGGCCTCGCCTGTGGTAAAGGTGTCTCCTGCAATGCCCGAGGTCGTACTTATCGCGATCTTTCCGACCCCGTCGGCTAATTTTGTCCAGAGCATATCTGCCTCTTTGTCGTACATAAAAATAGAACAGCGGTCCGCATCCACAAGGTCTTTCGCCTGTTCGACGATAAGCGAGAGAGCATGATCCAAGGAGCTGTCCTGAAGCAGCTGTTTTCCAAATTCTGCAATTTTTTTGTAAGAGTCTGCTTTGGCCGCCATAATATTCCTTTTTAATTATTAATTTGTTTTTTGATTATAGCGTAAAGAGGGTTGAATTTTAAGAATTTTCTTCTCTGAAAAGGTTGGCAAGTTCAACGTATCCGCTGATGTAATGATTGAAAAAAGTCAGTAGACGTTTGTCCTCTTTGTCAAAATCGCCTTCATATTTATTGAGCAGTTGCAAGATCCCGATCGCTTCATTAAAAGCGCCGATGATGGGGATAGCAATGATGTTTTTGGTGACATAACCCGTCTTTTGATCCACGGCAGAAGAAAATCTCGGATCCGAATAGGGGTCGTTGACGATAAGGGCTCTTTTTTCCGAAAAAGCGGTACCTGCTATTCCCTGGTCTGCAGCAATTATGATAGGCGCAACTCCGTCTGAAAGTTTTGTCCAGAGGCAGTTCTTA
This sequence comes from Arcobacter sp., assembly GCA_024637195.1. Classification (GTDB taxonomy): domain Bacteria; phylum Campylobacterota; class Campylobacteria; order Campylobacterales; family Sulfurimonadaceae. Next base: position 196,585 of record JAGXFN010000002.1, read on the forward strand.
CTCTTGTCATAAATGAAAACAGAGCAGCGGTCCGCCTCTAAGAGCTCTTTTGTGTACTCGGCAATTATGGGGATAGCCTCATCCAAAGAGGGGCGGCTTAGCAACTTTCTGCCAAACTCGGCAAGTTTGGAAAATGATTTGATATTTTTATACATGACAAGATACTACCCATTCATAACTAAAAGTAATTTTATACGATTGTCGGATTTCAAAATCTTCTTAACAAATTATAAAAATGAGTATAATTTTAAAAAGTGGAGAGAAAATGAAAAAATACACTATCTGGCACAACCCGCGCTGCTCTAAATCCAGAGAAACATTAAGTATCCTCGAAAGCAGGGGTGCAGACACGGCGGTCATCAAATATCTCGAAGAAAAGATTACGACAGAAATGATAAAAGAGCTGCTGAAAAAACTGGGCATCTCTGCAAGAGAATTGATGCGCACCAAAGAGGCGGAGTACGCGAGTCTTGGCCTGAAAGACGAAACAAATGAGGAGAAGCTGATTGAAGCGATGAGAGTGCATCCAAAGCTTATCGAGCGTCCTATCGTCATCAAAGGCGAGAAGGCTGTGCTTGGCAGACCGCCGGAAAAGGTGTTGGAGCTTTTTTAAAGTTAGAAATTTGGCTGACAAGCCTAAGAAGAAAAGCCCTGCCTAGGCAGGCTGGGCGTGTGTTGAATCAGTCGTTTTTTAGGATGCGGGGAAGGGTGATGCCCTCTTGTCCCTGGTATTTTCCTTTTTTGTCACGGTAGGAGGTCTCGCACATCTCGTCGCCTTGCAAGAAGAGGACCTGCGCGATGCCCTCGTTGGCGTAGATCTTTGCCGGAAGGGGGGTGGTGTTGGAAATCTCTATCGTGATATGGCCTTCAAATTCCGGTTCAAAAGGGGTGACATTGACGATGATGCCGCAGCGGGCATAGGTCGATTTTCCAAGGCAGATCGCCAAAACATCGCGGGGGATCTTGAAGTACTCGACCGTACGTGCAAGGGCAAAAGAGTTCGGCGGAACGATACAGACATCACCGACAAAATCGACAACATTGGCATCATCAAAATGCTTCGGATCGACTACCGTCGAGTTGAGGTTTGTAAAGATCTTAAACTCATTGCTGACACGGATATCATAGCCGTATGAACTCAGACCGTAGCTGACCACGCCTTTGCCGACCTGATCTTCACAAAAAGGAGAGATCATCCCCTCTTTTATAGCCATTTCTCGTATCCACGTGTCTGCTTTTAAACCCATTACAGTCCTTTTTTATTGTTTATTACTAAAACTTAATTTTATTTTTGGTATTATACCACACTAATTTTTACAAAATTTCGCCTCAGGAGAGATAATCCAATGGATATGAAACAGATCAAATCACTTATGAATGAGTTTGACAGCAGCACGCTTAGCTCACTAAAAATAAATAAAGAGGGCTTCTCGATTGAGCTAGAAAAAGCGACGATAGCACCAACCTATGCAGCTCCAGCAGCGACAGCCGCTGCACCAGTACAAGCAGTTGCAGCTCCGGCTGCTGCTGCAGTTGAAGAGCTCGTGGGTGATAAGATCTTGTCTCCAATGGTGGGAACGTATTATTCAGCTCCGTCTCCAGACTCTCCGGCCTTCGTCAAAGAGGGTGACATCGTTAAAAAAGGACAGCCTCTTGGTATCCTTGAAGCAATGAAGATCATGAATGAACTTGAAGCAGAGTTCGATTGTAAAATCCTTAAGATACTTGTTCAAGACGGAAGCCCGGTTGAGTACGACATGCCGCTATTCTTAGTAGAGAAAATGTAATTATGGCTGAGATAAAAAGAATCTTAGTTGCCAATCGCGGCGAGATTGCTCTTCGTGCCATCCGTACGATCAAAGAGATGGGAAAAGAAGCTGTTGCTGTTTATTCTAAAATGGATGCCGGCGCGCATTACCTCGAACTTGCTGACGCAGCGATCTGCATCGGCGAAGGGCCGAGTTCACACTCTTACCTGAATATTCCTGCGATCATCGCAGCAGCGGAGATCACGCATTGTGACGCGATCTTCCCAGGATACGGCTTTTTGTCTGAAAACCAGCATTTTGTCGAGATCTGTACTCACCACAACATCAAGTTTATCGGACCGACAGTTGAGGTCATGCAGCTGATGAGCGACAAGTCAAAAGCAAAAGATGTCATGGTCGCGGCGAAGGTTCCTGTTGTACCGGGTTCTGATGGAGCGATCTCTGACATCGCCGACGCGGCTAAGCGCGCAAAAGAAGTGGGTTATCCCGTTATTTTGAAAGCAGCTCAGGGCGGCGGCGGACGCGGTATGCGTGTGGTCGAAGACGAGAGCTATCTTCAAAATGCATTCCTGGCAGCAGAATCAGAAGCCATCACAGCCTTTGGTGACGGCACGATCTATATGGAAAAGTTCATAAAAAATCCTCGCCATATCGAAGTACAGATCATGGCGGATGCGCACGGCAATGTTATCCATGTCGGAGAACGCGACTGTTCAATGCAAAGACGCCACCAGAAACTGATCGAAGAGTCTCCGGCTGTCGTTTTGACGCAAGAAGTGCGTGAACGCCTCCATGAGGCAGCGGTACGTGCGACAAAATTCATCAAGTATGAGGGGGCAGGTACATTTGAGTTCTTGCTTGATGCTAACCTCGACTTCTATTTTATGGAGATGAATACGCGTCTTCAGGTAGAGCATACGGTTTCTGAGATGGTATCCGGACTTGACCTTATTGAGATGATGATCCGTATCGCAGAGGGTGACAAACTTCCTTCGCAGGAATCAGTAGTCCTCAAAGGCCACTCGATCGAGTGCCGCATCACAGCAGAAGATCCGATCAAATTCTTGCCGTGTCCAGGCAAGATCGGTGACTGGATGACGCCGGGCGGAAAAGATGTCCGTATCGATACGCATGCTCATGCAGGCTATATCGTTCCGACGACCTATGACTCGATGATAGGAAAGTTGATCGTGTATGCTGAAGACCGCGACAAAGCGATTGCAAAGATGCACCGCGCGCTCTCAGAGTTTAAGATCACAGGGATCAAGACAACCGTCGCCTTCCATAAGAAGATGATGGAAAATGAAGACTTCATCACTAACAACTTCGACACCAAATACCTCGAGCGCTACAACGGATAGAGAGTGCATCTGCACCTCTTCCACACTCTCCTTCAAGACTCAAAACACTCTGTTATTTAGGCAATCTCAACACTTTGATGTCGGCATTTACGCGCATACGCTGAAAATGTTCATTTAGGATCTGCTCACGTTTATCTTGCATGATCTTGTTTTCAACCTGTGCTCTGATTTGCTCAAGTTTTGGTGTAACTGTCTCGTTTTTTCTAAGCAGATAAAACGACATATAACCTGATTCACCCATCTGAGGAAGGATAGGCGTGAAGCTGCCGGTCTCTGTACTGACAAGTATCTCTGCCAAACGCGGATTGATCTTTGCGAGTTCAACTGTCATGTTTTCTGTGTTGACACCGGAAAAACTCATCATCGGATTTGCAATCTTCTCTTTAAGAAGGGTTTGGTCTTCGCTGCTGTAGAGAACGGTATCAATAGATTTTGGCAGTTGATACTCTTTGAGGTGCAGATTGTAGTACTCTTCGACCTCTTCTTCGGTAGGTTCGTCCATTTTTGACATGGCGATGGCATTAAAAAGCTTCTGTTTGAGCAGTTTTTCTTTGGTCTTCTCTTTGGTTTGGAATTCGCTCAAATGGCGTGTTGAACTCATCGCCTCATAGAACTGCGAAAGGCTCATATTGTTCTGCTCGGCCATATTTTTCAGCTCATCTAAGACCTCTTGGTTACTGACATCAATCTGACGTTTTTTCGCTTCGATCTCTTCGAGTTTGGCGCGGATAAGCTGATCGACTGTTTCTTTTGTCGAAAGCTGAGTGATAGCCTGCTCCTGTTCGATCTCATAAAGTGTGATCGTGTCGTTGTCAACAGTGACGGCAATGGCGTTGATGATCTCCGCACTAAGCAGCGGGGCGAGTAAAAGTGATAAAAAAAGTTTTTTCATATAGATCCATCCATGTAAAGCTGTGCAACTTTACCATCTTTTAACCAACTCTTCACTAAAATGGCAGACAGAAAAAAGCACGCAATCAGGAAAGCAGATGATCGTAACACGTTTCGCACCGAGCCCAACAGGCTATCTTCATATTGGCGGGCTTAGAACAGCTCTTTTTAGTTATCTATGGGCTAAGAAAAACGGAGGCCGGTTTCTGCTTCGTATCGAAGATACGGACGTAAGCCGAAACAACGAAGAAGCGGCAAAAGCTATCGTCGATGCCTTCGAATGGGTGGGATTGAAACATGACGGAGAGATCACCTACCAGTCAAAGCGTCTAGATATCTATAAAAAATATATCCAGCAGCTTCTTGATGAGGGAAAAGCATATGCGTGCTATATGTCCAAAGAGGAGCTTGATGCGCTACGCGAAACTCAGATGGCCGCCAAAGAGCGCACCCGCTATGACAGCCGCTACAGAGACTTTACCGGGGTTGCTCCTGAGGGTGTTAAGCCGGTAATACGCATCAAAGCGCCGACAAGCGGCAAGATTATTATCAATGACGGCATCAAAGGCGATGTGGTCTTTAATGCGGAGGATATCCTGGACGACTTTATCATCGCACGCTCCGATGGGGCGCCGACTTACAACTTTGTTGTAGCCATAGATGATGCCTTGATGGGCGTTAACCAGGTCATCCGCGGTGATGACCACCTCTCAAATACGCCAAAACAGATGCTTGTATACGAAGCACTCGGCTTTGAGCTGCCGAAGTTTTACCATGTCCCTATGATTCACAATGCAGACGGGAAAAAACTCTCCAAACGTGACGGAGCGACAGACGTGATGGCCTATAAAGAAATGGGCTATCTGCCCGAGGCAATGACAAACTTTTTAGTGCGTCTTGGCTGGAGCCACGGGGATCAGGAGATCTTCTCAATGGAAGAGATGCTTGAGCTTTTCGACCCTTCCGACATCAATAAATCTGCTTCCATCTACAACCATGAAAAACTCGACTGGCTCAATGCGCATTACATAAAAAACATGGACAATTCCGCATTGGCGGATGCCCTGGAGGCCTATGATCTGGTCATGACTAGCCATGATAAAAAAGAGATCCTTCTCGACGCGGTCAAAGAGCGCGCAAAGACGCTAAAAGAGATGGCAGACCTGATCAAAGAGATCCTCTCAACCCCCAAAGAATACGACGAAAAAGGGATGCAGAAGGCCTTTAAGGGCAACGCCGATGAGGTGCTGAAAAGTTTTTGCGAGAGACTCAACTGCGCTACGCAGCTGCACTTGCCGATAGACTACCACAAGGTCATGGAAGAGACGATCACCGCACTTGATGTCGGTTTTGGGAAGATAGGCCAGCCGCTGCGTATGGCGCTTTTGGGCAAGCTTTCGGGTCCGGGTCTGGACGAGGTAATGGCGATCATCGGCAAAGACGAGACCTTGAACCGGGTCGAGCTGATCCTCGAGAAGATATAAAAGATAAAATTAACATTTCTTTAACGCACTAACTGCTACTCTGTATTATATTTTATAATAGGTGGCCTTGTCATGAGTGATTTATATGAGTTTGCTGCAGAAAGTGAAAAGATACAAACCTTGCCGACAGAGGCGTGGAAGATTTTAGTGGTCGATGATGATGAGTCGGTTCATCAGATCACGGCCAATGCGCTAAAGTCTATTGTCATCGAAGGGCGCCGCTTGGAGCTGATTTCGGCCACAAGTGCCAAAGAAGCAAAAGAGAGATTGGACAAACATCATGATATCGCGCTTGCGCTGATCGATGTTATGATGGAGACACCGATGGCCGGGCTTGATCTTGTTGACTATATCCGCAAAGAGATGAACAACCATCTTATCCGACTGGTCATACGCACCGGTCAGCCCAATGTAGCACCTGAGCGTGAAGTCATCGAACGTTATGATATCAATGACTACAAAGAGAAGACAGAACTCACTGTCGACAAGCTCTATACCTCGATACGTGCATCGATTAAGCAGTATACTCAGCTTCTGGAACTTGAACACAAGTATGAAGACGTCTACAAACAGATGACAACCCACGCGCTGACAAAACTTCCCAACCGCCAAAAACTCAATGAAGCACTTGATACGCAAGGAATAAAAAACCTTGTACTGATCAACATTGACGGGTTCAGTATCGTCAATGAAACGCAGGGTTTTGATATCGGTGACGAACTTTTGATGCAGATGGGCGCATTTTTGTATAGCATGTATAGTGATGAGATGGAGGTTTTTCATCTTGAAGGAGATACTTTTGGCGTACTTTGTACGAACCATATGATGCGCGAAGAGAGACTTCTTTCAATTCAGACCGATGTGAACAAGGTCAACTTTTTGCTCGACGGGATTGAAAAACGCCTAAGCATCACGATGGGACTGGCGATACATGAGGAGGGAAATCTGATCCAAAAAGCAGAGTTTGCTCTCAAAGAAGCCCGAAGTCTTGGCCGTAACCGCGCGAGCACCTACTCAAAAGATATTAAGATAATCAAGATGATTCACCACAACTCGATCTGGATACAACGAGTACGCGAGGCCTTGGAAGATAAGCGGATAAAGAGCTATTACCAGCCGATAATTTCCCTGCAGAGCAAGGAGGTCATAAAATACGAGGCCTTGGTCCGTCTGGCCTATGAGGATGAGATCATCACGCCTATGAAATTTCTTGCTTGCGCAAAAAGCAGCGGTCAGCTCTATCAGATCTTCAAGATTATGTTTGAAGATGCCTGCCGTAAGACAAAAGAGTTCAGCGGACAGATCACGGTAAATATGACAGACCAGGACCTCCAAGAGCCCACGGTGATCGATTTTATCGAAGAGATGATAACGCGCTATGAGGTCAATCCTGAGCAGCTTGGTATTGAGATCTTGGAAGAGAAGAGCATTATGAACAACGAGCTGATACAGAGGCGTATTTTTGACTTAGCCGACAGGGGGCTGTCTATTATTATTGATGATTTCGGTGCACAGTGCTCCAATTTTGGCCAGCTGACAAACCTTCCGATCTCTGTTCTCAAGATCGACGGAAGTTTTATTAAGGATCTGGATATAAATCTCAAACACCAGATCATTACCGAGTCGATTGTCGAGTTTGCACAAAAAATGCACATTCCTACAGTTGCGGAGTTTGTACACTCTAAGGAGATACTTGATATAGTTGGCAAAATGGGTGTCAGCTATGCTCAGGGCTTTTATCTGGGCAAACCGCTTCCGGATCTGCTGTAGACCTGATATCATTTAAAAAAGGAATAGATGTGAGTTTTAAAGAGTATGAAGTCGTGATAGTCGGAGCCGGGATTTCAGGAGCAGCTCTGGCCTATGAACTTGCCCGATATACGGACATAAAATCCATAGCCATTATAGAAAAATATGAAGATGTAGCGACACTTAACAGTTCGGGGACGTCAAATTCGCAGACGATTCATGTGGGTGATATCGAGACAAATTATACCCTGGAGAAAGCAGCGATCACCAAGCGGACGGCAAAGATGGTGGAGAAGTACTGTCTTCAGTACCACTACCAAAACGAGATTATTTTTTCACACCAGAAGATGGCCCTGGGCGTGGGGGAAAAAGAGGTTGACTTTTTGCTGCACCGCTTTGAAGAGTTCTCAACACTTTTTCCTTATCTCGAGGTCTGGGACAAGGAAAAACTCAAAGAGCTTGAACCCCGTGTTGTTTTCGACGCGCAGGGAAAAGAAAGAGAAGAGACAATTGTCGGTATTGGAACAAGGCTCCAATGGACGACAGTTGACTTTGGAAAAATGGCAAAATCCTTGATTTCTAATGCCAAAAACCAAGAAGGTAAAACGGTAGATGTTTTTTTCAATTCACAGGTCAAAAAGATTGAGAAGAGTGAAAATGGGAAGCATCTTATCTATACACAGAACGAAGAATATCGGGCAGATTTTGTGGTCGTCGATGCCGGAGCGCACAGTCTCTATCTTGCCCATCAGATGGGGTACGGACTGAATCTGGGCTGTTTGCCCATGGCCGGAAGTTTCTATATGACGAATGAGAAAATGCTCCAGGGTAAAGTCTATATGATACAAAATCCAAAGCTCCCCTTTGCCGCGCTCCATGGCGATCCGGATGTGCTTGCAGGCGAGAACACACGGTTTGGACCCACGGCGCTTGTCATGCCGAAGCTCGAAAGATACAAGCAGGGGACCTATCTGGATTTTTGGAAAACATTGCGCTTAGACAAAAATATTGCTATTGCATTGTGGAAACTGCTTAAAGAGAAAGATATCCGAAACTACATACTCAGGAACTTTTTGTTTGAGCTTCCTTTTGTGAACAAATACCTCTTTTTAAAAGATGCCAGAAAAATTGTCCCCTCCCTGTCACTTGATGAGTTTAGCTATGCCAAAGGATTTGGCGGTATCCGTCCTCAGGTTTTGAACAAGGATGAGCAAAAACTGATGCTTGGCGAAGCTTCCATCAATCCCGGAAATGGAATTTTATTTAACATGACCCCTTCACCCGGTGCGACCTCATGTCTTGGCAATGCCGAGAGGGATCTGCGAACGATAGTCAAATATCTTGGAAAAAGTTTCAATGAGGATCTTTTCAATGATGAGCTTACTGAAGGGGAGTATTGTGTACTTCCCGAGCCTTTGGAATCTCAAAAAGCGCGGGTCAATCTTATCCGAGCCGAGATTGCACGAACACATGAGAAGTTCCATGAGGACTACACGCAGACGCGATAAACATTTGACTCAGATGGCCGAAGCCATCAGTTGGTTTATCGTAACGGTGATCTCTTTGAGACCGATAGTCTCATAATTTTCAAATTCATTGAGTTGTTCGCGCGTCACCTTGAACGACTCATTCTCGTTGGAGATAAATGATTGGAGGGCATCTTCTGGACTCTCGTCGATGCGCTGAAAACTTAAGACCTTGTGTGTGTAGTGCACGACAATAAAGTCAATAAAAAAGAGTAACTGCTGTTTCAGCACCCTATCACTCTCAAGTGTGATTGCAATCTTGTCCAAAGCAGAGAGCAGCTCAATGATCTTGAACTCACTGACAATCCTGTAAAAAAGTGCGGCAACATCATTGAAGTTATGGTGCGTGCTCTCTTTGATACTGATCGCAGTGACGGCAAAACGGAGATATTCTATGTTGGCGAAGAAGCTGTTGAAGCTTTCGTTCCCCGGGATGATCTCTGCGTGTTTTAAGCCGTTGATCTTGTCGAGCATCGCAAAAAGGACTTCTTTGTTTTCTAGGATATGATTTGCATCGATCTGGTCTCTTATCAGATATTTTATCATCCATTTCACACTGAAGTTAAGCGTATGTTCCATTTCAAAAAGAAGTGAGTACTGCTGTGTGCTGGGCATAATGAAATCCTGCCGGAAGATCTCGTAGCGGATATCGTTGGCGCCGAAGAGCTGGTTGCAGATCAGATAAGATTTGATCTTGTTGACAAACTTCTCTTCTCCGATCTGCTCAAAATCGCTGATAAAGCTCACTCCTTGGTAGTTGATGACCTTGTCGGCCAGAGCGGTCGCGATAAGTTCACGCTTGAGCGGATGCTGTGAGATCTCATGCTCATAGATACCGACAAAAGACTTTGGAAAATATTTATAGAGATAGCCGAGTGCAAAGTTTTCATCGATGAGCGTTGATTTTATCAAAATATCTTTGACAAATATCTTTGCATAAGAGAGCATTGAAGCCAGAACAGGCCGCACAATGGAGTTTTCTTTGTTGATGACCTCATGGATATTTTCGTCTTTTGGAATCTGAAAATCTTTACGTTTGAAGGCAGGAAGATTTTGCTCAAGTATCCTGAGTGCAGCAATAAAATCTTTGAGATAGGTACGGCTTAGGCGTTCATCTCTGGAGAGAGCAAGACTCTGGTTGTAATTATCCCACAAAACAAGTTTGACGACCTGCTCGGTCAGACTGCAGAGAGTTTTATTCTTCTCTTCTTCGCTCAAAAGCCCTTTTGCCTGGATCATATTAAGGAGTATCTTCAGGTTGACCTCATGGTCAGAGATGTTGACCCCGGCGGAATTATCAATGCCGTCTAGGTTGATGTGTCCTCCTCCTTTGGCATACTCGATACGTGCACGCTGCGTCAGACCGAGATTTCCGCCCTCGCAGATACAGAAGGCCTTGAGTTCATTGGCATCAACACGGACACTTTCGTTTTGCTTGTCGCCGATGTCGAGATCACTCTCATCCGAGCTCTTGACATAGGTACCCACACCTCCGTTGAAGAGCATGTCGACCTTCATGCAGAGTAGTTTTTTGGCCAGCTCTTCGCCGCTGAGAGTTTTACGGACAGTACCGACCATTTTTTGAATCTCGCTTGAGAGTTCGATCGACTTGTCTGCACGATAGAAGATGCCGCCACCCTTGGAGATCAGGGTTTTGTCGTAGGCACTCCAGCTGCCATTTTTGGAGAGAAAAAGCCGCTTTCTTTCTTCGTGTGCGCTCTGCGGATCGGGATCAGGATCAACGAAGATCTCTTGGTGGCTGATGGCAGCGAGAAGTTTGAACGCCTTGGATTCGATCAGGCCGTTGCCAAAGACATCCCCGTTCATCGAACCAATGCCGACAAGAGTGATGGACTCTTTGTAAAAGTCCACCCCTTTTTCTATAAAAAAACGCTGGCTGGAGATAAGTGACCCCTTGGCCGTTATGCCGAGTTCTTTGTGCCCGAAACCCTTGGAACCACCGCTTGCAAAGGCATCTTTGAGCCAGAAGTTGCGTTTGACGGAGATGGCGTTGGCCACATCGCTCATGTTCGCCGTTCCCTTGTCGGCTGCAACAACAAAGTAGGTGTCATCCTCATCGTAAGCAAGGATATTGTCATGTTTTACGACCTTGTTGTCGACCACATTGTCGACCATGTCCAAAAGATTATTGATAAAAGCGGTGTAGATCTGCTCAAAATACTCTTTCGTGATCTCTGACTTCTCCTTACGGATAACAAAGCCGCCCTTTGCCCCGTCGGGTACGATAATTGAGTTTTTCCCCTCCTGAGTGATCATCAGGGATTTGATCTCGGTGCGGTAATCTTCATGCCGCTCACTCCATCTCAAGCCTCCGCGGCTGATCTTGCTCATACGCAGATGCATTCCGCTGTACTCGATATGGTAGACGAAGATCTCCAGTTTCGGCTGTATACCTTTGAGGTGTTCGCTGAAAAGCTCAGTATGTATCTTTATTGCAATAGCTTCATGGTAGAGGAAGTAGTTAGTCCGCAAGAGCGATTCGAGCAGGGTAAAGGTGAGCTTCAAGATCTTGTCTTCAAGAATGTTAGGAATGGACTTGATCTCTTTTTCTATCGCCTGAGTGATCGTCTTGAGTTTGCTCTCTCTTTGCTTGAGTTCGGGATCGAACCGGGTAAGAAAGTAATCCACAAAAAGCCTGGTGATCTGGTGATGGCGGTTGAGCGTGAGGATAATGGCACTGGTGTTAAAACTCAGTACGGCCTGATTGAGATATTCGATCAGCGCGCGCATCAGCTGTATCTGCCGAAGGCTTAGGTTCTCCAAGTAGACCAGGGAGTAGAGTTGGCATTTATCAAAATGTTTCCCCAGCAAGGCCAGGGTGATAATCTCCTCAATGTTCTCTTTGGCAGATTCTATTTTTTTGAAGTCTTGTATATCGAGGTTGAAACGGTTGATATGCACCGTCGTCTTGTTTTTAGGAAGCGTATAGGTGATCTCATCAATGATCAAAAATCCAAAATCGTGCAGAACAGGCGCGATAGAGGAGAGATAGAGCGCTTTGGTCGAGTAGATCTTGATGGATACGCTTTTTTTGCCAAGAGAGATCTTGGTGACAATCCCTTCTTTGCTGAGTTGTTCAAAAAGAACAGGTGCTATTTTAAGATCATCTGCATGCAAAAGCTGTGAACATACACTGTTTAAGTCGGGAGTTTCGGACATTATGATCTCCTTTGTGAGTTGCCTTCATTGTAGAGAAACTTCTCTTAGCGCGGCGTTAAAGTACGTTCTCTGCCCAAGGCATCGCTAAGACGCAAAAAACGCTTGAGACCGAGGAGGGCGTGGCGGTCAAGATCATATTCGACAAGTTTTAAATATTCCCGTATCTCCTGGGGCGGTATCCCTGTTCTTTTGGAGGCCTTCTCAAGAAGGTAGTAGGGTATCTTGTGCGAAGAGCTCAAAAATCGTGCCGAAAGTTTTTGATAGGTTTTTGTCTTGCCGTGATAACAAAAACGGGCAAAAACAAAGGGGAGATGCTGGCGTTCATACCAGAGTTTGGCCAGGTCAATCGCATCATCTTCGTGGCCAAGATAGTGTTTGAGCGCCTTGTCGCCTATAAGTACCTGCCCTTCAAGCTGAAGGACTTTGGCAAGACGGTTGGAGGTGGCAGACTCATCATCACTGATCGCTTTTCCCGGAAGCAGAAGTACGCTTTTTATTTCTTTTCGCGCCATGATACCCAGGTTCAGACACGTGCATCGGCGAGAAGCGATACTGGAGATAAAGGCTGCATCTACCCGCCGTGCTTTAAATGCTGTGTTAATGTGGGAGGGAACGCCACGCTTGTAGTGCAGGATCTGCTGTTGCTGTGAACCTTTGAGATAGCGCTTCATAAAAATATGAAAGGGCAAAAGGTTAAGATACTCTATTTTTCCAAAAATCATACGTCATTATAGCCCAAACTATAAGAGAAATTCCACATGCGTCGAGCGGCTTTTTTTCGCTTTTATCAGCGCATTGTTGGCCCGCTCTAGAAGTGTGTCAACGGTGTCTTCTTCTTTAGAGATGGTCACGCCGAAGTTGAACTCTATATCAAAACTGAAGCCATTGAAGTTCAAGGCTATCTGCTCGAAACGTTTGTCAAAGCGATTCAGATACTGCATCGCGCCGTGGGCATCCGTTTTGTAAAGAAGAACGACCAGCTTATCTCCTTTGTACCGCCCCGTTGCATCGGAGAGACGCGTGTTGCCCGTTACTGTTTTAGCGACCTCTTTTAACACATAGTCACCGGCAAGATAGCCAAACATCTCGTTTATGTTTTTAAGGTGCTTGATATCAATGATGAGTGTTGCCGAGCTGTTTTTGTCCCGAGCGGCGCGGTTTATCTCATGCTTGAGCAAAGAGAGTATGTTCTTTTCGTTGCGCAGTCCCGTCAGTTGGTCATAGATGTCGCATCCGCCTGCAGGATTGACGACAGACCAGTCATCGGAGAGTAAAAAGAAGTGAAACTCAAAACTCTCTGAGAGATCCTTACGCTGATAACACAGATGGTGCTCCATGCCGTCAATGCTCAGTTTATGCAAGAACTCTTCATTCAGCATCGAGTTTTGTGCAAGAAAAGTATTTAAGACACTCAGTTCGGTAATATTTTTGAAAAGAGTCTCAAAAACAGGATCGGACTGAGTGATACGGTTTGAGTTCTTATCAAACACGACAGTTCTTATCTCTTGCAATACAGACACGGCACTCTCTTTTTTTGTATGATTATAGCAAGAGTCTTAAGTATGTCTTGCTTAAGAGGTATAAATTTCGTATTTCTGTATGTGAGCGGGGACGATTTTTCTTTAAAGTCCCCTTTCTATTGAATTTGATATAATCGCATTTATTAAAAAGGGTGTGCGTGATGGCCCCCTTACAGTGGAGGTCGCTTATGGTGACGATAGAATTTTTAGGACCTATACAAAAAGAGAAGATCAGCCTGAAGGCTTCATCTTTGAATGATGTTGCTGTGTACCTGAGCGCAGATGAAGAGCTAAAAAGCTGGCTAGAGAGCTGTGCTGTCGCCGTGAATGATACGATGGTGACGGATTTAAACACAGTTCTTAAAAGCGGAGACCGAGTCTCTTTGCTTCCTCCTGTGTGCGGCGGCTGATGTTAGAACTGTTTGACGGACCTGTTCCGGTAGAAGAGACACTTGCGCGCTGGTACAAGGAAGAAGCACAGAGCAACTACGGAGCATTTATTCCCTTTGTCGGGACGATAAGAGACGAAGCGGGTATCTCGGGACTTAGTTTTGATATCTATGAGCCGATCTTAAACTCCTGGTTCGAGGCATGGCAAGATAAGGCAAAAGCCTCCGGAGCTGTTTTGAAAATGGCACATTCACGTGGCGATGTTCCCCTCCATAAATCTTCCTATATTGCCGCCATATTTTCTCCAAAACGCCGTGTCGCCTTGGAAATGATCGATGAGTTTGTCGAGGATTTCAAAGCGAGTGCCCCGATCTGGAAGTACGATCTCAAAGACGGAATACGCATCTATGCGGCAGATCGTTCAACAAAAATAAAAGGCAGCGGACTGCTAAAGGTGAAAAAATGATCTCATACAAAGAGTCGATGCTGCAACTCAGTGCTTTGACAGTAAAGCATGGGGCGATTGAGCGGGTGTTTTTAAGCGATGCACTGGGAAGGGTCCTGGCCGAAGATATCGTAGCACACGAGAATTCGCCGCTTTATCCGACCTCGGCGATGGACGGATACGCCATTATGGCAGAAGATCAGCAAATGGGCTATATTCAGGTCGCAGGGGACAATCCTGCGGGTGCAGAAAAGATCGATGAGGTCCTGCACGGTTTTTGCATCAAGACCTTTACCGGCTCCTTGATGCCGCGCGGCGCCGATACGCTTATTCCCATTGAAAACGTGAGCTTTGAAGAGGGGAAGATCATCATTAATGAAGATGTTCCTCAGGGCTTCAGTGTCCGTCCTGTGGGAGAGAACTTCAAAAAGGGCGATGTTTTGGTGAAAAAAGGCGTGAAGCTCGGCTATGCCGAGATAGGCGTTTTGGCAAGTTTGAATGTCGTAATGCCGCCTGTATTTGTCATGCCCCGTGTCGCGGTACTTTCAACAGGAAGCGAGATCCTTGATCTTGGCCAAAGCGCGACGCATGCATCGCAGATACGCTCCTCTAACAACTATACCCTGGCCGCTCTGGCCGAACAGTGCGGAGCAAAGGCCGTGCAGCTGGGTATCGTAAAAGACGATATCGCGTCGATCACCAAAGCTTTTGAGAATGCCCTGGACTCTGCGGACATTATCGTGACGACGGGAGGAGTGAGTGTCGGAGACTATGATTTTGTCAAAGACATCATTCCTGCTCTGGGTGCGGAAGTGATCTACCAGGGAGTCCGCATCAAGCCCGGACAGCATATTCTGCTGGCCAAAAAAGAGGAGAAGTTCATCGTTGCCCTGCCGGGCTTCGCCTTCTCCTCGACTGTGACATTTATGCTCTATGTCATCCCTCTGATCCGCCGCATGCTCTTGCAGGAGGCCAGACTTGAGACGGTCGAAGCAGTGCTGATGCAAGACTTTGACAAACGGGCAAAAAAAACAGAGTTCACGCCTTGCAACCTGCTTTACAAAAACGGCCGCTACGAGGCAGACTTCAAAGACAAAAAAATAGGTTCTTCGGCGATTCTGACCAATATGTTAGGGCCGTGTGCACTTGTGGTAACAGGGGAGCAGAGCGGTGTGTTCAAGAAGGGCGAACGTGTAGAGGTGATCAATCTGCTGAGCCTTTAACGGCTCAGCTTCTTCAACCAAAACAAGATCAGTGAATGATCTTGTTTTTTAGGGCTTCTTCTTCAATCTCATCCTTGCGGTACTTGACCACGACAAGGTTTTCAGTCTCATTCACATACCACTCCGCAATCGCGTCATGCTCAAGCGCTTCGAGTTTTTTCATATCGACATGATCAGCAGAAACATACAAATGCGCGTGTTTTAGAGGGTTGGAGAGCTTGAGCGCCGTCCAGATGAGCCAGAGCAGACCCACCGCCGCGAGGCTGAGTCCAAGGGTCTCTCTGTCGGAGATGTCAAGCATCAGACCCGCAAAGGTTCCGCCGATAAAGGTCATGAAGTAGGCAAAAGAGTTTGACATCCCAAGAGCTGCGCCTTTTTGGTGGACCTTGGCGTATTTTGAGATCAAAGACTGCACCAGCGGTTCCATCATGTTAAAACCGATGAAGAAGCTCACTACGCCGAGGATAAAGAGCGTGGAGGAGTCGGTTGTTCCCATCAGTGTAAAGGCGACGACAAAGAGAACGATAGAGACCAGAAAGATCTGTTTCGCCTTGTTATGTTTTTCGCCAAAGACAGCGGCCGGTCCCATAGCGATCAGTCCGAAGATCATCGCCGGGAGGTAGACCTTCCACAGTTCAGCCTTTGCCCAGGCAAAGCCGCCGTCTTCAAGCGGAGCTGTCATGATGATAGGAATAAGAACGAAGGCGATCGTCATCAGACCTTTTTGCATACCGTTGATGATGAACATGCCCATAAGGTTCGTGTCTTTGAGGATGTCAGCGGTCTTGATCGTGTTGTGGTAGACGTGGCGGATGCGCGGCGGCGTCGGCACTTTGACAAAGACCAAAAAGATAGCGACAATAGCAAGGACCGCGGTGATCCAAAAGAGTGAAGCCACACCGTAAGAAGCCCCCAAAACAGGACCAAGTCCCATAGCCAAAGCAAAGGCCAGAGCGATTGAGCCGCCCATCATCGCCATCGCTTTGCCGCGAGACTCTTCAGAGACAAGGTCTGAGATCATAGCCGGAACAACGGCCCCTATAGCCCCCGCACCCTGCAAGAAACGCCCAAGCATCAAGATATAGATATCCGTGCTGAGCGCACAGACGACGGAACCTACAAAGAAGACAAGCAGACCGAAGACCAGTGTCGGCTTGCGCCCGATCTTGTCGCTGATCGTTCCGAAGGGAACCTGAAAGATCGCCTGAGTCAGCGCATATCCGCCGACGATAACACCGACGAGAAGAGCCGTAGCGTTTTCCATCTCCATTGCATAGATCGAGAGTACCGGAAGAACTAGAAAAAGTCCGAGAAACCGCATGGATAAGATTGCCGAGAGTGGCCAGATCGTTTTAAACATATAAATAACCTACCTTGGATAGAATGACGCCATTATAATGAATTTATTTTAAGACAAGCTCTAATATAAATCTTAGTTGAGGATTAAATATGAAATTAGTTTT
This sequence comes from Arcobacter sp., assembly GCA_024637195.1. Lineage (GTDB taxonomy): Bacteria > Campylobacterota > Campylobacteria > Campylobacterales > Sulfurimonadaceae. Next base: position 213,586 of record JAGXFN010000002.1, read on the forward strand.
AGCAACATCAAATAAGGGTAAGGTAAGAGAGATCACGGCCATGTACAGCGATTTTGAAGTGATACCCTACAGCGACCTGATCGAGCCTTTTGAGATCGTTGAAGACGCGGCGGATTTCAAGGGAAATGCTCTGATTAAGGCTCGAGCAGTCTACAAGGCTTTGGGCGATGAGGAGGCGATCGTCTTCTCTGATGACAGCGGTATCAGCGTGGAGGTCCTAGACGGTGCACCCGGGGTTTTCTCCGCGCGTTACGGCGGAGAAGAAGCGAGCGACAGGGACAACCTGGACAAACTGATGCGCGAGCTGAAAAAAACAGGCCTTAAAAGCTCGCCCGCATTCTATACGGCGGCGATTGCCATCGTCTGCAAAGAGGGAGAGTACACGACCCACGGCTGGATGCACGGGAGTGTGCTGAGCGAGCCAAGAGGCGAAGCGGGATTTGGATACGATCCCTGTTTTGTTCCCCAGGGCTACGACAAGACTCTGGGTGAACTTGATGAGAGCGTCAAGTCAAAACTCTCACACCGCTCCCAGGCCCTTGCCAATGCCAAGCCGATTTTACGGGTGATACGAAAGATGCGGGAGAGATAAAGGAGAGTAAAACTCCGGCCCTGCTATTTAATATCGTAAATAAGATTTGATCAAATTGCCGTAAAAGTGGAGATTCATTCACGGAGATGTTGCTTTTTCTTCAGGGGTGAATGGCTACCTCTCGTCATTTGACCAAAGGGAATGCCTGTGGTGCCCTGATCTGTCAACACTTTATAGGACACAGAATTTCTAACGCTCCCTAATCTTTTGGCTTCAATCTGCCATAGCCTAAAAATATTCAAAATATATTTTCAATAATGCAACAAAATTACATGATAATAAGAGTAAAAAAATTATGAATTCATAATTATAATAACTTATATTAATTCCTTCTTCTTTAAGCAATTCATATCTTCTTTGATTAAAGTACAAAACTAGTAAAGGAAAAAACACTATAATCTCTTGATAATTACTAAATGTGAATTGATTCCAAACGGTTATTATTATTAATATAATAAATAACATAACAAGAGGAAATTTTAATTTTAATAATAATGTTAAACTCATTCTATTTACACGCATTCAACACATTTGCACTATTTGCTATTCCATCTAATGTTAATCCAAGTAATGGTCCTGATACTGCTAAAGCTGCGCCACCTAAAGCTCCAGCTAGTGCACCGGCAACCATATTCTGAAAATAATTACCGCCACTAGGAGTAGTTGCATACGCCGTAGCTCCTCCAACAAAAGCTCCAGCTACTAGACCTACACCAATCAATGGATTTAACCCCTCCGGATCCACAAAATTCACCGGATCCCCAAGCACATACCCATAAAGATTCGTATCCCCACCACTAAAACCTATAGGGTCTTTAGCAGTCCACTTTCCTGTTTGGGCATCATAGTCTCTATACCCAAACCTTGTGAGTTTGGTGTCTGTGTCGTAAAGACCTCCTGCAAACCCGAATGGAACTTTAAAAGTCTCATTACTATCACTAAGCACATTACCAAAAGTATCGTACTCAATAATTTTTATGATTGTACCGTCTTCCGAGCTAACTGCTTTTAGTGTTCCTACTTGATCATAATGCATATAATGCTTTTGACCATTATAAGTCATTTTATATGGCATACGCTGATCAGCATATTCAAATCTCTGAACAAGATTATCACTTCCGTCATAAACAGCTAGAAGTGTAGTTAAGTCTGCCCATAGATATTTCTCTGTGATTACTCCATTGACTTTCTTAGCTACTCGTTGGTTATGAGCATTATGTAAATACTCAATGGTAACTTCCTGTGTAACTACACTATGTAGCTCCCCTAATGTACCATAACTATAATGTGTTGTTCCAAGAGGTGTTACCTTACTTGCAAGATACCCATCTTCATCATATGCATATATCGTATCCCCAACTTGTTCTAGCTGATCTTCTATGGTGTAGCTGATATTATCGCTTATACGATTTCCGTTTACGTTGTATGTGTAAGATTCGGTTGCTACTCCGTTTTTGTCAACACTACTTAGACGACCCATCTCGTCATATCTATATGTATATACATCTTGATTTGAACCTATATACTCTGTTTTTTGGATGATCTTCCCATTCATATCACGCTTGTCTATGTTATAACCATAAAGTGTGCTCATGTTTACCATATCATCGCTAGCAGAAATTTCTCCATATTCATTATGACTTCTGTTTTGAGTAAAACTACCTTCTCCAATCGACTCTACAAGTCCATTCCTGCTATTACGTGTAATAGATGCATTACCTCGTTGAACAAGTAAGCCATCATTGTCATACAATACACTTTCTTCACCATCTGCATATGCCATCGAAGAAACAAGGAAATCATTATTGTACATGTATGAAATACTTTGATTTAATATTCCAGAATAGTGCATATTAGTTAATAGTTCACCATCATATGTGTAATCAATACTTTTACTTCCGATTGCAGCATTTATAGGTAGGTCTCCACATCCATATACATAGTTGGTTGTTCCTTCAGGACGTACAATAGAGTTTAAACGTCCATCACTGTAGATGTAGTCAATATTTTTACTGGAAGCTTTATGGATATTAATCAAACGGCGTTTTTTATCGTAGTTATATTGTGTTTCATTTCCTAATGGGGATATATCAGATACCCTTTTATCTACTCCGTTATAAGTAAAGCTATAATCTGATGGAGTTGGTGTTGTAAGTTTTAACATATTGCCGTTGGCATCATACTCAAAAAGTGTACTATAACCATTTGGATGTGCAATACTAGTCATACGATTAAGTGTATCGTAGGCATAATTAGTAGTTTGACCCATAGAATTCGTATAGCTTGCAACATTTCCTCTTTCATCATATTGATAAACCTGAGTACGCTCTCCTTGTTTTTGTGCTAAGAGGTTGCCTTCATTATTATAACTATATAGAATTGGTTCAATTCCTGATTGAACCAAAGAAACTGCTTGTTCAGAAATAGGATCAAACTCTATCTCAATATTTCTATTTTCAGGTGAGGCAATAGTCTCTCTATGAGTTGTATAATCTTTTGTCAGTGTATGAGTATTTCCATTGAAGTTAATGGTGTCTATAACTTCTTCCGTAGATACTCCATTAAAAATATACTCTCTACTCATACTTCTAGTACTCGTTAAACCATTGGGAGTTGTAATAGTATTTGATGCTAATCTTTTTTGAGTTGTAATATCATCATATGTATATACATTTTTAGTTGAAAGACCGCATGTGGTAGCTGTAACTTCAAGTTCATCATTAGTAGTTGTAACTGTCGTTATATCACCAGTAGGGGATATGCTTTTTGAGGTTTGCGTTCCATTAACAGGATAAAAGTTTTCAAAACTACTTGTTTCTCCCTCAGGATCAGTTAAGAGGATTAAACCTTTTGTACTATCTCCAGTATTATAAAATTCCCATGTCCCATCTACTGCATCAGTGAGTGAAGTAAGTCTTCCATAACTGTCAAAATTATGTAAAAAACTATTACTGATCGGATCTTTCTCTTGAGACATTAAAGCACCAACATCATATTTAAAGGTATATGCTGATCGATCTTCGTATTGAACACTAAGTAGATTATTTTTTCTATCAACTTTTAATTTTGTCATTTCACCATGAGGGGCTATGATAGATAATGCTTTTCCTTGTTTACTACGTTTAATAGTAGTCGTTAGATTAAAACGATCTGTTATACCAAGAAGTAAACCATTAGAGTCATAGGAAAATGAAAATAATGTATTGCCTGTGATAGAATCAAAACTTCTTACAATATTTCCATTTATATCAAACTGATGACCTATATGATTTTCATTATAAAGTATAATTTCATTATTTCCATTAACAGTATATTGTGACGCTTCTAATTTTACCACGCTACCATTTCCAAGATAAAGGTAAGGTGCTTTAAAATGATGGACATTTGATAGAGTCCAGCCATTAGCTATATCGGTAACAACATAATCACCCATTCCATCTATATAATCAGCAGTTCTTGAACTCGCATAGTGAAGAGTATGTTTTACACCTGTTATTTCAATATCTTCGTGAAATTCACGAGTTTTTGGAATAACGAAAGAGTTAACACACATCGGTTCAGCTCCGGCATCTCCTTTTTCAGGTTCTCCTGGCTTAGAAACATTATTAAATTTTGGCAGTTTAGCAGTTTTTGGTTCAAGGCAAAAGTCACCATAATGATCAGTTCCTTTTGGACATGATGAAAATCCAGCATACTCAGTCCACCACTCAAATCTTTGCACACCTGGTTGAAAATCCCAATATATTGCTCCATTATTAGAATCAAGGCATTGCCAAAACTGTCTCGTAGATTCATCAGGAAAATTAAAACCCTCTACTTTCTCTAGAGTAAAATAGTGTTCTCCTGGACAGATATCTAATGCAATTAAATTCGTTGACATTATTAGTGTTAATGCAACTGATGAAATTACTTTTTTTAACATTATATTTCCTTACTTAGTATAGAAACCTATGATTACTTAATTTCATAATAAAAAATAATTATACATATTTAGTATTATAATTTTCTTAGGGTACCTCTAAAAACCCAAATAAATTTCCCATAAGTGCCAATCGGGTAAAAAAAAATAAAATTATAAATAAGTGGGAACTAGGGGTCTAGTGACAAGTATAGGAACTAGAAAGTTAGGGGTCAGGTGACAAGTATAAATAAATGTCTCTTCCTTCGTCATCCTTGGGTTTTGCGTTACGAACAGAATGGTCTAACTGTTTTAAATCTATTATAGCAAGAGGTTGATCCCCGGGTCGAGCCCGAGAGAAAAACTTTCTGTTTTCTAATGAAATAATGAGGGGTGATACGAAAGATACGGGAGTGATAAAGAGGAGGCAAGCCCTGAACTTTGTACTTTCAGGGCTCTTTTTTTATAGTATTTTTTTGCTCAACGAACATAAAAATGATTCAAGTGATTCGCTCAAGCGGTCAATGAGATGAAGTGCTTTTAATGTCATCTTAAAATCCTTATGCGGGCTCGATATGAGTTGTCCGCAAGAACTAAAGCAAAATGTATTCCAGTCTTAAAGCTCTACCCCGAAGATGCCGAAGAGGATTCCCGAAGCGATCAGATAGATGCCAAAGGGGGTGAAGTTGTACTTTGCAACGATGGCCAAAAAACTCTTGACGGCCAGCCATCCGACGACGAAAGAGACAGAAAAGCCCATCAAAAGCATAGACGCTCCGTCGAAGGTGAGGCTGCTGTACTCTTTAAACAGGGTGTAGCCCGAGGCTGCGGTCATCGTCGGTATCGCCAGCAAAAATGAAAAACTCATCGACACCTCACGTTTCATTCCCAGAAGCATTCCTCCTAAAATCGTACTTCCCGAACGCGATATTCCCGGAATCAAGGAGAGGGCCTGGAAAAATCCGACGAAGATAGCCTGCTTGTAGCTGACCTCTTCAAGCTCAAAGGTGTGATGCCCCCTTCGGGTGTAGACAAACTCCAGGATCAAAAAGAAGACACCCGTTGCGATCATCCACAAAACGATACTGTTGGCCGAGAACATTACCTCGATCTGTTTATGAAAAAGAAGGCCGATGACACCGGTCGGGATAAAGGCGACGATGAGTTTTTTCCAGATCTCAAGACTCTGTAAGAGCGTGCTATAGTAGATGATCATGATCGAAAAGATAGGTGCGATCTGTATGATGATGTTAAAGGCGTTCATAAACTCGTCTTGAGCTATCCCCATCATCTGCGACGTCAGTGCGATATGCGCCGTGGAAGAGACTGGTAAAAACTCAGTAATCCCTTCAACCACGCCCAGGATAGCCGCTTCATAAAGTGTCATAGTTGTCCTTGATATTTTATCGGATTTCCTGCTTCACTTTTCAACGGTAAAGCTGAACAAGAAGTCTATTGACGTAAGTATAGTTAAATTTTTGCACAGACCGATATTTAAAATCGACAGAAGGCTTTTTTTGCAGAAGCTTCTGAACTCGGTCTGAGAAGTTTTGCTAAGGGGTCGTTACTTTTAGAAGTGCCCTTTATTGTCTTCTAACTATCTTTTAGATAGAATTGCGCCCGTATGTTTAAAGAATGAGTGCTGCTGAACTTCTGTTTTAAGTATACTATTTATCAAAGGAGCTTTATGCTACTTTTTACACCCGGACCTACACCCGTACCAGAATCCATCCGTTTAGCAATGGCAGAACCGACAATTCACCACCGCACCCCGGAATTTGAGGCGATTTTCAAAGAAACAAGAGAAGAGCTTTTCAAGCTTTTCGGTACCGACGAAGTGGTTATGCTCGCTTCAAGCGGAACAGGTGCAATGGAATCGGCAGTGATAAACCTTTGCCACCACACGCTTCTCAACATCAACTCCGGCAAATTTGGCGAGCGTTTCGGTAAGATCGCCCAGGCAAATGCTCTGGGCAGCGTCGAGCTTAAGTATGAATGGAATACTCCGGCAAATATCGAGGATGTGCTTGAGGCCCTGGCAAAAAATCCTGCGATAGACGCCCTTGCGATTCAGATCTCCGAGTCTGCGGGCGGACTTCGCCATCCGGTAGAAGCCATCGCCGCCGCCGTGAAAAAAGTTCGTCCCGATATCATGGTCATCGCCGACGGGATCACGGCCATCGGCGTAGAGAAGATCGATGTGAGCAACATCGACGCGGTACTGGCGGGAAGCCAAAAAGCCTTGATGCTTCCTCCCGGTCTGTCTATCCTGGGACTGAGTAACGCGGCCATCGAGAAGATCGGCAAAGGCAAAGGCTACTACTTCAACCTTGCCACCGAGATCAAAAACCAGCGTGCCAATACGACGGCATGGACAGCCGCGACAACCTTGACGATCGGTCTGCTTGCCGTGCTCAAGCAGATCGATGCAGAGGGAGGACTCGAGCAGCTTTATGCGGATACACAAAAACGTGCGGCTGCGGTGCTTGGCGCTTTGGAGGCCCTTGGCCTGAATTCTTACCCGCAAACGCCTGCGCGATCTATGACGACGATCATTGACGATGACGCCTCAAAGATCAGAAATATCCTCAATAGCGATTTCGGCGTGAACGTCGCCGGCGGGCAGGATCATCTCAAGGGTAAGATCTTCCGCATCAACCAGATGGGTCTGATCAAGCCTTATGAGATCTCCTGGGTCGTCAATGCAGTAGAGCTTGCCTTGGACAAAATGGGGCGCAGAGTCTATGACGGGACAGCCAATAAGATTTTTAATGAACTCTACTTTTCATTGACAAATCAGGAAGATATAAAATAATGAAATTAGAACATGAGATTCCCTCGGGTGCAAAGCTCTACTTCGGCAAAACAGCCAAGATAAAGCGCGAGATCGAAGCCGTTGCAAGCGATGTCTTGTATGAAGCCGGCTATGAAGAGCTTATCACACCGCTGTTTTCATACCATCAGCACCTAAGCATCGCCAATGAAAAAGAGCTGATCCGCGTCAATGACATGCAGAACTATCAGCTCACCCTTCGCGCCGACTCGACGATAGATGTCGTGCGCCTTCTGGACAAACGTCTCGGACGCAACACGACCCATCAGAAGTGGTTCTATATCCAGCCTATCTATATGTACCCTTCCAAAGAGGTCTATCAGATCGGTGCGGAGTATATCGGTGAAAAAGATCTTTCAAAAGCGCTCCAGTCGGCCGTGGACATAGTCAATGCTCTAAATATCAAGCCTCTGTTGCAGATCAGCAATATCCGCATCCCTCAGCTGCTCTCCAAAGAGCTGGACATCGATCTGGATGATTTCCGCCATATCAACATCCAAAAGCTTCTTGATCGAAAGCTGCATTGGCTGAAGGCGCTGATCTATCTGGAAAAAGTCGAGGACATCGATACGGTGATTTCGCTTGTTCCCGACATCATCAAAGAAGAATTGGTCCGCATCAAAGAGCTGGCGCAAAATATAGAGTATGCAAAGGTGGTGATTGCACCACTGTACTACGCCAAGATGCTCTATTATGATGAGCTTTATTTCAGAATGATCGAAGCCAACGACGTCTATGCGCGCGGCGGACGCTACAAGAATGATGACGTGACCTCCGTAGGCTTTGCGCTCTATACGGATAAAATTATTGAAAAACTAGAAGGTAAAGAATGACAACTATCCAATCGAGCCGCAAGGCAGATTTAATCGTAGGTATCCAGTGGGGCGATGAGGGAAAAGGAAAGATCGTTGATCTTCTGGCCCAAAAGTATGACGCGGTAGCACGTTATCAGGGCGGGCACAATGCCGGCCACACCATCTGGGTAGACGGAGTGAAATACGCGCTTCACCTTATCCCTTCGGGCGTTTTGAATCCTGAAGCACTTAACATCATCGGAAACGGCGTTGTGGTCTGTCCTGAAGCTTTGATCAAAGAGATGAAGCAGTTTGACAAGCTGGAGGGGCGTCTTTTCGTCTCTGAATCAGCACACATGATCCTTAACTACCACATCGCAATCGATCAGGCAAAAGAGAAGATGCGCGGAGAGAAGGCCATCGGAACGACAGGCCGCGGTATCGGGCCTTCGTATGCGGACAAGATCTCGCGTTCGGGCCACAGAATGGGCGAGCTGAAAGACATCAACCTGCTGACGGAAAATATCATAGAACATTTTGAGCAGAACGAGGCAGTCTTCAAGGCGATGGATATTTCGCTTCCTTCAAAAGAGGAGCTTAGAGCAGAACTTGCAGGATATGCCGAGCGTCTTCTTCCTTTTGTCTGCAACACGACCAAGATGGCCTGGGACCTGATGAAAGACGACAAAAAAGTCCTTCTTGAAGGCGCTCAGGGCACGCTGCTTGACATCGACCACGGAACTTATCCTTATGTGACATCCTCTTCGACGATCTCAGCGGGTGCATGTACGGGTCTTGGTATCTCCCCGAAAGATATCGGAAACATCACGGGAATCGTCAAAGCCTACTGCACCCGCGTAGGTAACGGCCCTTTTCCGACGGAAGACTTTGGTACAGACGGCGACAGACTGCGCGAGCAGGGCCATGAGTTTGGAACGACGACCGGACGACCTCGCCGCTGCGGCTGGTTTGACGCAGTTGCCTGTAAGCATGCCTCTCGCATCAACGGCTGCGATGAGCTCTCTATTATGAAGCTCGATGTTCTTGACGGTTTTGAGGAGGTCAAGATGTGTATTGCTTATGAGTATGAAGGCCGCCAGATCGATTATATGCCTTCTGACATCGAAAATGTAACACCTGTCTATAAAAGCTTCCTCGGCTGGGACAAGACTGAGGGCGTGCGCTCTTGGGATGAACTTCCTGAGACAGCAAAAAGCTATCTGAAGTTTTTAGAAGAAGTGACGGAGACTAAGATCGGTATGGTCTCGACTTCACCGGACAGAAACGATACTATTCTTTTATAGACCAAGAGGAGCGCAGATGTTTGTTCGAATTCACTCCTTTAGCGCTTCTCTCTTCTTCAAAAGTGTCTTCTAGATGAAGACCCAATACACCTCCTTGGTAAAACTCAAAAAAGATCGTCTTGATATGATGGAAAAAGCGGTACAGTCCTGCCATCACACCATCTATCAGATACAAGAGAAGATCAAAACTGCGACAGAAGAACTGCGTGCTATGGCGCTGCCGCAAAAAGGTGACTTCTCGCTTTATCGGCAGATACAGCTCTTGAAGCAACGAGTCATAGATGAGATCGCTTTTAATAAATACAATCTCAGTGCGGCGGAAAATGCACTGATGAAAGCAATGCAACAGCTCAAAACTGCTAATATCGAATACGAAAAATTCATGTATCTTGAAACAACAGAGATAGAAAAAGTGATAAGAGCGGAAAAAATAAAAGATGCAAAAGAGCTTGACGAGATTGCTTTGATGGGTTTTAACAAGAGGAAAAATGATGCATAGAGTTTTGATGATTTGTCTTTATCTTTGTATGGCAAGTCTGAATATAGAAGCAAAAAGTGAACTTTACGACTGTACCAAAATCTTTGAAGAGCGCAAACAGGAGCTGATTTTGGAGCTTGAGCGCATCGACGAGCAGGAACAGGCGCTCAATGCGCTCAAAGAGGCGACGGAAGAGCTGCTGAAAAAGAAAGAGGCAAACCTCTCGCAAAAAGAGCAGACCCTGAATGCACAAGAAGCAGACCTGAAAGCGCGCGAGGAAGAAGTCTCTAAAATGTTGCAGAAAAACGAAGAGACGCTCCAAGAGCTCAAAGAGCAGAAGATGAACAAGGTGTCGCAGACCTATTCCAAGATGAAAGCCTCCTCGGCTGCTGAAGTCTTAAGCAAGATGGACGCGAAAGAGGCAAGCGCGATCCTTACAACGCTCACGCCGACGACTATGGCAAAGATTTTTGGCAAGATGGAGCCTATAAAAGCATCTGAAATAACACAACTTATGACTAAGGTGGAAAAATGAGTTTAAATTTAGAGATTACAAAAGGAACATGGGGGGAGCGACCTGATGTGACAGTGCCGCATCCGGGTTTTTATGACGAGGTGGGTGAGGAGCGTTTCAGGGAGTTGGTCTATACCCATTACGAGCTGATCCGTGTCAGCGACATCGCGTTTTTGTTTCCGATCAACGATGAGGACGATTTTGAGCAGGCAAAGATCAACGCCGCCGATTACCTGATCCAGATCTCAGGCGGCCCCGACTACTTCAACCAGCACCGCGGAGAACCTCAAATCGTCGGTCGTCATTCCCCTTTTAGAATAGACGAGTTTTCCCGCCGCAAATGGCTGGAACTGTATACTATCATACTGCCGGGGCTATTAGACGAGGGGATAACCGAAGAATACATACAGTCCTTTTGGGGCTATCTCAACATTCATTCCATGTGGATGGTCAATACACCAAGCCGATAGAATTTTTATCCCTAGTATTAGCTGTCAGTGGTTTTTACAGGTCAAAACGCCAAGTTCCCCAAAGAACTATAGATTTTGCTTTCAAGCACAAAAGATATTTTTGCGTTAATACGGAAGGAGACAAATTTTATTTTATCTACCTTGGCTTCCATGTAGATCGATTTAATGTTTTTGACCGTTTTTGACGCCTCTTTATCAGCTTATCATGCTGCGTCTTCCCAACTTTTATCAGACTATGTCATTTGCGATACTTATAATAAACACAATACAAATTGTTAACAAGTTCTTTGCTGAAGGCTTTATACCAGATCCCGATAAGCGGGAAGGACAATGGTAAACCGCGCGCCGTTCTCGACATTTTCCACGCTTATCTCTCCCTCCATCCGCTTCAAGATCTTTTTTACGATGTAAAGCCCGATGCCAGTTCCCTTGTCGGCTTTGGTACTGAAGTTGTTTTCAAAGATCTTCTCTATCGGCGATGAGGGAATGCCGCCTGCGTTGTCTGTGATCTTTATCTCAAGGTGGGCCTCTTTGCAAAGCGTTGAAAATTTTATCTCTCGTTCTGTGCTGCTCTCTTTGGCATTGAAGGCGTCTCTTGCGTTTGTCAGGAGGTTTAAAAGCACTTGCTTGAACTCGTTTTCACTCCCTTTTATAGAGATATCTGCTGTTTCGAGTGCGCAGGAGACCTTGATGCGGTTGACAGAGAGGTCGTCTTTGACAAGGGTCAATATCTCATCAATGGCGCGCGAAAGAGAAAAGGAAGTATTCAGATCAGCCGGACGCAAAAAGTTTTGAAATGAGGTGACGGTAGTGTTCATAAACTTCGTCTGTTTGATAATGCCAGAGATCTTCTCTTCAAGTTTAGCCTTGTCAAGGTTTCTTGCGAGGCTCATCTGCATATATTGCGCCGCGAGAGAGATGGCGCTGAGCGGCTGTTTCCATTGGTGGGCAATGGAGTTCATCAGCTCTCCGATAGAGGCGAGCTTGCTCTGGTAGATCATCAGCTCTTCGTTTCTTCTTTGCAGCTCTTTTTGCAGGGTGATATCTTTTTGAAAGGAGACAAAATACTTTATCTTACCCTCATGTGCGAAGATAGGCGAGATGTTCCACTCGACATCATAGGCCGAACCGTCTTTTTTGTAGTTGACCGTAGAACCGTGAAAATATTTTCCTGTGTTCAGGCACTCTTTGAGGCGCGCGATCTCATTGAAGTCTGTTTTTGGCCCCTGCAGTATCTTTGGATTTTTCCCGACGATATCTTCCCGGGAGTAGCCCGTCATTTCACAAAAGGCAGTATTGACATAGACAAAGATCGGATCTTTGACATCTCCCGTTGTGATGATTACCGCATTAAAACTGTGCTCCAAGGCCAAAAGCGAGAGCTGGTCCAGAGATTCGCCAATGTCCGCCAATATGTTTTTATCATTCATGTATTTCCTTGCAGTAGTTTTAGCCAATGCGTGGCTGTGCTCTATTTTCAAGGTATATTTCGATGCAATTTCTGTCATTATTCTTAGCCTGGTACAAGGCTATATCGGCTGTGCGCACAGCGTCATCAGAACTGTTGTCTATGTCCGGTATCATGCTGCTGATACCGAAACTCAAGGTGACTGGGCCTGTTTTCTTACCGTTTAATTCAAAACCGTGAACCTTGCCGAGACTGCTCTGTATCCGCTCGCAGAGTATTTTTGCCTGATCAGTCTTTGTGTCGTAGAGGATGATCACAAATTCTTCGCCGCCAAACCTTGCAACGAAGTCTGTGCTTCTGAGCAATGAATCTTTCATGATCTTGGCAATGCGCTTAAGCACTTCATCTCCCATGGTGTGCCCGTAGGTATCGTTAACATCTTTGAAATGGTCTATATCGCACATAATGACAGAGACAACAGCATTTTTACGTTTGGCGAGTTCCCAGATCTCTTTCATATGTGTTGTGAAATGGCGCCTGTTGGCGACTTGTGTCAACTCGTCGGTAATGGCGAGATCTTTTAATTTGGAGTTGGCATCTTCGAGCTGCTGTGTTCTCTCTTTGATCTTCTGTTCCAAAGAGATATTGATATCATCGAGGAGCTTTGCGTGTGAATTTATTTTCTCAACCATCGAAACGATGGCATTGTGTATGATGCCTACCTCGTCTGTTCGGGGAGAGTGTTTCAGGTTAAAATTGTTCTCTTTGGGGTCATAAGAGAGGACACTTCGACTGAGTTTTTTGAGGTGGCGAAACTCTCTTTTGACAAAGGCTACAAAGATGAGCAGCAACACAAAGGTGAGCAGAAACATTTTGACGGTAGTCTCTTTGTTCTTTTCGACTACCTGCTGATACTCATGATCGAAAAAATACAGTTGAACAGATCCCAGGTTTTCCGCTGTGACAGGATCGAGTATGTTTTTGTTGAAAAAATTCATATCGTTTGGATCTTTTGTAAGGATCTGCTCAGAGACTTTTGAGCTGCTATAGAGAGTCTTTCCGCTTGGGTCTAGCACTTTGATGGAAGAGAGGTCAGCATTTTGTTTCATGATCTGATCCAGATACTCTTTGTTTGCGCTCCGTAAGCCCAAAGAGAGGTTCAAGCCTATAATAGGGGAAATCGTCTCTTTAAGAAGCGTGTGTTTTGATTTTTTGGACGCGACAAACTGCGCTATGATGTTTTCAGAGATCTGGTATCGTTCCAGTGAGACAATAAAGATCGTAAACACGATAATACTGACTACTATCTTCAGCTCAATACTAATACTGCGCATCAGTTGATTTCTCCTTCATAGATTTTTGAAATTCTCAAGAGGACATTGTCCATCTCTACTTTGTTTCTGTGCAGGGCTTTGACATTGAAATAGGGGCTTACTTTTCTGCCCAGAAACAAAGAGATTCCCACTCCTTTTTCAAGGAGTCTTTTGTCATACGCGACCGTCATTAAAGAGTGCTTGGCCGAGAACTCGAGGGCTTTTTTGATAGTTGTATCCTCCGCATTGAACATAAAGATCAGTTGGCTCTGCTTGCAGGGCTCCATATCCGAGTAGCTACTTGTCACAAGTTTTATCGGGCGCTTGTTTATACCGTGGGGATAGTTGCTGTTTATCTTCTCGACCAGGGCCAAAGCAGATCTCTCGTCGACTGTCTCGTACAACAAACATATCTCAAGGCTGTTTTTTACCTTTTCTTTTTGGCTGCTCATCAAGATGAGACGCGGCAGGGTTTTTGAGAAGATATCCAAAACATCATTATCATAGACAAAGGCATTAAGATTGCCTGAGCTGCAGAACACGCAGATGAGAAGCAATAAACGAAACAGATTATGTTTTGGATACATTTCACCTCTCTTCTTTTGAAATTGTTTATTTATTGGGTTGAATTTGCTTTTTTACTCAGACAGCCTATAAATGATGGATTATTAAACCTTATGTAATATAAAATATCTTAATATTGTCTATAAGTTTAATAATATAATTTTTCTACTTAATATAAAGATATTGTAAGGCGATAACAGTGAAAAAAGTCATACTTTCGTCTATCATGCTTCTATCCATTGCCTCTGCTCTGAATGCCGAGGATATTGATGATTTTGAGTCTCTGCTGGACAATGTCAGCGAGATCGCGACCAAAAAATCTCTCAATGTTGATTATCTGCCCTCTGTCGTGACGGTCATCAATGCGCAGACCTATATTGATGGGGGGATTCAAAATATCGGCGAAGCCCTGGCGATGCTTCCGGGCATCCAGATGCAGCTCTCTCCTATGGGTTACAACATCACCACTGTCAGGGGTTTTAAAAACCCCAATGCCTATCTCTCCGACAAGATCAAGATCCTGATAGACGGTGTCGCGATAAACAACGAGATTCAGGGAAGCAGCAGCTTCTACATGGATTTTCCTATGCAGCTTGTGGAGAAGATAGAAGTCCTTCGCGGTCCCGGCTCAACGCTTTACGGAGCAGGTGCTTTTTACGCCACCGTCAATGTCATCACCAAACTCGGGAGCGAAAAAAATGAGAACCAGGTCTATGTCGCAACGGGAAGCTACAAAGACCGAACCGTAGGCGGAAGTTTCTCTGCTACTGCGGGTGACTGGAAAATCTTTACCGACAGCTATTACAAACAAAATGACAAACATATAGAGCTGCCGGCGGACTTTTCGAATTATGGCACACAGACCGACGAGGCAATGCAGGACTTTACCCTCGGTTTCAAGGCCGTAAACGGCGGCTTTGAGTTTTTGGCCCGCTACAAGGAGAACACCTACGGCAACTTCTACGGTTTCGAAGAGGATCTTGATCCCATAGGCGATCAGGAGAAGGAGCATATGAACTCCTACTTCTTCTCCCAGCTCTCCTACAAGAGCGTGTGTGATGGCTACACACTGCAGACAAAGGCCAACTTTTCGCACAGAGAGCTGGATGTCGGAGCGAATATCTACAGTGTTGCCGATACGGCCGGTGATATAAATGGAGACAAGTTTCTCAGTGTCGGCATCGATATGCAGGAGGGGTTTTTCTACCACGAGAACTCCCAGGAGCAGAACTACGAGGCAGAAACGATTTTGACGCTGCCGGAGATAAGCTCAAACGATATCTTGGTCGGTGCGGGAGCACGCAGAGTAGAAGTCGTCAAAGACGACTTCTACAGCAGCGTGGAAAATGCCATCACAGCAAATAAAACGGCGATAGAGAATCACCCAAATTTTCCTAATTTCAGATATCGTCCCGAAAGAGAATCGGCCTTTTGGGCCAACCCGACGACCACTCTTTTGAGAAATGACCTAAGCCGAAACATCCTCTACGGTTATCTTCAGGACCTTATCTCGCTTAACGAGGATCTTGACCTCTCTCTGGGGCTGCGTGCGGATAACTACTCTGACTTCGGGACAAAGTTAAGCAAAAGAGCAGCCCTTGTCTACCGCGCCAGTGACGAAATGGTTTTAAAGCTTCTCTACGGCTCCGCTTTCCGCGCTCCGACACTGATAGAGGCCTATCAAAACGGCCACATCAACTTCCGCGCGGGAGATGAGAACATCCGGCCCGAGGAGAGCGATACCTATGAGATAGCCGCCATCTATTCGCCCAACTTCTACAACAAGTTCTCGCTGAATCTCTTCTACTCGCAGCTGAGCAATGTCATCGACCTCGAAGAGTACCCTGATACGGACCCGGGATACAGGAACTATGAAGACAGGGTGAGTAAGGGTGCCGAGTTCGAGTATTTCTTCCGCACAGCAACGGCCCACAACCTCTACTTCAATGCGACCTATCTCAATACGGAATACACAATCCCTCCTGAGTATTCTGACCCCTCCTGGGACCAGCGTATGCCGGACATCTCAAAGATCATGCTAAAGGCGATGTACATCTACCGTCCGACAAACGCCCTCTCTTTTGGCACAACCTGGCATTATAACTCCGCGACAACGGCGACGGAACTGACCTGGCCAGATGAGCCCGTTGCACCCTCATACCATGTCTTTGACGAGACGATAACCTACAGGTTCTCCCCATCAAGCGAGGTACGGGTAACGGTCAAAAATATTTTCGATGAAGAGGTCTTTATGCCGAGCTACTATTACGGCCATGACGGAGGAGTCTTGCGAGAAGGACGACATTTTTTTGCGAGCTATGTCCAAAGGTTCTGACAATAAAGCTTTTTTGTTATTACGATCAAAGATATAGCAAGCGGTTAAGAGAGGCGGAATAACACCTCTCCTGTGTATGTGCTTACTCTTTGTTGATGATAAGAATCTCAATGCGCCTGTTTTTCGCGCGCCCCTCTTTGGTGTCATTAGTGGCAACCGGACGGGACTCTCCGTATCCTTCATGCGTCACTCGTTCAGTAGACATCTTTCCGACTTTTTTCAAGAAAGAGGCGACAGTCTCGGCACGTTTTATGGAGAGGGCTTTGTTGCTCTCCTCGTTGCCGGTCGAATCGGTGTGTCCCATTACGATGACATAAGGGCTCTCAAAGGTATTGATCGCTTCTACGATCTTGTTCAGAAGATCAAAGTTGTCAGACTTGATCTCGCTTTCGCCAGGTAGAAAATCGAATCCGTATGTTGTCAGCAGTACGTTATGCCCCTGGCGATAGACTTCAGCTTCGGCCAGTGAGAACATGTTCTGAACTTTTTCATAACGGTCCTGCGCCTTTTTATTGGCCATTTCTATCTCTTCGACACGACCTTTATAGCTCTGTGAGACTGCAATGTTTTCCTCTCTTAGTGCAGCGACCACATTCAGAAGAAGCTGGTTTTTCTCCTCTGTGAGCTGCAATTCGTTACGAGCTGCAGCTTCTGCTGTAAGAACACCTTTGATATCGTTTTCAAACTCGGTGACGACCTCATAATTGCTCTTTGTAAAGACTAGCGGTGTAGGCAGCGGTCGGTGTATGCTTGCAAGCTGTTCTTGATACCACAGGACAATATCCTCATTGGTGAAGTCGCGCTGGTTGAAGAGCTTGATGATGTCCGAGATATAGATACTGCGTGCTGCCAAAGCTTTTGAGCGGGCTACATGTTCGGAAGCTTTATCTTGTTCTGACCGTTCGGCCCGCAGTATGCTGATCGCAAGCGAGAGCTCTTTTTTGGAGAGTGCCAGGGTTTTTGCAGCCAGGTCATCTGCATCCGACTCTTCGGCCTTACTGATCATCTCCTGAGCTGGAGTGACGGTCGCACGCTCAAGGGCCATAAGCTCAAGCGCACTGTAATTAGTGATCAGCTCCCCTCGCGCTTCTCTGGCCTCCTCCTCTTTTCCTTTTTCAACCAGACGCATATTGTCCTGCAGCCTGGCATCAAGATCTGCAAACTTTTTGGGCAGAATCTCATGCGCACGCGCTTTAATAGCCTGCTCGCGGACAGTTAGTGCCTCACGCATAAGCGTTTTACTTTCCTGCGCATTTTTTTCGGCTTTTTTCAAGGCACTCATTCCACTCTCTACGTTTTCGCTGTAAGCGTCGCCATCGACTGCATTTTCAAGGGCGGCATCAAACTCTTTTTGGGCATGTTTGAAGCCATCGGGCGCTAAAAAATCCACTTCATTAGCACGTGCACTTTCCAGACTGCTCTGAAATGCAGAGAGCTCTTGGTTTTGGCTTAGCACTTGTGCTTTGGAAGGCTTGGGCGTCGAGGCACATCCGACTACCATAAGGGAAAGAAGCAGTCCTGTCGCTAGATTTATCATTATTTTCATGTTAATACTCCTTGTTTTATTATCGTATGAAGACTGGGCTTTTAGTATTACATACAGATACAAGGAGTATACAATTAAGAATATAATATTTTCATTTATTATTGTTTTAAAATATTATTTAAGGTTTCGTTAAGGCAGAAAGAGGTTTTTTTATCTGTTGTGGGCAACACCATACAAGGCGAAGAGCATTTACTGTCCGCCGCCGGTATCTGCTCCAAGATCCATAATGTGAGGTTGTTGGTGGGGAAGAATATCACATACTTTGCGAGCATCATGAAGCGCCTTTATAAGTTCGTCGAGATTTTCATAAGGGATATGCACTTTCCAATCCTCTTTTTTTCCTTCCATGGAAACAACAATGCTCACAACCGGATTGCTGTGCTCCCCGTAAGGTTTTTCTATGTGGCATATACTGATCTTTCCCTCTTTTGAATGTGCTAAGCTCAGTGTTTTTATATCAATCGTTTTTTTTGGCATCTTAGGCTCCTTGTTTTTAGCAGATCTAAGCACGGTTTGGTTTCGCACTCGCTACGCAGTGTAAATGGTATAGGCAGACACCTTAAATGTTAATAATTAATAATATATAAAGTGTTTTTACGTTCTTAAAATGAAGTAAGGAAACAAGAAGCAGAGTGCTTAGCTCGCCCTACTATCAGAGCTTGCTGTTTTTCAGTCGCAGCGCATTGGCGATCACCGAGACCGAACTGAAACTCATAGCGGCGGCGGCGATGACGGGGGAAAGCAGAAGCCCGAAAAATGGGTAGAGAAGTCCTGCGGCAATGGGAATTCCTGCACTGTTATAGACAAAGGCAAAAAAGAGGTTCTGCCGGATGTTTCTCATGGTGGCGCGGCTGAGCTTTCGCACCTTTACGATGCCAAGGAGGTCTCCTTTTATCAGTGTGATACCGGCGCTCTCTATGGCAACATCGGTGCCCGTCCCCATTGCAATCCCCACATCCGCTTGCGCCAGGGCCGGCGCGTCGTTAATACCGTCGCCTGTCATGGCAACTATGGCTCCGGCTTTTTGCAGACTTTTGACAAGGTCTGCTTTTGCATCAGGCAGGACATTGGCATGGACCTCGGTAATATTGAGCTTCTTCGCCACAGCATTAGCCGTCGTCTCATTGTCACCGCTGAGCATCACGACATGGATACCCTCTTTTTTCAATGCAGTGACAGCCTCTGCGGATGTAATTTTCACGGGGTCTTCGATTCCGAAAATACAGCTGAATTTAGATTCAAGCGCCATAAAGACAACGCTCTGGCCTTCACGACGCAGTACAGCGGCTTGCTCAGAGAGTTCTTGCGTGCTTATGCCCAGACTTTCAAGATAGTTCTCGCTTCCCAGCAATACACTTTTATTTTCTATTTTACCTTCTATTCCTTTGCCGGTAAGGGCCTTGAAATTTTGTACATCTACAAGGGTGAGCTCCTCTTTTTTGGCGCGCTCGATGAGGGCTTCTGCCAAAGGATGCTCGCTCGCGCGTTCCAGACTTGCCGCATAGCGAAGGAGCTCTTTTTCATCTGTGTTCTGTACGCTCTTCATGCTGGTCACTGTCGGTTTTCCCTGTGTCAATGTTCCTGTTTTGTCCACGACCAGGGTGTCTACTTTTTCCATAGTCTCCAGGGTCCGCGCATCTTTTATCAAGATTCCCATAAGCGCGGCCCGTCCTGTTCCTACCATGATGGAGATGGGTGTTGCCAGCCCAAGAGCACAGGGACAGGCGATGATAAGCACCGCAACAGCGGCAACGACAGCATAAGCTAAGCGGGGCTCCGGTCCTAAAAACCACCAGCCGAAAAAAGCAGCAACGGCGCAGAGCACCACGGTGGGCACAAAATAGCTTGCCACGGTATCGGCTAGTTTCTGAATTGGCGCACGCGAACGCTGGGCCTGTGCTACCATCTGGACGATCTGCGAGAGCATCGTGTCGCTTCCTACACGCTCTGCGCGCATGAGAAGGGTTCCATTTTTGTTGAGTGTTGCGCCGATGAGAGGATCGTTGAGTGATTTGGATACGGCTACGGGTTCGCCTGTAATCATCGATTCGTCTACGTTACTCTGGCCCTGAATGACGACACCGTCGACCGGGATCTTCTCGCCGGGTCTGATGCGCAGGCGGTCTGCGACCTTCACCTGTTCAAGAGAAATATCTTCTTCATTGCCCTCATCGTCAATGCGGTGCGCCTGTTTTGGTGAGAGTTCAAGTAACGTTCTGATCGCGCTGTTGGTCTTGCTGCGTGCCTTCAGCTCCAAGACCTGCCCCAAAAGCACCAGAGTAACAATGACGGCGGCCGCCTCAAAATAGACATGTACCAGTCCCTCTTCTGTCTGCATCAGCGGCGGAAAAACAGAGGGTGCAAAGAGTGCGGTGATACTGTAGATCCATGCCGTTGCGACGCCGATAGAGATGAGGGTGAACATGTTGAGGTTCCATGTCCGCACCGAGTTCCAGCCTCGTACGAAAAAGGGCCATCCGCCCCAAAGAACCACAGGTGCAGAGAGGACGAAGAGAAACCATTGGATGCTCTTCATGGAAATCCCCTCAGGGAGATATTGCGGAGCAAGATCGTTGAGCATAGAAACAATGAAAACAGGCAAAGAGAGAAGCGCACTGATCCAAAAGCGCCGGCTCATATCATCGAGCTCGGCAGTGTCTTGCGTCGATTCTACTGTAACAGGCTCAAGCGCCATGCCGCATTTGGGACAGCTGCCGGGTTCATCTTTGATGATCTGCGGATGCATAGGGCAGGTGTATTGTGTCGTGACGGTGAGCGATGCTTCGACCTCTTTTTCCAAAGCCATGCCGCACTTTGGACATGCTCCAGGATGTTCCTGATGAATCTCCGGATGCATGGGGCAGGTGTAAAAATCGTGGCCGATATCGCACCTGTCATCTTCGCAATACGGATTCGCTTCAGCGCTCATGACTCGCCTTCTTCTTTATCTTCAAGGAGGCTTTTTCTTCTTTTATACTCCTGCTCATCGATCTCGCCCTTGGCATACCGCTTGTCAAGGAGCTCTTTAGCCGAGAGCCCTTCGTTTTTATTGCTTTTACTGCTGTTGATATAATAGAGCAAGACGCCGATCAACAGCAGCGGTATTAGCCAGCCCAGCCCCATTCCAAATCCCCATCCATGCATTCCATATCCGTTCACAATAGACTCCTTTTATAACAGATCAGCTGTGCTTTATCTGTGCGCTTTTACTCTTCAAAACCAAAACAGGGTAACAATGTTCGTCTTGTGTTTGTCCTGTGTGTTCCTTGAGGTCAAGAACAGACAAATGACATCCATTCTATCATTTAATATTTATAATGTTCTTTAATTGTTTATTGTTAATAATTCATGAGCTATAATTATTAGGAGCAGCTCTAGGACAAAAAAGATTTACCGATGTGATGTTTGACAGTAGGAAGAAAAAATTGACAGCTTTCGAGATTGCAGTCAAGACTCTTGCGCTGCGTGAGACTCCCCTAGAGTTTTGCCAAAATTGCCGCCGCTTAGAGCGAGAAGAGCGCCCCTGGCAGATACAGCCATACAAAAGCCGGAGCCTTCGGAGAGTTGTATCTTTACATAAGTCTATTATGAAAGTTCACATTTTTGAAGCATAATCAAATTTTTACCTTAGGTAGGGTAAAATCACGAAAATAAAACTAAAGTGGCCGGTTTTGGCCGATGTCTCTTTAGTCAAATCATATTGAAGGCGCTTGAATGAAGGTAAAACTGCAACACACCCCCCACATTGCACAAAAAGTAGCGATTGAACTGAATAAAAGCGGCCTTGTCAGAATGACAAAGGGCCTAGAGCCTGTTGCAGCAGAAGCCAAAAAAGTGCTTGACGAGAGTGTCAAACAAGAAGCTGCTCTTGAAGAAAAAGTGCACGAGATACTTGAAGCGAACGAAGATGCTATAGATGAGCAAAATGTTGACGACAGACAGCTTTTCTTTATGATCAAAAAGAAGATCGCGGCTGAGTTCGGTGTCATTCTCTCCTATGAAGACCGTTTTTCCGATCTTGCGCACAAGATTCTGGACGAGCTTTACGAAGAGGACCTTATCCATTACGATATCGAAGAGATCCGCATTAAAAATATTATTTTCAATGCGATGACTTCATTTATTAAAGACAATGACACGATAGAAGATGCGGTATACGAGAAGATCAAGTCTTTCAAGCGCGAAATCATACCGGGAACGGATGATTATGAGATCTTGCATGAAAAACTTTACAAAGAAGAGTTAATTAAAAGAGGAATGGCGTAAGATGCAAAAGGTATATATCTATCTTGAAAACGGGACTTATTTGGAAGCGGACAGCTTTGGTGCGCAGACGACATCAGTTGGCGAGATCGTATTTAACACCTCGTTGACAGGGTATCAAGAGATTACCTCCGATCCCTCATATGCCGGGCAGTTTGTCACCTTTACGATGCCCGAGATCGGAAATGTCGGCGTGAACAGCGAAGACATGGAGAGCAAAAGTGCTTTTACAAAGGGGATCATTGTCCGTTCTTATCAGGATCGATACTCCAACTTCCGCGCTGAAGGCTCTTTGGAAAACTTTTTGAAAGAGCACGGTGTCATGGGGATCTGTAACATCGACACGCGCTATTTGACGAAGATGCTGCGTTCTGAGGGTGCGATGATGATGATCGCGTCGACAGAGATCTCCGAGAAGGCAGAGCTTAAAAAACTGCTTGAGTCCTCGCCGCGCATCGAAGATGTAAACTACATCGAAGAGGTGAGCACCAAAAAAGCCTATACGCACACAAGCGGTACCTATAACGGGGTCAGGTTCGAGTACAATGAAGCGCCGACGCGAAAAGCGAAGATCGCCGCCATTGATTTTGGAATAAAACGAAATATCCTGAACGAGCTCACCCAAGCCGGTATGGAGGTAGAAGTAATGCCTAATGATTTCGATGCGGATGCGCTGATAGCGCGTGTTGCGGCGAAAGAGCTTGACGGCGTCTTCCTCTCAAACGGACCGGGAGACCCTTTGATGCTTAAAAAAGAGCAGGAGCAGATCAAGAAGCTTATTTTGGCAAAGGTTCCGATGTTCGGTATCTGTCTGGGGCATCAGCTTCTCTCCATCTCGCACGGATATGACACCTATAAATTAAAATTCGGCCACCACGGTGGAAACCATCCGGTAAAAAATGTTAAAACGGGCATGGTAGAGATCACGGCACAAAACCACAACTACAATGTGCCTGAAAATATCACTGAGATCGCCGATGTAACGCATATCAACCTCTTTGACAACACGATCGAAGGGCTTAAATATAAAAACAGTCCGATCTTCTCTGTTCAACACCACCCCGAAGCCAGCCCGGGACCAAAAGAGAGTGCTTATATCTTCTCCCAGTTTCTCTCCATAATGGGTAAATAGAGCCTGCTCTTAGGCCGCAAGGCCGAGGATTAACACTTCTTTAACACTGCAGCGCTATACTTTTTAAAAACTTTATACTGAACTCTCCACAATATATCAAGGAATCAATTTGAACTTCTATGAATACGGCTCCTTAGAACTTTTAGCGATTTTGGCCTTTGGATTTTTCGGAAGTCTTGGCCATTGTATCGGCATGTGCGGGGGTTTTATTGTTTCCTATACGACGGCAAAGATGGATCCCGCGACGACAAAGAGCTCGCAGATCAGCGGACATGCCTTCTACAATCTCGGACGCGTCAGTGCTTATACTCTTTTGGGGGCACTTTTCGGCTTTTTCGGTTCGCTCTGGGATGCGACACCTATGATGCGTATGATCATGTTTTCCTTTGCCGGGGTAATGATGATTATTATGGGACTTTCGCTCTCGGGACGGTTAAAGTTCCTGAGCTATATAGAGTATCCGATCTCACAAAAGCTATGGTTTAAAAAGCTCTTTTTCTCCCAGCTCAACTCACGATCAAAATTCAGCTTCTACGTACTGGGCGCATTGAACGGGCTTCTGCCCTGCGGCTTGGTCTACGCAATGCTGATTACTGCTATAGCAACAAAATCTGCTCTTATGGGTGCGGGGGTGATGTTACTTTTTGGACTTTCCACGATTCCCACACTTTTTAGCCTCGGATTTTTGGTCGGTTTTATTTCTCAAAATCGATTCCGTCACATAATGCTTGAAATATCATCTTTAATTATAGTGATTTATGGTGGCTGGACGCTCTATAAAGCCTATGCAAACTATAACGTCTATATGCATCCTCAAGAGAAGTCTCCGATGAAATGCGAAAGCGGAAAGTGCGGCGC
Organism: Arcobacter sp.; assembly: GCA_024637195.1. Taxonomy (GTDB): domain Bacteria; phylum Campylobacterota; class Campylobacteria; order Campylobacterales; family Sulfurimonadaceae. The sequence continues at coordinate 237,888 of JAGXFN010000002.1, forward strand.
ATAAGAAATATTTATCTTAACTAAATATTAAGAAAATAATCTACTTCTGTTAGCAATATTTTTTTTCAATTGTTAAGCTTTTTTAAGAATGAATTATGATACCATGCTTCTGATTTAGGTTATTTTTGTGCCCTGTCGCCTTTGTTCTGTGAGTATAATTGAGACGACAAGGCACGAGAATACTTAGGCTTTGAATTTAAAAAAAGGGAGCTATGTATGGAAAATCGTCCATTAGAATACGATTATACAGTCGCTAAGATGTTTTTGTTTACGACGATGTTATTCGGATTTATCGGTATGTTGTTGGGTGTTGTTCTTGCCTTGCAGATGGCGTGGCCAGAGTTTAACACTATCCTAGGGGACACAATGGCGGAGTATATCAACTTCAGCCGTATTAGACCTATCCACACTTCGGGTGTGATCTTTGGATTTACGTTTAGCGGGATATTCGCCGCTTGGTACTATATAGGACAGCGTGTTCTTAAGGTATCGATGGCGGAGTCAAAGTTCTTGATGATTGTTGGCAAGCTTCACTTTTGGATCTACTTTTTAGCGATCTTGCTTGCTGTTGTCAGCCTTTTTGCTGGATTTTCTCAGTCAAATGAGTATTCTGAGCTCGAGTGGCCTCTTGATATCGTCGTCGTAGTTTTCTGGGTGCTATGGGGACTCAGTATTGCAGGACTCGTAGGAATACGCCGCGAAAAAGCGCTTTATATCTCGATCTGGTACTTCATGGCTGCTTTCTTGGCGGTTGCGATGCTCTTTATCATGAACAACATCGTTATCCCTACCTACTTCGTGTCTGGTGCGGGTTCTATTATGCATGGTGTCTCTGCCTATGCCGGTACAAACAGTGCGATGGTTCAATGGTGGTTTGGCCACAACGCAGTAGGATTTGTTCTAACAGTTCCTCTTGTCGGAATGATCTACTACTTCTTGCCAAAAGAGTCTGGACAGGCAGTCTATTCCTATAAGCTTTCACTCCTGTCATTTTGGGCATTGATGTTCGTTTATGTATGGGCGGGCGGTCACCACCTTATCTACTCAACTGTTCCTGACTGGATGCAGACGATGGGGTCGATCTTCTCAGTTATCCTTATTCTTCCGTCATGGGGTTCAGCGATCAATATGCTGCTTACTATGAAGGGCGAGTGGAAACAGGTTGCAGAAAACCCAGTGATCAAGTTTATGATCCTTTCATCGACTTTCTATATGTTTGCAACGATTGAAGGCCCTATACAGGCGATCAAATCTGTCAATGCGATCGCGCACTTTACAGAATGGATAGTCGGACACGTGCATGACGGTGCTCTTGGCTGGGTAGGCTTTATTGTCATGGCCTCACTCTATCACATGGCACCGCGCATTTTCAAGCGCGAGATCTACTCTAAAGCATTGATGAACACACAGTTTTGGATGCAGACACTGGGTGTAATCCTGTACTTCACTTCTATGTGGATCGCAGGGATTACTCAGGGGATGATGTGGCGTGCGGCAGATGAGTTCGGCAATCTTGCCTACTCGTTTATCGATTCGGTCGATGCGCTTCATGTTTATTACATTATCCGTGCTGTCGGTGGTACCTTGTATCTTGTAGGTTTTATGATCTTCATCTACAACATCCTCAAAACAATGTCGGCTCGCCCTGTAGAGGAACGAGAACTTCAAAACGCTACGCCTATGGCAGCGTAAGGAAAGGGAGATAATATGTTTCATTGGTTAGAAAAACGCCCATTCTTTTTTGGAGTCGGCATATTTGTAGTAATCGCTTTTGCGGGTCTGGTTATGATCATTCCGCATTTCGTAAAGCAGGCGCGTCCGGTTGTCGGTACTAAGCCTTACACCACCTTAGAGTTGACAGGTCGTCAGTTGTACATCAGTAATAACTGTGTGGCCTGCCATTCGCAGCTTATCCGTCCGTTTAAAAATGAGACGGACCGTTATGGTTCATACTCATTAAGCGGTGAATATGCTTACGACCGTCCTTTCCTTTGGGGCTCTAAGCGTACAGGACCGGATCTTATGCGTGTAGGAAACTACCGTACAACAGACTGGCACGAGAACCACATGATGGATCCTCCTGCTGTTGTCCCGGGCTCGATCATGCCAGCATATCCGTGGATGTTTACGAACACAGCGGATGTCGACACCGGCTGGGCAGAAGCGGAGACAGTACGTGTGGTCTTCAATGTTCCTTATAACAAAGACATTCCTTTGATGGACGGCTCAATCGTTCAGGTTCCATTGGCATCAACTGTTGAAGGTGGCCGTGCTGAAGCATTGCTCCAAGCACAGACAGTCGCTGCAGAGATGAAAAATCAGGATGTCAAAGATGCTGTCGCTGCAGGAAAAATTCCTGAGATCGTCGCATTGATCGCATATCTGAACGCATTGAAATAAAATGTTTGGATTGACTTTGGGAGAATTTCAGGCATACGGCTATTTCGCTTTGACGGCCTTTCTTGTCGTGATGCTGTACTGGTATATCTACCACCTCTACAGCTCCGAGAAAAAAGGAACAAAAGACTACGAAAAGTATGCTAACATGGCTCTACATGATGAGATTACGGATGAGTTGGTTGAAAAAAAAGAGGATTCAAAGACTGAAGACTCTAAACAAGATAGGGAGACATAAATGAATAAGTTAGTCATTTTTGGTATCGTACTTGTACTTGTTCTGACACTGGGTACATACTCGGTCGTTGGTGAGATGATGGGTGGCGATATTGTTAACATGCTGGCACTTGCAGGTGCAGCAGCTATTGCAATTATTACGGTGTTTGTTGTATTAAAATACATCAAACAGATTAAAAACGAAGTGCCAACCGGTGAATTTCTTGAAGAAGACTGGGGCGGTATCCGCGAGCGCAAGAATGAACTTCCTACCGGATGGGCGATCTCTATGATCCTTGTCATGGTCTGGGGCATGTGGTATATGACCATGGGCTATCCTGTGCAGTCATATTCGCAAATTGGCGAGTATAATAAAGACGTCGCCGTTGCCAATAAAAAAGCAAAAGAAAAGTTTTCAACGATGACAGAGACTCAAAAGCTTAATATGGGAAGCGGAGTCTTTAGTATTCAGTGTGCTCCCTGTCACGGTCCTCAGGGCACTGGGCAAGAGAATTATGCGACCGGACAGCTTACGGCTGAGGATTTGACCTCACGCAAGATGAGCAAGACCTATGTCGAGAAGGTGATCCGCGAAGGTTCAACCCAGCTTGGATATGAGGGTGGTATGCCGCCTTTTATGCTTAGTGATGATGCCGAGATCGCTGCTGTTTCTGCCTATGTAAATGCAGGCTTTAAAGACGCAGAGGGTTCGACTGCGGGCAGAGACCTTTTTGCTGCTTCATGTTCATCATGCCACGGGGCACCTCTTGAAGAGGGTATCAAAGGCTATAAGAGCTACGGCGAAAAACCTGAGTCTGACACAACAGGTGTAGAGGGCTACTCTGAGATGTGCGAAGGCGAAGATTGTATCGGAAGAGGCGTTTCGGGTGTTGGTCCGAGTCTAAAAGGTTACAACTCTTGTCTGGTAGAAAATCTTCTTAAAAATGGAATGAAAAAAGGCGAGATCGGTGTTATGCCAGCCTTTAAAGGGTTGTTGACGCCTGCTCAGATCGAAGCACTAGGCCTCTTTGTCGAACATGGCACAGCTACAGAAATTACAGAGTAGGGGGAAGATATGGAAAACAGAAGTATTTTTGCACTAAACGGTATCACAGGTATGTTGATTGCAACGGTCTTGCTCCTTGCCGTTGAAGGGACCCTTGTATTCTTGGCGATAGGTGCTCAGCATAATGAAGCTCAGGAGTACTACTACATTGAAGATGCAAAAAGCATCGAAATGTTCAGTACAGAAAGCGGATCTCACATGAAGCTACTGAAGGACAAACAATGAAATTAGACGTCATCATTACCATAGGTCTTATTCTTATGGCTGCCTATACCCTATATGTAGTGACCATCGGTGGTCACCTCTTTGTCGGTTAAGGTGCTCTTTTTGAAGATCTTAAGAGGGCTTTTGGCCCTCACACTCTTTTTTACACTTTCGCTTCAGGCTGACTTTATTGTTGTCGATGAAGTGGTAAAATTAGAGGCTTTTAATCAACAAGTCGAACCTATGGGCGAAGAGCTATCGCAAAAGACAGGGATCAATCTCTATATGAGCCTTATCAAAGATCTTGAGAACAACCAAAGTATAGTCGAGTATCAAAAGAGTCTGATGCAGTCGTTGAAACAGCCCGCTGTTCTGCTCAGCTTTGTCGAGAATGATAAACAGATACAGATTTATGCCGAAGACAAACTTCTTTATGAGACCTTTGATAAAGATCAGATTATGGACCCTCTGGCGATATGGCCCTTTTTTAATGGGGCAATAATCCCGATACTGGGCGCAAAGTTAAAAGATATGCCTGCAAATGAAAAGTATGCAGCAGCTATGTTTAACGGATATGCAGAGATATCCGAGCAGATCGCCGCGTCAAAAGGTGTTGAGCTAAAGACGGCGGTCGGCAACACCAACAAAAATATCTACAAGTTAATGATCTCTCTTCTGTTCTTTGTCTCGGTATTTACCGTGATAAAACTGATCTATGACTACAAAAAAAGAAAGCGGGAAAAGAATGAATCTCTCTAGCGGAAAACAGTGGCCAGTCGGTGTTTCGGCAGCTATCATCGTTATTGTCATCGCCTGTGCCGTAACGGTCTATATTGCACTTCTTCAGCCTGTGCAGGAAAACGGCGATATGATGCGCGATTATCATAGTCTTGATGCAAATATCAATGAGCTGATCGCCAACAAGATCTCTTTTGACAAGAAGTACAGACTCAGTTATATCGGCGAAGGAGTGTCACAAGAGGGAAGCCGCCTGGCCTACCGTATTGAAGACAGCGAAGGCCATGCTGTCAACAATGGCGAAATAAAACTTGTCCTCACCCGTCCGGCAAATCTCAACAGCAATATTGATCTAGACACCGCACGTGTCGAAGATGGGAACTACTACTTCGATGATGCGAAAGTGCCCTTTGCGGGGCGCTGGAATATTTTGGCCAAGGTCTGCGTTGAAGATGAGTGCCGCCACATGAACCTTCAGTCCGATACGCTTCAGAAAAATGTTTTTGAATACGGCTTGGACAAACCGATGCGAAATGCAAAAGCTAACGGCGGCCGCTCGCTATAAGACTTCATGCGTCAGCTCTTTTTAGTTCGCAGGAATAATAAATGACCATTCTCCCCACTTCGCGTGCGATACGCGAACGTTTATTGAAAGACAAATCTGCTAATGGTTTTTTGCCCTCGTATATCACGATGTCTGAGTTCTTGCAGCGTGCGCTCATCGTAGAGGGCTATGTCCGCGTTGATGATGATACCCGCACACTTCTGCTCTTGGAAGCTTCGGACTTCAAACAGTTTTCCTCACTTCAGATAGAGCGCAACTTCTTTACCTTTACCCAAAACTCCTCCTATATTTTCCGTTTTTTTGAGGAGCTAAGCGGCGAACTGCTTGAGATCGATGCTCTTGGTATGGCAGATACCTATGGGGATTATGAGGAGCATATCGAGATACTCAAAGAGCTATATGTACGCTACGAGAAACTCTGTGAAGAGAAAAAGATCCTCGATCCTATCTTTTTGGCTAAAAAATACAGACTGAATGAAGCTTATGTCGGTTCCTTGGAGAAGATAGAACTTTTTGCCGAAGGGTATCTGACAAATTTTGAGCTCAAGATACTCCAGGAGTGCGCGCAGATCGTACCTTTGCGGCTGCACTTTTATGCCAACCGCTTCAATATAAAGATGCAGGAAAAATTAAAAAGTCTTTCTATCGCCGTAGTACCTGATAAAAATCAGACCATAAACCTTAGCACGCTTCGTGTCGAAAGCACGGCCGATTTAAAAAAAGAGTATAAGATCAGCTGCGAGAGTTTCTCGCAAAGACTTTTGCAGGTCGCCTTTATCAAACAGAAGGTTTTTGAGTTCACCGAAAAAGGGATAGCGGCAGAGAAGATTGCCGTGATTCTGCCTGATGAGAGTTTTGCCCAGCATCTGCGCCGCTTTGATACTAAGTGCAATTTCAACTTCGCAATGGGCGAGAGCCTTTCCTCTTCGACGTTTGTCCACGCTCTCAATGCCATCACGGAGTATCTTGATACCCCAAGTGTTCAAAACAGGAGCCGCATCAAACGTATCGGTACGGACCTGCTTGATACGTTTTCGGGTCTTTACAAGGCGGATGTTGCAGGGCTTGATTTTAGATCGCTTCTTTTACCTTTTATGGAAAAAGAGAGGAACAAAGCGGTCTTAAAGATCATTGATGAAGAGCTTTTCTATTTTGAGAAGCTACTTGGGATACTGCAGGGTAGCTCTTTTAAATCGGCCCTTCATCTTTTTGTTAACCGCTTGAAGAGCCGAAGTACAGATGATGTACGCGGGGGAAAGGTAACCGTGATGGGAGTATTGGAAACCCGTTCTGTAAGTTACGAGGGGGTCATCGTTGTGGATTTCAACGAAGGCACAGTTCCGCGAAAAAGTGAGAAAGATCTTTTTTTAAACTCCTCAACGCGGATAAAATCAGGACTTCCGGGCGCGCATGACAGAGAAGCGCTGCAGAAGCTCTACTACAGCAACCTTTTTTTACGTGCGCAAGAGGTTGCTATCTCTTATGTCAATTCGGCCGAGAGTCTGCCGTCGCGTTTTTTGACGCAGCTGGGCATCACAACAGACCCTGGGTATGAGGAGGAGCAGTGGGCGCAGATTCTGTTCGAGCAGGCAACACGCGAAAAGCTGTGTGAAGAGAAGATAGAGTGCGCTTATGACTTCACCGAGCACGTCTTGTCGGCTACGGGTCTGAAAAGTTTTCTTACCTGCAAACGCAAGTTCTATCACCGCTATATCGACGCCCTGCAGGAGCATCAGATCGAAAAAGATCTGCCCCAGGAGCATGAGATAGGAACAGCCCTGCATGAGGCATTGAAAAAGGTTTATGAAAAGCAGAACCGTTTTACAGATGCGCAGGAACTCAAAAAAGCAATCGCAGCAGCCCTGAAAGAGAGCTCAGATGAGACTGTTTTGGACAGGTATCTGCAAAAGATGTGGATACAGCGGCTTGAGCCCTTTATCATCTCTGAGATAGAACGCTTCAAAGAAGCACAGGTCCTTTCTTGCGAAAAGACGCTCTCGGCCGAGGTCTGCGGCATCCGTCTAAGTGGACAGATCGACCGCATAGACCAGACGCTTGGCGGCCTTGAGGTTCTTGACTACAAAAGCGGTGCCTATCCTGTCTACACCGCGCGTACGGTTGACAAGGCGACGGATTTTCAGCTGGAGTTTTACTACCTGCTGGCGAAAAATGAGGGAGAGATTGAAACCTGCGGCTATTATGATCTCAAGAACGGCAAGATCATCACCGAGGATCTTTTGGAGAAAAAACTGGAGCTTCTTTATGAACATCTGCATCAGCTTCGTGAAACGAAAGTGTTTGATTTTGAAAAAACTGACGAGATCAAAGCGTGCCGTTTCTGTCCCTATATCCACCTTTGCGGAAGGGAGTTGTAATGTTTATCGATTTTCACGCCTACGAGGCAAGTGCGGGAAGCGGCAAGACTTTTTCTCTGGTCGTACGCTATCTGAGCCTGCTCTTTAGCGGGGAAAAAGCCGAGAAGATTTTAGCTCTTACCTTCACCAACAAGGCCGCCAACGAGATGCAAGAGCGCATACTCAACACCCTCATCGATCTTGAAAAAAAAGGCGAGCTTGCAGAGATAGCAAAGGTGTTGGAGCGCTCCGAGGAAGAGATACTCAGCGAGCGTGATGCGGTATTAAGCGCACTTTTGAACGCAGACACGAAGGTGATGACGCTGGACAAGTTCTTTGCCAGGATACTTCGAAAATTCTCTTTGCATGCGGGCTTGATGCCTAACTTCTCCACCTTCGAGTCCCAGCATGAGCTCAAAGTGATGGCACGGTTTTTAAACCTGGTGGATGTACAGGGAAAAGAGGATGCGCTGATCAAGCTCTCTCTTCTGGCCACCAAGCGCCTCGCCGACATCTTCAGTCTCTTCGATGAACTCTATGCCAAAAAGAAGGAGATGGCCCATCTGAGCTATAGCGCACAGGAGTTCATCCCCTACGAACAGAGAGTGATGGCGAGTTTTAAAGAGCTTCAGGGCCTCCTCTTTGCCACGCAGATAGGGCCGCGCGCCAAAGCGACAATGGAACTAGAAACCATCGAAGAGCTTATCGAAAAATCATGGATAGAAAAAGAGAGCCTGGAGTATTGGGATTATAAAAAATATTTTCAGCCGCGTATGGATGAACTTCTTACTGAGATAAAAGAGGGGCTGAGGACCTATATGCAGGCCAAAGAGCAGCATCTTCTGGGTGAACTGTTCTCGCTTTTGGACACCTATATCGAAGCGAAGATGCGGGTAGCGAAAGAGGATGACGAGCTCAGTTTTGATGATATTACCTACCTGGTTTTTTATCTTCTCAAAGAGCGCATCGACAGCGAGTTCTTGTACTTCAGACTGGATGCGAAGATCAACCACCTGCTTCTAGACGAGTTCCAAGATACCTCCGTCATTCAGTTTGAGATCCTGCGCCCCATCATCGAAGAGATGATCTCAGGCAAGGGAAGCAAGGAGAGAAGCAGTCTCTTTCTCGTCGGCGACGTCAAGCAGTCGATCTACCGCTTCAGAGGCGGTAAAAAAGAGCTCTTTTACGCCGTAACGGACCATTTTGATGTGAAAGTCGATCAGCTTCTCACCAACTACCGCAGCGAAAAAGAGGTCGTCGAGTTTGTCAACGAGGTCTTTAGCGGCAAGATCAAAGGTTATTTGCCCCAAGCGGTCAAATCGGGGGCTGTAGGAGGTCATGTCGAGGTCGTGATGGACGACGCGGTACTTTCGAGAATGGTATCTGTCGTCAAAGAGCTGCTTGAAAACGGAGCGGATATGAACCAGATAGCGGTGCTGACGGCCACTAACGCGGACGGTTCCAAAGTCGAGGAGATCTTAAAAAGCGAAAACATCGAGGTCGTGACAGAGACGACCTCGAAGCTGATCAACCAGAAAAATGTACGCGCTCTGATCGAATATCTCAAATACAGCTACTTCAACAAGGCGATCTATGCGCGGAACTTTTTTGCTCTGATCGCACAGAAGCCGGGCAGACTCTTTCCCTGCGACACCAACAGTAAAGATCTCAGTACTGAACTGAAAAAAATCATCATGAAGTACAGGCTCTATGACGGGGATATGAATATCTTCAGTTTTTTAGACAAGCTTAGCCGTTACAAAGATATCGAGGCCTTTTTGTTTGAGTATGAGCGTCTTGACGCCGGTGCAGCACAAAAAGAGCTGAACGGGGTTCGGGTATTGACGGTACACAAATCCAAGGGACTCGAGTATGAGCATGTCATCGTACTTGACCGTCTGGGAAGAGGAAGTGCAGACACGAGTCCTATCATCTACGAGTATGAGGGGATCCACCTGCGCAACATCTACCTGCGGATGACAAAGCGCGCAAGTCTGGACGCGGAGTATGCGAAGGCGATAGAAAAAGAGAAGCTTTTGACTAAAGAGGACGAGCTCAATGCCCTTTATGTCGCCTTTACCCGCGCAAAAGAGAGCCTCTTTGTCATCCATAAGTCCAAGGAGTCGAAGTTTGAAGTGCTACAACTGAAGGAGACTCTGCGCGGAAAAGCAGAGTTCCATGAAAAACCAAATGCGCAACCAAGTCAGAGCAGGGAAATTTCTTATAGCGAACGCTATTACGGCACCCAAAGCGACCTTCTGAGTCAGGCCAAAGAAGAGATGCAAGATCATAGGGCCATACAGTTCGGCGTGGCGATGCACTATACTTTGGAGATGATGCAGACATTTGAACCAAGCTCTCTTAGTGCTGCACTGCATACGGCAAAAAACCGTTTTGGCGCGATGCTGAGCGAAGAAGAGTTCGGCTCGATCGAAAAGCGGATCGGATTTTTGCTTCTTGACGAGATTTTTTTACAACTGATACGGGGCAGAGTATACAAAGAAAAAGCGATCTCTTTTGAAAAAGAGCTGCGCTACATCGATCTGCTGGTTGAAAAAGAGCAGGAGTGGGCCGTCATCGACTACAAATCGGCGATGACGTACACGCAGTCGCACCAAAAACAGGTGCATTTTTACAAAAAAGCGATCAGAGAGATCACCGGGCAAAAGGTAAAGGGATACATCTGTTATCTGCTTGAAGATGGGGTCCGGCTGGTCGAAGTGTGATGGTATTACAGAGCAAATGCAGAAGCCGTTTAAAAGCTTACCCGAATCTTAATCTAAGCTACTTGTAAGCTTATAACTGTATACTTTCGCCACTAATTAAGAGAACAGTTGTCTGCTCTCCATTATAAAACTCACTAAGGACATAGGATGAAATTTACTAAAATTGCATCTCCTGAGCAGATCGAACAGAAGTGGATTCTTGTCGATGCTGAAGGAAAAACTTTCGGTCGTCTTATCACAGAAGTAGCTACTAGCCTTCGTGGTAAAAACAAGCCGTATTATACGCCAAACATAGACTGTGGTGATTATGTTGTCATCATCAATGCTTCTAAAGCTAAGTTTAACGGTGCCGGAAAAATCGCTAACAAAGAGTATTTCTCACACTCAGGCTACTTTGGTAGTACAAAAAGCGTTAAAATGACAGAACTTCTTGGTAACAACCCTGAAAAACTGTTCAAACTTGCAACTCGCGGTATGCTTCCAAAAACAAAGCTTGGCCGTGCAATGCTTAAAAAATTAAAAGTATATGCAGGTGCAGAACACCCTCACTCTGCACAGCTTTCTAAGTAAGGATAGAAAATGGCAAAAACTTATGCAACTGGTAGACGTAAAGCGTCTGTCGCTAAAGTATGGTTAACTCCAGGTTCTGGAAAAATCACGATCAATGGTCTTTCTATTGATGCATGGCTAGGTGGACTTGAAGCGAAGAAACTTCGTGTAATGCAACCACTTAACCTAACAAAACAAGCGGAGTCTGTAGACATCGTTGCTCAAACACTTGGCGGCGGTTTTTCTGGCCAAGCGGACGCACTTCGCCACGGGATCTCTCGTGCGCTTGTAAAATACGATGAAAGCTTCCGTGCTGTTCTTAAGCCTGAGGGCATGATGACACGTGACTCACGTGTTGTTGAACGTAAGAAGCCAGGTAAGCGTAAAGCCCGTCGTTCTCGTCAGTTCTCTAAACGTTAATATCTCCACCTTCAAAGATGCGTACGCATCTTTGAATCCTTTTTTTTCACACTTCTTATACGATCATCTGCCCTTATTTCTCATAAACGCAACACGTTCATATTTTGTTGATAAAGTTAACAATATATTCAATAATTTATATATGTGCATAGGAATTCATTTAAGATAAACTATGAATAGTATTTATATTATGGAGAAGTCAATGAAAAAAACGGTAAATAAAATAGCAGCTGCCAGTCTTGTGCTGGCCTCTTTAAGCTTCAGTGCCAATGCACAGTCTCACAGTTCCAAGCTGGCAACACACACCGGGCCCTATTTTGAGCCAAAGATCATTATGAACCTGGGCGAAAAGATTTCACATGGTGAGTCAACTCTAGAGGGCGATACGGGATACGGTCTCGGTTTTGATCTGGGCTACTCTATTAATGAATATTTTGCGCTTGAGCTGGACGGAACATATTCTGAGTCCGATGTGACAGAGACACTTTCTACGGGAGAAATCGAGAAGGCAGATGCCTCATTTTACACCTATGGAACAAATGCCGTATTGACTTATCCTGTGTCAGAGCACTTTATTTTGCTGGGCAAGGTGGGTTACGGGTATGAGCATGAAGACCTTGGAAGTTTAGGGATAAAAGGCTCTGAGCATGGTGCGAATTGGGCAGTTGGAGCTGAATACTCATTTAACCCTCATATTGAGCTTTCGTTAGAGTATGAGGCGGCGGACATCAGAAGTGCACGCGGAGACTCGCTGCAGCTCGGTCTAATCTATAAACTATAAGAATAGTGCTAGACTTTACATGAAATAAGACTAGAAGAATTAAAATCGCAGAGGATCACTAAATGCATAGTTATGTAAAAACAGTGTTTGCACTGAGTGCAGCAGTCTTTTTATCGGCAGCACTCCTCGCTTCTGAACACAAAGAAGAGGGAAAACATCATTGGGATTATGGACAAAATGGTCCGGTCCACTGGGAAGAGTTCTCCAAAACATGCGGGGCAGGGCACGCCCAGTCACCGATCAATATCATCCCAGGTAAGACACTGTCGATCAGTCATGAATATGAGCTTCATCTAGATGAGGATGTGCATACTACGGCAGAGGTCATCGACAACGGCCACTCAATAAAAGTTACACCAAAAGTCGGCGGAAAACTTGAGTTTCACGGTGAGACCTTCCAGCTTTTGCAGTTCCACTTTCATGGAAAAAGCGAGCATACAATAGACGGCAAGCGCTATGACCTGGTGGTACATATGGTGCACCAAAACCCGTTGACACAGCAGCTCGCAGTGATCGCCGTTTTCTTCGAAGAGGGAAAAAACAATCCGGCTTTGGATAATATCATCGGAAACATCGGCAGAAGTATCCGAATGGACCCGCAGGATCTTCTTCCTTCGGATACGGCGCACTATTATCACTACATCGGCTCTTTGACGACGCCGCCGTGTACAGAAAATGTACAGTGGTATCTTCTAAAGACACCGGCGACTGCCTCAAAGGACCAGATCGAGACCTTCCGCAAATATTACGTGGATAACGAGCGTCCGGTACAAGAGATTTTTGACCGCAAGATCGAGGCAAAATAGAACAAAAAGAGCGCAAAAATGCTCTTTTTTGCTTTTTATCTCCCTTGGGTTATAATACGCTTAAAAAATTGGCATTTAATGAAACACCTCTTTCTTCTCTGGCTTATCTGCCTATCGCTTACCGCATCCACCCTGCATCTCAACGCATCAAGCAATCCTTCGCGTCTGAACCCGCTTTTGGCCACAGATGCGGGCAGTTCTGAGATTGCTGCTTTTATCTTCAACGCATTGCTCAAGTATGACAAGGAGGGAAAAGAGATCATCGGGGACCTAGCCGAGTCCTACGCGTTCAAAGATGAACGGACCCTTATCTTTAACCTTCGCAAAAACGTGAAGTGGCACGACGGCCATGAGTTCAGCGCGGAGGATGTTCTTTTTACCTTTGAGCTCATACACTCGCCAAAGCTTGTTACCCCCTACACTTCGACCTTCCGCATGGTCGAGTCGGTCAAGATCCTGGACAGGTACAGAATTGAAGTTGTCTACAAAAAGCCCTATTTTAAAGCGCTGGAAACATGGATGATGCAGATCGTGCCTAAGCATATCCTGGAAAACGAAGAGAATATTATGGGTTCTTCATTCAACACAAAACCGATAGGGACAGGCCCTTACAAGCTCAGCAAACTCGAGTTTTCAAAAAATATAGAACTTGATGCCTTTGATGAGTATTTTGAACACCGCCCCTACATCGACAAGATTGTTTTTCATGTTGTGGCCGATCCGACAACCCGATTTTTGATGCTTAAATCGCACCAGATCGATGTGGGAAGCCTCGAGCCTATGCAGTTACAGCGGCAGGTCGATGAGAAGTTCTACGACTACTACCAAAAGATCGAACAGATCTCGCACTCCTATACCTATCTCGGTTTTAACCTAAAAAGCGAGAAGTTTAAAGATCCGCGCGTACGCGAGGCACTCTCCTTGGGTATCGACCGCCAGGAGCTTGTGGATATCTTGTTCTTAGGCCATGCAGAGGTCTGCACCGGCCCTTTTTTGCCCGGAGGAGCGGCTTTTAACAAGCAAGTCAAGGCACCGCAGAGAGACGTGGAACAAGCGAAGAGACTTCTTCTTGAGGCGGGCTATAGCAAAGACAACCCCTTTGAGTTTGAGATTGCCACATCCAATGCATCCGAAGTCCGACCTTATGCGGCAGAGATCATGCAGCATCAGCTTGCAGCAATTGGCGTTAAAGTGCATCTGCGCGTGATGGAGTGGCAGGCATTTTTAAATACCGTTGTTTTTGCTCGAAAATTTGACGCGGTACTTCTGGGCTGGGCACTCTCGTTGAGTCCCGATCCCTATCTAGTCTGGCACTCGGACAACGACAAGCCGGGCGGCTTTAATTTTATCGGTTACAAAAACGACAAGGTGGATGCGCTGATCGAAAAGGCAGAAGGCATTATCAACAGAGAAAAGTTGGCAGTGGTTCAAAAAGAGATATTCAAAGAGTTGGTAGATGATAATGCATATCTCTTTTTATTTATACCCAGCAGCATCAGTGTAATCAATAAGAATATTTCGCCGATAGAACCTGCTATCAACGGTTTTTGGCACAATCAGATAGAGTGGAAGATGCAGCCTTGAACACAGAAAAAAGGAAAAAAAAGAATGATAATACTATTTGATTTAGATGGAACACTGATCGATTCAACCGAGGCGATACTGGAGAGTTTCCATCACTCGTTTGATTGTCAGAATCATGAGCATTGCAGTGATGAAGCAATAAAAGCGTTGATCGGCCACCCTCTTGATGTGATGTACACGGAGCTTGGAATCGATGAAAAAAGAGTGTGGGATTTTGTCAATACCTACAAAGAACACTACCGAAAGATCTCCACAGAGAAGACAGTGTTACTAGAATACGCACATGAAGCAATACAGGAGGCGGGGAAAATCGCACGTTTGGGGATTGTAACGACTAAAACAGGCCACTATTCGCGCGAACTTTTAAAGCATTTTGGCCTGATGGATGCCTTTGAAGTGCTGATCGGCAGAGAAGACGTAGAAAACCCGAAACCGCATGCTGAGCCGATACACAAGGCCATGAATATCATGAATTGTAATAGCGCCGAGTGCTGGATGATAGGCGATACGCGCCTTGACATCGCTTCGGCGCAGAGTGCGGGCATCAGATCGGTGGCTGTGACTTCGGGCTATGATAAGCATGAACAATTATTGACATTAACTGAGATTATCGAGAAGAATGCGCTTGACGCGGTACGATATATCGCCAAAGCCAAAGAAAAATAAGCGTAACAGGAGCTCATTTGGATAGAGAAATCTGTTAAACTCCATTTAAGAGCGACTTATATAGAATACGAAATATATATAGATATCAGTATTATTATATAAGAGTATTTACTGACAAAATTAGGGAGAAATGCATGTTTGAAATCAGATGGCACAGTCGTGCTGGACAGGGTGCTGTAACAGGTGCAAAAGGTTTGGCAGAAGTTGTGTCTACGACCGGCAAATACGTACAGGCATTTGCATTTTACGGGTCGGCAAAACGTGGGGCGGCAATGACGGCATACAACCGCGTGTCTGACGAACGCATCATAAATCATGAAAAATTTATGAGCCCAGAATATGTATTGATCATAGATCCGGCGCTTATACATACGGCTGATTTCACGGCACATGCAAAAGAGAATACAAAATACATCATTACGTCGCACCTGAACAAGGAAGATCTGATAAAGTCTCAGCCAAAACTTGAAGGCAAAGACGTGTATGTTGTGGACTGTATGAGCATCGCAATGGACACGATAGGGAGGGCTATCCCAAACACGCCTATGCTGGGTGCTTTGATGAAGATCTCGGGGATGTATGAGATAGACTTCTTTAAAGAGAGTATGTTGAACGTACTTAGAAAATTCCCACAAAAAATCATCGATGCGAATATGGCTGCAATCCAGCGCGCATATGATGAAGTAAAATAAGGAGATAGGATGGCTGAAAACAGAGGCTGGGATGAATTTGACGCTGGTGCGATCTTATTCACGTTTAACGAAAAAGTAGACAACATCGCAACAACGCTTGCAGAGGATCGACCATACTCTTCATCTAGCTCATTCACAGCTAGTGTCGGTGACTGGAGAATCGAAAAACCGATTTTCAACAAAGATTACTGTATTGACTGTCAATTTTGCTGGATCTATTGTCCGGATGTTTCTATTATTGCAAGAGATAAGAAGATGATCGGTATCGATTTTGATCACTGTAAAGGGTGTGGGATCTGCGTTGAAGTATGTCCTACAAACCCAAAATCACTGCTAATGTTTGATGAGCACTTGGATGACGATGAGTGTTTAGCAAGCTGGCCTGAAAAAGAAGAGAAGGAAGTATAGATGGCAGATAAAATGGATCTTCTAGAAGTAGAAGTTTGGGACGGAAATATGGCAGCAAGCCAGGCAATGCGTCAAGCGCAGATTGACGTTGTTGCGGCATATCCGATCACACCTTCTACTCCGGTAGTTGAAAACTACGGTAACTTTTTGGCAAACGGTTATATTGACGGCGAGTTCGTAATGGTCGAGTCTGAGCATGCGGCAATGTCAGGCTGTATCGGTGCATCCGCTGCAGGCGGACGTGTTGCCACAGCAACCTCTTCTCAGGGCTTTGCGCTTATGGTCGAGACGCTTTACCAGGCATCAGGTATGCGTCTTCCTATCGTGTTGAACGTAGTAAACCGTGCACTTGCGGCGCCTCTTAACGTTAATGGTGACCATTCGGACATGTACTTGGGCCGCGATTCGGGCTGGATACAGTTCAATGCATATAATGCACAAGATGCGTATGATTTGAACCTGATTGCATTTAAAGTCGCTGAAAACCACAAGGTTCGTCTTCCGGCCATGATCCACCAGGATGGCTTTATGACTTCTCACACAGCAGAAGGTGTCAAAACACTTCCTGATGATGAAGCATATGCATTTGTCGGCGACTTCAAGCCGATGAACGGTATGCTGGATTTTGAGAAACCGGCAACATACGGTGTGCAGACGGAAGAAGATTGGCACTTTGAGCACAAATCTCGCCAGCACAACGACCTTATGACTAAGGTCTATCCTGTCATCGAAGAAGTCTTCGCTGAGTTTGAAAAGAAAACAGGACGCAAGTTTGATCTTGTGACAAACCATAGACTCGACGACGCAGAAGTCGCCATCGTTGCAATGGGCACAACAGTCGATACTGCAATGATGGTTGCCGACCAGCTTCGTGAGCAAGGCATAAAAGCCGGTGTTATGGGAATGCGCGTTATCCGTCCTTTCCCGTTTGCTAAAATTGCTGAGGTTCTTTCGAACGTAAAAGCCGTCTGCTGTATGGACAGAAGTTCACCAGGCGGAGCTCCGGGCATGTTGTACAACGAAATCGCAGGTGCTCTTTACAACTCGGCTAACCGCCCTGTTGTGACAGGCTATGTTTATGGTCTTGGTGGCCGTGATATGACAGTAGAGTATTTAAAAGGCATCTTCAAAGATGGTTTAGAAAATGCAAAAGCGGGCAAACCGACTACAGCATTACAACAGTTCATCGGCGTTCGTGGTCCGAAACTGAACTTCCTATAAGGAGAAGAAAATGAGCGAAATTAAAAAGATAAAAAATCTAAAAGAGTTTTCTACTTCTGCAGACAGATTCGAAGGTGCAAACCTTTTATGTCCAGGATGTGCGCACTCTATCATCGTACGTGAAGTGCTGAATGCTACCAATGACGACCTTGTCATTGGTGCTTCAACAGGTTGTCTAGAGGTGTGTACAGCGGTTTACCCATACACATCATGGGATGCTTCTTGGATTCACATCGGTTTTGAGAACGGCTCAACGGCAGTTGCCGGTGCCGAAGCGATGTACAAGGCGCTCAAAAGTAAGGGACGTCTGCCTCAGCCGGACCGTACGCCTAAATTTGTCACCTTTGCCGGTGACGGTGCGACGTATGACATCGGTTTCCAGTGGATAAGCGGATGTTTCGAGCGCGGACATGACATGATGTACGTCTGTCTTGACAATGAGGTCTATGCCAACACAGGCGGACAGCGTTCATCGTCTACACCGGTAGGCTCATCAACAACAACAGCACCTGCGGGACGCGTCTCTTACGGTGAGAAAAAAGAGAAAAAAGACATGATGGCTATCATGGCAGCTCATGGTTCACCTTATGTAGCGCAGGTGGCTCCGAACAAATGGAAAGACATGGTCAAAAAGATCCAGCATGGTTTCCAGGTCGAAGGACCGGTCTTTATCAATGCGGTATCTCCATGTACGACAGAGTGGAAGTTTGCTCCTGAGGACACAATGATGGTCACAGATCTTTCGACAGACTCTTTGGTCTTCCCTCTTTACGAGATCATTGACGGGCACGAACTAAACATTACGTATCGTCCGAAAAATGTCATTCCAGTTATCGACTACTTGGGTGCGCAAGGACGTTTCAAACACCTTTTCAAACCTGAAAACAAGCATATCCTTGACGGTTGGCAGACACGTGTCGACCGCAACTGGGAATTGTTGCAGCGACGTGAAGAAGCAAGAGTTTAATCCTCTTTTCCGAAGAGCCTCAGGCATCTTCGGATCTTCAAAATACCCTTAATTTTCCCCCCTCTATTTTTTCGTTTCCCAATTCCATTAGGCCCGGTTTAAAATAAATCTGCTACCATGGTGCTAATTAAATCAGAGGAATACCTATGCCATTATTAGACAGTTTTACCGTTGACCATACTGTGATGAAAGCCCCGGCAGTGCGCCTTGCCAAGAAAATGAAAACACCTACAGGCGATGACATCACCGTCTATGACCTTCGTTTTTACGAGCCCAACAAAGAGATGATGAACGAGACAGGAATCCATACGCTAGAGCATCTCTTCGCAGGTTTCATCCGCGATCACCTCAATTCAGACAAGACAGAGATCATCGACGTCTCGCCAATGGGGTGCCGTACCGGTTTTTACATGAGCACGATCGGTTCACCTAGTGAAGAAGAAGTTGCAAAAGCTTGGACAGAAGCGATGGAAGATGTCAAAAAAGTCCAAAAGCAAAGCGACATTCCTGAGCTGAATATCTATCAATGCGGTAGCTACAAGATGCACTCTCTTGAAGATGCAAAAAAGATCGCGGATGACATGCTCAGCCGCCATATCGGTGTTATGGACAATGACGAGATTAAATTAGACCTCTCCAAGGTAGGACAGGCCTAATGTTTATCTTGCTTCCGATGGACAGCGATGATGTGCAAGAAGCCAGCCTCGTCGCTTTGGATGATGTCAAAAAGTGGGCTCTTCTGAACGTAGAAGAGGGGCAGCTTGTCGAAGTCAGACATTATGATGACCGAAGCGAGATAAACGAGTGGGTAGAAGCGCTTGTCGTGATCGACGAGACGCAGAATGTAGCCGAGTTTTTGCAAGAGCAGATGATGGTGCTCGTCGCGCATAACCAGCGTGATATTGATGACATTGTCGAGGCATATCTCTTTAGAGAGCTCCATGAGATACTTGGCTGAAAGCGCGATAGATGAACAAAGAGCACAGTGAGTTTTTGCAGTTAGTCAAGCTGACCCCCGCGTCACGCGTGCTGGAGGTAAGCTCACACGCTGACGAGCTAAGCCTGGCCTTGGCCGAACATCTCAACACCGCCGGAGGCGAGCTCCATCTCCAGCTTTACCCCGGTCTTCATAAGGTTCCCCCGTTTGAACATGTCAAGGCAAATGAGCTTAAAAACTTCTCTGTTCCTTTTCAAGGTGCGGCGCGCGAATATGTGACAGTTATTTTGCGCGATGTCCTGGATCAGCATGAATTTCCAGACCGTCTGATCAAGATCGCCTATAAGGTGCTGCTCAATGCCTCAGAACTGATCATCGTGCAAAAAAAAACCTCGATGTCGCTTGAACAGATGCTTGAGTTTATGCAAAAAAATGAGTTTCGAGCGGAGAATGACATTGATATCTTTGAAGAGTACTATGTCGTCGTTGGCAAGAAGATGCATATGTGGGGTAACGGGCTATAAAATCTAAAAAAGAGAACAGTATATTCAACACCTCGCAACATCAAGAGATACAAAGCGAAGACGGCTCTTTTACGGCCTATAGCGCGGAGTATGATGAGCATTATCATTCCACAAAAGACGGGGCGCTGAATGAGTCCTTGTGCAAGCATGTCCTTCCCGCACTCAAACATACCCAAGACAAAGACGAGGTAGTTATCCTGGATATCTGTTTCGGTTTGGGTTTTAACACCCTGGCTACCCTGCATGCGCTAAAATACAGCGGAAAAAAAGTCAGGATCTATTCGCCCGAGCTGGACGAAGAACTTGTCTGTTCGCTGGTTAATTTCGTCTATCCTGAGGAGTTTGACAGCTTAAAACAGGTCATAATTGCTCTGAGCAAAGAGCACGTCTATGTTTCAAAGGAAATGGAGATCACCCTTATCTTAGGCGACGCAAGAGAGTTCATCAGAAATACGGATGTGAAGTTCGACATTGTCTATCAGGATGCCTTCAGTCCCAAGAGCAATCCTCTGTTATGGACAAGCGAATATTTTAAGGACATCAGTGCCTTGATGACCCCCGATGCTATCCTTACGACCTACTCGATCTCTTTGGCAACGCGTATCGCACTGCATGAGAACGGTCTGCATGTCTATCTTCATAAGGGTGAGGGATTTAGAAGTGCTACGATAGCATCGAAGTTGGGATGTCTGGCGTATGAAAAAGTGGATGTAGAGCATAAGATGCGATGCAACCCGGATGTAACTGCGCTAAAAGATACGTAAGCCTACTTCAGCTGCCGATTTTCAATCTTCATAAGCCATGAGAAGAGCTCTGCAACACCTTGGTAAAGTCGAGGAGGGATCTCTTCATGCAGATCAAGATTGAGAAGCGAATCGACAAGAGCCTTGTTTTTAAAAATGGAGATATCGTGTTCTTTGGCAAGGCGCAGGATCTTTTCAGCTACCTCACCCTTTCCCTTGGCAATCAGTTCCGGCGCAGTACGCTTTTGCTGCTCATACTTGAGTGCAGCGGCTTTGAGGGGCGTTTTTTTCATCTTTTATGTGCCGATGTGCTTAATAGAGCGCACTGATCTTGTCGATCTGGTCCCAAGAAAGAGACTCTTTCTTTTCGGGATTGAAGAGATGGTAGATATAGCGTGCAAACATATCCGTTTCGATATTGACGCGGTGGCCGGTGCTATAGGCGCCAAAAAGGCTCTCTTTGAGCGTATGGGGGATGATAGTCAGACGAAAGCCGGTCTTTGTCGTCTCATTGATGGTCAGACTGACGCCATCGACTGTAACCGAGCCCTTGGGCACTAAAAATCGGCGCTGTTCCTGCGGAATGGAGATGAAGAAATCAACAGAGTTTCCGTTCTCTTGGATCTTTTCCACGACACCGATACAGTCCACGTGACCCTGTACGATATGCCCTTCAAAGCGTGCACCCATCTGCATCGCAGGTTCAATATGCACGGCTCCTTTCAGGTTTTCTACAGCGATGTGGGTTTGGGTCTCAGGCGAGAGTTCAAGCACGAACGCGCCGGAGAGTACTCTTACGACGGTCAGACAGGCTCCATTGACGGCGACAGAGTCTCCGATGCTGGGTATGTAGGCGGCTTTGAGGGTGAGCTCGTTGTTACTGTAGCTTTGGACATGTGCCATTTCACGGATAAGACCTGTAAACATTTGACCTCTTCTGTTTCTAGTGTTGTGACTTTTTTTACAAGTCTAGCATAAACTGCCTTGTGCTCAAAAAAGCCTTAAAAGACGATCTTTCCCTCGCCTTGGAGCTTAGAAATGATGCTTTTGGCTTTTTCATGTCCGCCATAGGCGGCCTTGCGGCAGAGCTCCAGTGCTTTCTCCTGATCCGCTTCGCAGCCGTGGCCCTGGTCATACATCTGCCCCAGATTATACTGGGCGATAGGAATGTTGGCCTCGGCGGCTTTGCTGAAGAGGTAGAAGGCTTTGTTGTAATCCATGCTGATACCGTGCCCCTCTTTGTAGAGGACGCCGAGGTTGTTGAAGGCTTCCATATTGCCGCGTTTGGCCGCTTCTTCATACCAGAAGGCCGCTTCTGAGAAATTTTGGATACAGCCCAGTCCTTTTTCAAGCATCATCGCCGTCTCATACTGCGCCTGAGGCACCTCTTTGATGGCGGCGTGCATAAAGTACTCATGTGCCTTGAACATATCGTGGGCAAGACCCTTTCCGTGCATCATCAAAACGGCGGTATTGTACATGGCCAGGGGGTGCTCCTGCTGCGCCGCCTGTGTGTACCAATGGGCCGCCTTTTCTATATCTTCAGCAGTTCCCTGAGCATTTTGGTACATGTAGCCAAGGCTTGCCTGTGCGGCGGCATCACCGGCGAGGGCAAGTTCGCTGTAAAGGGAAAAAGCTTTTTCGTAATCGCCTTGATTATAGGCATCGTGCGCATTTTGTATCATAAGAACTCTTCATTTTTTTGCAAAATTATAATCAAAAGTAGGTTATAAAAGCATTTAAAAATAAGCCTGGTGCGGCGCTTAAGAATCAGCGCCGCGTCTTGTCCGGACCGCGCTGCTGTTTCTTTAGTTTTGAGATGACATCCATCAGGCGCGCTTTTTCTGCCAGGTGGTCATCGCGTATCAGGTGCTCGTCGCTTCCATCAATATTCGGATCATAGACCATTATCTTGGGAACATAGTTCGCGTATTTGTCTTTTTTGGGATCTGACATGGATTCAGCCTTTATTTTGATAGGTATGAAATCTATTATATTAAATATTCTTTTAAATAATGTAATGGATCGGCCATTTACTCTGTAATGAGAGCTTGACAGGGTATAATTGCGCCCAAATAAATTAATTTTCTCAACCTTTAAGATAGGTTCAGGATAGGTGCAATGTGAAATATGATGTAATAGTTGTTGGAGGAGGGCATGCGGGTGTTGAAGCGGCACTGGCCTCTGCGCGGATGGATCAAAAAACGCTTTTGATCTCAATGTTGGCCGAAAACGTGGGCGCGACTTCGTGTAATCCCGCCGTCGGCGGTTTGGCGAAGGGGCACCTGGTCAAAGAGCTCGATGCGCTTGGCGGTCAGATGGGACTTATCACCGATGAGGCAGGGATACAGTTTCGTATCTTAAATGCAGCAAAGGGCCCGGCCGTGCGTGGTACAAGAGCGCAGATCGACATGGATAAGTACCGTGTCATCGCGCGTAACCTGACCCTGACGACACCGAATCTGGCGCTTTTGCAGGAGACGGTGGACAGCCTTATCCTTGAAGGCGACAGCGTTGTGGGCGTCAAGACGGAGTTCCTGAACGAGTTTTATGCCTCCAAGGTAATCCTGACAACAGGAACTTTTTTGCAAGGGGTTATCCATATCGGCGAGATGACGCATGAAGCGGGCCGTTTCGGAGAGTTCTCGGCGAAAAAGCTGGGTCTTCAGCTGCGTGAACTTGGCCTGGATGTGGGGCGCCTTAAAACAGGTACCTGTCCGCGGGTTGACAGTTCCAGCATCGATTTCTCTGTGATGGAGGAACAAGCCGGTGACGAACTTCCTACGCCTTTTAGCTTTCGCACAGACAGAGAGGCGTTTAAAAAAGAGAAAAAACAGCTTCCCTGCTTCATCACGTATACCAATGAGACAACGCATCAGATCATCGAGTCAAACTTCTACAGAGCACCGCTTTTCAGCGGGCAGATCGAGGGAGTAGGACCGCGCTACTGTCCAAGTATTGAAGATAAGATCAACCGTTTCAGAGACAAAGAGCGTCACCACCTTTTTATCGAACCTCAGACGATGGAAAACACAGAGTGCTATATTAACGGGATGAGCACCTCTTTGCCGCCGGATGTGCAGCGCGATATGATCCATTCTGTGGCAGGGATGGAAAATGCAAGGATTGTGCGCTACGGCTACGCGATCGAGTATGATTATGTCAATCCGACGGAACTTACGCACGCGCTTGAAACAAAAAAGATACACAACCTTTATCTTGCGGGGCAGATCAACGGAACGACGGGCTATGAGGAGGCAGCAGCGCAGGGCCTGATGGCCGGGATCAATGCCGCTCTGGCCAACCAAGAAAAAGAGCCCCTGATACTGCGCCGCGACGAGGCCTATATCGGAGTGATGATCGACGACCTTGTAACCAAGGGAACAAAAGAGCCTTACCGCATGTTTACCTCGCGCGCGGAGTACCGGCTGTTGCTCAGAGAAGAGAGTGCGGACCTGCGCCTGAGCGGATACGGACATGAACTCGGACTGATCTGCGATAAGGTCAAAGAGGCCGTTGATCTAAAAAAAGCAGAGATTGCTTTGGGAGTGGGCTACCTTGAGACGCGCGAATGCACCCCGAGCAAAGAGTTTTTGAATTTTTTGGGCGAGATGGACGAGGAGCTTATCAACGACAAGACGCTCGCGATCAACATTGCCGCGCGCAAAAGCTTTACATTGGAGAAACTTCTCAAGCTGGAGCCCCGCATCGCGGAGTTTAGCGAGTATGTGCAGGAGCAGATCCTTGTCGAAGCAAAATATGCCCGCTATATCGAGAAACAGCATCAGGACATCGAAAAGATGAAAAACCTGATGCATGTCAAGATTCCCGAAAACTTTGACTTCAAATCAGTCAAGGGCCTGAGCAACGAGATGGTGGAGAAGTTCGGAAAGTTCAATCCGCCGACCCTGCAGGCCGCCTCACAGATCAGCGGTGTAACCCCGGCCGCAGTCGAGATCCTGCAAATCTACATCAAGATGGAAGAGAACAAAAAGCGCTCGCAAAACGATGCTTTTTCACGCAGCACATCCAACTAACGAAAGGAAGAAGATGAAGAGAATATTTTATTATGCCCATACGGGGCACCGCATCGGACTGGACCGTTTTCACCGCGCGGCTGCGATCATCAATGCCCTGGGCGAGTATGAGATCACACTTTTAACAAGTGATTATCGAATTGCGCAAATTGCCCATACGTATGGGATAAAACGTTCTGTCGGCGTGGATGTCATACGCAATATTCCTCAGATCGCAAACAGCGGGGATATCTTGATATTTGATTCTGCCGAAGCGAATCCGGCGATGCTTGCGGATATGCAGCGTTTTTTCTCTGTTTTCATCCGTATCAGCGATGAGAGCGAGGAGCAGGTCTATCCGGGAGAGTATCTGATCAATCCCTATGTTAAAGATGAAAACTGCTGTAACGCCCTCGCTGTCGATCCTCTCTTTTTTTCGTCACAAGAGAAAAAAGAGGACAGCGTCTTCTTCTTTGGCGATGATGATTATGAAGAAGACCTTTTCAAACATAAGGCGGCACTTGCAAGCAGTAAGCTCAAGCTTCTCTTGGGATTTTACTTTTTTGTCAACTACGAAGACAAGCTCACAGATGCGTTTACAGCCCTGATAGAGCCTGAAGAGTATCAAGAGACGATCCTTGGAGCAAAACTTTTTGTGACCTGTTCTCCTATAGCCGCGTTGCAGGCATTAGCGAGCGGTTCGCGCCCCATTTATCTTCAGCGGGCAGACTATCCGAAAGGTTTTTTGCCGCTTTTTGCCGAGTTGAAGATCCCTTGTGCAGATTTCGCCGATGAGAAGACTCTGGAGTCATTGATCAAAGCCAATGCATCACATGCGTATAACACGCTGGATTCAAATGCGGCTGAGGTGGCTGATTTCATCAAGAAAACACTGAGTTAATTCGTTGTTAAAGCATATTTAACTATTATATGCAGACTTTTAAAAAGAAGCTGCTGCTAAGAAAAGCAGCATTACTGCAAACTAAAAAGCGAGAATCAAATGGAAAATAAAAGCAGACGTGGTTTTATGGGCAAAGCCTTTGGCGCCGTTGCCGGAGTAGGTGCTATTGGTTCACTTGTGGCCATGAAGCAGACGTGGGATCCTCTTCCTAGTGTAAAGGCAGCAGGATTTAGTACGATAGATCTCTCTTCTATCCCCGAAAATGAGCTGATAGTTGAAAAGTGGAGAGGGAAACCTGTCTTTGTTTTGAAAAAAACAGCGGAGATGATAGCCTCACAAGATCCGGCCGATGCGGCGCGTGATATCATCATCGGCGATGCCCACTATTTGATCGTTATAGCCTTGTGTACACACCTTGGGTGCATCCCGGCCTACAGAGATGCGAAAAAAGATTTTAAATGCGCCTGTCATGGCGGGGAGTTTAATATCTCTGGCCGAGTGACAAAATCACCGCCTCCAAGTCCGCTTGTTATTCCTCCTTATAAGCTAGAGGGAAATATGGTGCTTTTGGGCGAAGAGGGTCCTGAGTACAAAAAAATGAAAGAAGCCGGCGTAGTCGCTTAAGAAAGGGAATAAATGGCACATTTTGAAAAAGCAACAAGTATCCGTGATTGGCTCAATCAGCGTTTAGCGATTGACAAGGTCGAAAAGGTGATGGCATCGGAATATTGGATTCCAAAAAACATCAACTTCTTGTGGGCTATGGGGATGGTTCTCGCGATCACCTTCGCGCTACTTCTGGTTTCGGGCATCTTCTTGTTGATGTACTATCAGCCAAATGTCGAAACCGCATTTGACAGCGTCAACTATATCATCATGCAAGAGGTCGAGTTCGGCTGGTTATGGCGTCATATCCATGCTGTGGCGGCTTCGGTTATCTTCTTGATCATCTATATCCACATGCTGACAGGCATCTATTACGGCTCCTATAAGAAGGGGCGTGAAATGATCTGGATCTCGGGTATGCTTCTTTTTGTAACCTTCTCGGCAGAGGCTTTTAGCGGATATATGCTCCCGTGGGGCCAGATGTCCTACTGGGCGGGTATGGTTATCACCAACCTTTTTAGCGCCGGTTCTTTGGAGCTTAACAGTGTTGTCGAGTGGATCCGCGGTGATTATGTTCCGGGACAGGCATTCTTGGGGCGTTTTTTTATGCTGCATGTGCTCTTGCTGCCATTGGCTATCATCGCCCTGATCGGCATCCACTTCGCAGCGCTTCGTATTCCTCACGTCAACAACCAAGACGGAGAAGAGTTCGATTTTGAAGTTGAGTCTAAAAAGTATTTGGCAGGCAATAAAAAAGAGTCAAAAGTAATCCGTTTTGCCAATGACTTTATGAGCAAGGATATGTTCGTCGTGAGCATCTTCTTGATGTTCTTTTTCTATCTTGTCTTCTGGCAGTACGGTTTTGCGATGGACCCTGTCAACTTTGACCCCGCAGACGTGCTGGTGACTCCGGCGCATATCTACCCGGAGTGGTACTTCTTGTGGTCGTACGAGATACTTCGTCCTTTCTCGCGAGATCTAGGTCTGATCGCCTTTGCCTTCGCCCAGGTGATCTTTTTTGCCCTTCCATTTTTGGACCGCAGTCCGAATGTGGCCGCGGCAAACAGACGCGGTATCGCCTTTGCTCTTTGGTTCTGGCTGATGGTGGTAGATCTGATCGTGCTGACGGCAATGGGCAAGCTTCCTCCTGAGGGGATCTTTAATGACATTGGCTTATATGCAGCAATCGGCTTTTTTGTTTTGTGGATAGCGCTTCCGATCATTACAAAATTTGAAAAAAAACTATAAGGGCTTAGAGATGAAAAAAGAGTTATTGATTTTAGCCGTTGTTGTTGCTTTTTCGCTTTTGACTTACTGGCTGGTAGAGCCTTATGCGCACAGCGTTATGCATCCGCATGTTCAAAATAGAGGTTTCCAGTATGATGGAACAGCAGATATCGAAGAGATGCAGAACAAGATCTCTGCATTAAACGAGAGTAAAACCGCTGAAGAAGCAAAAGCGGAACAAGACCCGAAAGCCATTGAAAGCATAGAAAACGACATCAAAGCTGCAAAAACAAGGCTGGAGACAAAGATATCTTTCTGGAAAGACATCAAACGTATCGCAGCCTTGCCTATTGATATCAACCTTACAGCAGGAGAAGCAGCTTATCAAAACTGTTTAGCCTGCCATATGGAAGGGGCCGTTGCTATGGGCGGAGTTATACCTCCGCCGCTTAAAAATGCAGGTGTGATCTATGACCGGAACTATCTGATCGGACTCATCAAAGACCCGGCAATGGTCTCGAATGTTGATCATAAGTTCTCTATCGTACGCCATCATCAGATGGAGAGCGTAAAGTATATGGTCTTTACGGATGAGGATATCGTCAATGTTATCGCCTACCTTCAGTTTATCGCGCCAAAAGCAGAAGCGATCACACCGAAGATCGCGTTTGAAGATTCATGCGGTCGCTGCCACTCTGTAAAATACAAGTCATGGACGGTGATCGGAGAAAAACCAAGATTCAAACTCAAAAAAGATGAGTTTGCTTTTGAACTCAAAAAGTATGAGTATGAAGAAGGATTGACCCAATACATGGGCAAACTGCCTCCTGATCTCTCTATGTACATCCGTTCACGCGGGCCGGAGTATATCTCGGCATTTATGGAAGATCCTCAGCAGCTTCTTGCCGGTACATCCATGCCACGCGTAGGTATCAATGCACAAACCGCTGAAAAAGTTGTGGATTATTTGGAAGAAGCGGGTGATCCGAAACATGAAGAGCGTGACCGTATCGGTATGTACGTGATGATCTATATGATCTTTTTTGTTCTTGCCGCCTATCTGTGGAAACGACAAATCTGGAAAGAACTGCACTAAGCAAAAGCCTAAAGCATTTTGTCCCTTACCACTTTTTATAAGCGGTGGGGGGCAAACGCTTAAGTAAGCTCTACCTCTTTAAAATCACTTCGTGTATTTGCTATAGGTTTGTTTGAAAGCGCACGTACGCTGTATACGAAGGAGATCTTCGCGGTATCGGTACTATTTTTACTTGCGGCATGAAGCGTCTTGGCATGAAAAAGAATGACGTCACCCTTGTGCAGGTCAAAGTGGACACGTTTTGAAATAAGGGCCTGGTTTTGAGGAAGATCGTCCCTGAAACTGAGCTTCTTATCAAACTGTTCCGGTGAAAACTTCATCTTGTGCGTGCCCGGGATAAACTCCAAAAGACCGTTTTCAAGATATTCGTCTCCCAAACTCAGCCATACACTGACCAGATTGTCATTTTCATAATGCCAGTAACGCAGATCCTGGTGCCAACTCGTCACGGAGCTGACATGGGGAAGTTTGGTCATAATGGAGTTGTGATGCGCTAAAAGCAACTGACCTTTTTCGCCAAGGAGCTGTTCTAAAACAGGACGCATTTGAGGGTTTATCATCCACTGTGAAAACAATGGCTCTCTTTCGTAGGCCTGACGCAAACGGCGTACTGTTTTGGACGCGCTGTCTTTTTGCAGATACTCCTCTTCGCTCTCTATCGGTCCTATCTGCTGTTTCAAATGTTTTTCGCAGAGCTGGCGGATCTCATCGCAAAGCTTATGGTCGGCAAACTGCGGCAGCAGGAGAAAGCCGTTGGTTTTAAATTCATTTATCTGTTTGGATGTTAGTCTCATGAGTTTCTCTACTTATAATCTTTAATGGCTCTTTGTACATCGCGTTGCATGTCTTTTTGCTTAAGGTCCGCACGTTTGTCGTGAAGCTGCTTTCCTTTGGCCAGTGCGATCTGTGCTTTGGCCAGATTTTTATGGTTAAAGTAGAGACTCAAGCAGACGATGGTCATTCCGTCGCGCTCAACGGCCTTGGCAAACTTTACCGCCTCTTTTTTATGCAGAAGCAGTTTACGCACACGGCGCTCTTCATGGCGGTAGTAGGCGTGGGTTGTTTCCAGCACGCCGATATGCGAATTTATTAAAAACAGCTCGCCTTTGATAAAACGGACATAAGACTCTTTAAGCTGCGCCTTCCCTGCACGCAGCGCTTTGATCTCGCTGCCGAGCAGCTGTAAGCCGACTTCGAGCTTGTCTTCTATGTAGTAGTCATGAAAGGCTTTCTTGTTCCTGGCGATTGTTTCACCCATTGTTTTCTTCTTTTACTCTAAAAAATGTGCTTCCGCTTCCGGAAAAAAACCACCCTTTACGGTAGCTGTTCTTGAGCTCGGGATAGAGCTGAAGGGCCGGTTCGAAAAGGTCGTTGGCCTCGGAGACGGTGTAATGTTTTAAGATCTCATCTGAGGGCATCACGCTGAGTCGTCCGTACTGCTCAGGACTTAACTCTTTGTAGAAGTTTTCTCTAAAACAGCGGTAGACCATGGGTGTGCTGACCTCGATAGGGGGAGTTAAGGTCTCTATCTCTAAAGAGCCTTCCTCGTACTTCTCAACGATCTCGCCGATACCCGAAACATTTGCCGAATTATAGTCATAAATAAAAAACGGAACATCCGCACCGATATGCAGGCCGATTTTTGCAAGCTCATGCAGGCTGAGTCCCAGATCAAGTGTAGTGTTGCACATCTTTAAAAAAGTGGCAGCATCCGAGCTTCCTCCGCCCAGACCGGCAAAAGAAGGGATGTTTTTCACCACTCTTATCGAATGGGTCTCGATGAGCTTGGCCAGGGCTTGCGACTGGGTCTGTTCAAGCAAGGCCTGGTAGGCCTTGTAGATCGTGTTTTGTTCCACCTCGCAGCCAAAGTCCCCATAAAGTGTAAAACCAGACAGGATGGTCTGCTTTGCAGCGCTCTCTTTAGACAAGCTGCTGTCGTTTTTCTGTTCGAAACTCAGCTCGTCGCAGAGATGGGGAAGCTTCATAAAACGCGAAAATATCTCATGATAGTTTCCCCGTTTTCCGGTGATCTTTAAAAAGATGTTGACTTTGGCACAGGCCCTGTACTTTTTCATTTGATCAGCTTGCGCATAAACTCTTGAAGATCAGAAAGCTCTCCGCTTGCACTGGAGGCCTCCTGGTTGACTTTGGCGACAGCCTCTTTCAGCTCTTGGCGCAGTATGGTTATATCTGAGGGTGCTTCTATTCCTATCTTGACCGTGCCTTTTTCGATGCCCATAATCTTGACTTTTACATTGTCACCGATCCAGATGGCTTCATCGAGCTTGCGTGAGAGGATTAACATAGAGGCACCTTGTTTAGTAGATATGTGACGGTTTCATCTTGGATCTGCACGACGCTCGCAAATTGCTCATCATGGAGGAGGTAGATACCCTCTTTTTTGTTACTTAATTGCTCGATAGCTATCTTTTTTCCCAGCCAGATATCGTTGAGATCTCCGCTGAATACGATGCGTTCCAGAGCAAGTGCATCCAAAGGAGAGATAGGCGTTTCGTTATTATAGCAAAAGCTTCCTTCCCGTAGACGTTCAAGTGCGCTCAAACTCCCATCTGTTCCCAGCTTTTCTGCGATCATCTTCGCGAGACTGCGGATATAGGTCCCCTCACTGACCGTGGCTTCAAAGGTGACAAAGGGGTGGCAGTAGTGAAGAAGTTTGGCCTCAAATATTGTTGATTTTATTTTTTTGAGTGTGACCTCTTTGCCGGCACGCGCAAGGTCGTAGGCGCGTATGCCGTCGACCTTTTTAGCGCTATAGTCAGGCGGATAGTACTCAAGTTCGCCCTCAAGAGCTGCTATAGCAGCGGCTACCTGCTCCTCTTCAAAAGAGTCTATGATCTTCGGATCGGTGACATGTTCGATGTCCAGGGTATCACTTGAGGCTCCCAGCCAAAGCGTGGCCCGGTAGGATTTCGGACTCTTGTCCAAAAAACGGAAAAAACGAGTAAAGCTTCCAAAAGCAACGATCAGGCAGCCTTTTGCAAAGGGGTCCAGTGTACCCGAGTAGCCCGCTTTTTTGACATTGTACTTGCGTTTGAGACGGCCGAGAAACTGGTTTGAACTCAGTCCCGTGGGTTTGTAGGCAACAAAGATTTTATTCATTAGAGTCTCTCTACGAAGGAGGAGAGGATGTCCCTGTGGCTCCCGCCAAAATTTATCTTGAGCTTGAAATCTTTTCCGGCCTTGCTGACACCGAGAATACGTCCCGCGCCGAAGATCTTATGGCGTACGAGGTCGCCTTTTTTGAAAGAGGTGTTTTTTTCAAGTATAAAAGCGCCTTCACACAGACCTGCCTCTTTGAAGAAGCGGCTTTTGTCGAGCTCCGTGCGGCGCCCTTTGTAGAAACGGCTGGCGACATGCGAGAGGGTAAGCTGCGACTCTGCACGGGTGATGGCGACATAGCCCAAACGTCTCTCCTCTTCGGTATCGCTTCCGTCTCCGATAAGGGGCAAAAAGCCCTCTTCGAGTCCGATGAGATAGACATGTTCAAACTCCAGTCCTTTGGAGGCATGGATACTCATGATGTAGATGCTCTGACCTTCGACCTGGTCCTGGTCGCTTTGTAGGGTCAGTTCATTTAGAAATTCGTCCAGACTTGTTTCGGGGTTTTGCTTGACAAAGTCACGGAAAAGTCCGTAAAACTCGTCGATATTGCTCAAGCGCTCATAGGCATCGGGCATAGCCTCATAGATGGACTTGATCTTGTGCGTCTCTTCGAGTGCATCGATAAAATCATAGCTGGCATCTTGCGCAAGCTGAGCGGTTGCCTTGATGTCGACAAGCAGTTTTCTCAGCGTCAGCGTATTTTTCTTTTTGACCAGGGCTTCAAGCTCGGCATCTGAGCTCGTTTCTATATATTCGAAGATAGATTTTCCTGCTTCGATAGAGGAGAATTCAAGCTTGTCAACGGTCGCTTTGCCAAGTCCGCGTTTGGGCTTGTTAATAATGCGTTTTAGTGAAAAACTATCGTGTACATTGGTGATGACACGCAGGTAAGAGATCAGATCTTTGATCTCGGCGCGGTCATAAAAGCGCAGTCCGCCGACAAGCTTATAGGGGACTCTGTAGCGTGAAAGTCCCTCCTCCAAGGAGCGGCTGAGTGCATTGATGCGGTATAAAACAGCGATATTGTCTGCACTGACTCCGCTATTTAAGAGTTCGTTGATTGAAGCGGCGATTTTATTGGCTTCTTCGGACTCATCGCGCGAACTCATCGTGACGATATCCTTGCCCTTTCCTTTGGTGGAGATCAGTGTCTTGCCCAGACGGTTTCTATTGTGTTCAATAAGGGCATTTGCGGCATTGAGTATAGGCTCAGTCGAGCGGTAGTTGTTCTCGAGTTTGACAACATAGGTGTCGGCGAAATCTTTGTCAAATTCGATGATGTTTCGGATATTTGCACCGCGCCATCCATAAATACTCTGGTCGTCATCGCCAACGACACAGAGGTTATTGTGTGCAGAACAGAGTTTTTTCAGTAGTCTAAACTGCAGTTCATTCGTATCTTGGTACTCGTCGATCATAATGTATTTGTACTTTTCACTGGTGTCTTTTGCCAGGTCTTCGTTCTCATTGAGAAGCTTGTACGTCAGTGCCAGAAGGTCGTCAAAATCAACCAGATTGTTGGCCTTTAGGTGCTCCTCATACTGCTCATACACTTTGGCAATCGCCTTGTAGTTCTTCAGTTCCGCCTGCGCGTAGGCATCTTCCGGTGTCAACAGGGAGTTTTTGTAGCGGGAGATCTCGCTGGCGATAAGCGGAAGCGGGACTTCAGAGTTGAACTTTTTGATAATGCGCTTTTTGTCTTCGGTATCGATGACAACAAAATTGTTCTTGCGCCCAAGCCGGTGGATATGAAATTTTAAAAAAAGAAGACCAAACTTGTGGAAAGTGCATAAAAGGGGAGGATAGGCGGTCGGATTGATCATGCTCAGTGCCCGCTCGCGCATCTCTTTCGCCGCCTTGTTGGTAAAGGTCAGTGTAAGGGTGTTTGCAGCGGGGATACCGACCTCGTCTATTAGGTAGGCAAGACGGGAAGTGATCGTCTTTGTTTTCCCGCTTCCTGCGCCCGCAAGAATAAGCATAGGTCCGTCTATCTTTTTGACAGCTTCGCTTTGTGCCTCATTAAGGTCTTGAAATATATCTTCCATGTTTATGCACCTAAAATTACGATTTACACGGTATGAGTAATATCGCTATAGTTATATTGATTATAACTAAATTCTAATGAATTATTACAAAGGTATTGCAATATGTATAGTTTTGAGTTATAATTTTCTTATTAAAATAACTTATAGGAATTATTATGCTGAAAGATTTTGCAAAACTACACACCTTTATAACGGTGATTAAAGAAAAGAGCTTTTCCAAGGCATCAGCGAAACTTGGGATTTCTCAGCCGGCGGTCACGCAGCAGATAAAATTCATTGAAGAGTATCTTGATACAAGAGTCGTCGAACGAAAGAAAAATGGGATCAAACTCACCAAAGAGGGTGAAGACCTTTACCGTATAGCGATCCGTTTGGAAAAAGCGATTGCCTCA
The DNA here is from genome assembly GCA_024637195.1 of Arcobacter sp. GTDB lineage: Bacteria > Campylobacterota > Campylobacteria > Campylobacterales > Sulfurimonadaceae. The sequence goes on from JAGXFN010000002.1 coordinate 271,858, forward strand.
TCTGAAAAAGATCTTTTGAAGATTATCAACAAAGAGTTCACCTTTGTTCTGGGCGCTTCATTTGCAATCGGAAACTATGTTGTTCCCGCTTATATCCAAAAAATAAAAGACAAGATCGACAATGAGGTCTATCTTCGTGTCGGTTCGTCGGATGATATTGTCGAGCAGCTTGAAGACAAAAAGATCGATATAGCTTTGATCGAATCACCGGTACTAAAAGACGGGATTATCTACAGAGAGTGGCTTGAGGACGAGCTGGTGGTTTTTTCAAATCAGCCAATTCCAAAACAGCTCAAACGTGAGGATCTTTACAAATTCGACTGGATCTGCCGCGATGAAAGCTCACATACGCGTAAACTGACTTCGGAGGTCTTTGAAGAGATCGGAGTTGAGTGTTCAAGTTTCAATGTTATCGGTGTGATGGGCAGCCCGACGGCGATCAAAGAGTCAATCACCCATGCTGATCCGAATGCACCGCGCCCGGTTGTCTCAGTCATGTCGCGCCATGTAATAGCCGATGATGTTGCAGCAGGACGTATTTATGAAGCGCGTATCAGAAATTTCCGGATACTGCGCAAATTTTACATTGCCTATTCCAAAGAGCGCAAGCATGACGCCTTTGTTGACAATGTCGTAAACTTTCTTCTTAGCATCCGCTCTGTTTAGCACTCTTTTCTAAGCCCTTAGGCTTAGAACTTCTTTGAACTATTTTAAAAACTTTTTATTTTCCGGGTTGGACAAGAGAGCTTCCATGGAGTTTTTTTCTCCGCCTTGTGCAGAGTCGTTGTTTTTTGCCTTCGTTTGATTGTTCTCAAGGGGAGAGGCGAGGTTGACGAAGATCGGTGTCTCATCAATGATGATCTGCATGATACCAAGAAGAGGAACCGTGACGATACTGCCGAGATTATCTGCTCCAAAACCTGCTTCAAAGATCAGGTGTTCCGTATCGATTCTCGCACTCTCAAAGGTGTATCCGGCAAGAAAAAAGAGAGTCATCGGACGAAATTCCGATGTGATGTCAGAGGGCAGTTCGGGATCAAATGTCAGCGTCTCTATCTTACATAAGATACCGAAGCTCTGGTCGTGGGTAAAGAGGTGGCTTAAGATCTCTATTATATGCTTTTGCATCATACTGGCATAAGCGCGATCTTTTAGTACATCATATAGCATTTCTGACCTTAAAAAATTTACGATATTATAGCATTTTCTATAACACAAAAATCTACCATTGCATTCATGACAGCCATTTTTTGGTAGTTTTGAATCTTGGTAAACTCTATATCCGCACATCTGATCTTGTTCTCATCCAGAAGTCTTTGACGGGTTGTCCCCCTCAGCAAAGGCACCCTTGGAGTCAGCCAGCTCTCTCCGTCAAAAAAAGCGAGGTTGGCGATGCTCGTATCGGTGACGAGGCCATTTTTGACGATGATGATCTCATCAGCAGGGCTTTTTTTTTGCAGCAGCAAATTGATCTCGTCTCTATCTTCATATTTTAGATCATAGATGATGTCAGAATGAAGAAGCTTGAAAGAGCGGATCTCTTTTCTTTGATAGGGGAGATACTCTATGCTTTGGATCTCTTTTTCATACAAAACGCGGCATTTGAACTCACCGTCTTTGGGCGGCGAGAGTTCCAGTTGAAGTGAAGAGTGATGGCCCAGACTTTTTCGGGAGGCATCAACGCGTTTTTGGTGGTAGTGCAGGTAAAGCGCCTTGCCCTCAAAAATGTGAATAGTCTCCAAAAGACGCGCCATTGAGAGCTTTACTCTTGGGTGTAAAGCGGTGTCGAGAGATAACGCTCGCCCGTATCGCACAAAATGGTGACGATCGTCTTGCCCTTGTTCTCGGGACGCAATGCGATCTGTTTGGCGGCATAGACATTTGCGCCTGCGGAGATCCCGACTAAAAGTCCCTCCTCTTTGGCCAGGGCCTTGGCCGTCGCCATCGCCTCATCATTGCCGACTTGAATGATCTCGCCGTAGATCTGCGTATTCAAAATAGCAGGTATGAAGCCAGCGCCGATGCCTTGTATCTTATGCGCGCCGGCTTTTCCGCCGGAGAGTACAGGAGAGTCCGCCGGTTCAACCGCAAAGATCTGTACATGTGCGAGCTCTTTTTTAAGCACCTCGCTGACACCGGTGATTGATCCGCCCGTACCGACTGCGGCAACAAAGATATCAAGGGTTCTCTCGGTATCGTTTAAGATCTCTATCGCAGTCGTACGGCGGTGAATATCAGGGTTGGACGGATTTTGAAACTGTTGAAGAACATGCGAGTTCTCTATGCTCTCTTGAAGCTCATGTGACTTGTCTATAGCGCCTTTCATTCCCAGCGGTGCGGGGGTAAGGACGAGTTCTGCACCCAGAGCCTTTAAAAGATTGCGGCGTTCCATGCTCATGGATTCGGGCATTGTCAAAATAAGCTTGAGATTAAGCGCAGCACAGACGGAAGCCAGCGCGATGCCGGTATTTCCGCTTGTTGGTTCGATGATAGTTGTATCTTTGTTGATCGTGCCTTCTCTTAAAGCGGTGTCGATCATATTGAAACCGATCCTATCCTTGACTGAAGAGGTCGGGTTCATGAACTCACATTTGCCAAGAATAGTGCATCCTGTCTCTTGGGAAGCTTTGTTCAGACGGACCAGGGGCGTATTCCCGATAAGTTCAGTGACATTGTTCGCTATCTTCATTAGACATTCCTTGCCATATGTGTATTGGCAGTAATCATAGCTTAAGAAGATAAAAAGGAGTTAAACTTTACTGCTTTACTTGTGTTTTTATACTGAAAACAAAGGTCTAAGGGTAAATGATCCCCCCGCCCGCATCATTGGCCGCGTGCAGGATGACCGTATTGTGTTTTGTCGCATAAAACTGCATCAAAAGCCGCTGAAGGCTGGGCTCGATGGAGGGCATAAACCAAGCATTATTGCTCATAGCGATCATGAGGCGCGGGTTTGTTTCGAAAAGTTCATGGCAGGTCGCCTCATAGCAGATGGCATTTCTGAACGCAGTTCCTTTGATGGTGAAATCTGTCGGCTCAGTAGCACTTAAGTAGTCTGAGGCCCCGTTAAAGATGGCTTTGTTGATCGGAAGGGCAAGAAAAGACGGAAGAGGAATGTACTCGCCGAAAGGAACAAGTATCATCTTCTTGGCGATTTGCATTCTGCCGTCTTGAAAAAAGTAGGTCGCATTAAAATTGTGCCCATCATGATCATAAAGACTGCCGGTGACAATGGCTATCTTATGACTTTTTGCTTTTAAAAGAGCAATAAGAGCGGGATGGCGGTTCAAAAAAAGCGGATAAGCACTTTCTGGCAGGATTACCAGATCTTTTTTCTCTTCTATAGCCTGGTCGATGGCATTGAAGTTCAGTTCAATGGTATCTGGAATATAAAAAGAATTCCATTTGCGCTCCTGATCAAGCTGCGTCTGTACAAGAGAAACGTTCAGCGGCAGCTTCTGCTCTTTTGGCACTGAAAAATTCAGCGCAGGCAGCAGAAGCAAAAAGAAGAGTGCGGCCTCTCGCTTCTGCTTGAACTGAACAAAAAGAGCCAGGGAGAGCAGGATAAGCGCATACTGCCACTTTTCTATACCAAAATAGCTGTGGACAAAAAGAAGCTCTGGCTGAAGCCAGTTGAAGTCGAAGGGTTCAAAGAGACTTAGCAAAAAGAGCATGCCCGCGCGCAAGAGAGGATGAGAGGCAAGTGCAACAAGCCAAAAGATAAGGCCATAGATAAGAGCAAAGCCCAGGGCAACGAAGGGCACAGCCCAGGAAAGCCCATAATAGCGGAAGCTGAACCCTATCCAGTAGAACCAGAAGAGACCGATAAAAAATCCCGCAAAGAGCAGTGTCTTTCTTCCTGATACGATCAGCAGATAGAAGGCACAAAGACCAAGAAGGGTGTTAAGAAGATAGAACTCAAACCCAAAATGAAAGAGGTAGAGAAAAGCCGAAAAGCACAGGGCCAGAAGAAAGGCACGCAGAAGTTCGTGAACTGAAAAGAAAGTTTTTAAGGCGCGCATGCTGCTCATTTTTTTATGAAATTATAGCATGTCCAAAATGTATCTGCTAAGCAGACTCTCTTCTTAACAGAGGAAGCCGGTTCAGCAGATCTTCGCAGTAATCCCACTGCTCCAAGTTCTCTTTCCACGCATGGGGAATGGCATTGACCCCCTTGTAGGCGCCAAGAACCATCCCGATTGCGATCGCACGCGAAGCGTTGTCGCCTCCGACCATCGCGTTGGCCTGAAGTGCTTTTTTCAGCCCCTCCTCTTGTTGCGCATACTTTAAGATAAAGTAAACAGCCCCCGGCAGAGTGCCTTCAGTCGGGCTGGCTTTTCCGACCTTGATGGGTTCGCTTCGACCGACATCCCATAACCTTGCCATGCTGGTGAGGGCAAGATCATCGGCGAAGGGTTCTTTGAAAAGTGCTGAATTTTCATCTGTCGCTTCGAGAACCTTGGCAATGGCCTGGGCACTTTTCGTTTCAAAAAATCCGCCCATCTGCACGGCGACATCCTCTATGGCATCGGCAGGCGTAGCGCCGTTGATGACACGGTGCGTCACCCGCGCGAAGAACTCACCGCCGCCGAGCGCATGTAGATCTTTGTGGGTAAACATCGTTTTTCGGGCAACATCAACGATCGTTTCCTCGTTCTCATAATAGCCGTGTGCGGCGACGTGGCGAATGGCCATTGCATTGGAGATCCCTCCAAGCTGTGCTATATCCACGCCTCTTTTTACCTGGGCATAGGTCTCCTTGGTCATCGTGCAGATCCATGATCCCCATCCGTTTTCAAGACGCATCATCCAGTGCGGCAGCATGGCGCTTACCTCAAAGGCTCTGGGCGGTTCTGAAATGGCAGCGAGATGTTCCAGAACGAGGATGTTATAGTCGCCGTAGTCTGTTGTCCCGCCTGCTTTTTTGCCCGGATGATAGTTCCGCTCTCCCCATCCGATACCGTGGGTCTGGCCGCCCATCATCTCGCCCGGCGACATAAACGTTTCAATGCTTTTTTTCCCGTAGGCCTCATAGATCTTTTTGGCATCATACTCGTAATGACTTCCCAAACAGAGCGCATCACCGACGATAGCGCCGAAAAATGAGCCTTTTATTGCGTCTTCTTTTGTGATATTTTCCATTATAACTGCCTGATTTTTTCGGTGATTGTAGCGGAGTAACTATTTAATGCGCCCCGCTGATTTAAACGGCCCGATAGAGTTAAGCCTCCAGTAAGAAGGGAGCAGAGCATTTTAGAGACGGCTTAAGCCAAATAAGCTATAATATCCGCAATTTTTACCACAAGGAAGCGTATAATGGAATCAATTATCATGATGGTCGGACTGTTCGCGATTATGTACTTTATCATAATTCGTCCACAGCAAAAACAGCAAAAAGAGCACAAGGCGATGTTGGAAGCATTGGGCAAGGGCGACAAGGTCGTGACAAACGGTGGTCTAATCGTAGAGATCGTGAAGGTAGAAGAGGGCTTTTTTAAGGTAAGACTGGACAAAGATTCCGAAGCACGCCTGGCGAAAGATGCTATTGCACGAAAGTTTGAGGATGAAGCTTAATTATCGCGTAGTAATCTTTACTGTTGCACTTGTTCTTGGGGTCATCTTTTCTGTCCCCTCTTTGACGCAAAGCGAAAAAGGCGCAAAGATCACACTCGGACTTGATCTTCAAGGCGGTCTGCATATGCTTCTTGGTGTCAAAACCGAAGAAGCAGTAAACGCACGTTTTAAGTCGATCGCAGCGAGCATAAAGTATTTCACTGAAAAAAATAATATTCTAGTCGACACGCTCTCTATGGACGGTGATGGGATCGAATTTTCGCTCTTGGATGAAGATGACATTCCAAGTGTTCGGACAATGCTTGAAAAGACAGAGGGTCTTCTTGTTGAAACCAAGGGACTGGAATTTAATCTGAACTTTAGCGAGTTAGAGATCGAAAACACAAAAAAGCAGTCGGTAGAGCAGGCCATCGAGACTATCCGTAACCGTTTAGATCAGTTTGGTCTGGCAGAACCGACGGTAGCGAAGCAGGGAGATGAGAAGATCCTTGTGGAGCTTCCGGGGATCAAAACGCAAGAAGAGGAGCAGCGTGCGCGCGAGCTGATCTCGCGTGCAGCCTATCTTCAGATGATGGCACTTGATGAAGAGCGACAAAGTCGTGTTTATCAGATGAGCGATGCGGAAGCGGCAAAATACGGAGATGTCATCTTGGAAGATGCCGCGCGTCCGGGAGTCAAGTATCTGATCAAAGAGATACAGATCCTAGACGGCTCAATGCTGACCAACGCCAGCGTCTCTTTTGATCAGCAGACCAACCAGCCGGTCATCAACTTTACGCTCAGCTCAGAAGGCGGCGCTATCTTCGGGGATTTTACCGAGAAGAATGTCGGGAACCACTTGGCGATCGTGTTGGATGACAAGGTCTTTTCTGCACCGGTGATCAATGAGCGCATCGGCGGCGGAAGCGGCCAAATATCAGGAAGCTATACACCGCAAGAAGCGCAGGATCTGGCCATTGCTCTGCGTTCAGGTGCACTTCTCGCACCAATCTATCTGATGGAAAAACGTTCCGTCGGTCCAAGTCTGGGCGCTGATAGTATCAAAGCAGCTTCGGTCGCGCTGATTGGCGGATTTGTTCTAGTCGTTCTTTTTATGCTTGTTTATTACAAGATGGCAGGAGTGATCGCCAATGTGGCGCTGATCGCCAACTTGTTTATTCTTCTGGCGGTCATGGCGCTTTTTGGCGCAACCTTGACCTTGCCGGGTATGGCAGGTATCGTTCTGACCGTCGGTATGGCCGTGGACGCCAATGTCATCATCTCCGAGCGCATTCGCGAACTTCTTTATCAAGGCGTGAGTGTACGCAAGGCGATCGAGCAGGGGTATGAGAATGCTACCTCGGCGATTTTGGATGCGAACATTACGACGCTGATTGCGGCTGTGGTGCTCTACATCTACGGCACGGGTGCTATCAAAGGCTTTGCGATTACTATCAGCATCGGTATCTTGGCCTCAATGCTCACGGCAATCCTCGGAACCAGCGGTATCTACGGGATGCTTTTATCGCGCATAGAAAAAAGTAAAAACCTGAGTTTCTGGTTTGGGATAAAGGCATAATATGGAACTTTTTAAACATACAAAGACCTACGATTTTATGGGAAAGAAGAAGTTAACGCTGATCTTCTCATTGCTCCTTGTCCTGGCCTCAACTATTACGCTTGCAACAAAAGGGCTGAACTACGGGATAGATTTTGCCGGCGGTACGGTTGTTCAGGTCAAGTACGACACGCCAGCCCCAATCAATGAGATGCGCACACTGATAAGTAAACACGAACTTTTTGACGGGGCTAGCATCTCTGAATTTGGCTCGCCCGAAGAGGTGGTGATACGTGTACGCACAAGCAGCTCAAGCGTGACAAGCGATATGGGCGATCTGGCAAGAGAAGCACTTAAGGGCAGCGGAAATTTCGAGATACGCCGTGTTGACATTGTCGGCCCGAAAGTAGGAGACGAGCTTCGAGAAAAGGGGATCATGGCGATGCTGTTTGCGATCATTGGCATCTTGATTTATGTCTCATTCCGCTTCGAGTGGCGTTTTGCCCTGGCCTCGGTCGTCGCTTTGGTGCATGATATCACTATCGCGATGGGGGCGATCTCGCTCTTTCAGATCGAGGTCAATCTTGATATTTTAGCGGCAATGCTGACTATTTTGGGTTATTCGCTCAATGATACAATCATCGTTTTTGACCGTATCCGCGAGGGACTGCTCAAGATCAAGACAATACTTCTTGAAGAAGTCATCAATGAGTCGGTAACCCGTACACTTTCACGTACGACACTGACTTCGCTGACTACCTTTTTTGTTGTTCTGACTCTCTGGCTATGGGGTGGCGAGATTATCCACGGCTTTGGTTTTACACTGCTTGTGGGTATTATCGTCGGGACCTACTCGTCGATTTTTGTTGCCTCGCCGGTACTGATATGGCTGGGCTTCGATATCAAGCTCTACCGTTCAAGACTAGCTGACAAAGAGATGCGAAGAGTAGAAAAAGAGCGCATGCGCGCACAGTTCGAACAGGGGACGATGTAGCATTTAGCTACAAAAGAGCGGGTAAAAAAGTAAAATCAGCTAAAATAGTGTTTGATTTGCACGGCTGACAGCGCGGTTGACCTGTGTGTGAGCTCCCCGCTGAGGGGAACCAAGTGTAAGCAGACATCAAAGCGAAGCTTCGATACCGTAACAAACGACTAAAAGGAGTAGTAATGGACTGGGGAAAAGTAATCTACGTTTTTTTTGCCTTGATGAGTCTAACATCAACGGCTGGATTTTTATATGAGCACAGTGCGATAGCACTTTTTATGGCAGGAAGTTTAAATCTGGTCTCCACCATTTTGAAGATCGGCGTGCGAAACCTGCTTGCAGCGGAGCTTTTGGCCAGCTCTTTAGTCGCCGACCTGCACCTTATTCCGGCCTTTATCTATTTGGTGGTTATCGGGAATCACGACTGGGCTGTCGCACTTGCGATCGGCGCTTTGATCGCGAATATTTTCTCCATGGGGCTTGTCCTTGTAGAGGGTTCAAAAACACGCGAAGAGTACTAAGCGCGCCGGTGCGTGTTTTTATACAAAACACGCGAAGCTTTTGCACTTTTTAAACCATTCATCCTAAGTGTTAGCCGCTAACCTTTAGTATTGATGATTTTTAGGAGAAAATGTGGACTATAATCCATCCGTAATTGAGAAAAAATGGCAAGAGTTTTGGGACAAAAACGAAAGTTTTGAGCCTTCAGAAGACTATTCAAAAGATAAGAAATATGTCCTGAGCATGTTTCCTTTTCCCAGCGGACGACTGCATATGGGACATGTCCGAAACTATACGATAGGCGATGCATTTGCCCGTTTTTACCGCCAGCGCGGCAAGAATGTTCTGCATCCGATAGGCTGGGACAGTTTCGGTATGCCAGCGGAAAATGCGGCGATCAAGAACGGGTCTCACCCCAAGAAATGGACCTATGAGAACATCGACTATATGCGTTCTGAGCTTTCTCGGCTGGGACTCTCTTTTTCAAAAAAACGTGAATTTGCCACCTCTGATGAACTTTATACGAAGTTTGAGCAGGGGTTCATCATCGATATGTTCGACAAAGGACTGCTTTACCGTAAAATGGGGCTTTTAAACTGGTGTCCGCATGACCAGACGGTACTTGCCAACGAGCAGGTTGTAGATGGCTGCTGCTGGCGCTGTGACACGCCTATTATCAAAAAAGAGATGAACCAGTACTACTTCAAGATCACGGCATATGCCGATGAACTTTTGAACGACCTAAAAGGACTCGAAGGCGGATGGCCGAAGCAGGTTTTGACGATGCAGGAGAACTGGATAGGAAAGTCGACAGGGCTGGAGTTTGACCTCTGTTTTGATGAGGATTCAAAAGCGAAGCTCTCTGGCCAGTTTGACTGTTTTGATGTTTTCACCACCCGTCCGGATACGATCTATGGGGTAAGCTACTGCGCCTTAGCGCCTGAACATCAGATCGTAAACTATATGCTCGAAAACTCTCTTTTGAGTGAGCAGAGTGCGCAGAAGATCAAAGAGATGAAGAGAAGCTCCTCCATAGAGAGGCAAAAAGAGAAGTCGGGGGTCTCTTTGGAGCTTTACGTGGTGCACCCTCTGACAAAAAAGAGCATCCCGGTCTGGGTAGCGAACTTTGTGCTGATGGATTATGGTTCGGGCGCTGTAATGGCCGTGCCTGCACATGATGAGCGAGACTTCGATTTTGCCAAGAAGTATGACCTTCCTATAAAGGCCGTTATCAAGCCAAAAGATGCGGAGCTTAGCGAAGGCAAGGCCTTTGTCGACGAGGGTGTTTTGTTTGATTCAGAAGCCTTTGACGCGCTTGAGTCAAAGAGTGCACAGTCAAAGATTATGGATTATTTCGAGCAGAACAAGCTTGGGAAAAAGGTGATCAACTTCCGTCTTAAGGACTGGGGTGTCAGCCGTCAGCGCTACTGGGGAGCACCGCTTCCTTTTGTACACTGCGAGAGCTGCGGCTTGGTGATGGAGAAGAAAGAGAACCTTCCTGTTGCCCTGCCTGAAGATGTGCAGATTACGGGGGAGGGAAATCCTCTTGATCACCATCCGACATGGAAACACTGCCAGTGTCCCAAGTGCGGAAAGGACGCCATCCGTGAAACCGACACGATGGACACCTTTGTGCAGTCTTCTTGGTACTTTTTACGCTATACGGCGAGTCCTTCGATATGGAACGAGAAGGCTTTTGATGCAAAAGAGCTTGAGTATTGGATGGGCGTGGACCATTATATCGGAGGGATTGAGCATGCGATCTTGCACCTTCTGTATGCCCGCTTTTTTACAAAAGTGATGCGAGACCTGGGCTACATCAGCTGCAGCGAACCTTTCAATCATCTTCTGACGCAGGGTATGGTACTCAAAGACGGAAGCAAGATGTCCAAATCAAAGGGAAATACTGTCGATCCTGACGCATTGGTAGAAAAGTACGGCGCAGATACCGCCCGTCTTTTCATTCTTTTTGCCGCGCCGCCTACGCAGGAGCTGGAGTGGAACGATTCGGCAGTTGAGGGTGCCTACCGGTTTTTGAAGCGTTTTTATGAGCGCTCAAACCGCGCCTACGCGACACAGAGCCTTCCTCTCATAGCACACGACAGCCTTAGCAAAGAGGAAAAAGCAGCACGGAAAAAAGTCTATGAGGCCCTGGAGCGCTCAAACGATGTCTTCGGCGAGCGCCACACCTTCAACACGCTGATAGCAGGGGTTATGGAAGCGATGAATGCCTTGAATGAGCAGGAGAATGCAGATGTATGGACGGAAGGGTACTGGATACTCTCTTCTATCTTGGAGCCAATAGTTCCGCATATCTGCTGGGAAGTTGCCCAAAGGCTCTTTGAACGAAAGAACTTTACAGAAACGGCCATAAAACAAGAGGTCTTCAGCGTGGATACGATTCCTATGGGGGTCTCGATCAACGGCAAAAAGCGCGCGGAGATAGAGGTCTCTGCCAGTGCTTCCAAGGATGAAATTCTTACTGCTGCAAAAGAGTCGGTAGCAAAATGGCTGGAAGGCACAAGCCTGCTCAAAGAGATCGTCGTCCCAAATAAACTTGTAAACTTTGTTGTCAAATGAGAAGTGTGATGAAGGTTTTTAGGCTGCATAGAGTACTTTTGGCTCTTATTTTAGGAGTGTTGTTTGCAGGATGCGGCTATCTTCCTGCATCAAAACAAGCAAGAGAGGTTCTTGGTGAGAAGATCTTTGTCGAAGTGACCGTCTCTTTGGAAAACCCCGAAAGTGCTGTTTTAATCAAGGATGCCACACGAAAAGCGGTGATTACACGTTTTCATGCCTCTTTGGTACCTCAGAAGATGGCCGAGACGACCTTGTGGGTCGACTTGGCAAACGTGAGCTTTGTCCCCTTGCAGTATGACAGCAACGGCTATGTTATTGTTTACAGGACAGCGGTTATACTAAATGTGACACGCCGTGGAAACGGGGAGAAAAAAAGCTATAATGCTCAAGGCTTTTATGACTTCGCAATCGAGCCAAATGCCGTGATAACCGACACCCAGCGTTTTGAGGCGATCCGCTACGCCTCGCTAAAAGCGCTGAACTCGTTTGTGGCAAAAGTCGGAGCCGAAGGCAGTAAAGCCGCAGAGTAGAGTCAGATATTACCGGTTAAAAATTTATTTTTAGGAGGCCTTGTGACTATTAACCAGATCATCAAACGCGCTTTTGAGCGTCTAAAAAAAGAAAATAAACTTTTGACCCCTGATCTCTATATGGAAGCCTTCTGCCTGGAAGCCAAAGCTGCGGGCATAGTCGTTGAGGACTGCAACCAGGTTGAGAAATTTATCAAAAAACTAGACCCCTCTTTACAAAATGAGCTCAAACAGTACCGCGTAAAAACTTTAAATGAACTCATCACTTTTTTTATTGCCAAGCTCAACCGTCTCAAACCCGTCGAATGCAGCGCTCAAAACAGCGCGCTCAGCACCCTTTTGAAGCGGGTGCTTCAGACGATATCATCCCTGCATAACGCGGAACTCAGCGCGCTTTCGACAAAGAGCATAAAAGATCTGGATTTGGCCAGCGACGCCGAACAGATCGAAAAGATCAAAGAAGAGTGGATCAACTTTTTAACAAGTTATGATGACAGTTTTTTTGACCGTTTAAAGCCGCTGGGCAGAGTGAATAAAAACGACATCAAAGCAACAATAGAAAACCTCAGCATTCATTCCAAAGCAGATACTATGCAGGACGAACTGCAAAACCTGGCCCTTCTTTTTGTCGCAAGTTTTGCACCTTCAATCGCGTCAAGCGTGAACGAGGAGCTGGCTAAGATTTCAGATGAGATCCGTAAAAATCCGCAAAGTCTCAGCTCTGAAACAATGATTCATTCCATAAAGCGGGCCATTCAGCTGAGAATAAACCTGGACAAACATCATATTAAAAAGATGCTTGCCTCGCTTGATGGCGTGTTGAAGAGACTCTCTATCCAGCTCCTGTCTCTTATAGACAGAACAGACAACTCCGGAAACGAGATCGCAAAGATCAAGGTCAACCTTAAAAATATGGAGCTTCACCACAGCGATGATTTCAAGTCGGCCCACAAAAGGCTCTATTCGATCGCCACTTCGCTTGAGGAAGAGACCCTGCTTCTAGGTACAGAACTCAAAGAGCATAACCATGTGGTCTCAGAGATGGAAAAAAAGATACAAGAGCTGGAAAAAGAGCTGGAGAGCGCCAAAAAAGCTTCGCGTGAAGATACACTGACAAAGCTTTACAATAAACGTGCGCTGGACGAGTTTCTGGAGATTCGCGAAGGGGAGTTTAAGCGCCATGAGAAGCCCTATAGTATCATCTTTTTTGATATCGACTATTTCAAAAAAGTCAATGACACATATGGGCATGAAGCGGGAGATCTTGTTTTAAAAGGCTTTGCCCAGGTTTTCAAAGGAATCGCCCGCAATATCGATACTGTAGGCCGGTATGGCGGCGAAGAGTTTATGGCGATCTTAAGCGAGACTGACCACAACGGAACTATCGTTTTTGCCGAAAAGGTGAGAAAAAAGCTTGAAGTCAGCCGTTTTTTATATGAGGGGCAAAAGATACAGGTGACTATCAGTGCAGGGATTGCGTTTAGAGAAGAATACCCTTCAATGCAGGCGATGCTGAAGTCAGCAGATGATAAGCTCTACAAAGCCAAAAATAACGGACGTAACCAGATCATCTCATGAGCTTAGCCGATTTTTTAGAACAAAAACCTCTTTACTATAGCCAAATCGACCATACCCGTATGCCGCGGGCGTATGCCTCTATCAAAGACAAGATCGCTATTGCTCCTCTTATTCATCTTGTCGGTACCAACGGCAAGGGGACAACCGGACGCTTTATTGCGCAGGCTCTACTTGCTTTAGGGCATAGTGTCGGCCACTATACATCTCCGCACATCCATGTCTTTAACGAAAGGATCTGGCTCAACGGAAGTACTGTCGATGATGAGCGCTTGGAAGATGCACACCAAAAACTTTTTGCTCTGCTTGCAAAGGAGTTTAGAGAGAGTCTGAGCTATTTTGAATATACGACGCTTCTGGCCATGACCATTTTCCAAGGATGTGACTATGTTGTACTTGAAGCAGGACTTGGAGGAGAACATGATGCGACCAATGTCTTCGACAAAGTGCTCTCCGTCATCACTCCTATCGGCATTGATCATGAAGATTTTTTAGGAAGCAGTATCCGCGAGATCGCAGGGGCAAAGCTTCGCAGCGTCACAAACAAAGCAATCCTGGGCGAACAGCGCTTCAACGAGGTATATGCGGTAGCGGCCGAACTTCAAATGGACTCATCTCTGAGGTTTATCGACTACAAAGAGTGTTTGGACGAGGCACAAGTACGGCTCGCAGAAGAGCTTAGCAAAGAGCAGGAACTCCCGCACTATTTGCAGGAGAACCTTCTTCTTGCAATGGCTGCACTTAAGGAATTAGGCTTTAAGATTAAGAAAAAGTTATTCGATTCTCAGCGTTTAGAGGGTAGAATGCAGAGAATAAAAAAGAATGTCTGGCTTGATGTCGGCCATAATACGCTTGCAGCAGAGGCTATTTCACACTGTTTTTTTCCAAAATCAATGAATTTAGTCTATAACAGCTACAGCGATAAAGACTATCGGTCGATCTTGCATCTACTCGCACCCATTATTAAAAGAGTAGAGATCATCCTCGTCGATAATGAACGTATTGTACCCAGAGAAGAACTGGTTGCGGCTATTGCAGAAAATGGACTTGAGTACAAAGCATTTGAGGGTATAAACGAGGACGAGAATTATCTTGTCTTTGGCTCATTCAGTGTAGCTCAGACATTTACAAAATTTTTAGACAGGGCAAGCTGTCCTTAAGACGGGCAATTTCAAAGGTTTCTTATGCGTAATCAATTTACAATAACTATTCATGATGCAAACGGGATCAAACAGTTTAATCTGCATCAAATCATCAAGCGAATGGGCATCTATCTTCTGCTTTTTCTGCTTTTTATTTTTGCTTTGGCCGCTCTGTCAATCTCATATTTGAACATAAGTGTCAACAAAATCAAGACAAAAAAAGATGAGATGAAAACGGCTTATGCTGCCTTGGAAGAGAAGAATATGAAGCTTCAGATGACAGTTCTGGCCACAGAAGACACGCTGAAAATGAAGCATGATGAGCTAAATGTTGTCACCGACAGGCTCTGTGATATCGAAGATCTGATCGGTCTTTCGGCAGATCAGAGCTCAACCCTGCAGGAGAGAGTAGAGTTGGCGACAGTGACGTCTGAAGAGATGGCGGCACTTATGCAGCATATTCCAAACGGCTCCCCGGTTGAGTACAACGGGATCACATCAAAATACGGTTCCCGTATACATCCTACCCTGGAGCGCAAGGAGTTTCATCGTGGCACGGACCTCAAAGCCTCCATGGATACTCCGATCTATGCAACGGCAGATTCGATTGTCGAATGGGCAGGAAAACATGAGAGGAGTGGGTACGGAAATCTCATCATACTGGATCACAGTTTTGGATTTAAGACATATTTCGGACACCTAAACAAAATTGTGGTAAAATCAGGACAGTTTATTAAACGCGGCGACTTGGTCGGCTATTCAGGTAATACCGGTATGTCCAACGGCCCCCACCTACATTATGAAGTCAGATTTCTGCAAAGAGCACTTAACCCGTTTTGGTTTATTAAGTGGAACGTCGCTTCATACAACACCATATTTGAAAAGGAGACTAACGTCCCATGGCAATCTTTAATAGCAGCGACAACACACCTGCACAAAACAACAACAATACCACTATCATCACAGAAGGTTCTTTTATCAAGGGCGAGATGAAACTTGACTGTAACCTCTATATCAACGGTGAATTTGAAGGCTCGATCCATTCAACAAAACTAGTAACGATAGGTAAAAGTGGAAAGGTCCGTGGAGAGATCCATACGGATCATCTTGTAGTACAGGGCCAGGTAGAAGGTTCTGTTGAAGCGGAACGTCTTGAAATCATGTCGGCCGGAAAAGTTCTCGGATCGATTTCGACAGGCGAACTCGTCATCGAGGCCAAGGGACACTTTGAGGGCGAAAGCAAGATCAAGAGCAAAGAGTTAACAACCAAGGCTATCAATGTGGTCGCAAACGAGAAGAAGAGAGAGGCGTGAGCCAAGCCAGACTATACGAATATCTTCACAATAACTCCCCCGAACTTATCATAGTCAAAGATGCCAAAGAGGCGCTCTCTTTGGCAGACCTTGCACGATTTTGTGAAAAAAAGGTGCTGCTATTTCCCGATCTGCGTGCCGTCAGCGGGGATGATCTCCGCTCATTCAAGTCAGAGCTTTTTGAGCTCTTCTCCGCGCTGAACAGCTACTATGAGGCAGGAGTAAAACCCCTGGTCATCGCACCGATAAAGACACTCTCGCAGCATCTCCCAAAGCCTGAGCTTTGTGCAAAAAAGAGCCTTGAGTTCGGCGACACAATAGCTCTCGCAGACTTCAAGAAAGAGATGCTCTTTTGGGGATATAGTTTTGTCGACATTGTCGAAGAGAAAGGTGAGATCTCTTTTCGCGGCGACATCATCGACATCTACCCCATATCCGCTCCTATGCCCTACCGTATTTCGCTCTTTGGTGACGAGATCGAAGAGATCCGCGCCTTTGAGCTGGAGACCCAAAAGAGTATTAAAGGCGAGATCGAAAAGATTGAGATTACGCCGGCCTATTTTGCCCTGGATGAAGAGCAGTACGATGCAGTAAAACTAAGGTGCGAGCAGAGTCCTTCGGATAGTTTTGTCAAAGATATCTACTCTTTGGGCCTGTGGCATCTTGAGGAGCTGAGCGAAGCCTTTATGGTCGGCAAAAAGGCCGTTTTTGCCTCAGACCTTTCGCTTGAGCTCGAAGAGATCTATGCCTTTGATCGCAATGCCGTAGAGCGGAGCTTTTTTGAACTTCCTCTCATCCCTGAGGCAAAAGAGTACCAAGAGTTTTCTGTGATCGATGTCAAGCGTTCTCTTGAAGTGCACAAAGACAAAAAGATCACGCTGATCGCTTCGAATGAAGCCCAGATCAAACAGCATGATCTGCATGACACGTCGAAGATAAAGGTCTTTTTTTCAAATCTTATCGTTAATCTGATCGGAAAAAACGAGCTGATCTTCTCCTTGAACAAGCAGATTAAAAAGAAGCGCCAAAAAAAGACAAGCATTATTCTTGACGAGCTAAAACCCGGGGATTATGTCGTTCACGAAGACTACGGTGTGGGCATATTCAAAAAGATAGAGCAGGCCGTTATCCTCGGCGGGATCAAAGATTTTGTCGCTATCTCTTATCAGGGGGAAGAGCGGGTTTTGATCCCGGTTGAAAACCTCGAGTCCATCGACCGCTACATCTCCTCGGGCTCGCTGCCGGTTCTGGACAAGCTGGGTAAAGGGAGTTTCGGCAAGTTAAAAGACAAGGTCAAAAAGAGACTCTTCGAGATCGCGGGAGAGATCATCAACCTTGCCGCATCGCGCGCGATGATCAAGGCTCCTCGGCTTGTCTGTGATCCGAAAAAGATAGAGATCTTTCAAGAAGCGGCCGGCTTTGAGTATACGGAAGATCAGACACGCTCGATAAACGAGATCATAGAAGATATCAGCCAGGAAAAGGTGATGGACAGACTTTTGAGCGGAGATGTCGGTTTCGGTAAGACAGAAGTTGCGATGAATGCGATGTATGCAGCCTATCTCAGCGGCTACCAGTCGGTACTTATCGTTCCGACGACTCTTCTCTCCTCCCAGCACTACAAGTCTTTGAAGGAGCGTTTCAGCCCTTATGAGATCAAGATCGCCAAACTTGACCGCTTTATATCGGCAAAAGAGAAGACGCTGATCTTAAAAGCGCTCAAAACGGGAGAGATTGACATCGTCGTCGGCACGCATGCGCTTCTCACGGCCGAGTTTGCCAAGCCCGGGCTGGTGATTATTGATGAAGAACACAAGTTCGGTGTCAAACAAAAAGAGAAGCTGAAGTCCCTTTACGAAAAAGTACACCTTCTCTCCATGAGCGCCACGCCTATCCCTCGAAGTCTGAATCAGGCGATGAGCTCGATCAAGCAGATGAGCACTTTGATGACACCTCCGTCAGAGCGCCAGGGTGTGCGGACCTTCGTTAAAGAGTACGACGAAAAACTGATAAAAGAGGTGATCTTGCGCGAGATCAGACGGGGCGGGCAGCTTTTTTACGTCTTCAACTCGATCGATATGATGTCAATAAAGAAGAGAGAGCTTCTGCATATTCTGCCCAATCTGCGCATCTTGATGCTGCACTCGCAGATCTCTGCCGCAGAGACCGAAAAAGAGCTGATGAAGTTCCAAAACCGCGAGTATGACCTGATGCTGGCCACCTCCATCATCGAATCAGGCATCCACATGCCTACCGTCAACACGATGCTTATCGACGGAGCAGACCGCTTCGGTATAGCTGATCTGCACCAGCTTCGCGGCCGGGTAGGGCGTGGGCATATCGAAGGCTATGCCTACTTTATCGTAAACGACAAAGAGAACCTGACCGAGGAGGCAAAAAAACGCCTTATCGCCCTTGAATCCAACAGTTTTTTAGGCAGTGGTTCGGTTCTAGCCTACCACGACCTGGAGATCCGAGGCGGCGGAAACCTGGTCGGCGATGCTCAGAGCGGACATATCAAAAATATCGGTTATGCTCTTTACTTACGAATGCTCGAAGATGCGATCAAAGAACTCTCCAACCAGCAGGAGGTCGAACGCAGAAAAGTCGATATCAAACTTACGATCTCCGCCTATATCTCCGATGAGGTAGTCAGAGAAGAACGCCTGCGTCTAGAGCTTTACAGACGCTTGAGCCACTGCGAAGAGGTGACAGAGGTTTACGAGATCGAAGAAGAGACGATCGACCGCTTCGGAAAACTGGATCTGCCGACAAAGCAGTTTTTTGAACTGATCGTCATCAAACTGCTCAGCATTGAGAAGTCGATCACGCTGATTGGCAACTACGGGCAAAACATCTCCGTGACCTACTCCAACGGCTCGACAGAGAGCATCAAGGCAGCAAGTAAAGATGATGACGATATCATCAAAGAGGTGCTGACCTATCTGCGCAATGTAAAACGTAAGGTGCTATAGTTACAATGGCATTAATCTAACAACTGGAAATAGTATGCGAATAGCTTTTATCGGCGACATTATCGGACGTCCCGGGCGTACGATGATAAAGATCCATCTTAAAAAACTCAAAGAAGAACACAAGATCGACTTCGTGATCGCCAACTACGAAAATGCCAGCCACGGCTTCGGTCTGACACCAAAAAATGCCAGTGAGCTTTTTGGCAGCGGCATCGACGTGATGACGGGGGAAACCACTCCTGGGACAAAAAAGAGATCCACGGGATGTTTGACAAGTTCGAGCTTTTGCGGCCGCACAACTACCCTGCAGAAGTCAGCGGTACGGGGTGCAAGGTGTATGAGGTCGCCGGCGAAAAATTGGCGGTGCTCAACCTGATGGGCCATTATGCGATGCCGATGGTGGGAAATCCTTTTCGTTGCGCGACCGAGACGATAGCTGCCTTGCGTGAAGAGGGAATCAAAAATATCTTTATCGACATGCATGCGGAAGCCACGAGCGAAAAGCGGGGCCTTTTGATGATGTTCAAGTCCCAGGTGAGCGCTATCGTAGGCACACATACCCATGTCGGCACGGATGACCTTCAGATCGATGCCAACACGGGATATCTCAGTGATATCGGTCTGACGGGTTGCCGGGACAACGTGATCGGGATGGATGCCAAGACCCCCATACGCCGTTTTATGACAGGACTTCCTGGACGTTTCGAAGTACCGGAGAAGTGCAGATCGATCCTGCAGATGGTAATATTTGATATTACGGACGGAAGATGCGAAAATGCCTTTAAGATCAAGCGTTTTGACGACGGAAGAGAGTTTGTGACCCAGGCATGGATGGATTGATCAAAGACTCCTACGAGCTTTACACTCTTTTGCAAAAACAGGATCTGCTTCGGGACAAACCGCCGATGTGGTGGCCGAACTACGGAAGTTTTGAAGTGCTTGTCGGAGCCATCTTGACCCAGAACTCCCAGTGGAAAAGGGTTGAGGTCTCGCTTGAAAACCTGCGCTCACAAAATCTTTTGCAGCTTGAACCTCTCTGTCATATAGATACAGAAAGGCTCCGAATGTTGATCTCCCCGAGCGGACTGTTCAAGTCAAAAGCAGAATATATTATTATGCTGGCCAGAGCTATCAAAGAATCATACGGAAGTTTTGAAAACTTTTGCCGCGAGGTCAAAAGAGAGTGGCTCTTAAAACAAAAAGGGATAGGCCCGGAGAGTGCGGATTCGATACTCTGCTATGGCTGTAAGCGGGGCGAGATGGTGGTCGATGCTTATACCGCGCGTCTTCTTGGCGCTTTTGGGCATGAGTTTGACACCTATGCCACAATGAAAGCATGGTGCGTGCAGGGCTTGATTGAGCACTTCAAAAAAGAAGAACAGCCAAAGATTTTTGCCCTTTTTCATGGTATGATTGTGGAGTTTGTCAAAGCAAATTCTAAAAATAAAAAAGTAGAAGCGGAGCGTTTAAAATGAAGTATTTTTTAACAGTAGTAAGTATGATCGTGCTCTTTGGCGGATGTTCTGCCAAAGAGTTTAATGAAGGAGCAGACAGTATCGGAAAGGATGTTAGCAAGCTTTTTGAAGTACGCGAATAAAGAAGAATCGGCGGGGCGTGTTTAGACCTTGGACTGGATCGTGATCTTTGTCGCTTCGAACATCTCTTGGGCTTTTTTGATCATCGGTTCTTCCATGATAGACGCTGTATCGATCTCTTTACTGGCCTCATCGAGCCGGCTTAGGTCTTCATTGCCGCACCCTGATACACACGAGCCGTCAATGATCTCATCTTCGAGCATGGAGAAACTCTCTTGCAGCGGCTGTGCATCCATCTCCTGAGCACTCGGGGTGTAATGCGCCTGTGAAGAAGAGTCCTGGTCTGGCTCTATGTCCGCCGGGCTGCTCTTTTCTTCTTGGGTATACACAGGCTCGGGTTGCTCAGCCGAAGGAGGCGGTGTCTCTTTTGAACAGCTGAGGTTTTTGATCTTCGTCTCAAAGCCGAAAATATCTTTGACGAAATGATTGATCACGCCCCATCCGTGGCGCAGTTTCTCTTTGCACTCCCCTTCCGCGCAGCTCTCCCAGGTCAATTTCCCCTCTTCAAAACTGACATAGGAGATGTTTTCGGTGAAACATTTGCCCAGTTCCGCACTTCTGTCGTTTAAGGCACGAAGAAGTTTTTCAAAATTGAGCAGACCGGTGTCGGGCTTGGTCTCTTTCTGCATTTCCGTGTTCTTATGCTCTTGCACTTGAGCTGTTTCATTGTCCGCAAGGGTGTCGCTCTCTTCAGAAGAAGGCTCTTGTCGTGGCGGCTCCGCTTTTTTCATGGTGATCTCGGGACGTTCGATCTGTGCTTCTAGCTCCTCGATCATCTGGTCGACCTCTTTGATACGAAGGGCTTCGAGCATCTTGAAAAAGACAAGAGAGAGGACAAAAGAGCCGTCGGCATTGAGGCCAAAGAGCGATTTTGCATCGCTGAGAATCCTGAAAAAACGTTCCAGTATCAGGGTTGAGTATGCCCTGTCTTGCTGATAGAGCCGATCTTTGAGATAGGCGATAAGCTCGTCTACGACCATTTCAGCCTCGTAATCCTCCAAAGCCTTCACATGCGCTATAACCGCCGCTTGGTCTTTGGCAAAGATGGATTTAAAGATGGCATTGATAAACTCAGGATCGACAAGTCCGAGCATATCGGTCACTGTCTGCATATCGACGAAGTTCTTAGAGAAGATAATGGCCTGGTCAAGCAGGGTCAGGGTGTCTCGGAGCGAGCCGGAACCGCTTCGCGCCAGGATCTCAAGGGCCTCATTTTGATACTCGATCTTCTCTAGATGCAGGATATGCGAGAGGTGGTTGACGATATTGACCGTCGAGATTTTCTTGAAACGAAAATGTTGTGTCCTGCTGAGAATAGTTGCCGGGAGTTTTAGGGGATCTGTCGTCGCCAGGATGAACTTGACAAAGCGCGGCGGCTCTTCAAGGGTCTTCAGTAGAGCGTTAAATGCCTCTTTTGTCAGCATATGGACTTCATCAATGATAAAGATCTTAAAGCGTGCACTTGCCGGCTTGTATTTGGTGTGTTCTATCAGGTCGCGGATGTCGTCAATCTTGCGGCTGGATGCGGCGTCCATCTCGATGATGTCGATATGGCGTCCCTCATTGGCCATCATGCAGTGCTCACAGACCTCACAAGGCCTGGAACCTGGTCCGGTGTCACACATCAAGGCCTTGGCAAAGATTCGTGCTGTTGAAGTCTTGCCTGAGCCTCTGAGACCGGAGAAAAGATAGGCATGCGAAAGTCGGCTTGAATCGAGTGCAAGTGAAAGGGTCTGAGAGATCGTCTCTTGGCCGATAAGGTCCTCGAAACGTTTAGGACGGTATTTTAATGCTAAGACTTCTGATTTTGTTTCAGAAAGATTCATTGTTTGAACTTCCCTTGCGTGTTTTCTTTCAACTATAGGCCTCGTGGTGTTTGTTGTATTGATATTATCATAAGAAGATTAAAGAGAGGGTAAATCTGAGCTTCTTTTCGCTTTGGACGAGAGGGCAAAACCCTTACACCGGCACCCTACTGATCCAGCCATTTTTTAGCCACGGCACGCAAGGCTTCGGGGTTTTCCGAAGCGAAGAGCTTCAGCTCTGTTTTTTCAAATCTTTTTGAGAAGTCATAGTGGTGCTCGAGGTACTCTACTATCGCTTCTCCGGAGTGGATAAGCAGCGTGTTGCCTTTGAAGTACTTCCCGATGGACTCTGCGATCAAAGGAAAATGGGTACAGCCGAGAATGATCGCATCGGGGTGCTGAAGATCCTTGAAGTAGTGGTGCATGGTACTCTCAAGCACCTCTCCGCAATAGAGTCCCTCTTCGACAATGGGGACGAAGAGACCGGTGGCCCGCGCGGAGATGTTTGAAAACTTGTTTGATATCAGGGGGATCTCATAGGCGCGCGATTTGATCGTTGCCTGCGTTGCGATGACCAGAATATTGGCATTCTTGTCGCTGATGGCATTTTCAACAGCCAAAATCCCCGGTTCGACAACACCGATAACAGGGCAGTGGGCATGGGCTTTTAGCTCGTCTAAAGCGTAGGCGCTGACGGTATTGCAAGCGGTGATTAGAAGGTCGATGTCGAAGTTTTTGAAAAACTCCAGGGCTTCAAGGGAGTAGCGGATGATGGTATTGGCATCTTTGACACCGTAGGGAACACGGGCGGTATCACCGAAATAGATGATCTCTTCAAAGAGCTTGTGCTCCAGCAGGCTTTTTACAACTGTTAGCCCGCCAACTCCGCTGTCAAATACACCGACTCGCATCAGTTAGACACGCTTGGGTAGTTACTTTTCATCATTTTTGCTTCCCGGTTTTGCAAGATTAAGATTACGCGCCTTCGTTCATCAGGTTTAAGAACTCTTCATTGTCTTTGGTCTTTTGCATCTGGCCAAAGATGAATTGAAGGGCTTTGATCTCGTTCTCTTGCTTGTGCAGCATAGAGCGAAGGACAAAGACTTTTTTGAGTACGTCTTCGCCGATAAGAAGCTCTTCTTTACGTGTTCCGGATTTGAGCAAGTCAAGGGCCGGGAAGATGCGGCGTTCCGCGATATGGCGGCTGAGCACGATCTCGGAGTTACCTGTTCCTTTGAACTCTTCAAAGATGACCTCGTCCATACGGCTTCCTGTTTCGACAAGTGCCGTGGCGATGATGGTGAGGCTTCCGCCGTTTTCGATGTTACGCGCCGCACCGAAGAAACGTTTTGGTTTGTGCAGGGCATTGGCATCCACACCGCCTGAAAGGACTTTTCCGGACGAAGGAGTCACGGTGTTGTATGCGCGGGCAAGTCGGGTGATCGAGTCGAGCAGGATTACAACATCCTTACCCATCTCGACGCGGCGCTTTGCACGCTCGATGACAAGTTCTGCGACCTTTACATGGTTCTTGGCCGGCTCGTCGAAGGTCGAGTTGTAGACCTCTCCTTTGACGGAGCGCTCCATATCGGTAACCTCTTCGGGGCGCTCATCCACCAGCAGGACCATCAGTTCGATCTCGGGGTGGTTGTGGCTGATGCCGTGTGCAAGTTCTTTCATGAGCTCTGTTTTTCCCGAGCGCGGAGGGGCGACGATAAGACCGCGCTGTCCCTTTCCGATAGGCGAGAAAAGATCCAGCATACGCCCTGTCACTTTGTTGGCATCAAATTCGAGTTTGATCTGGTCAAGAGCGTAGATAGGGGTCAGGTTTTCAAACAGCGGACGTTTTTTGCTCTCTTCAGGCGGAAGGTAGTTGATCGCTTCGATCTTTAGCAGAGCGTAATAGCGCTCCTGCTCTTTTGGCGGGCGGACCTGTCCGGTGACGACATCTCCGTTTCGAAGGGCAAAACGGCGGATCTGTGTGCTTGACACATAGGCGTCATTTACAGAATCAGAAAAGTTTTTGTCGATACCGCGCAAGAAACCGTAACCGTCTTGCATGATCTCCAAGATCCCCGTAAAGAGGATAAACCCGCCTTTGTTCGTCTGTGCTTTCAAAATCTCAAAAAGGAGATCCTGACGTTTTAGCTCATTAGGAAGCTCGACTTTAAGCTCTTCGGCGATCTCGATCAGCAGATCAAGAGGTTTTGTTCGCAGGGCTTCTACGTTATAGCCTTCGACAGGCACATGGGTTCTGTTGGTTTTCTTGTTCGTGGTGGGTGTATTGGTGTTCGAGTTTGTGCTCATTTTGCCTCGTTTAGGGGATTGTTTTCAGAAGTGGCAGCTCTATGGCTGTGAGAGATTTAGGTATTTGTTTGGTGAGATTGTATAATATCTTTACGAACTTGTCAAGTTTATAAGAACTATATAAGTTAATATCAAATATATTATGAACTTTCTTGGCTAAATAGTAAAATATGATATAATTTCACAGATTAAAACAGGAAGTAGCAATGAACAATAAACTATTTTTCAGTACCAAGGTCAACGAAGCCTTCTCTTCCGTTATCTCCAAAGAGAGTGAAAAAGTGGGTTTTTACCATTTGTGCGATGTCGATACGAGCGAGTACAAGAACTATGCCAAGAGTATAAAACAGAAGGATATCGTTGTCGTGGGTATCGGAGGAAGCGCTTTAGGGACCTCGGCGATCCACCATTTTCTGGGGCTGGGAAAGCATTTTGAGAAGAGCCTGCACTTTATTGACACGACTGATCCTCTGGTGCTTAACCAAAAAATAGAACAGATTGATCTGGGTGATGTGCTCTTTCTTATCATTTCCAAATCCGGCACAACCGTAGAGACGATAGCGGCCTTAAAATACCTGCAGACCTTTGTTCCTATCTCAAAAGAGAACTATGCCGTGATAACTGACCTTGACTCGCCTTTGGAAGAGTTTGCCAATGCGTACGGGCTTAAGGTCTTCAATATCCCTGACAATGTCGGCGGACGTTTCTCTGTACTCAGTGCCGTGGGTCTTGTTCCGCTGGCTATCATCGGCGTCGATATCGATGCGCTTTTGGCAGGAGCAAAAAAGATCAAGACCTCCTTTTTTGAAAATCAGGACTATTGCGAAAAACTCCTGAGCAAAGCGACTTATTACGCGCAGGTGAGCAATGCCTACAACATCAACTGCCTCTTCTCCTACTCCGAAGCTTTCAGAGAGTTCAATGCCTGGTATGTGCAGCTGTGGGGCGAGAGTCTGGGCAAACTCCAGCGCCACTCCCAGCTTCACGTCGGCCTGACCCCCGTAGGCCTTATCGGACCGACCGATCAGCACTCCTTTTTGCAGCTCATCGTTGACGGAAAACGCGACAAGACGGTCACGGTAATAAAGATCAAAGATTTTGAAAACAACATCAAGATCCCGGATGTTTCTCTGCCGGCATTGGAAAAGCTTGATGTGCTCAACGGCTACGGTTTCTCTGAACTGATCAATATGCAAGCCGATGCGATGATCGACTCTTTGGAGCAGCTTGAGTTTATCCCGCTTGATGTGATAGAAATAGAGCGGGTCAATGAAGAGACGATAGGCGAACTGCTCTACTATTATGAACTTCTAACAGCGCTTGTCGCACAGATGCTCGATATCAACGCCTACGATCAGCCTGGTGTAGAAATGGGCAAAATCATCTTAAAAGAAAAAATGGCAGGGAAAAAATAATGCATATTTTAGTCACAGGCGGCGCGGGCTACATCGGCTCGCATGTTGTCAAGCAGCTCATAGAGAACACACAAGCGAGCGTCACGATCATTGACAACCTCTCTACGGGACACAACGCCACTATTGAGACCTTGGAAAAAATCTTTGATGCGAACAAAAAAGAGGGACGAAGCTTCACTTTTATCCAGGCGGAGCTCTCTGATTTTGCCAGGGTAGATGAGATATTTTCAGACAACAGCTTTGACGCGCTTATCCATTTTGCCGCCAGCATCGTTGTTCCAGAATCGGTAGAAAACCCTCTGAAATACTACATGAACAATACGGTCAATACAACGAATATTATCAATATGTGCGTCAAACACAAGGTTGCCAAGATGATCTTCTCCTCAACAGCCGCAGTCTACGGCGACGCCAAAGAGATCCCAGTCAAAGAGACGACCCTCACCGCGCCGATTAACCCTTACGGCTGGAGCAAACTGATGAGCGAGCAGGTGATCAAAGACGCCTGTGCGGCGCATGAGGGCTTTGATGCGGTCATACTGCGCTACTTCAATGTTGCCGGAGCCGACGCTCAGAACAGGATAGGTCAGAGCTTTCCCAATGCGACCCATCTGATCAAAGTCGCGGCCCAGACGGTTATCGGGCAAAGAGATAAGATGTATCTTTTCGGTGAGGACTATGAGACAAAAGACGGGACCTGCGAGCGCGACTATATTCACGTGGATGACCTGGCCTCGGCGCATCTTAGAGCCTTGGAGTACCTGGACCGAGACGACAAGGTCTCGCCGAACATCTTCAATGTGGGCTATGGCCACGGTTTCAGTGTTGCCGAGGTAATAGAAACGATGAAAGAGATCAGCGGCGTCGATTTCAAGGTAGAGAAAGTTCCTCGGCGTGCAGGAGATCCTGCCATCTTGATCTCCGACAATTCCAAAACTAAAAAAGTCTTGGACTGGAAGCCGAAGTTTGATGATATCAGACTGATCTGTCAGACGGCGCTTGACTGGGAGAAGTTGGTATAGTGAGGATTTCTTTAGAAGCTGACGCCTTCTTTTTGCTTCTTTTTTCTACACTGTTACGCGTTGGCTTCATGCAAAAGCAAGATTTAACCCCTTTGTTAGCTCCGTCTTGGTATAAAGAAAAATTACTTTCAATATAATTTATAGGATAGCATTATGTATCTTTTTACATCCGAAGTTGTAAGCCCGGGACATCCGGACAAGTGTGCTGATATCATTGCCGACAGTATTGTTGACAAACTCATCATGGAAGACCCCAATTCGCGCGTCGCTTCTGAGGTTTTTGTCGCCGGAAAACATGTCATCATCGGCGGCGAGGTGACCACCCACGCCAAGGTAAGCGCGGCAGGATACAAGAAGATCGTCCTGGACGCCTTGGCAAAGATCGGCTATGACGGAAAAGCAGCCTTTTCAAAACAGGAGTGCCTGCATCCCGATGATGTTGAGGTTCAAGTCCTCTTAAACCAACAATCCCCTGAGATAAACCAGGGTGTTGACCAGGCAGACGGCGAGATCGGTGCCGGCGATCAGGGGATTATGTTCGGCTATGCGGACAGTGAGACAGCGGACTATATGCCATCGGCTATCACCTACGCACGTATGCTGATGGAAAAGGTCTACAACTACGCGCTTAAACACAACCACAAACTCGGCGTCGATATCAAGACCCAGGTCACGATGGATTATGTCACAAAAGACAACTTCGAGTCCTGCCGTCCACAGTCAATCCACACTATCGTCGTCTCCGCACCCTGTGTTCATACGATGAAGATCGAAGAGGTGCGCGAGCTTATCATGGGCCTCATCCTTGATACAGCGCTTCCGACAAACCTGTTCGATCCTCAAAACTGTGTTATCCATATCAACCCGACGGGCAAATATGTATCACACTCCTCACTGCATGACTCCGGTCTGACAGGTCGCAAGTTAATCGTCGACAGTTTCGGTGGATATGCTCCTATCGGCGGAGGGGCACAGTCATCAAAAGATTATACGAAAGTCGATAGAAGCGGACTTTACGCAGGACGCTGGATCGCTAAAAATATCGTCGCATCTGGTCTGGCCAAAAAAACACTGATTCAGCTCTCTTATGCTATTGGCGTTGCAAAACCTGTTTCAGTCACGGTTGATACGATGGGAACAGGTCTTATTGACGATGCAAAGCTTTCAGACTTTGTTTTGCAAACCTTTGCGCTCACCCCGCGTTGGATCACCGAAAAGTTCAGCCTGAACAAGCCTTCGGCTGAGACCTTTTTGTACGCCGATGTCGCTGCCCGCGGCCAGGTAGGCCAGAGCGACTATCCATGGGAAAAGCTCGATGCCGTGGATACTTTCAAAACACTTTTATAATAAAGAACAAGGAAAAAAATGAAAATATCGGTAATTGGCACAGGCTACGTCGGACTCGTCTCGGGGACATGTTTCGCGCAGATGGGAAACAGCGTCACCTGTGTAGATATTGATGCAAATAAGATAGTGTCGTTGAAGCAGGGTCATATCCCGATATATGAGCCGGGTCTGGAAGAGATGGTGCTTGAAAACTACAAAAAAGCGACCCTGAAATTCACGACGGATATTCAAGAGGCGATTGCCTCAACCCGCATCGCTTTTATTGCCGTAGGTACGCCGATGGGCGAAGACGGAAGTGCCGATCTGCAGTATGTCCTTGCCGTGGCCAAAAGCATCGGTGAGCATATGCAGGAGTATATGGTCGTTGTTGACAAGTCAACAGTTCCCGTAGGCACGGCTGAAAAGGTCAAGGCTGAGATCCAGGCGCAGCTTGACAAACGCGGAAGCAGTCTGACATTTGATGTCGTATCCAATCCTGAGTTCTTGAAAGAGGGTGCCGCGATCAATGACTTTATGCACCCTGACCGCGTTGTTATCGGTGCTGACTCGGACAAGGCGATGCAGATTATGCACGACCTTTACGCGCCTTTTATGAAAAACCATGACCGTTTTATCGGTATGGATATCAAATCTGCCGAGATGACAAAGTACACTGCCAACGCCATGCTTGCTACAAAGATCTCTTTTATGAACGAGATCTCAAATATCTGCGAGCGCGTCGGAGCAGACATCAACAAGGTGCGAAACGGCATTGGTTCAGACAGCCGCATCGGCTACAGTTTCATCTATCCGGGTTGCGGCTACGGCGGCTCATGTTTTCCAAAAGATGTCCAGGCGCTTGTAAAGACCTCTCAAGATTTCGGCTATACGCCGCGCATTCTAGAAGCGGTAGAAGCGGTTAATTATGATCAAAAAAGTGTCATCTCCAAGAAAGTTTTTGCACGTTTTGGTGAAGATCTTCACGGCCGGACCTTTGCAGTCTGGGGCTTGGCCTTTAAGCCGGAGACAGATGATATGCGCGAGGCTTCTTCGATCACGATCATCAACGAGCTCACTTCACGCGGGGCAAAAGTCATCGCTTATGATCCCAAAGCACGCCAAGAAGCCGAAAAACACTACCTTAAGAACAATGCCAATGTCTCGTATGCCGACAGCAAGTATGAGGTCCTCAAAGACGCAGATGCGCTTATTCTGGTGACCGAGTGGCAAGAGTTCAGAAGCCCTGACTTCGACGAGATCAAAAAACTTCTAAAACATGCGATCTTCTTTGACGGGCGCAATCAGTTTGACAAAAAACGCATGGCCGAATACGGTTTTGAATACATCCAGATCGGGGTAAAATAGAAATCTCAGCTGTGAAGAGATTTTTAAACCGATAGCCCAACTCTTTATATTCAGCGCAGAAGTGCTCTCTTCTGTGTCTTCCAGACTATACTCCCTTATTTACAACACGCATTTTCTATACTGCTGAGGCCCTATCTCCCGATAAAACACCTGTTATAGCTGCCGCCATTATTCACCCCTCTTTAAGGCTTTAATAATTTATAATCACATAATAAAATATTAATAATTAACTGGATAGAATAACTGAAGTAAATTAATATTGTTATTTATTATTTTAATAAAGATAACAATAAAGAGTAATCTTGATGTTTAGAAAAGTGGGGATGATCGTTGAAAAAAATTCTTATTATATTTGGTACGAGGCCGGAGGCTATCAAGATGGCGCCGCTGGTCAGGGCATGTAAGGCTGAAAAAACATTTGAAGTCATGGTGTGTGTGACGGCGCAGCATCGGGAGATGCTTGACCAGGTCCTGGAGCTCTTTGAGATCATTCCGGAGTATGACCTTAACATTATGAAGCCCGGGCAGGATCTTTATGATGTCACGGCCAAGGTTCTTTTGGGCTTGCGTGATGTTTTGCATGCCTTTTCACCGGACCTGGTTCTTGTGCATGGGGATACGACGACAACACTCTCTGCGGCATTGGCAGCATTTTACCAGCGCATAAAGGTCGGACATGTCGAAGCGGGGCTAAGAACCGGAGATATCTATTCGCCCTGGCCGGAAGAGGCGAACAGGAAGCTGACGACCCAGATCGCTGCCTATCATTTTGCGCCGACCATGACCTCTGAGCAGAACCTGCTGCAAGATGGGGTAAACAAGGAAAATATAGTCGTCACGGGCAACACGGTCATCGATGCGCTTTTTATGGCCCTGGAAAAGATTAAAAGCGATCCTGGCCTGGAAGAGAGGATTGTCACGTTTATCCATAAGAGTGTCGCTTCGGAACATTTTGACCTCAAGCACTCCAAATTTATCCTTGTGACAGGCCATCGTCGAGAAAACCATGGAAATGGTTTTATCAATATCTGCAGTGCCCTCAAAGCAATCGCGCAGAAAAATCCCCAGCTGCATATCGTCTATCCCGTACACCTGAACCCGAATGTCCAAAAGCCGGTCATTGAGCTGCTTTCGGACATTGAAAATGTCCATCTGATAGAGCCGCTGCAGTATGAACATTTCATCTATCTGATGGACAGCTCCTTTTTTATTATCACCGACAGCGGCGGGGTACAAGAAGAAGCGCCTTCTTTGGGCAAACCGGTTCTGGTCATGCGCGATACGACCGAACGTCCCGAGGCGCTCGAAGCCGGTACGGTCAAGCTTGTCGGCACAGACAGAGAGCTCATCATCAAAGAGGCGCAGGAGCTTATCGATGTGCCTGCCGCATACGAAAGAATGTCAAAAGCGCACAATCCTTACGGGGATGGCAGGGCGTGTGAAAAAATCATTAACTTCATAAAGGATCAGCGTTGAAAAGAAACAAATCGATATGTGTTATGGGGCTTGGTTATATAGGATTGCCGACAGCGGCGCTTTTGGCAAACAGGAATTATCAGGTGCATGGCGTTGATGTTGTGCAGAGTACCGTGGATACGATCAATCAGGGAAATATCCATATCGTCGAGCCTGAACTGGATATCTTTGTGCGCTCCGCCGTCAATTCGGGGAACTTGAAAGCAGACATACTGCCACAGGAGTCGGATGTTTTTATTATCGCGGTTCCGACGCCTTTTCACGAGGGTTTTGTACCCAATATCGATTATGTCATTGCGGCGGCAAAGTCGATTGCCCCTTATGTCAAAGAGGAAAATATCATCATTTTGGAGTCTACCTCACCCGTGGGGACGACAGATAAGGTTAACGAGGTGCTTCAAGAGTGCGGGGTGGATGTCTCAAAGATCTATGTATCACACTGTCCTGAGCGTGTTCTTCCCGGCCATATCATGCGCGAACTAGTGGAGAACGACCGAATAGTCGGCGGAATTACCCCTGAAGCTACTGAGGTGACGGCGGAGTTTTACCGGACCTTTGTCAGCGGCGAGGTCTTAAAAACGGATGCCAAAACTGCAGAGATGGCAAAATTGACCGAAAACAGTTACCGCGATGTCAACATCGCCTTCGCCAATGAGATCTCGATGTTGTGCGATAAGTTTGAGATCAATGCCTGGGAGCTCATCAAGCTTGCCAATCGGCACCCTCGGGTCAATATATTACAGCCTGGTCCGGGTGTCGGAGGCCACTGTATCGCGGTCGATCCCTGGTTTATCGTTCACAAAGGGGGCAAGGATGCGAAGATCATCCGTGCCGCACGCGAGATTAATAACCATAAAACCGAATGGAGTATCGACAAAATCAAGAAGAGTGCTCTGGCATTTAAAAACAAAAACGGACGTCCGGCCAAGGTAGCTTGCATGGGGTTATCCTTCAAGCCCAATATTGATGATCTTCGTGAATCCCCCGCGCTATACATCACGCGAAAATTAGTCGAAGGGGGGATAGATGTCATGGCGGTCGAGCCCAATATAGATTCACACAGCGAATTCGAGATCGTGAGCGACGAGGTGGCAATCAATGAGGCGGACATCATCGCCTATCTGGTCGCACACAAAGAGTTCAAAGGCATTCGTATCTTCGGAAAGAATGTACTCGATTTCTGCGGAGTGACCAATGGAAATTAGTGTCATTGGAACAGGCTATGTCGGTTTGGTCAGCGGGACATGTTTCGCGCAGATGGGCAACACGATCACCTGTGTGGATATTGATGAGACGAAGATAGAGCGTTTGAAGCAGGGGATAGTTCCGATCTATGAGCCCGGGCTTGAGGAGATGGTGCTGAGCAACTACAGCAAGAAGACGCTTGATTTTACGACAGATGTGCAAAAAGCAATAGAAAATTCAAAGATCGTCTTTATCGCGGTGGGTACACCCATGGGAAATGACGGGAGCGCCGACTTGCAGTATGTGCTGGCAGTGGCGGAAAGCATCGGCAGATATATGAACAGCTACATGACCGTTGTGGACAAGTCTACCGTTCCGGTGGGAACGGCCGAAAAGGTCAGGGCCGCCATACAAGCAGAGCTTGACGCGAGAAACAGCGATCTTGTCTTTGATGTCGTCTCCAACCCGGAATTTCTAAAAGAGGGTGCGGCGATCGATGACTTCATGAAACCTGACCGCGTCGTTATCGGTGCGGACAATGAGAAAGCGATGGGAGTCATGCATGATCTTTACGCTCCCTTTATGAAGAGCCATGACCGTTTTATCGGCATGGACATCAAGTCTGCGGAGATGACAAAGTATGCCGCCAACGCGATGCTTGCGACCAAGATCTCCTTTATGAATGAGATCTCCAACATCTGCGAAAGAGTCGGAGCTGATGTCAACCGAGTCCGCCACGGGATCGGTTCGGATTCGCGTATCGGATACGGGTTTATCTATCCCGGTTGCGGTTACGGGGGAAGCTGTTTTCCCAAAGATGTGCAGGCTCTGGTAAAGACCTCAAATGATTTTGGCTACACGCCCAGAATCCTCGATGCGGTAGAACAGGTTAATTATGAGCAAAAAAAAGTCGTCTCCAGCAAGGTAGTGAAGCGTTTCGGTGAGGATCTGAGCGGGAAAGTCTTTGCGGTCTGGGGCCTTGCCTTTAAGCCCGAGACAGACGATATGCGCGAAGCCTCCTCTATCACCATCATCAACGAGCTGACCTTACGCGGCGCAAAGATCGTAGCATATGACCCAAAAGCGCGCCATGAGGCCGAAAACTTTTATCTCAAAGAGAATAAAAATGTTGCCTATGTAGAGAGCAAGTACGCCGCGCTGAAAGACGCGGATGCCTTGATCCTGATCACAGAGTGGCAGGAGTTCAGGAGTCCGGATTTTAATGAGATTGCCAAGCTTTTAAAAACACCAATATTCTTTGATGGCCGCAATCAATTTAAAAAAGAACGCATGCAGGAACTGGGGTTCGAATACTACCAAATCGGTGTATAGGCCCGGTACGGAGTGCATCTAATAAAAAGGAGACAAGATGAAGATATTAGTGACAGGAACAGCCGGATTTATCGGTTTTCATGTGGCCAAAGCACTGCTTGAGCGCGGCGATGAGGTTGTCGGTCTGGACAACATCAATGATTATTACAGCGTCGAGCTGAAATACGGGCGTTTAAGAGAGCTCGGTATTCGCAAAGAGAAGATCAAAGAGGGGGTGAAAACTTCTTCAACGCGCTACGAAAAACATCACTTTATTAAACTCGATCTCTGTGATCACGAGGGGATACAGAAATTGTTTCAGGGCGAAAAATTTGATGCGGTCTGTCATTTGGCAGCGCAGGCAGGCGTACGCTATTCTTTGGAAAATCCGCATACCTACATCCAGAGCAACATAGTCGGTTTTTTGAATATTCTCGAAGCCTGCCGCCATAATGGCGTGGAAAATCTTTCATATGCCTCAAGTTCATCTGTCTACGGGCTGAACAGCTCCCAGCCTTTTAAGACCTCGGACACAAGTGAACATCCCGCCAGTCTCTATGCGGCGACTAAAAAATCTAATGAGATGATGGCGCATACCTACAGCCATCTCTACGGAATACGTACTACCGGAATGCGCTTTTTCACGGTGTACGGCGCCTGGGGAAGACCGGATATGGCGCCGATGCTCTTTACGGATGCGATCCTAAATGACAGGGCCATAGAGGTCTTTAACCACGGCAAGATGAGCCGGGACTTCACCTATATCGACGATATTGTCGCGGGTGTTTTGGCAGTGATCGACAATCCAGCACAGACAAATGGCGCCTGGGACGCGGAGCATCCCGATATTGCATCGTCAAAAGCTGCCTTCAAGATCTACAACATAGGAAACAATGCTCCGGTTTCTTTGATGGCATTTATACAAACCCTTGAAAAGGCTTTGAAAAAGACGGCGGTGAAAAAAATGCTGCCGATGCAGGCCGGTGATGTTGTCTCTACCTATGCGGATGTGAATGCGATGAAAACGGCATTCGGCTATGAATCAAAAACAGATCTCTTAACCGGCATCGCCGCTTTTGTAGACTGGTATAAAAATTTTTATAGACAGGAAAAAGATCTTGATGTATCTGCTTAGAGATCTTTCATGTATGTGCCGACTGCTCTGTTTCGGTGCAAGGTTGAGATAAGATGAGAACAAAAATAAGATCGATATGGAAACAAGAAGAGTATAAAAGAGTGCTCAAAAATATCTTTTTTCTCTTCATCTTAAAAGGCTCTGAATATCTTTTGCCGTTGATCCTGCTTCCCTTTTTGGTACGAACCCTGGGAGTGGAGCTCTTTGGATTGCTGGCACTGGCGACATCGACCGTTTTTGTTTTCAGAGGCGTAGTCGCCTACGGATTTGATATGACCGGTACGCACCAGATAGCTATCCACCGTGAAGACAAGGCTAAAGTGGAAGAGATATTCAGTTCAATCATCCTTACTAAGCTGATACTGATGGCAGGGACCTCTGTGCTTTTTGCACTGATCGTTTACAGTGTTGAGATGCTTTATATTCACTGGGAAGTCTATACGATCACCTATCTTCTTGTCATCGGTGATGTTTTTTTCCCTCAATGGTTTTTTCAAGGTATGGAAAATATGAAGTTTATCACCAACCTGCGCATTGCCTATAAGACGCTCTATATATTAATGGTATTTGCATTTGTCCACTCTTCTGAGGATTATCTGTGGGTTCCATTTTTGGAAGCCGTGAGCGCATTGATGGCAGGACTCATCTCGTTGTGGTTTATCAATAGAAACTTCGGAGTCGGTTTTAAGCTGCAGCCGATAGCCGCCATCAAAAACCAGTTTGTAGAAAGTTGGCATGTTTTTATCTCCAATATGGCCGTCATCTTCTACTCTTCGGTCAACATTATTTTTTTAGGGATCTTCCTTAATGAAGCGGCCGTCGGTTATTTTTCGATCGCAAAAAGGTTGATCGATGCGATACGCGGTATTTTCGGTCCCCTAAACACCGCCATCTTTCCTTTTTTGTCAAAGCAGTACCTTGCGGACAGGGCAAAATACTATAGCCTGGCATTCAAGTACTTTCTACTCAACTCGCTGGGTCTTCTTATTTTTGCTTTGTTGGTCTTTGTGTTTAGCGGCAGCTTGATCGAGCTTGTCAGCGGGCAGAGTATGGATGTGTCAAAGACAGTCCTTCAGATCTTGGCCCTGGGCCTTGTCTTTTCGATGGGAACTTTTTTCAGCTCCATGCTGGTCATTAAAAAACAGAGCCGGGTCCTCTCGAAGATCACATGGATGACGATGGGGTTCAATCTGTTCTTTTTATACGCAGCTGTAGAGTGGTACGGCATCATCGGTATGGCATGGCTCTTTGTTGCCGTGCAGATCTTTCATCTCTACTTGCAGATTTTTTACAACGCAGAGATTTTCAAAAGGCTAAGAAATGCTTAATCGTATCTACGCGGGCACGCTTTATTTTCTAACGGCTTTCCTGATTGCGACGGAAGGAATTTTTGCCGGATACAAGATAGGACCGATCGACTATCACCGTCTGGCCGAGTTCGTTATTTTTTTATTGATTTTAAAATATTTGTTGCGCGATCTCAAAGGCAATAGGGTTATCCTTCTCATCTTTCAGACGACGGCACTCTTATATGCTCTGCTGATATTCAAGTTTTTTGTACTTTTGTATTTTAAAAACGAGTATGATCCTCAGCTTATCCACAGCGGCCATCGTCTCGTGTTTTTGTTCATCTATATGTATCTGGTCTATTACTTTTTGCAAAAGAACTATACATTCTTGAAGCTGGTGCTAATGTTCGCATTTCCCATCTTTCTGATCGCATTTTTACAGTTCAATCTCATCCCTTTCAATGAGCTGGCATGGGAGCTGAAACTGAACTATTTCAACCAAAACACACCTCCTGAATTTTTGCCTTATCAGCATGAAGCCTCTTTCAGAAGCCGTCTGTCAGGTCTGTATGGATACGCGATCCCTCTTGCCTATGCGACAACCACCTATATGCTGCTGACACTTTATGTGTATGTGAAAGAGAACTCAGTGCTTTTTCTTCTGTATTTTATGTTTTTGGTGGTGATTAGTATTATCTCTTTGACGCGGTCTACGGCCCTGGCCGGGGTTTCGCTCCTTGTCTATTTTATTTATACGGCAATGATGCAGTCCAGCCAAATAAAAAAGCTGGCCATCCTGTCGATCCTGGCCATTTCGCTGCTTGTTTTTGTCGATTTTTACACAACGCAGACAGAGAGTCTGGAGCGATTGACAAACACAGAAGACGGGTCGGCTACAGGGCGTCTGCCGTTGGCGCTGACGGGGCTTTATAACATGGCAGTACATCCTCTGGGAGCTTCGGAGGAAGAAACGAAGCAGATAAAAGAGGAGATGTATGCGATCTTTCATCACCGCAATATTTTGCATTATCCTTCCCATAACGGGCTACTCGAGCTGGGGATACAGTACACCTCAATCGGGATTTTCGTTTTTATTATTTTTCTTTATCGGCTGAAAAAGATGACATTTCCCTATCTGGAACCTAAACTAAGGATTTTTTTCAGCTTCTCGTTGCTGGCGTATTTTATGAACTCGTTTTTCCACAATGCC
The DNA here is from genome assembly GCA_024637195.1 of Arcobacter sp. Classification (GTDB taxonomy): domain Bacteria; phylum Campylobacterota; class Campylobacteria; order Campylobacterales; family Sulfurimonadaceae. The sequence continues at coordinate 309,011 of JAGXFN010000002.1, forward strand.
TTTATTTTTACAAGCGATTTTTTCATTATGGGCATGTTTGCGGTGCTTGCATATGAATACAAGCTTGCAAAACAAAGAGAAGAGGCAAAAAATTTGATGAAGGAGAGTAAAAATGTTTAATGAGAAACGTAAGGTGCTTTTTTTCTTGCCGAATTTATCTGGCGGGGGTGCCGAAAAGATATCGGTCACACTTCTTAGACAGCTCGATGCTCAAAAATACGAGGTCACGCTGGTGCTGGTGGAAAATATCGGCAAATACATAGACCTGATCCCCGCACACGTAAGACTTGTCGATCTAAAAGCCAAAAAGACGGTGCTTTCTCTCTTCAAGCTAAGAAAAGAGATACAGAGCTTCAGGCCCGATATCGTCTACTCCTCGCTGTTTCGTTCTAACATAATTTTGAGTATGGCCGTCTCGATGATAAAACACAGGCCTCGAATGATCCTTCGAAGTCCGAACTCTCCGGAGCTTTTGATCCAAAACAAAGAACTGGGATGGAGAACAAAATACCTGCTGGGCCGGGCCTATAAAAAAGCGGATCTGGTTCTGGCACAAACGCCGCAGATGCGCGAGGAGATCATCTGTCACCATCAGACCGACGCGTCGAAGGTAGACGTGTTTTTAAATCCTCTGGACTGCCAACACATCGATGAGCAGACTGAAAATATCAGTCCTCCTTTTGATACGAAGATGATCAATATCGTTGCCGCGGGACGTTTGAGCAAGCAAAAGGGGTTTGATGTTCTGATCAATGCCTTTGCCTTGGTTTGCGAACTTAGAGACGATTTCATCTTGCATATCCTCGGCGAAGACGGAGGAGAAAAAGAAAAGTTAGAGCAAATGATCGTGGCTTTGGGACTAGAGAAAAAAGTAAATCTTTTAGGTTTTCAGAAGAATCCTTATTCTTTTTTTTACTATTCAAATCTTTATGTACTCTCCTCGCGCTGGGAGGGTCTACCCAATACGGTCTTGGAAAACCTCTATCTGCGTACCCCGGTTGTCTCAACGCGCTGCATTCCTTTTATGCAGATCCTGATCGAAGACAAGGTGACGGGTCTGCTTGTTGAAGTCGATGATGTGCCTGCCTTGGCTGCTGCGATCTTGCAGTACAAGACGATCACCCCCGCCCCGCGCCGTAAAACAGAATTAAAAGATATCAACCAGATTTTTAACACCGTGCTTTACCCTGTATCTCAAGGAATAAATTGATGAAAAAACTATTATTGATAGGACCACTGGCAAACAAAAAAGATCCGTCGAAGTCAGGCGGTGTCGTCGTTCTGTTTGAACTTTTACTAAATGAGCTCAGAAAGAAAGAGATTGAATTTGATGTGATCGATACATTGAAAGAGAACTATGCCAACCCGCTGCATGCTTTTTTATTGATCAGCTTTACTCTGGCGCGCAGGATAAAAAATTATGAACATATATCACTGCAGGCAACAGCAAACAGTTTTATAATGATAGGTCCTCTGATGATACTGCTTGCTAAATTTTATAAGAAAAGAACCAGTATGCGCAAATTTGCCGGGAATTTTGATCTGATCTATGAAAGAGGAGGGTGGTTGAAACAATCGATTATTCGCTACGTTCTAAAAAACAGCGATGCTGTTTTTTTTGAAACCCAATATCTGGTGGAGCATTTTAGCTCTTTCAACCCTAACATCCATTGGTTTCCAAATGTAAGAAGCGCTACGCTCACCCCCAATCTTCCCAGAAGCTACAGCAAACGGCTTGTTTATGTGGGAACGATCAACGAGGAAAAGGGGATGAATGAGCTTGTCTCGCTCTCCAAGCGTCTGGATGCGAGCTACACGCTTGACATCTACGGCCCAATTATCGATGCCAAGTACTCCAAGGAGATGTTCGAGCGTAGCGGTGTCAACTATAAGGGTGCCCTGAGCCCGGAAAAAGTAGTCGAGCTTATCAACTCTTATGACGTTCTGCTGCTTCCCACGTTTTGGAAAGGGGAAGGGTACCCCGGAGTGATAATCGAAGCCTTTTCTCTGGGTCTTCCTGTTGTGGCAACCAGACTCAAGGGCATTATGGAGATGGTACAAGAGGGCGAGAACGGGAAGCTAATCGACGCGAAGAACATCCAGCAGCTTTTCGATGCAGTAGAGAGTATAGATGAAAGCAATTATGCACAAATGTCGCAGAATGCATTTCAATCGTTTTCTAAGTTTGACAGCAAAGCGCAAACAGAAAAGTATTTAGAAAAGACAGGAACAGATGTTTGATTTAAATCAATTAAAAACCTTGTACTACAATTCGCCTTTATGGATGAAAAGACTCTATGCATCTATCCCCTACGACATTCGTCAGGGAGGCGACTACAGACGATGGAAATATTTTTTAGACAATAAGATAAATACAGAAGAGTACCAGCTTTTGAAGCTAAAAGAGAGCGTTCACTATGCCTATACGCATACGCGCTACTACAAAACACTTTTTGACAATATGGGGCTTTCTCCTTTTGATGTCAATGAGATTGCGGATTTTCAAAAGATACCTCTTGTCGATAAAGAGATACTGCGTCAAGAGCATGCGAACTTTATCGTAAAGGATAATCCGAAGCAAAAATCTTTTTATGTCACGACCGGAGGTACCTCCGGTTCACCCATGAAGCTTCTGCAGTCGGAAAACATGTGGGCAAAAGAGGTCGCTTTTGTCGAAAGTTTTTTCAGGCAGCACGGATATAAACCGAAGATGCTGAAGGCCTCTTTTAGAGGAGGCGATTTTCTTACACTGCCCCCGGAGAAGCTTTGGAGTTCAAATCCGGTAAACAACGAGATCAATTTTTCTTCCTCGTTTATCAACCTGGAGACGGTCACGCAGTATGTGGAAGAGCTGAACAGACAAAGCCCCTCTTTTATACACGGTTTGCCCTCGTCACTGCTCTTTTTAGCTCACTATATGAAAATGAAAGGGCTAAGACTGAACTACAGACTGACGGCGATCTTTCTGGTTTCTGAAGGCTTTTCGACATCCGATATTCAGGAGATTTCAGACTTCTTCCGCTGCACGGTCGCCTCTTTTTACGGCCATTCGGAACGTCTGGTCTTCGCACGCTCAATCGGCCCGGTATTGGACGGATACGAGGTGGACAAGCGCTACGGTTTTTTCGAGTTGATTGACGAAGAGAACCGCGTGATAGAGAATAATGAAGAAAAAGGCGAAATCGTAGGAAGCAATTTTGATAATTTCGCAATGCCTATTCTGCGTTTTAAAACAGGTGACTATACGCAGTACAAAGACATAAAAAGAGGGGATATAAAACTGGTCGAGAGCACAAGAAATCAGCAATACATAGACTGTTTTCATGGCAACAAGCTCTCTTTTTCTACCTTCGTGCGCGCAAGCGAGATGGCGGAGTTGGATGTATTCCGGTATCAGGTGTACCAAAGATCCCCGGGCGAGTGTACCTTGCGGATTGTCCCAAATAGCCAGTTTAAAGACTCAAACAGGGAAAAAGTGCTCAAACTACTCAAGACAAGAGCTAAAGGGGAACTGAATATAGAGATCGAAGTCGTCACAGATCTCGAGCGCACGGCCCGGGGAAAACTCAAGCTGATAATAAAAGAGTATCAGCCATCTACGCCCCAACAAGATTAAAAGATGAGGAAAATATGTTAAAGAAATCCGTTTTGCTGTTTGATACGATCGTGCATCTACGCGCCAAACAGATACGTTACCGTGCCTACTACATACTACGAAAAGAGCTTAGAAAAGTGTTTGCAAGCACCTCTGCTGTGCGCATGCACAGTGTTAACTGCGCTGCCTTGAAGCTAACAGACTCCATAGCACTGCCGCAGAGTTACGGCAACAATAGCTTTGTGTTTTTAAACCTGACGTACAGATTTGATACGGCTATAGAGTGGAACTACTCCGAACATGGCAAGCTCTGGACCTATAACTTGAACTATTTTGATTTTTTGATGCAAGCGGGGCTCTCAAAAGAGGAAGGCGTAGAACTGATAAAGAACTTTGTCCGCGATATGCCCCGCATCAAAGACGGACTGATGCCTTTTCCGATCTCCCTGCGGGGGATGAACTGGATCAAGTTTCTAAGCAAACACGCGATTTGCGATCAAATGATAAATGAGGCGCTGATGGCGCAGTACACTATCTTGAAGGAGACTTTGGAATACCATCTTCTAGGAAATCACCTCCTTGAAAATGCTTTTTCTCTTCTTTTCGGGGCATACTATTTTCAAGAGGAGCGCTTCTACCAAAAGGCAAAAGAACTCTTGCTGGAGGAGCTCAATGAACAGATCCTTGATGACGGTGCCCATTTTGAACTCAGTCCCATGTACCATCAGATCATGCTTTTTAGAGTACTCGACTGCATCAATCTTCTTCAAAACAACAGCTGGAAACAAGACGAGCTGCTTGCTTTTCTAACGCAAAAAGCAGAAAAGATGCTGGCCTGGCTGAAGCTGATGACCTTCTCAAACGGGGATATTCCTCTGTTTAACGACTCGGCTAAAAATATCGCGCCCACAACACAAGCCCTGTGCGACTATGCCGAGCGTCTGGATCTGCGCCATAGCAGTACAAAACTGAGCGAGTGCGGATACAGGAAGTGGATGAAGGATGCTTATGAATGTGTTGTAGACGTGGGCAATATCGGTCCCGACTATATCCCAGGACATGCCCACAGCGACACTTTCAATTTTGAACTTTATATAAGCGGGAAGCCTTTTATCGTCGATACGGGGCTTTCTACGTACGAGACCAACGCACGGCGTTCGATGGAGCGCTCGACCTCTGCACACAATACGGTCGAGGTGGATGGAAAAAACCAAAGCCAGGTCTGGGGAGGCTTCCGCGTCGGTAAACGCGCAAAGATCGTCTCTTTGGATGAAGGCGAGCATGGCGTTAGCGCCGAGCATAACGGCTATAAAAATATAGGGGTGAGTCACAGGCGTACTTTCAGCTTTTCACCCAAAAGCCTGATGATCGAAGATCTCCTTACGGGAGAGAAGAGCGAGGGCAGGGCCTATCTTCACTTCTATCCCGGAATCGAGCCCGCGATTGAGGGCAGCTGCATTGTATGCGAAGCATCACAGATCAGAGTAAGCAGTGCGGAGATCACAATCGAAGAGTATCTCTACGCGCCTGAATTCAACACCGCTATCGCAGCCAAAGTCGCTGTGATCAATTTTTCACAAAACCTACAGATGGAGATCAAACTATGAGACTACTTTTTCTTTCAGACAACTTTGTACCCGAGAGCAACGCTCCGGCAACGCGGACATTTGAGCACTGCAAGGAGTGGGTAAAGCAGGGCGTTGAGGTGACAGTCGTGACCTGTACTCCAAACTTCCCCTACGGAAAAGCCTACGAAGGGTATAAAAACAAGCTCTACCAGACAGAAGAGATAGAGGGGATCAAAGTCGTCAGAGTCTGGAGCTATATGGCTGAGAACAAGGGGGCGATAAAGCGTATCTTAGACTATGTCAGCTATGCATTCAGCGCCGTTATAGCAGGAGCCTTTATCAAAACAGACCTTATCGTTGCCACATCGCCGCAGCTCTTTACCGCGCTGGGAGGCTGTATTCTTGCAAAGATCAGACGAAAGCCCTGGATATTCGAGCTGAGAGATCTCTGGCCCGAGGGAATAAAAGACACAGGCGCGATCAAAAACAAAAAGATACTTGATTTTCTTGTCAAGATGGAGCTTTGCCTCTACCGCCAGTCAAGTTTTGTAGTTGCTGTTACACAGGGGCTGAAGCAAAATCTGATCAGCCGCGGAATCGATGAGAAGAAGATCGATGTTGTCACAAATGGGGCAAACTTGGAGCTCTTTGCGCCCAAAGAGAAGAACCGGATGATTTTGAAAGAGCTGGGTCTGGAAGATAAGTTTATCTTCGGATACATCGGTACGCACGGTCTGGCGCACGGTCTGGAGTTTATTGTGCGCTCTTTAGCCGAAGTAAACGATGAAAGACTGCATTTTCTTTTTATCGGAAGCGGAGCCAAAAAAGAGGCCACGGTCGCCTTGGCAAAAGAACTGAAGCTGAAAAATGTGACCTTTTTGGACCCGGTCAACAAAGAGAGAGTCGTCGAGTACATCTCGGCTATTGATGTTGCCCTGATCCCGTTGACAAAGACGAAAATACACGCTTCGCTTATTCCCTCTAAGATCTTCGAATCGGCCTCCATGCTCAAACCTATTTTGCTCGGCGTGGAGGGAGAGGCGAAAGAGATCGTCCTCTCTCACCAGGCCGGTATCGCTTTTGAGCCCGAGAACAAGGAAGCATTTTTGAATGCAGTAGAGGCGATCTCTTCGGATGAACAGAAATACAAAGCCTATCAGCAAGGATGCGCCGAACTGGCAAAAGCCTTTGACCGCAAGGTCTTGGCTACTAAGATGCTTCATATCATGCAGCAGGTAAAACAATGAACAAGATAGAGCCGAGTACATTGGTCAAAGAGACGCAGATGAGCAGTAAAGAGAAGCTATTTATCGTGCTTAAATCGATCTTCTCGATTCATTTTTTCAAAGCGATCGCGTCTTCTTTTGCCTACTATATTTTCGAGTATGTCTATTGGCGATTCGATATCCATACCAAGGGGCTCTACCGAGTGCACATCTCAGCCTCGATCAGAAATGCGCACAATGTCTACCTGGGCTATGACGCACGTATCACGACCAACTGCATCGTCTGGGCGGGTAAAAACTCCATCATCCGCATCGGAGACAACGCCCTGATCGGTCCGGGTGTACAGCTGCATGCGACGAACCACGGCTATGCATTGGGACAGGGTCCCATGACCTATCAAAAACGCATAGAAAAAGACATCATCCTCGGAAATGACGTCTGGGTCGGAGGAAACAGCGTGATAACGTCCGGCGTCACACTTGCCGACGGGATCATCGTCGCTGCAGGATCGGTCGTTACAAAGAGCTTTGATGAAAAGAACATCATCATCGGCGGCGTGCCCGCAAAAAAAATCAGCAACAGGCTATAAGATGAATATATTGACCTTTGACGTCGAAGACTGGTTCCAGATCCTCGACAATGAATCGACTAAAAATGAGAAAGAGTGGCTGAAGCTGGAGAGCAGGATAGAGCAGAACATGGAGAGGATCTTTGCGCTTTTGGATAAAAACAACCAGCAAGCGACCTTCTTCTGTCTGGGCTGGGTGGCCAGAAAATATCCCCAGCTTCTCAAGCGTATAGATGCGGCCGGCTTTGAGATAGCGACACACTCGGATATGCATCAGCTGGCGTATGAGTTCGACAAAAATGAGTTTAGAGCGGATCTGCAACGATCAATAGGTTCCATCGAAGAGGTGGTAGGAAAAAAAGTGCGTGCCTACCGCGCCCCAGGTTTTTCCCTGATGAAGGAGAATCAATGGGTCTTTGAGGAGCTGATCGCGCAGGGGATCGAGATCGACTGCTCCGTTTTTCCTGCAAAAAGAGCCCACGGAGGATTTGAGGAGTTCGGATATGCTGAACCGGCCTATATCGAACTTCACGGCCAACGGATAAAAGAGTTCCCCATCAATACCTACTCCGTATTGGGCCAAAATGTTGTCTTTTCCGGAGGAGGCTATTTCAGGCTCTTTCCTTATTCCGTGATAAAGTTTATGATGGCGCGTTCACCTTATGTGATGAGCTATCTTCACCCGCGCGATTTTGACCCGCAGCAGCCTATGATAGAGGGGCTTTCAGTTCTTCGGAAGTTCAAATCCTACTATGGGCTGAATGGCGCTTATGCAAAGCTTGAGAAGATGATAGAGGCGTTCAGTTTTGTCGACTTAAAAGCGGCAGAGCTTGCGGTGGACTGGGAGACGGCAAGGGTGATAAAGCTATGAGTATCATTAACACGTTTTTTGGACTCACCTTTTTGAATATTTCGCCCACGCAGATCTATGCGGCAAAAGGATACCGTCTTTACAAAAGTTCAGACCTTGGAAAAAGCTGGCAGAAAGAAGGGTTTATCAAGGACGGAACATACTCCCTGGCTGCCAACAGCTGCCGGCTGCTGGCCAGGCTTCTGCGCGCGGAGATCACCGAATTGCATCTGCTCTCAGACGGAAGCCGCATCGCAGTCGCTAAAAAAGGGATCTTCAGAGCAAAAAAAGGGGAGAGCGAATACAAAAAAGTCTTTTCGATCCCGCGGGGCACGCGCCCCTTAAACTTGTGTGTGGCGGGGGATGGTACGCTCTACTTCGGGGAGTATTTCAGCAACAAAGAACGCAAACCGGTGCACATCTACCACTCAAAAGATGACGGACAGAACTGGTCCGTCTGCTACAGCTTTCGCGCAAATTCCATCCGCCATGTGCACGGCATCTATTATGACAGTTTCGAAAATAAAATCTGGTTTTCAACGGGCGATCTTGAGGGAGAGTGCCAGATAGGCTACACGCAAGACGGGTTTGAAACGGTGGTGATCTTCAAAGAGGGCGGACAAAGATACCGGACGGCAGAGATACTGTTTTTCAAGGAGTATATTCTCTACGGCACAGATACGGAGTATGAGAAAAATTATATTTACAAGATAGGACGCGAGAGTGCTGTAGAAGAGGAGCTTCAGGAGATACAGTCCTCTGTTCTCTCGGCAGTTGGCAACGCAGAGTACGCTATTATAGCGACGGCGGTAGAACCTTCTGAAGTGAACAAAGAGACGTCGGCATATTTGTGGATGAGCAAGGATGCTTCGCCATGGGTTGAGATCGGTGCCTTTAAAAAAGACGGCTGGAATGCGAAATACTTTCAGTACGGACGTGTCAAGTTTCCTGTAGGAGCACTTCAGCAGAACTCTCTTTTCATCAGCGGACACGCATTGAAAGCGTTTGACAACAGCTCTATACAGCTTTCGCTCTAATCCGACAGGCGGTTAGAGCTTCTGGATAAGAGGAAGTACTTTTCCCCGATGGGTGACTTCAAGTCTGGGCACGATATTGACATTGAAATCAACGACAAAACCGGCCCTGTCTGCGAGTATGTCTAAAATAGTCTGGCGCTCATCCTCTTGAAAACTGTTGTTGACAACGATGTTAAAGTCGATATGCCCTTTTTGCGTCTGTACAAATTGGCCGTTGATGATATTTTTGTAATCATCGGTATGGACATTGAGTGCGATAAGAAAGATAGTCTCATCATTTTTCCCCACGATAAACTCCTTGTTCCGCTCCCCTTTTATGGTCGTCAAAACTCTTGAATCGTAGGATTCGTACGCACTCATGTCGGATGTTTTGTAGCGTATGAGCGGTTGGGCAAAGTTGTCAAAACTTGTTCCGACCATCTCGCCTTTGATGCCTTCTTGTGTGATGGGTTTTTCTGTACTGTCGAGCAGTTCAAAGAGGCCATACCTTCGGTCGATCTGGTATGTTTTGAGGTCCTCAGAGGCAGTGCCTGCAAAGATAAGGCGTTCCGAGTGCCCGAAGAAGGTGACGACTCTGCAGTTGAAAAAGGACTTTATGTCTGCGATATTCTTTTGCGTATAATCTTCTGAAATAAGGAAAATCGTATCGATCTGGTAGAAAAGTTCGAGATGATTGTCCTGCATAAACTTGACAAGGGCCAAGGTGGTGGAGGGGTAGCCGTGCAGATAGGTCGGTCTTTCTTTGTTTAAGATATCGACATAGTGTCGGATCGTATCATGCGTGATATGAAAGGGAGAGAGCTGTATCTCATTGTAGATCGGGTTGAACTTCCAGAAGACATTGTGCGCCAAACCATTGAAGTTGCCGCCGCGCAGAGAAGCTTTTTTCGTCCTGTCGACACTGTAACCGTACTTTTCAAAGTAGTTGTAGATAAAAGCGCTCTCTTTTGCCCATACGTTTTTTGACTGTAAGAACTTGGTCGCCTGGCCGGAGGAACCGCCTGTGGTCACAAAAAAGAGATCTTTGTTATTGATGTTTCTGGCCGTCATGGCATCAAAGTTTTCTTTTACCGTCTGCTTGTCGATCAGGGGTAGAAGAGAGAGCTCTTTGGCGGAGTTGATATCATTGGGATGAGCGCCAAGCGCGGTAAACATGTCGTAATAAAAAGGGGTGTTTTCATAGGCATGAACAAGGGTCTCTTTGAGCTTTAAGAGCTCATACTCTTCTGCATTGCAGTTGGATCTGAGGAAGTTCTTCCATTGGCGGTAGTCAGTTCCGTTGCGGATGTCAAAAGGGATGGAGGCATAGAGCCTCTTCAGCCAAAGAGGCGAGTTATAGTAGTAGTCTTTCAAGGTGTTTAAATTCATCATTTCATTATTACTTATTCCTATGGTTTGAAAAAGTATATAATAAAACAATAAAAATAAACTGAAAATAATCAATATAGTTATTAATTATTTACATCTAGAAGAGTATGGATTACTCCATTACTCCTTTTTTCTCTCCATTTTGCGGCGGTGTGGCCTTCCATGGTCCGGCTTTGAAGCTTGGTTGTGCAGGCTCCTTGAGAGTCGGTTCTGTCGCGGTCGGTTCTGCCGGTGCGACCGAGATCGGCTCGAGTGCAGAACCGGCCGATGCCTGATAAACGCCCAGTGCATATGGCGCAGTGATGGCTTGGCCCGCATAGTCATAGAGCGCTTTCGGTTTGACGCCATAGCTTAAGAAGGTCGAGCTGTTTGCAAGATGATAATTCTTGTTGGCTAAAGAGACAAACTCAGGCTTTTGGTTCGAGTTGTTTTTGATAACATCACCGTTTCTGGCCGCTGCTTCCCATTCGGCCAGCGTAAGCCAATTTTTACTGTCGTGATATGAAAACGTCTTTGTCGACAATGGGCTGTAAAAAACATTGTTCGTAATCGTGTTGTTGCGAATATGCGTACTGTTATTAAATCGTATCATCAGCCCGTTGTTAAGTTTCCCGCAGTCATAAAAGATATTGTTACGGATAGTATTGTTGTAGATATCGCCCATGCCGTAACTTGCAGAGCCATAAATACCTTCATCTTCGGTATTCATAAAGAGATTGTTCTCATAGAGATTGTTGAATACCGGTCCGACATAAGACTGGATAGCGATTCCCTTGCCCGCTTGGCGGCTAAGATGCAAAGGAGAACGGATGACACCGTCTATGATGTTGTGGTGAAAATGGTTGTCATGTCCGTTGATCTGGCTCGGGTTAGAGACATCATGGACATAGTTATTGTATATCTCGACATGGTGGGCATTTCCGTCAACGGCAAGTCTGCCTCCATACGGGAGATGCGGAGCAGTCATTTCGTTGTGGTGGAGTTTGATATCTTTGACATCGCCGCTACCCGGGGTACCGTAGATATTTATACTTGAGTGGCCCCAGTCTTTAAACAGACTGTTTTTGATCTCGATATTTGAGGTGGTTCCTCCCACTTCGACACCGTCATCTGTCCCGCGCTGTGTTGAACTATCTGTGCCTGCATCAAAGTAGTCAAGTGTGAACTGGCTGTCAAAGACACATTTGTCAATGAGCATATTGTTGGTGGTATTTTGAATACTCAGCGCTACTCGGGTGAAATTTCCTGCCTGCACATTGATAAGATTGACGTTTGACGTTGAAGAGAGGCTCATTGAAGTCCTGTTTCCACCGTCGATCTGAATGTCTTTGATATCTACATACGAGCGGTTGCTTGCAGAGAAGGCTGTGCTCTCTTTTGAGTATCTCAGTACCGTACTCGAAAGGTTTTGCGTCGAGTAGATGTAGAGCTGACCGTCATAATACCAGTTGTATTTCGCGTTAAGATCCGAAAGGCTCGTCGCTTTTAGCAGCTCCGTCGTTGCCAACCCAAGACGCTCAATGGAGACCGATGGAGGTGTGTTTGCCTTCCAGACATTTCCCCCCTGAGAGGTAAAGGTATGGTTATAGCTGCCCAAAGAGGAGATGACAGGGCGTGCTCCATCACCGTAAGCACCGATTGTGATCGGATTGCCGGCGCTGCCGCTGTAAGAGAGGCTAAAACGACCATTGAAGGTCTGTCCGCGTTTGAACAGAAGGGCATCGCCCCCTTTTAATGGCGCCTGCTGCGCTTTTGCAACGCTTTTCCAAGCCGTTGAGGTGGAGGTTCCGTTATTGCTGTCGTTTCCGTTGCTTGCGTCTACGTAAAAGGTAGTCGCGAAGAGCGGAGCGCCCAGTAAGAGCGAAAAGGCAAATAGTATAGAAGTTAATCGGTTTGTTTTTATAGTCATCATATGTCCTTTATATTCTGTCTTCGTTTATTTCGCCGGAAGCGATTGGGGAAATGACGATGCTTGAGTCTGCACCCCATTTCCACTTGTAATTATAACTAGATAGAGTGAACGCTTCACCTGGAATGACGTTTATCTCGAAGACGCCGTTCGCATCGGTGCAGAGATCCCTCTGAATCCAGTTTGATCCCAGCGCAGAGACACGGGCATCTTTGACGGGATTTCCGTTATCATAAACCATTGTTGCTTTGTAGACGCCGGGCTGCTGAACAGATGCCTTCGCAAGGCTCCATGTGCCCGAATGGCTGATCTGCGCCGAATAGCTTCCGTCTGCCTGTCGCATCGCAACACCCTCTTCTATCCACAGACCAATCCCGTAGTCGTAGTACCACAGTGCTACACTGGGCGCACTAAGCTGAGCGATCGCGGGGAAGTTTACAATGCCTACGGTGTTAAGAGAGAGAGCGTTTTGGTTATTATCTTCGATCTCTACGGCCATATATCCGTAAGAGACAAGAGGAACGACGGTTCCTGCGCTGTTTTTACCCTTGTACTCTCCGGGAAAAGCGAGTTTTCCATGGGTTGTATAGGTGTTTTCATAGGCTAGCGAGACGGAGACAGAACCGGTATAGAGTTCGCCGGATATCTTGCTATAGCTGTCATTATAGAAATATGCAAAAGCACCTGTCTGTGCCTCTACCGTCTTTTGTACAGCGCTGTCAAAGCTTTCTGTTTTGTCATAGGCATCAAGCTCATAGACCAGGTGGTTAGGCGAGAGCGATGTCGTGTCTTTCGAGTACAGCTCTACGGCGATGACCGCGCTGTTCTTATAGTAGCCTTCATATTCAAAATTGACAACTGCCCTGCTTTTTTCAGGTATATTGCTTAATGTATAATTTCCATTTTCATCGGTTGTCGCTGTACAGCCGTCAAGGGTGACCTCGACGCCTTGAAGCGGGAGTTTTGATGTACTGTCAAGGATCTGTCCTTCCTGCATGGCAGGACCGCTTTGGCAAACAGTAATGACTGTTTCAATAATCTGTTCTTGAGGGAAGAATGTTTTTATCTCTTCTTGTAAGAGCGCCTGTAAGGCCTGGGCCGAGGTTTCTCCCTCTGGTAATTCGCCGCCGCAGCCCTGCATAAAGAGTGCCGCTGTGAATGGAATGAGTAAGTGTTTTGATAAAGATTTCATGATTCTCCTTTAATCGAATCGAGTTATTTGTCCTGAAAATTTAACGGAGAAAAGTAAATGAAACAGACATTGAAACATAAGAAAAAATGATATAAAAGATAAATTATTATGCATTCAAAACCGCTAAAATATGTTATAAACGCTAAAAAATAATATTCCAAAAAAATGAATTCTGCAATTTTTGTAACATTAAAAAATATTATTTTAGTATTTTGATTTTAGTGTGTGAGAGAAGTGAAGGTGTAAAAAGAAGAAAAAAGTTCTTTGGATATGCCCTTTATGGCAGGGGTTTGATCATGTTTATATCTTTTTCCCATTCGCCATTGTGCAGTCGGCTGTAGTAGCGTGTAAAAAAGAGGAAAGGATACTTGTACTTTACAAGGTTGTAGCCCAGTTTTACAAGTTCTAAGAAAACGTACTCCCGCTCCTGCTTGCTGTAGAGGTATGCCGAAGAGCTCTTCCATTGGTAAGAAGGTGTGAGGGTATATTCGAGCCCATTTTCTTTGTATTTCGCGATCTGGTCTGCAAGAATACGAATACGTCTGGTATGCATCGGCGTGCTGACGAACAAGACGCTTTTAAACCTATGTTTGAGCATAAAGTCCCGAATCAACAAGAGTTCGGTAACGGTGTTTCTAGCGGTCCCTATCTTGATATGGATAAGCCTGCTTTTTTGAATATTTTCAGCGAGCAGAAGGGCTTCTTTGCGCTTGTCCCTTTCATCTGTATAGCGGTTTTGGCCGGTGTGGATAAAGAGCGCGGATGAGGAATAGCCTTGCGTATAAAGTTCAACAGCTTTGCGCAGACGTTTACCGTCATCACCGCCAAGCGAAACAATGATATCTGACTTTTTTGGAGCTTGTCCCACATCCATAAAGTCTCCAAGCGAAAAAATACCATAGATCAGAAAAGAACATAACAGAGTAAAAACAATAACCTTATTTCTCACTATAAACATCCTATAATAATATTTTTAAACTAAAATGGATATGATTATATCATTCTATGTTAATAAAAAAGGAAGGGCATGTTGAATAAAGTATTTTCAAATTTCCAAAATAAAATCAATTTATTGTTCAACAACACAAATAATCCGGGCCGAATGTTCAGTCTTGATCTACATTCTCACCTTATTGCGGGAGTAGATGACGGGGTAGAGACGATAGATGAGTCGATAGAAATCATACTTGAACTTAAAAAACTCGGGGTTTTCAATATCATTACGACACCGCACATCAAACAAGAAAGATACCCCAACAGCTCGATGCAGATCAAATGCGGCCTTGGCTTGCTTAGAAAAGAGCTGAACAGAAGAAAGATAAAGATCCGTATTGATGTGGCGGCGGAGTATTATGCCGATGAGTATTTTTTAGAACTGCTGCTTAAACGTGACATTATGACCTTTGGCGAGAGCTATGTGCTCTTCGAGCTCTCCTACAAGCACTGCCCGAGCAATCTTGAAGAGATCATCGACGCCATTAAAGAGGCAGGATATATCCCTGTGTTGGCGCATCCTGAACGCTATCTCTACATGCTGGAAAATTTTCATCTCTACCATATGATGAAAGACAAAGGAGTTTACTTCCAGCTCAATATCAACTCACTCAGCGGCTACTACTCGCCAAAAGCACGCAAGATCGCCAAGACACTGCTGAAAAAAGACATGATAGAGTTCGTAGGAAGTGACACGCATAAGATGAAACACCTTGAAGCTTTGAAACAGACGGTCAATACACGCCAGTTCAAACGTCTTTTCAACTCCGGAAAGATCTTGAACAATGCATTGATCTGCCCGGGGAGCAGTAGCTAGTAGCTTGATCCGTACCCGTAGCTAAAGTTGTTCTCCTCAAGACCGTTGACAACCAAGCCTATATTTTTGAACTTGTGATCAGCCTTCAGACGGTTGATATTTTTTATAAAATCTTTTTTGGAGTAATCGAGTTTTAGGACGATAAGTGAGATGTCGGAGGCGTGCATCAGCACTGAAGCGTCCGTTACATGCCCGATAGGAGGCGAATCAAACAAGATATAGTCATACTTGCTTGAGAGCGCTTTGAGCACCATCTTGAATGATTCGCCCAGCAACAGTTCCGAGGGATTCGGCGGAACCGGCCCGGCGGGAATGACGTGCAGGTTCGGTGTCTCTTTTGAGGTCTTGATAACATCCTCTAGGTTCGATTGTCCCGATAATAGGGTGCTCATCCCGATGCTATTTCGAATAATGAGTTTTTCATGCACCTTCGGTTTACGCATATCCAGATCGACAAGCAGGACCTTCTTCTCGGTCAGGGCGATGATCTTGGCCAGTTCGCAGATCAGGGTCGTCTTGCCCTCTCCGGAGATAGATGAGGTGATGGTGATAAGCTTGCTGGTGTTGTGACTTTGGAAAAAGTCAACGTTTGTCCGTACGACTCGCATCGCCTCATAAAAAGACTGACTCTTCTTTTTGAGGTTAATAAACTGCGGGATCATACCGAAAATAGGGATAGTAGTATTTTCGGTGATGTCTGTAACACTCCGTATGAAGTCATGCCGCTTAGCCCGCATGAAAGCAGCGATGATACCGACGATCAGACCGATAAAGAGACCGGCAATAAGCATAATGATGCGCTTGGGCTTGATGGGCTCTTTTCTCAAAACCGAGAGATCGATAACCCGAGTTCCTGAGAGAGTAGACGATTGCAAGATCGCTGTTTCTGCTCTTTTTTCCAGCAAAAAGGAGTAGATCTTCTCGTTGGCCATAAAACTTCTGCTTAGCTGGGCGAGCTCCTGCTCCTGTTTCGGCAGGGATTCAAAAGAGCTCTTTTCTTTGTGAATGATTTCCGCTAGAGACTGCTTTTGCTGTTTTCTGTTGCTCAAGCTATGTTTTAGCGCTTCAATTAAGGTATTTTTGAGCGCTTTTGACTGTTCTTTTGTTTTGATAACGTCAGGATGGAACTTGGTGTAGTCAACAAGAAGCGACTTTTCAAGCGAATTGGACTCCTGTATCTTTTGGATCAAAGAGATGATAGAGGGACTCGCAGACTGTATCGAATCCACATTGATCCCTTCGATACTTTGATGCGTCTGCACAAAATCCAAAATGTTCTCAATCACATTGATCTGAATATCGAGTTCGTAGACCTTGCTCTCAAGATCACTTAACTTTTCTGCTGTCATCAGTGCTTTGTTGCCGATGTCGATGATGGTATTTGTCGACTTGTACTGCTGAAGATTGGTTGCCGATTTACTCAGGGTAGTGTGAATGGCCGTGAGCTGCTTATCGATAAAGTCAAGTGATTTCTCGGCACTTTTTTTCTTTATTTGCAGGTTTTGATCGATATAGGCGTTGATGATGGCCGCAAGGATCTCCTGCGCACGCTGAGCAATCGTGTCGTCGTAGGAAAGCTGGACAACACTTCCATTCTTTGTAGAGGGAGAAACTGCTAAAAACTTTTCAATATCGATTGCATCTTCATTGTCTTGTATGCTAAAGCTGTAGTTTTCATTGAACAGCGTATGGATCTTCTGTACCTTGATCGTAAACCACGGGGTACGGATCGGTATGTCAAACTTATGGATGGCATGATAAGCAATGGGAACTTCATCTTGGGGAACAGGCCCGAAAAAGGATTTGATCAGATAAATGGTTCTGTTCATCAAAGAGGCTTTTACTATAAGATGAAAACTGTTCTTGTCCGCAGGGATCAGCTTGATCCTCTCTCCTTCTAGTTTGTCGATTATAAACTCAGTCGTAACGATAAAAGGAGACTTCTTGTAGAGCTCTTCCGTTTTTAAGTTTTTCGAACTGAAGTAGCGTATGCCCAGGTTGAGGTTTTCAAGGGCTTTTTTCCTGACTGAGTACGAACTTAAGATTGCCATCTCATTTTCGACATTATTGATATCTATTCCGCGCGCATCAGACATAAAGTCGATGTTCTTAGAGACTTTTCCCGTAAGGATCTCTATGGAGCTGACCGCCTGATAGGTGTTTGGAGTGATGTAGGCGACTGCACCTGCAAAGAGCATGAAGATCAACGCTATAGTGATAATAGAGTATTTATACTCGCGCAGGGTCATGAAGATTTCAGAAAAATTGATCTCTCCTTCGGGGAGAGAGGACGAATGTTTACTGTTATTTGACACGTTGATTCCTTTTATGGATGTTAGATATCTTTCTATAGCACCGATGTCTAATTTAAAATTCTATTATCAAGCTCTTGTACCACCTTGATCTGTACATAAGGGGTCAATATGGCCGCTATCAGCTCGAAAAACGGCATCTGCTCAGTAAAGTTCTTGTTGATCGCTTTCATAGTACGCGGCTGTACATACACGACATCGTTGGGATGGAGCATCAAGCTGGCAAAGCGCATGGTAGACAGATCTGTCAGATCGACCTCATGGACTTCGGGCTTGCGCAGATCGCCGCCGCGGAGGATCTTGATGTTGGTACGCATCGCATCATCAGTAAGATCCCCGCTGGTGGCCAGTGCTTCATACAGGGTCATGGTCCCGTGCGTTACGATAACGGTTCCGGGACGATTGACTTCTCCTAGCACAAAAAGTTTCTGGCCCAGAATCTTGACGGTCACAAAAGGAGTGCGGAGGTATTTTTTGTATTCCTTTATGAGTTTTTCAGCCGCCTCATCCTCAGTCAATCCGGCTATCTTTACCTTGCCGACAAGAGGAAGGATTATCGTACCCTCATTTCCGACTAAAACTCCCTCGTCTCCAATACGCTGTGTGTAGTTTGTGGTTTCACCGCCTGTGCTCAAAAGCTGGCTTAGCTGATTGACGGTGGCCGACTGGTTATAAGCGGTGATACTGATGCGATCACCTTTTGCGATCTTCCACTCAAACTTGGTCGATTTGCTGAACTCCTCATCAGATGTCTGTCGTATAACTGGAGTGTTGTCATCTTCGTTAAAGAGTCTATACTCTTTGTTGCTTGTACACCCGCCTAAAATCATTGCTGCTAGAAAAAATAAAAAAAAGTGTTTGCCTTTTTTCATTGTACTTACCTCCTTTGTGATGTGTGTCATTTATAATCCTTTGCGTCCGAGGACGACCATGATGGTTTTGTATACGGTTAATAGTTCGACGATAACGTTCCAGTGTTTGATGTAATAAAAGTCGTACATCAGTTTTTGGCGCGTATCAAACTCATTCTGCCCATAAGGGTAATGTACTTGTGCCCAGCCCGTTATCCCCGGGCGGACGGTATGCCGCTCGCTATAGTAGGGAATGACTTTCTCATATCCCTGCACCAAAATATCCCACTCCGCGCGCGGACCGATAAAATGCATCTCCCCTTTGAGAACATTCCACATCTGCGGCAGTTCGTCAATACGGCTCTTTCGCATAAAGTTCCCAAAAGGAAAGATGCGGGTGTCATTTTTTTGCGTATAGGGATCAAAATGGCTATTGATGTGCATGGAGCGGAACTTCGCACACATAAAAGGCTTGCCGTTTATCCCCACGCGCGACTGCCGGAAGATGACCGGACCCGGAGACTCCTTTTTGATCCGGTAGACAGAGAAGAGCAAAACCGGCCAGGTGCACAAAAATAGCGAGACAACCGCGAGAATGTCAAAGCAGCGTTTTTGAAAGTACTGCCAGGTGCTGAAGTGGGAGACCTCCTCCAAAAAAGAGAGGCTGAAGAGGTCGTTGGAGGGAATATAGCATTTGTTCAAAACCCGCTCCATAAAGTGCTCCAGCGTGAGATACCTCACCCCATCAAGCTCAACACGGGTCAAAAATTTTATGAGTTCGTCAGAAGGCGCGTCATGCAGATTGAGAACAATCATCTTGCTTTTGTCAATGTTCAAGTACGCGTTGAGATCACCAATAAGTTCTTCGTCATCTCTGTGTTCAACCGGAATATTGAAAATATCAGAAGAGACCCGTTTCGCTAAACGCTGTTGTTCAAGGGCCGTAAAGTCATATTTAGTACCAAGCAATATCAAACATTCCCCTTGGGATAATTATTAAAGATTAAATTATATTGTTTTTAGTTAATTTTTAACTTAAACAAATCATGCACCCGACAAATATGAGACTGATATTAATTAACGCAGATAGAATGAGAAAAGAAGTTCATGGACGGATATGTTCGCTTCACTTATGCGCAAAGAAGGCTCCAACCGCTATAAAATTTCACTTCTACACTGTATAATCCTCTTATGCTATCACTTCGTCAGAAACTTCGCCCTTCGGCCCCATATTTTTTAAGCGATTTTACTCTCGCGCAGGTGCACAACTTTGCTACGGTGCTTGTGCTTCTTATCACGGTTCTTTTCGCCTATTTGCTGACACAAGAGGAGTACCGGCTGTATGAGAAGCAGCTGCACCTTGAGCATGAGCAGTTTATACAGAAACAGCATCAAGAGGTCAAAACGCTTTCACAGCAGATGGCTTTGCTGATGGAGTATGAACTCGAAAAGAAGAGTGCACCTGCGTCGCTCGAACGGATTTCTGCCATTTTTACCAAAGACAGCAACCGTTTTGTCCAGCTTTTTGACAATCAGAAAAAAGCGCTGTTTCAATCTTGCAGTATCGAAAAGAGCATAGAAGCTATAGCAGCGTTACCGAGGCAGGAGATGTTGCGTATGGAAGCAAAGCAGGGTGACTCGGTACGCCCGATCCTCGTCTACGCAGAAAAGCTGAACAATGGCTACACTCTCATCAGCGGCATCTACACCCACCCCTGTGAGACTCTTCTCTGCGAGCGTCAGGGAAAATTAAAAAGCCGTCTGATCAAGATTGTTTTGGGGATCGTGACCTTTGCCTTCATTCTTTTTGGGGTGATGTTTGCCATTAATAAGATTATTAGTGCCCTTATGCAGCGCGATATTGAGGGCTTTTTGAGCTTTTTTGAGGGTGCGGCCCACCATGACCAGGTCATCAACTACAAGCAGATATTTTTCAAAGAACTTCGCACGATGGGCACCTATGCCAACCAGATGGCCGAGACCATCATGTCGCAAAAGCACTCCCTGCAAGAGCTCAACGCTTCGCTCGAAGACAAGGTAAAAAGCAAAACACTTGCGTTGGAGATGAAAAACCTGGACCTGCAAAAAGCCCAGCACTTTTCCCAGTCTCTGCTCGATTCGCAAAAAAGATTTTTGCGCCACGCCGTGCATGAGACTTCCACGCCGCTGAGCGTTATAATGACCAGCATCGAGCTCTTTACGATGCGCCACGGCAAGGACAGACAACTTTCCAAGATCGATGCGGCAGCCAAAAATATCTTTAGCATTTATGACGACCTGAGCTATCTGGTAAAAAAAGATCAGGTCGACTACCCGCGCTCCGCCATCAATCTCAATGTCTACCTCCAGGGCCGAATCGACTTTTTTGACGAGGTCGCCCAGCTAGCGAGACTGTGCTTTCATTTTGAGCCCTGCCACACTCCGGGCTATATCTACTTTAACGAGACCAAGCTGCAGCGCATCGTCGACAACAATATCACCAATGCGATCAAGTACACTCTTCCCTCAGAGACTATTACTCTCAAAACCACACTGCAGGGTGCAAAAATCAGCTTTGAGATCTTCAGCCGCTCCAAAAAGATACAGAACACGCAGAAGATCTTCGAGCCTTATTACCGCGAAGAACAGACCGCCGAAGGCTTTGGTCTGGGACTCAACCTGGTACACTCCATCTGTAAAGAAGAGGGCGTAGCCATCGAGATCGATTCGAGCGACGCGCTGACGCGCTTTCGCTACAACTTTAAGGTCATGGGGAGCTAGACGGTGAAAATATTTCTGCTTGAAGATGAGATCATGCTTAACGAGTCAATTCAGGAGTATCTTGAAGCGATCGGCCATCAAGTAAGAAGCTGCGTGGACGGTGAAAAAGCAATGACTCTGCTGCAAGAGGAGAGTTTTGATCTTTTTATTTTGGATATCAATGTCCCCGGTATCGACGGTTTGAGTCTGCTGGAGCACCTTCACACCCAAAAGATCCATACTCCTGCCATCTACATCAGCGCACTGGTCGATATCGAAGATATCTCACGCGCCTACGATCTGGGCTGTTACGACTATCTGAAAAAACCCTTTCATCTTAAAGAGCTCTCGCTTAGAATTGACAAGATCAAGCTCTCCACGGCAGTGCCGCGGGTACACCTGCGGCTTAGTGCGAACTACAGCTACGATCAGGAGCATAACCGTCTGCTTTTCAGAGGCGATGTGCAGATATTGAGCAAGCGACAGTCTCAGATCATCGACCTGCTCGCACGCAACCGTGGACGGATCGTCGATTTCGAGCAGTTTCAGCACTATGTCTGGGAAGATCTCTTTGTTGACAATGCGACGATACGCGCAGAGGTAAGCCGCCTGAAAAAGGCCCTAAAAGAGGACTTCATCCAAAACATCCGTTCTCAAGGCTATATGATAGACACGATTTCCAGCCAGCCTTAGAGCAAATCCTGCAAAGGTTACAAATATTCCCACTAATTTCTTAAAATATCCCCATTATTTTCACATTTAGAGCAGATTGGCCAAGTTTGTATTTTTTGCTACGTTCATGCTACGCTCACGTTTTATTATGCTAGAGTAAAAACTATCCATAAGACAAGGAAGACGGATATGAAAAAAACAGTTGCTATAAGCGCAGCCTTTTTCCTGACTGTTTCAACAATGCAGGGCGCGGAAGATCTCAGCAGTATGTTCAGCCAGGGCAAGACAAGCGGACAGATCCGTATGTTTTATGTTGATAGAGAGTACCAGGGCGGTGCGGGCAATGATGTCCATCGCAATACTATGGTTGCAGGCGGGTATCTTAAGTATGAAACAGCTGCCTTGAGCGGCCTGAGTGCGGCAGCGGCATTTTACGCAACGAAGCAGATCCACTGGCTTGATTATGAGGTACAAGACCCCTCCTTGCTGGGAACGGGCATGCAAAGCTACTCAGTCATGGGCGAAGCGTACATCAACTACGATATGAGCCACTTGGGTACAAAGAGCAGTGCCAAACTCGGATATCAGCGCTATGATGTGCCGATGATGGGCAGTGATGATGCCCGTATGCTGCCCAATACCTTTGAGGTATACAAACTGACAAATACCGATATCGAAAATGTAAGTTTTCAGCTTGCGCATGTCAGTGCGATCGCCTACGGCACATTCAGCAACATCTACTCCGGGGGTATTTTGGGTGCAACGTCAGGCTATCCGGCGAAGGGCAATGCCGGAACAGGCACATACCACAACCTTGGGCAGGCGGCCGTGGGAAAAGACACCAAGGGCGTGAGCCATGCCATGGTCAGTTTTAAGAACAAAAACTTTAATGCAAAAGTTTCTGATGATTATGCCTGGGACCTCTATAATACGCTTTACGCCGAAGCAGGTGTTTCGTGGAACTGCTTGCTAAACGACGATGTCCACCCCTTCGTCTCCTTGCAGGCCATCAAACAAAAGAGTGTCGGTGATGATTATATGCAGTTGTCTGCGATGGGTGGTGACGGTACGGTAGACTCCTTTTACTGGGCAGCAAAGGCCGGTGCAAACTATGCCGGTTTGACGGCTTATGCGGCCTATTCGCAAACAGGCGCCAATGATGCGGATGAGGACCCGTACAAAAATGCGATCATCACCCAGTTTGGAGGCATGCCGGCCTATACGCAGGGAATGGTGACCCGTCATCAGTTCATTGCCGGAACAAAAAGTTACAAGGTAGCGGCAGAGTACTCTTTTAAAGAGCAGGGAGCGAACCTCTCGACAGCGCTTTATTATGTGTCCTTTGACATGGATGTCAATAGCGGCTATGGCGTGGAACGTACGGCTACAGAAGCGGGATTTGATATCCAGTATTATCCTGAAGCAGTGAAAAACCTTCAGCTTCGGCTTCGAGGAAATTTCCCAAGAGATTTCGCAGAAACTACAGCGGGTAATGATACCGGCTGGAGCGAATACCGTTTGATCGCGAACTACAACTTCTAGACGTAAGTTCTGCTATGATTAAAACATTAAATTATAAGGAGACCTGATGAGAAAAGAACAGGTAGAGAGTATTAAGAACGACCCGAATTTTCAAGAACTGGTGAGCAAACGCTCACGGTTCGCCTGGACCCTGACGGTAGCGATATTGATTGTCTACTTTGCATTTATCCTGCTGATTGCATACAGCCCGGACACATTAGGCACACCCTTGAGCAGTGACACTGTTACGAGTGTGGGCATTCCTGTGGGTGTAGCGATCATCGTCTTTGCCTTTGCCTTGACCGGCATCTATGTCAGACGCGCAAACACCGAGTTTGACGAACTCACCGCCAAGATCAAAGAAAAAGCAAAGGAGAACGAATAATGTTGGGACGTATCTTACTATTTATAGCTCTCTCATCGGTGATGCTCTTTGCCGCAGACGCTATTGGAGGCATGGTAGAAAAACAGGCACTCAATGTGCCGGCGATCATTATGTTCCTGCTTTTTGTCGGCGCGACATTGGGGATCACCTACTGGGCGGCCAAGCGTACAAAGACCGCAAAAGATTTCTACACGGCCGGCGGCAGTATCACCGGTTTTCAAAACGGTATGGCGATCGCAGGCGACTATATGTCGGCAGCATCTTTTCTGGGTATCTCCGGTCTGGTCTATATGAAGGGGTATGACGGTCTTATCTACTCCATCGGATTTCTGGTCGGCTGGCCGATTATCCTTTTTCTAGTCGCCGAACAGCTGCGCAACCTGGGTAAATACACCTTTGCCGACGTGGCCTCTTACCGCCTGCGTCAGATGCCTATCCGTTCATTAGCGGCCTCGGGCTCTATCGCGACGGTCATCCTCTATCTGATCGCGCAGATGGTCGGTTCAGGCAAGCTTATCCAGCTTCTCTTTGGTCTTCAGTATGAGATTGCGGTCGTTTTGGTTGGTGTACTGATGATCCTTTATGTGGTCTTCGGCGGAATGCTGGCAACGACCTGGGTGCAGATCATTAAGGCCTTTTTACTGCTCTCGGGTGCTACCTTTATGGCCATTGCGGTTATGGCCAACTTTGATTTCAGTTTCAGTTCACTCTTTGCTACGGCGACAGAAATGAAGGGAATCGAGATCATGAGTCCGGGCGGACTGGTCAGCGATCCTGTTTCGGCAATCTCTTTGGCGATCGCACTGATGTTCGGTACAGCAGGTCTGCCCCACATCCTGATGCGATTTTTTACCGTGGGCGACGCAAAAGAAGCGCGAAAGTCGGTCTTTTATGCGACCGGTTTTATCGGCTACTTCTATATCCTGACCTTTATCATCGGTTTCGGTGCGATCGTTATGGTCTTTAAAAACCCTGAGTACCTTGACCTGGCCAAACAGGCAGTTGACGGCGGTTATCCGATCCTCGGCGGCAACAATATGGCGGCGGTTCACCTTTCGCATGCCGTCGGCGGCGACTTCTTCTTAGGCTTTATCTCGGCGGTAGCCTTTGCGACGATCCTGGCGGTTGTCTCAGGGCTTACGCTAGCCGGTGCCTCGGCTATCTCGCATGACCTTTACGCTTCCGTGATTAAAAAAGGACAAGCGGATGGGATTGCAGAGATGAAAGTCTCTAAAATAGCGACGATCATGCTCGGCCTTGTCGCCATTCTTATGGGGATTGCTTTTGAGAACCAGAACATCGCCTTTGTCGTCGGTCTTGCCTTTGCTATAGCAGCCTCGGCCAACTTCCCTATTCTCTTCCTCTCTATGTTTTGGAAGAAGCTGACAACCCGCGGCGCTGTTATCGGCGGCTCATTGGGACTTTTAACAGCGGTGATGCTGGTGATACTCGGTCCTATTGTTTGGGTTGATATTATGGGCAATGCCGAAGCGATATTCCCGTACAAATACCCGGCACTCTTCTCGGTAAGCACAGCCTTTATCGGTATCTGGTTCTTCTCGATCACCGACTCAAGCGAGAGCGCGGCAAAAGAGATTGAGGCCTTTGATGCACAGTATGTGCGTTCTCAGACCGGTATCGGTGCCGAAGGGGCATCCAACCACTAGGCCTATGGCCTCAGCGGCTTAAACAAAAAAGGAGATCAGCGTGAGTATTGTAGAGCAGCAGCAGCTTCTTGCTTCTATCCATCCTTTTGAATTGCTGGATACGCGCGCTATCTCCGCACTGAGTGCACAGATGGATATCGCCTATTATCCCAAAGAGACCCTTCTTATCAGTCCGCGCGTGCCGGCGGAGCATCTTTACATCATCATCAAGGGCAGCGTGCATGAGCTGGTCGATGATGAGTTGCAAAACGTCTATACCGGACAGGACAGCTTTGATGCCAATGCCCTGATCTATAACGATGTCACCTCAAGGTTTGTGGTTAAAGAAGATCTTATTTGCTATCTTCTCCCTAAAGAGACTTTCTTAAACCTCATACAAGATTATGAAGAGTTCCGAAGCTATTTTATGAAAGATTTTATTGCGAAGCATCAGTCGCTAAAAGCACGTCAGCTCCAGAGCGATCTGACCCCCTTTATGCTTTCAAGAGTCTGCGATATCTTCTTGCACGAGGCCTGTATCGTTGAAGCGGATGAGCCGATCCGCACAGCACTTTTTAAAAGAAAAACGCTAAAAGCCTCGGCCATCGTAGTCCAGGAAAAAGAAGGCTTCGGCATCATCACCGACACCGACCTGCGTGACAAGGTGCTGCTGGGCGAAGCGGACCTGGAGAGTGCAGTGCAGAGCATTGCGAGCCATCCGCTTGTCTGGATCGACAAAAACGACTTTCTCTTCAATGCCCTGCTGATCTTTACCAAACATGGCATTAAGCGTGTTGCTGTCAAACAGAAGGGGGTGATTGTGGGCATGCTGGAGCAGCTGGACCTGCTGAGCCATTTTGCCAGCCATTCGCATCTCATTGCCGTGCAGGTTAGCAAGGCAGAAAGCATAGAAGATCTTGCCTCCATACAGAAGAGCCAGCTCTATCTGGTGCAGTCACTTAACTCAAAAGGGGTGAAGGTCCGCTATATTTCCAAGCTGGTCAGCGAGATCAACGCCAAGGTCTACGCGAAAGTTTATGAGCTCACCCTTCCGCCAGAACTCAGAAACAAGGCGGCACTTATCGTCATGGGCTCAGAGGGGCGAAGCGAGCAGGTGTTGCGCACCGATCAGGACAATGCGCTCATCATCGACGACGAGGCAGATGCAGAGAGTTTCACTCCCTATATGCAGACCTTCAGTGCGCACCTTCAGCGTCTTGGTTTTCCGCCCTGTCCGGGGGACGTGATGGTCAGCAACCCGCAGTGGCGCGGCAGTGTTTCGCTGTTTAAAAAACGCATTGACAGCTGGGTGGAGAGTTTCGATGAAAATGCACTGCAGACACTCTCTATCTTTCTTGACGCCCAGTGCGTCAGCGGCAAGCGGGAATTGCTCGATGGGCTGAGGAAATATCTGCATAAACACTTTAGCGGCAGGGAGGATATCTTGGCGCATATGGCCTTGCCTGCACTGAGTTTTGAGACCCCTTTGAGCATCTTCTCGGGCTTTATCGTCGAAAAATCGCATGAAAATGAGATCGACCTGAAAAAAGGGGGGATATTTGCCCTTGTCCACGGCATGCGGACCTTGGCACTGGAGTACCACATCGAGCAGACAAATACCATTTCACGCATCAAAGAGCTGAATAACCGCGGTCTTTTTGACAAGAAGTTTGCGACCGAACTGATAGAGGCCTTTGACACGCTCTCCAGCATACGCCTAAAATTTATGCTGCGCCATCCCGACACGCTCGAACATGCGAACTTTATCGATCCCTCAAAACTCCAAAAGATGGAGCGCGACCTGTTAAAAGACAGTTTTAAAGTCGTCAACACCTTCAAGAAGTTTCTGATCTACCATTTTCATCTGAACATGGTGATGTAGATGTTTGAGGGGATAAAAAAGAAGCTAAACCGCCGCCGTTTGAGCGACGAGGCCTACGGCTTTTTGTTTGCGCCTTATGAAGGGGACGAGGTCGTCGTTTTTGACACGGAGACGACGGGGCTGAATGTAAAAAAAGACGAGATACTCTCCATCGGCGCGGTCAAGGTCAAGGGCAATACGATCTTGACCTCGCAGACCTTTGAGGTTTTTGTAAAACCCTCTTTTGCGATCTCGAAAAAGAGCATCACTATCCACCGTATTCGACCCTGCGACGTAGAAAATGCTCTTGAGCCACAAAAAGCGGTAGAAGCATTTTTGGAGTTTATCGGTCCAAGGCCTTTAGTGGGCTACTATCTTGAGTTCGATACGGCGATGATAGAGAAGTACACGAAACCCTGGCTGGGGATCACTTTGCCAAATAAACGCATAGAGATATCGGGCCTTTATTTTGACAAAAAGATCCCGCTGATTCCCCAGGGCGACATCGACCTGCGCTTTGACACGATAATGCGCGAGCTCAAGCTGCCAAAAATGGGCAAGCACAATGCGGTGAACGACGCGATCATGACGGCAATGATCTATCTCAAACTGCTCAATACCGACAGATTACGGTGAGCTGAACAGAAGAGAAAAAAATTCTCTTCTGTCCAACCCACATTCGAGAACATTTAAGGAGAGACAATGCATGAAGCAAAAAAGACTATCTACCATCCGAACAAGGCCTTTTCAAAAGAGGCGCGCATTAAGAACATGTGCGAGTACCATGAACTGCAAAACTGGGCGCATGAAGATTATGAAGGGTTTTGGGACCATTATGCCAAAGAGAAGATCGACTGGATCGAGCCTTATCATACGGTTTTGGATGAGTCAAAAGCACCCTTTGTCAAGTGGTTTGACGGAGGCCGGCTGAATGTTTCGTCCCAGTGCATCGACCGTCATCTGATCGACAAAAAAAACAAGGTCGCGATCATCTTTGAAGGCGACAACGGCGATCAGCAGATGATCACCTACCTGAGTCTTTCGCAAAAAGTAAACCGTTTTGCCAATATGCTCAAAAACCAGTTTGGCGTAAAAAAAGGCGACCGCGTCGTTATCTACATGCCGATGATCCCCGAAGCAGCCTATGCCATGCTGGCCTGCGCACGTTTGGGAGCGATCCACTCCATCGTGTTCGGCGGTTTCTCTGCCGAAGCACTTCGCGACCGCATCGAGGATGCACAGGCAAAAGTCGTTATCACGGCCGACGGTGCTTATCGAAAAGGCAAACCTTATCTTCTAAAACCCGTCGTAGATGATGCTCTAAAAGGAGAGACACCGGTGAAAAAGGTCTGTGTCATCGAGCGCAACCGTGAAGAGATCACCTGGGTGGCCGGACGTGACTACTCCTATAACGAGCTGGTTTCAAACGAGTCAAGCGAGTGCGTGGCAGAACCTATGGCGTCCGAAGACCCGCTCTTTTTGCTCTACACTTCAGGCTCGACGGGCAAACCAAAAGGGGTTCAGCACAACAGCGCGGGTTACATCCTCTGGGCGCAGATGACAATGGAATGGGTATTTGACGTCAAAGCGGACGATACCTA
>JAGXFN010000010.1 GCA_024637195.1 Arcobacter sp.
ACCCAGAAGCTAAGCCCCTCTTCGCTGATAATACTGCACCTTTCAGGTGTGGAAATGTAGGTCGCCGCCTGGACTTTTTACCATCTTCATCTTTTTAACCTCCAACACTTACTTAATTTACTCAATCAATTACCTCTTCTGCCAATTGCTTTATTAAATTAAATTTCCCCCTTCTTTGACGATGCTAGTGGGGGTATAAAGCCCCCTATAAGTGAGATTGAGCTACTCTTATTTTAATGAATAATACGGAGAAAATTTGAAATATTTAATTGATTTTTTAGATGTCAAAAATGTCGAAGATGCGAAAATATATGAGCATCTGAAATGTTCGGCAGAAGAGGGAAAGATCCTTCAATACATGACAAAAAAGTTTGTCAGTGGAGTAGAGGATGTCATCATCTCCGATATGCTTCAGGATATATTTGGAGAAGATGATTATGTTTATCTTGATTATCTTGTCACAGCTAAGTCTGCTTTGGAGTTAGGCTGGATTGTTCAGCAGTCATTTCAGCCGCTTAAAATCGGTGATATGTCGCGCTTAGAGCTGCTTAACAGTGCTGTGTCTTTGACGGTCTCCTTTTTGAAGCTGTTAGAGGAGGGGAATAACGAGCTTGCTTTGCCTGAGGTCAAGCCCTATGAGGATCATCTAGAATATCTGCAGGATCAGTTCTTTCGTATTGAGTCCTACCAGAAGATGAGTTCGATACGTCAGAATGTACATGAAAATGCATTGGGTGTCAACAGGGTCAAAAGCAAGCTCGATCTACTTGAAAAACGGATAAAAGAGCGCGTGAGTGTTACAGAAAAAGAGGTTGTTCTAGAAAAGTTTTTTAAACAGAAGAAACTTGAAGAGAAAGAACAGGTTATTTTCCTAGCACTTTTAAAAGAAGAGTATTCAGCCGGTGACAGTAATCTTCGCGAGATGAATGCACTGATAGACCTGATCTCTTTTGATGAGTATGAGCGGATCAAAAACCGGTCTCTTCTTGAAGATGGAGCGAAGCTTATTGCCGAAGAGCTGATTGATTATGAAGAGATGCTGAACCCCTTCGGCGGAATCAGTCGGGCATTTTTCATACTGGATGATGTTTTACAAGAGATTATCCATCCGCAGAAAAAGAAAAAAGTCCGTAAACTTAAGCTGGAAACACTGATAAAAGAACAGGATATTTTTGAACTTATCGATCCTACAACCTCGCTTGAAGATGTTGTTCTGCATCCGAAAACTGAAGAAACACTCAGCGCATTAATGCGCCAGGTGGATAAAGAGGTCGTAGCCCGCTTGCAGCAATGGGGTGTAAAAGACAAACGCTCCGGTATTGATGCCCGTGTAATGTTCTATGGCCATCCTGGTACGGGAAAGACGATGACAGCGTACTCGCTGGCGAAATCACTCAAGCGACAGGTCCTCGCCTTTGACTGTTCTAAGATACTTTCAATGTATGTCGGAGAGAGTGAAAAAAATGTACGCAAGATATTTGACACCTATTACGATTTGACACAGAGAACGAAGTCTGAGCCTATTTTGTTACTAAACGAAGCAGACCAGTTTCTTGGTGCACGCTCTCAAGGACCCGGAAGTTCTACGGATCAGATGCATAATCAAATGCAAAATATCTTTTTGGAGCAGATTGAAAAGTTCGAAGGGATGCTGGTAGCAACAACAAACCTTCTTGAGAACATCGATCCGGCATTTTCACGCCGTTTTAACTACAAAATCGAGTTTAAGAAACCTAACTATGAGCAGAGACTTCTGCTTTGGGAAAAGATGTTACCTTTTAACGCACCTTTTGAAAAAGAGTTTGATTTGAAGCCTTTGGCCGAGTACGGACTTACCGGGGGGCAGATAAACCTTGTCATCAAAAACACAGCTTATGTCGTTGCAACCCGTGAAGTACCTGTTTTTGGGCTTGATGACTTTATAAAAGAGATTGACAAAGAGAAGTCCGGTACCTTTGATGCCGAAAAATCCATGGGCTTTATTAACAATTAGAGTCAATGCCCTCTGCTATGCCAGCATTGCCTGTTTCTTTAAGTTACAGGCACCTTGTTTCACCCCCTTTATAAATTCGCTTTAATCCATCTTTTGCTATTATGTTGCCATTATCTATGTTTGTGCGGATAGAGTGTGATTCCCCCCTTGTTTTGGGCTTTTACAAGAGAGTTAACCGCATAATTTAAGAAAGGTTTTTATGGAACATATAGACGTTGCTCACCCTTATTTTGGGGTATTTCTGCTGTTTGTGATTACGTTTGGGGCGTTTTGGGCGACAACGGTAGCTGCGCGCTTTGTTAGCCGCGCTTTGGCTGCAAAAGACTCTGAAAAGATCAAGCTGTCGATTTATGAGTGCGGGCCGGAAGTGACGAAACAGCCGAACCGTATCTCTACGCAGTTTTATCTTTTCGCGCTTCTTTTTCTACTTTTTGATGTCGAAGTCGTTTTTATGTTCCCATGGGCAATTGACTTTAAATTGCTTGGATGGTTTGGATTTGTTGAGATGTTGCTATTTATTTTATTATTAGCTATCGGTTTTGTATATGCATGGAAAAAAGGAGCACTTGAATGGCACAGCATCAAGTAAACTACACCAAAGACGGCGGACTTCCTGTCGCCTTGACCTCGGTAGACAAGGTGATCAACTGGGGACGTTCAAACTCGCTTTGGGCGATGACATACGGTCTGGCCTGCTGCGGTATCGAGATGATGGCTTCAGGGGCATCGCGATACGATTTTGACCGTTTCGGTACGATCTTTCGTGCTTCGCCTCGTCAGTCTGACCTGATGATCGTTGCGGGAACATTGACTAAAAAACACGCAGAGTTTATCAAGCGTCTTTATGATCAGATGGCAGAGCCTCGATGGGTCATCTCAATGGGTTCCTGTGCCAATACGGGAGGCATGTTCAACACCTACGCTACGGTTCAGGGTGTGGACCGTATCATTCCTGTTGATCTTTATCTTCCGGGTTGCGCACCGCGTCCTGAAACACTTCAATATGCCGTTATGATGCTTCAAAAGAAGATCCGCGCAGAAAAAGCGGGCAAAGCACAACGTCCTAAAAGGTTGGTTTAATGCGAAAATACGTTCCTAAAGACGATGTACAGAAAAAAGCCTATTATACCGACCGCTACTGGGTCGCTCCGCAGGTTGCAAAGTCACCTGTTGAAACAGACGAGGTCTTTGCCGCTGACCTGGCTGCTATCAAAGCTAAATGTGAGGTGATCGATGCCTATATCCAAGTGGATCAGCTAGTCGTTGTGATCAACCCGAACGACAACTTCACCGTTGCTCAGATCTTGAAAGAGACATGCGGCTACAACCAGCTTTCGGAGTGTTCAGCCATTGACTGGCTGGCCAAACAGAAGCAGTTCGAGATCTTTTACCAGTTCCTTTCAATGAGTAAACGCAAACGTATGCGTGTGAAATGTTTTATTGACAAAGAACAGGCTGTCGAGTCGCTTAACCCGCTTTACCGCTCGGCAGACTGGGCAGAGCGCGAGATGTACGATATGTTCGGCGTGAAAGTGAATAACCACCCCTACATGAAACGTATCTTGATGCCGGACGACTGGTCCGGACACCCTTTGTTGAAGACGTACCCATTGCAGGGTGACGAAGCGGCCTCATGGTATGAGGTTGATCGCATTTATGGTAAAGAAGCACGCGATATTATCGGGCCAGAAAATAGAGAACCGGCCGTAGTCGACCGCTATGACACCGAGCGTTTCGGACGTCTTGGCCATGAGGTCGCCCGCGGCGCTGAGTTTAACGAAGACCAGCCGGTAACGCCGCTTGCCTATCAAGAAGAGGGCGGTGTATTCATCGTAAAAAAATTCCAAGAAGACGACGCTGTAATCATTACAGACCGTAAGCGATAGGACACCTATGCAACAGCCAAACAGATTACGACCATTTTTTGAAAATATAAGCTTTGACCGCAAAGATAACGAGATGGTTATCAACTTCGGCCCTCAGCACCCATCGGCGCATGGACAGCTTCGTCTGATCCTGCACCTTCAGCAAGAGCAGATAACTAAAGCACATCCGGACATCGGCTACCTTCACCGCGGCATGGAGAAGATGGCAGAGAACATGATCTACAATGAGTTCATGCCGACAACTGACCGTATGGACTACATCGCTTCGAGCTCGAATAACTACGGTTTTGCCCTGGCAGTTGAGAAACTGATCGGGCTTCAGGTTCCGCGCCGTGCCAAGGTTATCCGCATGATGCTGCTTGAGATCAACCGTTTGATGTCCCACCTTTTTTGGCTGGCGACGACAGCGCTTGATATCGGTGCAATGACGGTCTTCTTGTATGCTTTCCGTGAGCGCGAATATCTGATGGATATCATCGAAGACTACTGCGGAGCGCGTTTGACACACTCCTCTATCCGTATCGGCGGAGTACCTTTGGATATTCCGGACAACTTTATCCATGACCTCAAAGAGTTTTTGGACAAGTTCCCTCAAGATCTCAAAGACTATGAGGACCTGCTTGACTCCAACCGTATCTGGAGGATGCGTATGGAGAATGTCGGCGTTATCTCAAAAGAGATGGCGCAGTCATGGGGATGTTCGGGTGTCATGCTCCGCGCTTCCGGTATCAACTGGGACATTCGCAAAGAAGAGCCATATGAGCTCTATGACGAAGTCGAGTTTGACGTGCCTGTTTCGGAAAAAGGCGACAACTACGCGCGATACAAGCTCTATATGGCCGAGATGCGCGAAACGTCAAAGATCCTCTATCAGACAATCAAGATGTATGAAGAGACGGTTAAAAACAAGCAGACTGAGCTTATGGCCAATGCGCCGCAGTATATCTCTGCGCCGAAGATCGACATTATGACCCAGAACTACTCGTTGATGCAGCACTTTGTCCTTGTGACTCAGGGAATGCGTCCTCCAGTAGGTGAGGTCTATATAGCGACCGAATCGCCAAAAGGCGAGCTGGGCTTTTTCATCAACTCGCAGGGCGGCCCGTATCCGTACCGTCTTAAGATGCGCGCGCCTTCTTTTTGGCACACAGGTATTTTGACAGATCTTCTTCCGGGTTCTATGATCCCGGACGTTGTATCCATTATCGGTACGACTAACATCGTATTCGGTGAAGTTGACCGATAGGAGAAATGTATGAAACGATATGATTTAAGACATCTAAAAGAGAACTTTGACGGCCGTATGAAAGAAATCGTGACAAACGAGATCACGGCGGGCGAAGTAATAATATTTTTATTTGAGATCGGTGATTTTTCTCCTATTCAACGGAGTGCAGATCTGATCAAAGCGTGCGGCTGTGAGTTGATAAACTCACTAAAATTCAACGAAGTCGATTGGACGCTCGTTGTTAAAAAATAAGCGAGTATAGTTATGAGCAAAGTTTATTTTTCTACT
Organism: Arcobacter sp.; assembly: GCA_024637195.1. GTDB lineage: Bacteria > Campylobacterota > Campylobacteria > Campylobacterales > Sulfurimonadaceae. The sequence goes on from JAGXFN010000010.1 coordinate 5,396, forward strand.
TGGCGTGGCGAAACGATCAATAACATCAACACGCCAGAAGACGAGTGGAAAGAGTCGGCCTATAATCTACCGGCACAATATGACAGTGCTCGTGATGCAAAAGCTTTTATCGGCTGGGACGGCGTAGCCCTCTTTAAAGGGGATATCGATGTTGTACGTTTGGCCACGGAGTATGCCGCACAGTATCAGGTCTATTCTGAAGCTTGCGGACGCTGTGCACCGGGTCGCTGGGGCGGGCGTATACTCTATGACCTGATGGACAAGATCGCTCGCGGAGAAGGCACGGTTGCCGACATGGATCACCTAAAAGAGGTCTCACGCACAATGCAGACGACCTCCAAGTGTGAGATAGGAAAAACAGTACCTACTCCGCTTTTAGATCTAATGGAGCATTTTGAGGCAGATTTTATGGATCTGATCACCAATCAAAAAGCCTCGCCGCATTACCATCTTAAAGATATCAGCTATATCGCAAAGATAACGGCACCCTGCACGGATGCCTGTCCCGCACACGTCGATATCCCCGGGTACATAGAGGGCGTTCGCGACCTTCGTTTTGACGACTCGTTGATAGCGACGCGACAGACGATGCCGCTTGCACATACCTGTGGACGGGTCTGTCCCCATCCTTGCGAGGATGAGTGCCGCCGTACCAACCTTGACGAGCCTATCTCTATCATGGCGCTGAAACGTCTTGGCGCGGACTATGAGACAGATCACGGCTTCGGATTTTTTCATCCGCTGCAGAAGAAAGCACCTACAGGTAAAAAAGTAGCCGTCATCGGTTCCGGTCCTGCCGGACTCACCACGGCTTACTATCTTGCGCTGGAGGGCATTCATTGTGATGTCTACGAAGAGCTTCCGGTGCTTGGCGGAGAGGTTGCTGTCGGTGTCCCTGAATACCGTATGCCCATCGACAAGTACAACAAAGATATCGAAGCGGTTGCCGATCTTGGTGTAAAATTTATCACCAATACAAAAGTCACGGCTGATATGATGCGCCAGTTCGAAAAAGAGTATGACGCGATCATGGTCGCAACAGGGACTCGTATCTCTAAAGCAGTGCGCTGCCAAAACGAACGTCCTGAGATAGAGGGATACTGGGGAGCGATCGAGATGCTTGACCAGATCAATCTATGGGACAAATACGGTATCGGTGAGCCGGTTGATCTTACCGGCAAGACCGTTGCCTGTGTCGGCGGGGGGTTTACCTCGATGGATGTTGTGCGTTGTTCGATCCGTGCGGGCGCGAAGAAAGTTATCATGCTTTATCGCCGTGACGAGAAGACGATCATCCGCAATACGACCTATGAAGAGTATCATGAAGCGGTAGAAGAGGGCGTCGAGTTCATCTTCCACTCCGCGGTCAATCGCATGGTAGATGAGGATGATGTCTTGAAATCCTTGACGGTAGATATGTATGAGCTTGTTCCCGATCCAGAAGGCGGTCGCCCGAACCTCGAGAAGATCGAAGGTGCCTCGTATGAGCTAGAAGTGGATTATCTTATCCCGGCGGTTTCACAATCGGCTGATCTTGATCTTCTTCCTGAAGAGTGGGCGCTTGAGCAAACCTCCTGGGCAACGATCAAGACAAACGGTAAAGACTACATGACTTCGCGCAAGGGCATTTTTGCCTCGGGCGACTGTGAATACGGTCCGATGACGATCGTTAATGCCGTCGGCCAGGCTAAACGTGCGGCCTCCGTTATGTCACGATATGTTCAGACGGGCGAAGTGACACTTCTTGATGACGAGATCATGGAAGACCATCTGCGCAAGATGAAAGTCTATAACAAAAACGAAAAGGTCACAGGCTGGCTTCCGGGTCTTCCTCGTGAGCTGAGTGAGGTCTTGAGCGTAGATGATCGCAAGACGAACAACAAAGAAGTCAACCTTGGGTTCACTCAAGAGCAGGCAATTGCTGAGGCAGACCGCTGTATGCGCTGCTATTACATTGCTATGGCAGCGGTATAGGAGACGTGATGGTAAATTTTACAATTAATGGCCAGAGTGTCTCATGTGAGAAGGGCGAAACGATTCTGAATGCCGCACGTAAAAATGCGATCTACATTCCGACAATGTGCTACCTTCAGAAGACGACACCCTGCGCCTCTTGCCGCTTGTGTTCGGTCGAAGCGGAAGGCGTGGACGGCTTTGTTCTCTCCTGTCAGGCCCCTGCTATAGAGGGACTGGCGGTTACAACAGAGTCTGAATCCTTGCACAAAGAGCGTGTGAACATCATGAAGATGTACGATGTGAACCACCCGCTAGAGTGCGGTGTTTGCGATAAATCAGGTGCGTGTGATCTTCAAAACAAGACCTTGGAGTTCAACGTCGGCACGCAGGAGTTTAGTGCAAAAGATCAGCAAAGAAAGATCGAGCACTGGGGCAAGATCAATTATGACCCGGCCCTGTGCATACTCTGCGAGAAGTGTACACACGTCTGTAACGAGGTGATCGGCGATGACGCTATCGACCTCTATTTCGGCGGATACGGCTCAAAAGTCATCCCTAAAAATGCCGAGACGCTAGACTGTACTTTCTGCGGCGAGTGCATCTCTGTCTGTCCGGTGGGCGCGCTTGTCTCCTCTGATTTTCAATATACGGCCAATGCCTGGGAACTTTCAAAGATCCCTGCTGCCTGTGCGCACTGTTCAGCAGCCTGCGCGTTGGAGTATGAGGTCAAACACGAGAGTATCGATGCGATCGGCCAAGAGAAGATCTACCGCGTGACCAATGATTTTGAGGTTAACACTCTCTGCGGTGCGGGCCGTTTTGCCTATGACTTTGAAAACCGTATCTACGACAAAGACGAAGAGGCTTTCTCGGCGGCTGTAACTGCCATCAAAGCAGGAGCGATCCGTTTTAACTCTTTGGTCACAAACGAAGAGGCACTGATTCTTCAAAAGATGAAAGAGAAGCTGGGCCTGAAGCTTTTCAACCAAGAAGCACTGAACTTTTCGAAGTTTATGAAGGCTTACAGCTCGACAAGCGGCCACTCTCTTTACAGCGCGACACTGGATGATGTTCGCAAGTCAGACGGCATCGTAATCATCGGAAGCCGTATTTCTACGGACAACCCGGCGGTACGTTACGCGATAACAACAGCAGCGCGCCACAAGGGCGCACGCATAACCTATATGCACCCGATGGAAGATGCTTTGATGCAGAACACGGCCAACCAGTTCGTGAAATACGAGGTTGGAACCGAAGAAGGCGTTATGGCACTGCTTGCTAAAACGCTTTTGGAGGGCAAAACACTTGATTCTGAGATATCTGCCTTCTTTACAGACCTTGATCAAGGGTATTTGGAAGCAGAGTCAAATGTCGGCGACGACGAGATGATGCAGTTGAAGAAAAATCTTACACGTACTAAAAAACGCACACTGATCCTCGGTGCTGACCTGATCTCGCATGACAAGGCAGAGAATATCGCCCGTCTTGCCGGTCTGATCGAGAAGCATACGGAGTTTAAGGTGATGATCGTCCCGGCATCTACGAATACTCTGGGCGCTAGCCTCATCTGCGATCTAGACGAAGAAAACAGCAGCGTTTATAGCGTCGGATACAACAGCCCAGGAGATTTTGTTCTCTCGTCTTACGGAGAGGGAGATCTTGACATGCCTTCGCTCAATCAGCAGGAGGGAACTTTCACGAATATCGACAAACGCGTAGTCCCGACCAATGTAGCCCTGGGCTATAACGGTTATGTGTTCAACGATCTGGCCAATGCCTTGGGTGTCAATGCAGCGTATACGATCGACTACACGGCCCAGCTTCCCTCCTCGGCGGGATTTGACGGCAGTGCATTTGATACGTTGAACGCGCGCTACAGCAATGAGATCAAAGACAGCCGCGGGTATGAGCTGAGCAGCTCAGCAGTCGCATGCGAGGGTAAACTCTCCGGCGTGGACGAGCTTCCTGAGTTTAATGGGACTGTACTGTATGCCTGCAACCCGGTGCTGCAGTTTACACCAAACACCCAAAAAGCGCATCAGCTCGGCGAAGAGGCCTGCCTTGTAGGCTCTGAGCAGTTCGCGATCGCAGCAAGAATTTCAGACGGCGACAGCGTGGAGTTCAGTTTCGGCCATGCTAAGCAGAGCCGCAGGTTCAAGATCGATTCTGAGCTAAAAGGCACGATAGCATTGAACCCCGAGTATGATTTAGGTTTAGCGGCAATGTCCAGTGCATATCGATACCAGACAGTGAAAATATCAAAGGTAGGAAGTTAATTATGAGTAATGTAACTATTACGATTGACGGACGAGAGATTCAAACGCAAGAGGGCGAATTTATTTTAAATGCCGCCCGCGCGAATGATATTTTTATTCCGGCTATCTGTTATCTAACGCGCTGCAGCCCTACGCTTGCATGTCGTATCTGTTTAGTTGAGGCTGACGGCAAACAGGTCTATGCCTGTAATGCCAAAGCCAAAGAGGGAATGGTCATCTCAACGTCGACGGAGAACATCGAGCAGGAGAGGCGTGCCATCATGGAAGTCTATGATGTCAACCACCCTCTTCAGTGCGGCGTTTGTGACCAGTCGGGCGAGTGCGAGCTTCAGAACTATACCCTGGAGATGGGTGTTGATTCTCAGAGCTACTCAGTTCCCGATGTCGCGCGTCCATCATCAGACTGGGGCCATATTCATTACGATCCGGGTCTTTGTATCGTTTGCGAACGCTGTGTGACTGTCTGTAAAGATATGATCGGCGACAACGCACTTAAGACAGTACCTCGCGGTTCTGAGAGCATCAGCGACGAGCAGAAAGAGTCTATGCCGAAAGACGCATACGCGATGTGGAACAAGCTGAACAAATCCGTTATCGGTCTTACCGATGGCGGAGATATGCTTGATTGTACCTCATGTGGCGAGTGTGCCTCGGTCTGTCCGGTCGGTGCGCTTGTGGATACGGACTATATGTACACCTCGAATGCCTGGGAGCACAAACAGATTCCGGCGACCTGCGGGCACTGTTCTGCGGGCTGTCAGATCTCTTATGACACCAAGCATGAGTCGATAGACAATCCCGAAGACAAGATCTACCGCGTTATGAATGAGTGGAACTATGTCTCACTCTGCGGCGCAGGACGTTATGCCTATGACTATGAGAACAAAGATGTGAAAAAAGACGAGGCTGCCTTTGCCAGTGCGATAGAAGCATTCAAAAAAGCGGACACGATCAAGTTTACCTCGACGATCACCAATGAAGAGGCTTATATCCTCCAGAGTCTCAAAGAAAAACGCGGCTACAAGCTGGTTAATCCTGAAGCAAAAGCATTTCAGGATTTCTTGAGCGCTTATTCACAGATCTCGGGTACGGCGCTTTACGGTGCTGATCTTCAAAAGGCCCATGCGTCGAACTTTATCGTCTCCGTCGGTTCTGCGCTCAAAAGCGACAATCCGAACGCCCGCTATGCCTTCAACAACTCGATGACGATGAACAAAGGTGCGGGTCTTTACTTCCACCCGGTAGCTGATCCGGTCATTGAGCAGATGGGAAAATCGGTGATGAGCATCACGCATGCGCCGCTTCAGGAAGAAGCAGCGCTCTATCTTATGCTGGATCTTTTTGCGGCCAAAGAGAAACTTCCTTCTGCTATAGCAGCGTATCTTGCTTCTTTTCACAGCACGAAGACGATCACGGTAGAAGAGACGATCAAAGAGAAGGTCATTGAGACCGTCAAAGAGATGAAGCTCAACGAAGAGACCGGCGTAGAAGAAGAGATTGAAGTCGAGAAGTCGAAGATGGTGCCTAAGCAGGTCTCAAAAGAGGTAGAGGTCGACGAGAACCGTCTTTTGGAACTTCTTAATGCACCGAGCGATTTTAAAGAGAAGATGGAAAAGTTCCTGGCCAAAAAAGACGCCTTTGTCTTGATGGTCGGACCGGATCTTTACACCCATCCTGCCTCTGCTAATCTAGCGCGTCTGTGTGCCTTGATCGAGAAATACACCGCTTTCGAGCTGGTGATGATCCCGACGCTGACCAATACGCTGGGTGTCTCGCTGATTTGTGAACTCGACGAGAGCGCCGGTGCTTACAGTATCGGCTATAACACTGAGGCGGACTTTGTCCTCTCGGCCTTGGGGAAGGGAGACCTGGATATGCCGGCGATTAATCAGCAAGAGGGTACACTTGCCTCAATCAACAAGCGTATCAATCCGACCAATGCTGCTGTCGGTTACGGAGGCTATGAGCTTAACGATCTGGCAAATGCGCTTGGCTTGAACGCGGAGTTGACAGTTGCATACACGAAGCAGTTGCCGGTGGCAAAAGGGTTTAAAACAGAGGCCTTTGACAACCTCCCGAACCATTATGAAAATGACGGCACTGAAAAACGCGGTTACCTGCTTGACGCGGTAGCAGTAGCTGTAAGCGGTGACGAGAGTGTTGAGGCCTTTGACGAGACGATCGCGATCAAAGAAAAGGCACTTTATCTTGCCAATCCGATCCGCCAGTTTTCCGACTTTACCGCAAAAGCACACCAGTCTAAAGAGAAAGCGGGCTTCTACGCAGGAGCAGGTTATCTTACAGCGCAGGGGCTTAGCGAGGGAGACAGAGTAAAAGTCACTACGGCCAAAGGCACGCTGGAGGTAGAGGTGATCCATGACCACTTCATCGACGGAGAGATCGGATACCTTACGACATTTGACAGTAATCTAAAATCTGAGGCCCTGTTTGACGGTTACCGTTTTACTACAGCTTCAATTGAAAGGGTGTAACGATGGAAACATCATATTTGATAGAGACGATCATCAAGATTGTTACGATTTTACTTGTATTCTCTGCGCTTGCGGGTTTGGGGACCTATTTTGAGCGCAAGGTGCTTGCCTTTATGCAGCGTCGCCTTGGGCCGATGATCGTTGGTCCGTACGGACTGGCGCAGGTCGCAGCGGACGGAATCAAACTCTTTGCGAAAGAAGATATCATCCCGACCAATGTCGTGGCGAGAATCTTTAAAATCGCTCCGGTTATCACAGCGGCTACGGCCTTTATGGCAGCAGCAGCGATCCCTTTTATGCCAAGCTTCACGATAGGCGGCTACACGGTAAACCCTATCGTCTCGGATATCAATGTCGGTATTTTGTATGTCCTGGGTATTATGGCGGTCGGGCTTTACGGACCGCTTCTGGGCGGTATGGCTTCGGCAAACAAGTTCTCGCTTCTTTCTGCGGCGCGCGGTGCGGCAGTCTTCATCTCCTATGAGGTGATCACGGGACTGTCATTGCTGGCACCTTTGATGATGGTAGGCTCGCTTTCGCTGATCGATCTTAACAACTTCCAGATCGAAGGACAGTGGATGGCTGTTTATCAGCCGGTTGCCTTTGTTCTTTTCTGGATCGCCGGTTTTGCCGAGACGGGACGTACGCCTTTTCACCTGGTGGCCAATGACCACGAGATCATCGACGGTTTCGGTACGGAGTATTCGGGGATGCGCTGGGGTCTTTTCTTTATAGGCGAGTATGCCAATATGTTCTTTTACTCCTTCTTGCTCGCGATCATCTTCCTGGGCGGTTTTGGGGATGGTTCAGTCTTGGGCGCCTTTGCACTGCTTGGAAAAGTTGCTTTCTTCTTCTTTTTCTTTTTGTGGACAAGAGCCGCTTGGCCAGATATTAGACCGGATCAATTGATGTGGCTGTGCTGGAAAGTATTAATGCCTCTAGCCGTGATCAATGTTGTGATCACCGGTTTTGTGATGATGTTTTAAGGGGTTATGATGAGTAAATTACCAAGTCTGGAAGACTTTAAAGACAGAAATGTAGCTGAAGGTTCTAGCTACTACAATATCGACGGTGAGGTCTATCCTGAAACAGGGTGGGGCCAGTTCAAGCAGGTCGTCACGCGTACCTTCAGACTCGAGCTCTTTGTGGGCCTTTGGGTCGTCCTTCGCGAGATGCTTAAGTTTGAGATCCACACCGTGCAGTACCCGGCGGAAAAACTTCCTATCGGGCCACGCTACCGTGCTGTACACGAGATGCAGCGTTTGTGGGAATCAGGAACAGAGCGCTGTATCGGTTGTGGACTGTGCGAAAAGATCTGTATCTCAGACTGTATTCGTATGGACACAAAGATCGATGAAAACAGCCGCAAAGCGGTCACTGAGTACACGATCAATCTGGGACGCTGTATCTTCTGCGGTTATTGCGCAGAGGTGTGTCCGGAGCTTGCTATCGTTCACGGTGGACGCTATGAGAATGTCTCCGAGCAGCGTGCGCACTACATCGGTTTTGAAGACATGCTGACACCGCTTGATATGGCGATTTCAGGCAAGGTTGCAGAGTACCCAGGTTTTGGTGCGATTACACCACACGAAGATGAGCGCGTAAAAGTTACGCCTCTAGCTTACTAAGGAGATTGAATGTTTGAAGCAATAGCTTTTTATCTGTTTGCATTTTTGACGATTGCGATGTTTTGGATCACGGTCACGACAAAGCACGCTCTTTATGCATTGACAGCTTTGGCGGCAGGAATGATCTTCATCTCTGCATTTTTCTTTATCCTTGGAGCCGACTTCATGGGTGTCATCCAAATCATCGTCTATTCGGGCGCGGTTATGGCACTGTATGCCTTTGGAATGATGTTTTTCGATACGACACGCGAGCTTCATGAAAAGAATCCAAGCAGCATGCTTGTCTTTCTTCTCAGTGGTATGGCGGCACTTCTGGTCGTTGTTATGGTCTCTGCGCCTATCGTTTCGCAGAACATCGAAGCTTACTATCCGATCATAGAAGGCGTGGGCAACTCACAGGCGATCGGTATGGTTCTTTTTACCAAATACCTTGTTCCTTTTGAGCTCGCAGCGATCATGCTGCTGGTCGCTATGATCGCAGGAATTATTATGGCAGGCAAGAAAATGGACATCTCGTACTCTGAAATGAGCGAAGAGCAGATTGATGAAAAACTAGACGGGGAGGTAATCTCATAATGGAAATTACTCTAACGCATTATCTTGTGCTTTCAACAGTGCTGTTTGCAATCGGTCTTATCGGGGTTATGCGCCGTAAAAACCTGCTGATGCTGTTTTTTGCAACAGAGATCTTACTTAACGCAGTCAATATCGCTTTAGTGGCGATTTCGCACTACCATGGGGATTTTACAGGGCAGCTTTTCGCCTTTTTCGTCATTGCGATAGCCGCATCGGAAGTGGCTGTGGGCCTTGGTCTGCTTGTTCTTTGGTTTAAACGCGAGAACAAAATCGATCTTGATATTATGACATCGATGAAAGGTTAATTCGGATGGAAATGTATTTATATATCGCACTTTTTGCTCCGCTGGTAGGTTCACTTACAGCAGGACTTTTCGGTGCACAAAAGAAGACCATGTTTACAGGTCTGTTCGCATCAGGGATGTTGTTTGCTTCATTTATAAGTTCACTTCTTCTTCTGCTTCAAGTTCTTCAGGGAAATACTTACCATGTCGAGATGATGACATGGATTGCTACGGGCGATCTTTTTGTTCCGTTCGGTTTTGTTGTCAATCAAGTGACAGTAACGATGATGATGGTTGTGACAACGGTTTCAACAGTCGTTCACGTTTACTCCATCGGTTACATGGATCATGATAAAAGTTTTAACCGTTTCTTCGCTTACCTAAGTGCCTTCGTTTTCTCGATGATGGTGCTGGTGATGAGTGACAATCTTCTGGGTCTGTTTATCGGATGGGAAGGCGTAGGTGTCTGTTCGTGGCTGCTGATCGGTTTTTGGTACCACAAAGAGAGCGCGACATGGGCGGCCAACGAAGCCTTCATTATGAACCGTATCGCTGACCTTGCGATGCTTATCGGTATCTTTATCATCTACTGGAACCTTGGTACACTTCAGTACGAGGGTATCTTCGCAGGCGTAAACGATCTTAATCACGGCGTCTTGACGGCGGCTGGTATCTTCTTGTTTATCGGCGCAATGGGTAAATCGGCGCAGTTTCCGCTGCACACCTGGCTTGCTGATGCGATGGAGGGTCCTACTCCGGTATCGGCACTTATCCACGCAGCGACGATGGTAACAGCGGGAGTCTATCTTGTTGTGCGTATGAACCCGCTGTATGACCTTATTCCTGATGTCGGTCTCTTTATCGCCAGCCTGGGTGCTTTTGTCGCTATGTTTGCCGCGACGATGGCTCTGGTTAACCGCGATATGAAACGCATCATCGCCTACTCGACACTCTCTCAGCTGGGATATATGTTCGTTGCGGCGGGTCTGGGTGCCTACTGGGTAGCGCTTTTCCACCTGATGGCACACGCCTTCTTCAAGGCGCTGCTGTTCCTGGGTGCGGGAAATGTCATGCACGCGATGGACAACGAGCTTGATCCTTTCAAGATGGGCGGGCTTAAGAAGGCGATGAAGGGGACATTTATCATGATGTTCTTGGCTTCTGTCGCTTTGGCAGGTATCTTTCCTTTCGCCGGTTTCTTCTCGAAGGACCTGATACTGGAAGTCGCCTTTGTCGAGCATCACTATATTCTCTACACGGTTCTGCTGTTGACTGCCGGTCTGACCGCTTTCTACTCTTTCCGTCTTGTTGCGCTTATCTTCCACGGCGAAGAGCGCTACAAGATTTTCGGTTTCCATCCGCACGAGGCCTACAAGTATATGCTCGTGGCGATGAGCCCGCTGCTTATCCTTGCGATCATTGCCGGTTTCTTGTTCAAAGGAACCTATTATGAGATGGTGACGGCGATGCTTCCTGCCGGCGAATATCATATTCACAGTCAGCTCGTCTACTGGGTGATGACGATCGGCACGCAGCTTTTTGTAATTGCTGCCATCCTTTATGCCTACCGAAAATATGAGAACGCAAAGATTGACAAGAAAGTCGAGGCAGGTTTCTTCTATCAGCTTCTTTTCAATCAGTATTATATTCCTAAGCTCTATGACGAACTCTTTTCCAAGCCCTATGCGGAGCTTTCGAAGATGATGTGGAAAATCGACAACACGGTTGTCGATGCAAGTGTTGACGGCATCGCCAATGTCTTCTATGGCACAGGAAACAAAACCCACACCATGCAGGACGGAAACCTTTCTTCTATGCTGCGTTGGATGGTTCTTGGTCTGGTCGCACTGCTTGTCTCTGCGGCTGTCTTTATCGGTATTGTGACCAATGCCGATGCAATTATGAAATTATTGGGGGCTTAATAGATGATTGATCATATCTTATCAATTTTAATCTTTTTTCCGTTAGTGGCGGGGGTTCTTGGTTTCATGGTAAACAAAGACTCTTTCCGTGCTTACGGTATAGCGGTGTCGGGAATTGAATTCCTGCTTTCACTGTGGTTATGGTACGCTTTTGACAACACCAACGGCGGATTCCAGTTTGTTGAGATGGCTGCACTTGTGCCTGCCTTTGGTATCTCGTATCAGCTTGGTATTGACGGTATCTCGCTCTTTATCATCATCATGTCGACACTGGTCACCTTTATCGGTATCGCCTCCTTGACAGAGACGCGTAATGTCAAAAATATGATCATTACGCTGCTTGTGTTAGAGATGACGATGGTCGGTGTTTTTGCGGCAATGGACGCGATCTTGTTCTATGTCTTCTGGGAACTTTCGTTAGTGCCTATGCTCTACCTTATCGGTGCATGGGGCGGTCCTAAGCGCGTTTATGCCTCGATCAAGTTCTTCCTCTATACCTTCACAGGTTCATTGGTGATGCTGGTGGGGATGATCTTTATGGCCTACCTTTATCAGCAGGCGACAGGACAGTGGTCTTTCTCGTTTACCGAGTGGTACCGCGTTGTTCTTCCGATGAACTACCAGCTCTGGCTTTTTGCGGCATTCTTCCTTGGTTTTGCGATCAAGGTCCCGATGTTCCCGTTCCACACCTGGCTTCCGTATGCACACGGACAGGCACCGACTATCGGTTCGGTGATCCTTGCTGCGGTACTGTTGAAGATGGGAACCTACGGATTTGTCCGTCTTTCGCTTCCGCTTTTCCCGGATGCCTCTGTTTTCTTTATCCCATTTGTTGTCGCACTGGCGCTGATCATGATCGTCTACACGGCGATGGTGGCCTACGCACAAGAAGATATCAAACAGGTCGTTGCTTACTCTTCGGTATCACACATGGGTGTTATCATCCTGGGTACTTTCGCCTTGAATATTGAAGGGGTTTCGGGTTCGGTCTTTTTGATGATCGGCCACGGTATCGTTTCAGGCGCGCTGTTCTTGCTTGTGGGGGTCATCTATGACAGACGCCACACTAAGATGATGAACGAGTTCGGCGGCCTGGCTTCGGTGATGCCACGCTATGCGACGATCTTCGGTATTATGATGATGGCCTCTGTGGGACTTCCGCTGACGATCAACTTCGTCGGCGAGTTCCTTTCGCTTCTTGGTATCTACAAGGTCTCTATGATGTACGCTCTCGTAGGCGGTCTGGCGATCATTGTCGGTGCTATCTATATGCTGAGTGCATATAAAAAAGTCTTCTTCGGCCATGTGACGAAGAAAGAAAACGAGAACCTGCCTGACGTAAACAGAACAGAGCTGTATGCCCTGATTCCTTTGACGATCATCGCGATCTGGCTGGGTGTATACCCTAAGCCGGTGCTTGACCCAATAGACCGCTCGGTACGTGAAAACGTGCTTAACATCATGTACCAAAAAGTAAATACAGAGATGGGAACGCCCGAAGCACGTGCTCTTATTTCTGATCCTTACGCTGTAAAAGAAACAATAGCAGTGGCCATGCCAGAAGCTAAAAAGCATCCCGCTGCTGCACATCACACACCGGAGGCCCACTAATGTTAGAAGCAGTAAATGTAAGTTTTGCCTCTTTAAATATTCAGACCCTGTATCCGATGCTAATTGCGATTTCCGGTGCTCTTTTTATTCTCTGTATTGACCTGATCAAATCGGGTCTTAACAAAAGCATGTATGTCATGGTCACGCTGCTCTTCTTGGCACTTGATCTTGGCGCGGTACTTGACTTTATCGGCGTATTTGAGACAACGGGCGCAGTCCGGGGTGTCTTTGATGTGATACTGATGGACGGCCTGGCTATCTTGGCACAGATCATTATGCTTACAGCCTCGATGCTCTTTATTTTGTTGGCGCTGACCAAACAGCGTTTCAACGAGTACCGTTTTCCGGAGTATTTTGCACTCTTTCTCTTTATGATTGCCGGACTTCAGTTCATGGTGGCGTCGGATAACCTTATTCTGGTCTTCGTCGGCCTTGAGACCTCTTCTTTGGCCTTGTATCCGATGATCGCGATGCACAACCGCCGCAACTCATTTGAAGCAGCGGCGAAGTACTTCACTATGGGCGCTTTGGCTGCGGGCTTCTTTGCGTTCGGCGCGATGATTTTGTATGCGCTTACAGGCACTGTGGAGATCGGTGTGATGGCTACGTCGCTTGCGGCAACAGGCATCGATACTGCGTCGATGATCTTTATCATTGTCGCAACAGTCTTTTTGCTTTCGGCCTTTGCCTTCAAACTGGGCCTGGTGCCGTTTCACACCTGGACACCCGATGTCTATCAGGGCTCTACAGCAGCACTGGCAGGCTTTATGTCTATCGTGCCAAAACTGGCAGCATTTGTCGTTGCGATCCGCCTTTTTGAGTTTTTGCTCTCAACGGGTGTGGTCTGGATCGAGATCATGCTGTATGTCATCGTCGTTTTGACGATGACAATGTCAAATATCTGGGCGCTGGTGCAAAAAGATGTCAAGCGAATGCTTGGCTACTCTTCAATCTCGCATGCCGGTTTCGTGATGGCGGCGGTACTGATCGGTACGACCCATGCCAACACGGCGCTCTTTTTGTACTGGGCACTCTTCGCCTTCGCCAACCTCGGCGCCTTTGCAATGCTCTGGATCACTCATGAAAAAGAGCACAACAGAACGTCTGACGATGCCTTCGAGAAGTTCTCGGGCATGATCAAAACCGCTCCTTTTGCGGCAGTGATGATGGCACTCTTCATGCTGAGTCTGGCCGGGATTCCGCCATTTGCACTTTTTTGGGGCAAGCTTTATCTGATCTCTTCTGCCGTAACGGGCGGCTATATCGTGCTTGCCTTGATCATGGCCCTTAACTCGGCAGTTGCGGCTTACTATTATGTCAAGATCATTGTCTATATGTTTATGAAAGAACCCGTCGGCCAAAATGACTATATGGTCAACTCTTCGACGGTACTCAAAACAGTGATCGGTACGGCGGCCCTCTTTACGATCGCTTCCGTCCTAGCGGTGAGTCCATTAATGGAATTTGTCGCAAGAATGGTGTACAATAGCGGTTACTAGGCGGTGAGAGCAGAGCAAAAAAGCCGCACTTTAGTTTCAGGAGAAGAGATTTGTTAAAACAGTTAGCACTCTTCTTCTTTCTTCTCTTTACTCTTTACTCCTCTTTGCCGGCGCTTACTCTGACGGTAAATGTCGCGCGCGAAGAGGGCGAAAACTTTTCAATACTCCACATCAAAGAGGATCTTGACTTCAGTTGTCTGCGTGAAAAAGATGAGTTTGACGAGACGATACAGGTGCAGTGTGTTTTTCCTCGCGAGCCCAATGAGAAGTTTGAACCGATGGAGACAAATTTCTTCAAAATCGACTCTTTCAGCAAAGCGGGCAAATATTATGTCCGTATCTATCCTGTCGCCAAGATGAGACTCCTGCCCATCGCGAACAGACTGCATGAAAAAGAGAACATCTACCATCCTGATCGTCATCAGAGTGCACGGCACTGGATGCTTGTCGGTTTTAAAGACAGGCTCCCTTTGATCACCATCGAAAAAACTCCTCCGCTCGGCATCAACTTCCCTATTGATATGCGTGAAGTAAAGCTGCCAAGCGTAGGCGCTTTGGACATTGCCGGAAACCCCATTCATCTCGATCAGTTTGATGATGTCAGCGCCTACATGCGCATTAAACGTGCTTATGAAGCGGGGGAATACACACAACTGGCAAAAGATGTAGACGAACTCTTTTCCCTTTATCCCGATACGATATTCAAGGCTGAACTGTTTTTGTTTAAGATCAGAGGGTATCATCATACCAATGAGAGCGAGGCTCTGCTGGAGGCTTCCAAAGAGTTTATCCGTGAATATTCAGACGATGAGAATATGGCAGAGGTTCTTGCCTATACGGCCAATGCCTACTTTAATGTCGGTTTACAGGCTGATGGAAGCTACTTCTTCGAGCGTCTTTTTAAAGAATTCCCGCAATCAAAGTTTACGGCCTTGGGAATGGTCTTTTTGGGTGATCAGTTTGTCTCAGCAGGAAAACAGAAAGAGGGCGAGCACTACCTGCAGCAGGCACTCTATAAGACTGAGGATATAGAGATCGCTTCTATGGCGGCGATCCGTCTGGCGAAGATCAGTCTGGAAAAAGACGACGTGAAGGGTTCGGCGGAGCTGCTTGAGAAGATCGTCGAGGGAAACAGCAAGTATCTTCTGCATGACATTGAAAGCAACTATGAGATGGCGCGCGCCCTGGCCAATCGCAAGCATATCAAAACAGCAGTGAAGATATTGACGGCGATTACCGGCCATCTGCCGCAGTCCGATGAACGATACGAGGAGATGCTCAATGATATCGGGCTCTGGCTCAGCGAGGCGGATGATAAGCCAGCTGCCTATGCGGCCTTAAAACGCTACCAGAAGATCTACGGTGAAAGCGGCGAGTATGCCTCTGTTGTCCAAAAGGCGCTTGATTCGCTTTTCTATGTACCCGAAGATGCGAACACAACAGCCCTCTTGGCCGAATATGAGACGCTTGAGCAAAAGTATGAAAATCAGGAGATAGGCCAGCAAGCTGCCCTGGAAAAAGCGAAACTTCTGCTTTCGACAAAAAAATACCAGGAAGTACTCGACCTTAAAAGCGGGGAGGCTGAAGAAGAGTCTTTTTCACAGCTCAAGCACGAGGCGGCCCACTCTCTTGCTATGATCGATCTTGAAAAGGGCGAATGTGCTAAAGCGATCTATCTCAGCAAAGAGTACAACCTGACGCTGGAGAAAAAATTTGACGAGAGTCTCTACCGCTGCGCTTATGAGACAGGCAACTACTCTTTGGCGCGTGAAACGGCTGCGAAAAATATAAAGAACAAAGACGAACGGCTGAAATGGCTCTATAACTATGCAAAAACACTCTACAAGACAGCGCAATATGAGGAGCTGATCGCGGTGGCATCAGACATCACAACCCTCTCACAGATGCAAAAGGTTACAAAATATGATGATATCTTACGCGATGTTTTCTATGCCTATGAGCGTCTAGGAGACAGCAAGGGCATGATCAACACGATCAAAGAGCTTGAAAAACGCAGAGGGGTGAATTACGAGGATATCGAACTCTATGTCAGTATGATCAAGCTCGGTCTTAAAGAGAAGGATGATGTTCTGATAGAGACGTATGCTAAGAAGGTGATGGATCTTCAGGAGAAGAAAAATAGCTATTCACAAAGCCCTTTCGTAGAGTTTGCCGCCTTGCAGGTACTAAAAGACCAGAAAAAAGAAAAAGAGGCACTGGCCTTAGTCAAAACACTTTTAAGACGCGATCTCAGCGCAAAAGAGAAATCACGCGTCCACTATATGCACGGCTCACTGCTGATGAAAGCGGGCAAAAGTACGCAGGCAAAAGCGGCCTTTGAAGAGAGTGTGAAAGCAGATGAAACATCAGCATGGGCATCACTATCAAAAGATGCTTTGGAGTTGGTCGACTAGGCTTTTCTTTTTGGTTTGAGAGTTGAGCACAATGTGTTGCAAAAAAGACTTGATCAGACATCCTGAAAGTGAATATTCATTCACGGGGGTGTATGCCCTTGCTTCTACGTGTGTTTAACGGTTGTCTTCAGCGACAGCTCTGCTGTTCGTTGCTAGTACTTGTTAGATATTTTGTATTCAATTTCAACTTCTTCTTGTATTTTGCCGTATTGAAATAATAAATTGATACATTAGATAAGCTGTTGTCACTTTGTATACCAATGTAGCTAATGACAAAGACTGTGTTCCTGTCATTATTGAAAATGGATTAATATTATTACTAAAACATGACAAAAAATAATCTTTAGTTATAAAACTATAAACTAAATATATTGGAATTGATATTAATAACTGGTGAACTATATGTACTTTAATATTTAATGAGTTTAATAACATAGTAATAAACAACAAAATATTTAGTATGAAAGGAATAACGAAGTATTCTGAATGTTCTTGAGATAGAAATATTTTGTAATGAGAATATAGAAAAGTTATATTAATGATCCAAAACAATGATAATACCCAACTTTGGGAGTGATCAGATGATATACCATGAACTTTAAAAATTAACCATTCTAAAAAATTTTTGTCTTTGTGTTCTTTATCTTTTAGCTCTTCTTCTCTTTTTTTCATTTCTAATGAATAGAATTTATTTGCCTCTATTATATTTCCTACTTTATCAAATGAATGTTTTATCAATCTAAAAGTTTCTCTTGGTGTATTTTTCAATTCTACTTTTGTTTTTAAAAAATTGGCATCATTTTGTAAATTTATATTTTCAATATCTAATCCACTCAAGAATTTTGTTTGTCTTAATGTTAATATATCTTTAAATGTTACATATTCAAATTTTGCAACTTCTTCAATTAATTTATCTGAAGTTCCAAATATACAGTTCTCAAAACCTGAAAAATCATTAAATATACTTTTGCTTATTTTAAATTGAATAAATTTTGAAGCAAACATATCTGAAATTTCTTCAAAATTACTATTATGTATATCAAATTTTGTAATATTATTATTTTTAAATTCAAATTTATTTTGGAATACACAATTAATACAAGTAAATATTTCAATATTATAATTATTTAATGTAAACCTTTTTTCAAAAGTACAATTATCAATGGTAAATTTATTTATATTATATTTAATACCTTTTTTATTTGTAAAAATATTATTTTTTATATTACAATCTTTTAATTCAATGTCATTAAAAGAACAATCATTAAATGTAATATAAATATCTATATTTCTTATGTTTAATGTATCTGAAAATGTACAATTGTCATATGTTAATTGTATGTTAGGATAATTAATATCAGGTAAGATATTCAGTGAAGATATAAATGTACAATTTTTAAAAGTAACTTTAGAATCTTTAAAGATACTATTACCTTTATGTGTTATATCATTAAAAAAGAAATGACAGTTTTCAAAATAAATAGAATCTTTTTCTTCTATAAAATCAAAAGCACCATAATAAAAGCTCGAATTACATTCCTGAAAATATATGTCTTCGAATGTATTATTAAATGGGTTGTCTTTAAAAGTATCTATGTAGTCTTTTAATTCTTTTTGAAATAAATTAGTATCTACTTTATTAGAACTAAATAAACTAGGATATTTTTCTTTTGCATTATTCATAAATATTTTTCTTTACCCTTATACTTTTTTCATTAATAATATATTCATATAATCGAAGCATTTTTATACTCTTCAATTTTTCTCTTCTTTAGGGGAAACTATTGGTCTCCTCATATTTGTTAGATTGTTTAGTTAATTGTACATGCTTCTACAAACTTCATTCCTAAAAATGTAGGGTTGATATATGTGAAAATTTCTCCTCCACCCCAAGTTTTCTTTGGTAAAAGACAACCTAGTCTAATAAGGTTGGCTAATGCTAACTTTACTTCAGGGTTTGGTTCAGGAAGGTCTTTGTCTTCTTTTTCATTGAATATGGTAACTTCACTAGGTAAATTACTAGTAATAATACCAGCATGTTGCGCTTCTTCATATGACAGTGAATAAAGTTTTTCTAATATATGTGCTTCTAGTGGTGTTAATCTTTCTAAGATATCTATATATGAGCGTTGCAATTCTATTTTACTATCCGCTTCTGATACATTTACAAGTAAGTTGGTCCAAAGGTCTTGTAAATAATCATCGTCTTCTAATGATGCTGCCTCAAATAATGGAATAGCTAGTTTTAGAGGAATTGGTCTTGATGGTTTATCTAAACCACGACTTTTCATAACTTCATCTGCTTTATCAATAAGTCGAACTTGCCTTTCCCAGCGCATATATTTTAATTTATCTTCAAAAATTCCCATACCTTGTTCAAGCGAACCAGAAATATATTTTGCAATAAATCCACCAAACTTTTCACTAGCCTCTATAGCTTTTCCCGCTGTTTTAGCAACTTCTTGCGTGGCTTTTGATGTTTCAATAATTTCATTACTCAATGGTTTTCCTTTGGTATCTAACGGGGCGCGGATGAGTGACGGCCCTCGTAAAAATCTTGATTTTTTCGTGGGGTGTTCGCTCCTTCCGCTTGTTGTATCGTGCGAGCACGGTACGACTAGCGGATGTTCAATCCGCCCCCCGTTGTACAGGCGCACAGCGCCTGTACAACGTTTAAGGAGAGCAATAGTTTACCCTAGCGGGAAAACTATTGGCTCCTGCGTTTTGTTATGATGTCTTGTGTTTTAGTAGTTAATACTTCAATATTAATATCATATGCTTTCTTAGCTTGAGTTATAATTTTGTTGTTTTCACAAAGCACTTGAATACTACTGTTTGTTTTCCACGAGTATTCTAGTGACTTGCAGTAACCCGCGAATATTAGATAACCTTCTTCTGGAAAGTTAATACTATTTTTCTTTGTAAGAACTAATTCACGACCATATGGAGCATGACTAGCTTCTGATGTGGATTCAAATTCAAAAACTGTGTATTGTTTACTTGATGATTGTTTACTCGTTATAAACTTGTAATCAAGTCCATGAAATGAGTTACTTGCAATTTTTATTACAATACACCCTCCAATTACAAGTAACAAAATTACAATTATTAAATTTTTGTTCAAATTAAAATCCTTCTTGACTCATAACGGGGGCGCGGATGAGTGACGGCCCTCGTAAAAATCTTGATTTTTTCGTGGGGTGTTCGCTCCTTCCGCTTGTTGTATCGTGCGAGCACGGTACGACTAGCGGATGTTCAATCCGCGCCCCCGTTGTACAGGCGCACAGCGCCTGTACAACTATTTATTCATGCACATTCTATACAACCAAGGCTTAATCAGTAACTTATTTGAATGTTTTTTGTGTTCAAATAACTCTAGAAATATTGCCAGATGCAATAAATTACATCCGGCAATGCCTAAAAGAGTGAATTCGAGCTATCTGCTAATGATCAATAAGTGCTTTTTTTGGACTTATTTGAACAATTTTGTGTGGATAACTTCTGCTATAGTACTTGATGCACACGATGTTTGTTCTTATGGAGGTGTGTTGTGAAAAAAATGCACAAGAGGCATTCGGAAGCAGAGGGCAGGAGTGCGCGCTATAGGGCAGCCGTTTGTCTGCAGTTATGGCACCGAGTCTAATAAAAAACTTAACAAATTACAGCTGGGTATAGGCTTTAATTTTCATAGGGTATAATTGCGCCATTAATTTTCAGTTAGGAGAAGCTATGGGAATCCCTCAACCTTCATTTTATATTTTTAAGTGTCAACAGTCGGCACCTCCGGGCATGCCGAAGCCTTCATGTGTGACGGCCGAAAACCAGGATCTTTTTCAGCATTTGGCGCAGACGCTGATGCAAAAAGGTATCATTGGCACAGTCCAGCCTATTCAAACAGGATGTATGAACCGTTGTAATGTCGGTCCTATCATGCTTGTCGAGCCTGGCCATACGATGTATGTCGGCCTTAACAAAGAGAAAATCTCCCGCATCATTGAAGAGCATATCATTGGCGGCAATGTCGTTCAAGAGTATGTGATCAGCGATGAGCTGTGGGATGCACCGATAACTCCAGCTGCTATGATGAAGCAGATGGGTCGCTAAGGATAGATGATGATAATGGAAATGCTCTATAGTAAGATCCACCGTGCCACGGTGACCGACGCTAATCTTAACTATGTCGGCTCAATTACTATTGATGAAGAACTTCTAGAAGCCGCCAAGCTGCGCGTGGGCCAGAAGGTCGAGATACTAAACATAAACAACGGCGAGCGCTTTTCGACCTATACTATTTTAGGCGAGCGCGGAAAACGCGACATCTGCCTCAACGGTGCTGCCGCAAGAAAAGTACACAAGGGTGACAAGATCATAATCGTTGCCTATGCGACTTATGACGAGAAAGAACTTGTAGACTATAAACCAAAGGTTGTCCTGCTCAACGATGACAACAATATCGATGAAATCTTAGACGAGATCTAAGCAAAACAATGTTTGAGAACATGAACCTCGGCGAAATGGGCAAACTTCTTCAGAAGGCTCAAGAAGAGAGTAAAAAGCTCGAAGCTGAAATGGAAAATAAAGAGTACGTGGCCAAAGCCGGCGGCGGTATGCTCTCTATCAGGATGAGCGGAAAGGGCGAGGTCATCGATATCAGCATGGATGAATCTTTGCTCCAGGACAAGGTCTCTTTGGAGATACTGCTTATTTCGTGCATCAACGATGTCAACAAAATGCTCGAAGACGACAAGAAGAATTCAGCTGCGGGTATGTTCGGCAGTATGGGCAATCTGTTCGGGCAAAAGTGATGCTGTTTCGCTGTATTCTTTCGCTCCTTGTTCCCCTCGCACTTTTTTCGGCACCTGTGGACTTTAAGTCCTGCCAGCTCAAATACCAGGTCAGTTCATTCAAGATAGGCACTACCCAGGCCTTTGC
The DNA here is from genome assembly GCA_024637195.1 of Arcobacter sp. GTDB lineage: Bacteria > Campylobacterota > Campylobacteria > Campylobacterales > Sulfurimonadaceae. The sequence goes on from JAGXFN010000010.1 coordinate 26,986, forward strand.
AGTAGACAATGAATACGTACTCTTCTATTCCGAAGAGGAGCCGGCGTGCAATGTCATCAAGCGCGACCCATTTTTGGGTCTGAACCTTGTCAGATCCCCCAAACCCTTCAAGCATGTTTTCAAATTTTACAACAAGTCACCCAAGGCACTCGCAGCCGTTCTTCCCGACGAGATAACAGAAGGGAAGATACTTACGAGGCAGATAGGACTGAACCGTTTGGCGCAGTTCTCTGAGCCTCTAAAAGAAAATGCCATCATCACCGGAAGCTGCTGCGGAATAGTCGGTTTGGCGACGCCGAAGGGGATTATAGAGAAGGCCTATATCCGCCACTTTTTAGAGTCCGAAACGGTGCGCTACAGTGACATCGGTATCCGCCTTTGCGACAAGGAAGGCGTACGTGTCGCGGAGGTAAACCCATTTTTTGAAAATTCTCCTTTTTTACCGGATGACATTATCATTGAGATGAACGGTGAAAAAGCGCTCACTGCAGCCCAGGTCAGCCGGGAAATACTCTTTTCAACGCCGGGAACGCTACTGCGTTTTGTGATAGAGCGAGAGAAAAAAAAGATGAGGTTAGAAGCCTCGATGCAAGAATGCCTCAGCGGCGGGCTAGTTCCCGACAGTTTCTTCAATCTCTTCGGACTGGAGCTTGGCGAGGGACTTGAGGTAAAAGAGGACAATCCGAAGTATGAGATAAAAAAGGGAGACCGTCTGCTTCAGGTGATGGGAACAAATGTCTCCACGCTGGAGGATGTCCGTCGGCGCCTCTCCCAAGAGAAGATGAGCACAAACAAGACGATTGTCCTGCTTTTCAAACGCAGCGGATTTGATTTCTTCATCCACTTTCCAAAGCCGTAAAACAGCAAAAAATAGTTATCATTTCACCAACAAAAAAAAGTAGGTTCCCTTGCAGGCGTTTGAAGCATATCTGAGTTCACATCTTCCCCATGCCAAAAGTTTTCACCCCCATTACGAGGCGGCACTTCACGAGATGCTGCTCGCGGGCGGAAAACGGTTTCGGCCGGCCCTGCTTTTGGGCGTTGTGAAAGCCTATAACACGCTGCTTTTGGACTCAGCCTACGCTGCGGCCTACGCGGTAGAGCTGCTGCACACCTACTCACTGATCCATGATGACCTTCCGGCAATGGACAATGCAGATCTTCGCCGCGGGAAACAGACCCTACATGTTAGGTATGACGAGGTCACGGCGGTCCTGGTGGGGGATGCGCTGAACACCTACGCCTTCGAGATCCTCTCGAATGCTTCTTTTTCGGATGAGATACGGGTCAGACTGATCCGCGAATTGGCGTGCAAAGGCGGATTGGCGGGCATGGTGCTCGGCCAGGCAATCGACTGCCATTTCGAGAACCAGGCACTAAACCTGGAGCAGATCAAACTCCTGCATATCAATAAAACAGCCAAGCTTATTGCGGCTTCGCTGAAGATGGGCGCGATCATTGTGGGCAAAAAAGCCCTGGCCGAAGAGCTTTATGCGTTTGGCATCAACCTGGGACTTTTGTTCCAGGTCCAAGACGATATACTGGATGTGACACAGAGTTCACAAGAGGCGGGCAAGACGACCCAGAACGATGCCGGGAAAAATAGTTTTGTTACCCTGTTGGGCCTGGAAGGCGCTATTGCAGAGGCGGACACACTGGCCGCTGAATTAAGCGATCAGCTCAAAGGATTTGACGAAAGACTCCGCAAAGAGCTCTCTCCGATGCTTTTAGATTACCTTAGCCGGCACAAAGATTAGCGTGTAGAGGTCAAAATCCGCTTCGGCGTGTTTTGACCTCTACACAAGAAACGAACAGAAGGAAGATATGATGCGTCAAAAGATGGCAGATACAATTCGATTTTTAGCAGCCGACATGGTTCAAGCAGCCAATTCCGGCCACCCGGGCGCACCGATGGGACTTGCCGACATCGCGGTAGTGCTGAGTGAACACCTCTCGCACAATCCGAAAAACCCGAAGTGGCTCAACCGCGACCGTCTGGTCTTCTCCGGCGGCCATGCTACGGGCCTTATCTATTCGCTCTACTACCTGTGGGGGTATGGCCTTGAGACAGAAGACCTTAAAAACTTCCGCCAGCTAAACTCAAAGACTCCCGGACACCCGGAGTACGGACATACAGAGGGGATTGAGATCACGACAGGACCGCTTGGACAAGGTATTGCCAATGCCGTCGGTTTTTCAATGGCCTCGAAGTTTGTCGGTATGCAGACCAACTCCGAAACAGCCAAGGTGATTGATCACAACGTCTACTGTTTCTGCGGTGACGGCGATTTGGAAGAGGGGATCTCATACGAGGCCTGCTCGATTGCGGGACATAACAAACTTGACAACCTGATCTTGATCTATGACTCAAACAAGATCACGATAGAGGGTTCGACAGAGCTGAGTATCTCAGAAAATATCTCCCAACGTTTCGAGGCTCAGGGCTGGGATGTCCAATCTATAGACGGGCATAATTATGATGAGATCGACGCGGCTATAGTGAAGGCAAAGTCTTCGGACAAGCCCGCATTGATCATTGCCAACACGCTTATCGCCAAGGGTGCGGGTGTGCTTGAGGGCTCCCACCACTCCCATGGTGCGCCTTTGGGCGAAGAGGTGATCTCCAAGGCAAAGAGTGACGCCGGTTTTGACCCGCTTAAGAAGTTTTTTGTCGATGTCGACGTGATGGCGCGTTTTAGATGCGCGATCGAGTCGGGTGATCTGGCCGAACGCGAATGGATACACCGCCTCAAAGAGCTTCCGCTGATGGAGCAGAACGAGGCGCTTGAGGGTCTTTTAAATCCTGACTTCTCCCGTATTCAGTGGCCGACATTTGACAAGGCCGACGCAACACGCAACACCAACGGAAAAGTGCTGAATGCGATAGCAAAAGCGATCCCTGGCTTTATTGGCGGTTCAGCCGACCTTAGCCCCTCGAACAAGACAGAACTGAACGGTATGGGCATCTTTCCGAAGGGGAAGAACATCTATTTCGGTATCCGCGAACATGCGATGGCTTCGATTACGAATGCGATTGCTCTCTACGGTCCGCTGATGCCTTTCTCGGCGACTTTCTTCGTCTTCTCCGACTACCTCAAGCCCGCAGCACGTATCGCGGCACTGAGCGGTATCCAGCAGTTCTTTGTCTGGACGCACGACAGTATCGGCGTGGGCGAAGACGGCCCGACACACCAGCCGATTGAGCATCTTTCTCAGTTCCGTGCTCTGCCTAACTTCTATGTATGGCGTCCGGCGGATGGAAGAGAGAACGTGGCCGCATGGAAGAAAGCGATTGAGATGAAAAACTCTCCTTCTGCCTTTGTCTGTTCGCGCCAAAACCTTGCGCTGCTTCCTGACGCGGTCTGCGGCGAGGCTTCACGGGGAGGCTATCTTCTAGAGGAGTCTGAAAATGCCACGATCACGCTGATGGCTTCGGGCTCCGAGGTCGAAACGGCGATGAAGACAAGTGCAGTTCTTGCCGCCAGAGGCATTTATGCCAATGTCGTCTCTGTGCCTTGTTTCGATCTTCTTCTTGAGCAGGAGAAGAGCTATCTTGACACGATTATCAAAACAGACAGAGTTGTTGCGATAGAAGCAGCGCGTGCGCTGGAGTGGTACCGGTTTGCTGATGAGATTGTCAATATGGACAGTTTTGGCGCCTCTGCACCGGCAGGAGAACTTTTTGAAAAATTCGGTTTCAGCCCCGAAGCTATCGCCGACAGACTCTCATAAGCTGCTCAACACAGAGGCCCTGGCCGGTCTCTCAAACTGCCTTTTATATCAGTTCTTCATTTTAAACTTCGCGCATCCGCGCACGTGCTTGGCAGGATTTTGTACCACAAAGAAAAGAGTTAAATGAACCCTGTATTTCGAAAATATTTATTGATTTTTTTGCTGAGTTCGGTGGCAGGTGTCATTGCCTTGAACTGGCTGTCAAAGAGCCATCTCCGACAGATTCTTGTAGCAGAAGAGAGACAGGTCGATATTGTGCACCAATCTGTCATTGATGCGTACAAGACCCATGCGGATCTCCTTTTTTACAATCGCATCGACCGCAAAGAGATCCTTTCTATATTCAGTAATGCGCAAACGGCACCGGAAAACAGTAGAAAAAGACTCTACGGAGCCCTAGTCGATATGTACGAGCATATGAGCATGTTCCAGCTCAAACAGCTTCATTTCCATCTCCCGGATAACCGAAGTTTTTTAAGGTTTCACCGTCCCGGAAAATACGGAGATGACCTGACAGCAATTAGAAACACCGTTAACTATGTGAACCAAAACCTCACGCCAGTGACAGGGTTTGAAGAGGGGAGGATATTTAACGGCTACCGCTTTGTTTATCCTCTTTTTTATGAGAAACGCCATTTGGGAAGCGTAGAGACATCTGTCTCGATGAAAATGATCACAAACGACCTTTCCAAACTTTTGGATGCAGACATCGAGTTTTTTATCGACAAAAATGTTGTTGAAAGAAAGGTGTTTGAGAGCGAAAGATCAAACTACGAAGCCTCTAAATACATAAAGGGCCATTTAGTCGAAAAGAGAACAGCGGGAGAAAGCCCGAGTCTTGTTGATAAGATACTTGAAGAGAACCGCGATATTTTTGAAACCTATGCGGCAAAAATGAAAGAGGGAAAAACCTTTAGTATCGTACAGTCGCTCAACAACTCAAAGTACATGCTGACTATAATGCCGATAAATCAGGCCATTACGCACGAGCGGGTTGCCAGCCTTATCGTGGTAAAAAAACACTCAGAACTGAACCTTCTTTTTATTAAAGAGCTTATCGTGATGATCGTGATCATCTTGCTGATTTCCATTGTTTCTTATGTTTTGTATAAACTTGAGATCAGAAACACAATCATAGAAAAGATCTCCATTACAGACGCGCTGACGAAGATCAGTAACAGAAGGCATTTTGAAGATGTTGTCAGACAAGAGATCGGCAGGGCCAGACGGTCAGAAAATTATTTCTCTTTTTTGATGCTGGATCTTGACTATTTCAAAGAATATAACGATACCTATGGGCACCAAGAGGGTGACAACGTCCTGATCAACGTGGCCAAAGTGCTGCAGGAATTGACGCACCGGGCGGATGACTCCTGTTTCAGGCTCGGAGGAGAAGAGTTCGGCGTACTCTTTATCGGCTTGGATCCGGAGGCTTCTCTTCACTATGCCAATACGTTCAAAACTGCTATAGAAGCGCTGAAGATACCCCACGACTCAAGCAGTGCCGGCAAATATGTTTCCGCATCCTTTGGGCTTGTCACGATGAAGGCGAACAGAGACATTGACCCGGACGCACTCTATAGAGAAGCGGACAAGCTGCTTTATAAAGCAAAACAGGGAGGAAGAAACCAGATCGCTACCTCGTTTTCTTAGCAACCTTGCTGAGAAAAGTCTAGATCTTAGAGGTGCCCTGTAATCTTGCAAAACCAAAAGAGCGCGAAAAACACACTCATATCAAGGCAGATCTGCCTAAAAAGGGAATAAAAAAGTTATGGAAAACTCGTCAGCCTACACAGAAAAAAAGAAAAATTTTGAGCGTATGATTACGGTCTATGGACGAAATGTCGTTTTGGAAATGCTCGAAGAAAAAGGGGTCGTTGTTGCTAAGGTGCATATGGCCGATTCAAACCGCCAAGACGCAACGGCAACCAAGATAAGCGAGCTGTGTGCGAAAAAGGGAGTCGAGATCGCCTACCACTCCAAGGCAGCGCTTTCACGTATCTCCAAAAATGCGAAACAGGACCAGGGCATCGCCGCGGATATCGAGGCGAACTCCTATCTTAGCGCAGGAGAATTTTTAAAAACCTCACCGCGCTCTTACCGCTACATCGCCCTGGACTCGGTACACAATCCGCAAAACCTCGGGATGATCATCCGCTCTGTCGCCGCTGGCTTTGTCGACGGTCTTATCTTGCCTAAAAAAGGCTCGGCGAAGATCTCACCGCTGGTCATCAAGGCGAGCGCGGGAACGCTTTTTAAGACAAGGATACTTTACTGCGATGAGCTTGAGAAGACCTTGTTAAGTTTCAAAGAGGACGGAGCCGATATTTATGCACTCTCTTCACATGCTCCGGACTCGCTTTTTGATCTTAAACTTGCCCAAAAGACAGTTTTTGTATTAGGAAATGAGAGCGAGGGGGTAAGCCGTGAGGTGCAGAGACTGGCAAACAAAACACTTTCAATTCCAATGAAAAACGGGGTCGAGTCACTTAATGTAGCGGTAACCGCCGCTTTGCTTGCCTACTATTCATGAGTCATCGGCGGTCATCAGCCCGTAGGGACGCCTGATCTCTTCAATCAACCCCTCAACGCTCACCGCGCGACCCTTTCGGATAAACTCTCTTCCCTCAAAAAAGACAATGATCGTCGGTGCGCTGAAGACCTGAAAATACGCTGCGATCTCCGGAGTCAAGGCAATGTCGGCATGAGCGTATGCTATAGCAGGATAGGTGTCTGCAAGGGCCTGCCTGAGCTTGGGGCGAAGCACATGGCAGACACTGCAGGAGGGGGAGCTGAAGTACAAGACAAGAGCCGTTTCTTTTTTTAGTCTATGCTTTAATTCGTCCAGATCGTTCAGTGTCTCATCCATGTTTTTACCCATCTTTTTGGACAATTATACAATAGACTTCTTTTTGATTCTCCCTGAAATAGTAAAGAGTTGTGCAAGAAGTCTTATAAATCTTTTTATATAAGAATTTCATAAGCCGAGGCGGGCTACACTTAATAATATCCAAGTCAGGAGTACATAATGAAAACAACAATTACCGGACGCCATCTTACACTTAGCGATCATAACCGCCAGCATATAGAAGCAGCATTTGAGAGTTTTTTAAAATATAAATTAGAGATCACAACGATCAATGTTGTCGTCTCAGAGATAAAAAATGGCATCAATGTCGAGTTTAATATGCACATCGCCCATGCCAATCCTGTGGTGATAAACCAAGGGGATAAAGACCTGGACACCGCCATCGATTTGGCTATTGAGCGAGCAACAAAAGCACTTCGCCGTCTTCACGACAGAGTTGTGTCGCACGGAAAGAACTCTCTTAGAGATCTTGAGCTCGTCGAAGCCTAGTATCCGCTCACCCGAGCGGCTTCTTTAATCCAAAACCTCAAAAACAAGCATTTTACCTTTCTTGTAGGGAACTGATTCGATAAATCGGAGTCCTTCATAGACGATGTTCAAAAGTTCGGTTTCATTTTTAGGCTGAATCTGTCCAATGGTCCGCAGGACTTTCCCCCGGTAGGCTTTAGCCCAGTGGCTAACGCTCTTTCCTCCTTTTAAAAACTTCATCGTCACAAAGGGCTGCTCAAGTGTGTAGAACTTCTCATAAAATCCCGCTCGTAGATCGAGGATCAGCTCATTTTCAAGAAGTGTGTCCAAAGAGGATGAAAAGGCTTTTTTATAGACTTTTTCAAGAAAGACCCCGTTCACAGTTGAGCCCTGTTTGAGTTTATAGTTTGGGATAAGGTCGCCGCCGCGCAGGGGTCCGAAGAGATTAGAGAAAAGAATAGTCTGTTTGAAGAGATAACTTTTTATATCTTCTGAAAGCGAATCTAAATCAAGGTAGTCATAGGCTACCCCGTCATAGCGCTCAAGTGCGGGCATGGTAGGCTCTACAAAAAGGCTCTTTTGATACTTTCTGATCTCCTCCTCTTTTTTGATGCCGGTGAGTTTTTGCAGCTCCTCCAGAGTCCCGTGCAGCATATGTTCATCATAGGCATGCAAAAGAGGAAGGCGCTTTTCATGTGAAGAGGGAAAAAGAAGACCTTCTTCTTTGAATGCCGAAAAAGTGCCTCCATCTTTTTTGCCTTCGCTGGGAGAAAAAAGAATATACATGTTGTTTCCTCTGAATGGGAGATAGCTATTTTGGCATTGTATCCAAAAGATAAATTAGAGATTATTATAAAAATGAGGTTTAGTAATTTTTACTTATTGACAGTTTAGATTTATAAAGTATAGTATAAACTATATTATATAGATATTTTAGCGTTAACATAACGGATAAAGGCAGATCTTGGAGAAGATTACAATCTTAGGCGCGTACGGAGCAAAAGGATTTGAACAAGAAAGCAGTTCATTTTTGCTTACGGACACTCATGCTATCGACGCGGGTAACCTGCTGCGTTCTCTTGGCGAAGATGCGGCACATATTGAGACCATCTGGCTGACGCATTCACATCTTGACCATATTGTCGAGATAGCCTATATTTTGGACACTTATTTTACGCTACGATGCAAACCGCTTAAATTGATGGGGCTGGCGCAGACACTTGAGGCAATTCAGAAACATTTTCTAAATGACGTCATCTGGCCCGACTTTTCAAAGATACCGCTATTGAATGACGAGGGGATGTGCGTCATTTATGAGAACATAGAACCCAATATAATCTACAAGATAGATGAGACGACTTCGATCGAAGCGATGGCAACTGTGCACACTGTCCCAAGCTGCGGCTATATAGTGCGCAAAAACGGTTCGGCAGTATTGATAACGGCAGACACCTACAAAAATCCGCTATTGTGTGAAACGATCAACAAATATCCCGAGATATCGGCACTGGTGCTGGAGTGCACTTTTCCATCGGCGATGGGTTCTCTTGCGCTTGAGTCTCTTCATCTGACACCCGCGTTGGCAGAAGAGGAGATTAAAGGCGTAAAAAGAGATCTAAAACTCTATTTCAACCATTTGAAACCGGGCTTTATAGATACCATAAAAGAGGAGCTGAAGGCTTCGTCTTTGTTGGAAAACGGACATATATTAGATGATGGTGATACGATTTATTTCTAAAAAAAGACAAAAGAGAAAAACATTTATAATTTGCCCAAAAAAGGCTTGACAATAAAAATTAAAATGTCTATAATTACGGCTCGAATTTAGATGCTGGCATAGCTCAGTTGGCTAGAGCAGCTGATTTGTAATCAGCAGGCCCGGGGTTCAAATCCTCGTGCCAGCACCATATTTACTTTCGAAAAAATTGACGAAAAACGTCAGTGCTAGACCAGAAACATAAAACAAATTTACGTGGTGAGATAGTCAAGTGGCCAACGACGGCAGACTGTAAATCTGCTCCCTTTTGGGTTCGCAGGTTCGACTCCTGCTCTCACCACCATATATCAGGCGCGGGCGTAGCTCAGTTGGCTAGAGCGTCAGCCTTCCAAGCTGAGGGTCGAGGGTTCGAGTCCCTTCACCCGCTCCATTGATTTGTTTAGAAATGTATTTATCTGGGAGCTGAATAATCGTTTGCTGCTTAACTTGATCACACGATAAAAATTCATAGCTTTCATTATAAATAATCATTATTATATTTTCTATTGTTTACTATATATGCTCATATGGCTCAGGGGTAGAGCACTTCCTTGGTAAGGAAGAGGCCCCGGGTTCAAATCCCGGTATGAGCTCCACGGGGCACTTCCGTAAGGGTTTAACGAATCTTTATGGAAGTGTCCGGCTCTATAGTTAGGATACAAGTTTGAATGATATTTGAAGTTCAAAGTTAGTTTTGAACAATTTTCAGATATAATTCCATTTCATTTATATAAAAAGCCGGAGGATACTATGGCAAAAGAAAAGTTTCAACGTAACAAACCACACGTTAATATTGGTACGATTGGTCACGTTGACCACGGTAAAACAACGCTTACAGCAGCTATTACAGCAGTATTGGCAGTAACAAACGGCGCTGAGATGATGGATTATGATGCTATCGATAACGCTCCTGAAGAGCGCGAGCGTGGTATTACAATTGCAACTTCACACGTAGAGTACGAAACAGATGCTCGTCACTATGCACACGTTGACTGTCCAGGTCACGCGGATTATGTTAAGAACATGATTACCGGTGCTGCTCAAATGGACGGTGCTATTCTTGTTGTTTCTGCAGCAGATGGCCCAATGCCACAAACACGTGAGCACATCCTTCTTTCTAAGCAGATCGGTGTACCTTACATCGTTGTTTTCATGAACAAAGAAGATATGGTTGATGATGAAGAACTACTAGAATTGGTAGAGATGGAAATTCGTGAACTTCTTGATCAGTACGAGTTCCCTGGTGATGATACTCCAATCACTGCCGGTTCAGCTCTTAAAGCTCTTGAAGAAGCAAAAACTGGTACTCTTGGTGAGTGGTCAGCTAAAATTCAACAGCTTATGAAGACGGTTGATGAGTATATTCCTGAGCCAGTTCGTGAGACAGATAAAGACTTCCTAATGCCAGTTGAGGATGTTTTCTCAATTTCTGGTCGTGGTACAGTTGTTACTGGACGTATCGAGCGCGGTACAGTTAAGATCGGCGAGTCTATTGAAATCGTTGGTATTAGAGACACTCAGACTACAACAGTTACTGGTGTAGAGATGTTCCGTAAAGAAATGGAGCAGGGTGTTGCAGGCGATAACTGTGGTCTTCTTCTTCGCGGTATTGCTAAAGAAGCAGTTGAGCGTGGTCAGGTTCTTTGTAAGCCAAAGTCTATCACTCCTCACACGACTTTCGAAGCAGAGATCTACGTACTAAGTAAAGAAGAGGGTGGCCGTCACACGCCATTCTTCTCTAACTACCGTCCTCAGTTCTACGTTCGTACAACTGACGTTACAGGTGCAATCACTCTACCAGAAGGTACTGAGATGGTTATGCCAGGTGACAACGTTAAGATTACTGCAGAACTTATCAACCCGATCGCGATGGAAGACGGAACTCGTTTCGCTATTCGTGAAGGCGGACGTACAGTCGGCGCAGGTGTTGTTTCTAAAATCATCAAGTAATTGATGTCGCTTCCTTCGGGAAGTGAATTTATATTTAGGCAAATGCAATGAGAGATATTATTCATTTAGGCTGTGAGAAGTGTACACGTCGTAACTACCACACCACTAAAAACAAAAAGACTCACACAGAAAAGTTTTCAGTAACAAAATTCTGTAAATGGTGTCGTGAGCACACAAACCACAAAGAGATGAAATTATAATAATTTCTTTTCTTTAAGGCTGTAGTTGGGGTTTTCCCCAGTTGCATAATTTAGATATGTAGGCGAGTAGCTCCAATGGTAGAGCTCCGGATTCCAAATCCGATTGTTGGGGGTTCGAATCCCTCCTCGCCTGCCACTAATATTCATATTCGATAAATATATCTTGCGAGCTTTATTTATCGGAAATGACAAAAGGATAAGATAATGAGTAAGATTAGCTCTTATATCAGAAACTCTCGCGCAGAGTTATCAAAAGTAATTTTTCCAACCAAACCACAGGTTAAACAAGCATTTATTGCCGTGGTTGTCGTAGTGACATTTGTGTCACTTTTTCTAGCACTTGTTGACCTAGTCATGTCGTCAACTCTGTCAGCTATTTTATAAAGGGTTCTCATGGCACACAAATGGTATTCATTACAAACATATGCAGGCAGTGAGAGAAGCGTCAAGACAGCGATTCTAAACCTGATCGAAGAGTACAGGCTTCAAGATGTCATCAAAGAGGTCGTTGTACCTACTGAAGACGTTATGGAGATGAAAAACGGGAAGAAAAAAGTCACAGAGCGTTCTCTTTATTCAGGATATGTGTTTATCAACATCGACCTGACGACAGAAGTTCAGCATATGATTCAGTCACTTTCGAAAGTCTCTGGTTTTATCGGTGAAGCAAATCATCCGACGCCATTGAGCGAAAACGATATTAAAGTGATCTTGGACCGGGTTGAAAACCGTGCAGCGCCTAAGCCTAAGGTTGCCTTTGAATCAGGTGAAGTAGTACGTATCATCGACGGTCCATTCTCTAACTTCACGGGTGTGGTGGATGAGTACGACATGCAACACGGCACATTGAAACTCAATGTCTCGATTTTTGGCCGTGCAACGCCTGTGGATATAGCTTATTCACAAGTCGAAAAAATTATTTAAACTAAATCGAAAGGAAATAAAATGGCAAAAGCAATAGCGTCATATATCAAGCTTCATATTGAAGCTGGTAAAGCAAACCCGGCTCCACCAGTAGGCCCGGCATTGGGTCAACGTGGTGTTAACATCATGGAATTCTGTAAAGTTTTCAACGAAAAAACAAAAGATAAGATGGGGTTCAAAGTCCCTGTAATTATCACTGTTTATACAGATAAAAGCTTTTCATTCATTACCAAGCAGCCTCCTGCGTCTGCACTGTTGATGAAAGCGGCAAACCTTAAAAAAGGTTCTGACAATCCACTTAAAAACAAAGTGGGCAAGATCACCAAGGCACAGTTGATGGAAGTTGTAAAAGCTAAAATCGCTGACCTTAATACAAACGACGAAGAGCAGGCTGCTAAGATTATCGCGGGCTCAGCTCGTGCAATCGGTATCACTATCGTAGACTAGTCTACAACTATCAATCATCGACCGCAATGATTTAAAACAATGCGGCAGATCAAAATGGAGAATCACAATGGCAAGTAAAAGATATAAACAACTTTCCGAAAAAATTGATGCAGGCAAGACATACTCTATCGAGGAAGCGTCTGCATTCATGAGTCAATTGAAATCTGCAAAATTCGACGAAACTGTTGAAATTGCAATGAATTTGAATGTAGATCCTCGTCACGCAGATCAGATGATCCGTGGCGCAATCGTCCTTCCAAACGGTACAGGTAAAACTGTTCGTGTTGCTGTATTTGCAAAAGGTGCCAAAGCGGATGAAGCTAAGGCAGCTGGCGCGGATATCGTTGGTACTGACGATCTTGTTGAGCAGATCCAAAACGGTGTTTTCAACTTTGATGTTGTTGTTGCAGCACCGGATTGTATGGGACTTGTCGGTAAGATCGGTCGTATTCTAGGGCCAAAAGGTATGATGCCAAACCCTAAGACAGGTACAGTTACCGCTGACGTTGCACAGGCAGTTAAAAACCTTCAGGGCGGTCAGGTCAACTACCGTGTTGATAAAAAAGGAAATATCCATGCTGGTGTGGGTAAGGTCTCTTTTACTCCTGAAGCGATTGCTGAAAACCTTCGTGTTTTCATCGCATCTATCAACAGACAAAAACCGGCTTCTGCAAAAGGTCGTTATATCAAAAATGCTGCGCTTTCACTTACTATGAGCCCGGCTATCAAGTTTGATCTTTCTTCTATCGCAGACATCCGATAAACGTCCTACTTACTAAGCGGCTCTCTGCGCTTAGTAACTACTCCCTGCTCTTTACCCACCAAAAAAATTATTAAAGCATTCTTTTATAAATAGTTCGATATAATTTCGTTCCTTATACGAAATTTTTTATAGGCGATCTATCCAGATTTCCGATTTGAGATTTCTATCTTGAAATTATCTTATGGACTAAAGACAGTTCGGGGTTAACACTTAATCAGCATACGCTGCCCAACTTGAAGCCAAAGTCTGGAAAGGAGAATACATGACAAAAACACAAAAAGCTGACATAATCGAAAAGCTAAACAATGCTTTCGTGAACACTAGCGCAGTTGTAATTTGTGACTACAAAGGTCTTACTGTTTCCCAGCTTGACGAACTTCGTATAGCAGCAAAAGAAAATGCTACTTCTGTTCAGGTTGTTAAAAACACACTTGCCTCAATTGCTCTAAGCAAAGCAGGTATGAACGGTGTTGATATCAAAGACACTAACATCTTTATCTGGTCTGATGACGTTATCGCTGCATCTAAAATTGCTTCTGATTTCGCTAAAAAGACAGACAAATTCGTTATCAAAGCAGGTTACCTTGATGGTGAGGCTGCTGATGCTGCTAAGATCGAAGCCTTTGCTAAACTTCCAGGACGTGAAGAACTTCTCGGAATGCTTGCATCTGTTTGGATGGGTCCTATCCGAAACTTTACTATCGGATTGGATGCGCTTAAGCGTCAAAAAGAAGAAGCTTAAGTTTTAACTTGAGTCAATATAGACAGGAAAATTTCCTGAAACAAAAAAATAATAAACAGGAGCTATAAAATGGCTGTTACAAAAGAAGACGTATTAGAGTTTATCTCTGCTTTATCTGTACTTGAACTTTCTGAATTAGTTAAAGAGTTCGAAGAGAAATTTGGTGTATCTGCTCAGCCTGTTGCTGTAGCTGGTGCTGCTGGTGGTGCTGCTGAAGCAGCTGAAGAACAAACTGAGTTTGATGTTATCATCACTGACTCTGGCGCTAAGAAAATCGGTGTAATTAAAGTTATCCGTGCACTTACTGGTCTTGGTCTTAAAGAGGCAAAAGATGCTTCAGAAGCACTTCCTTCAACAATCAAAGAAGGCGTTTCTAAAGAAGATGCAGAAGCTGCTAAGAAAGAGCTTGAAGAAGCTGGTGCAACGGTTACTGTTAAGTAATCTTAGAAAAACTTTTTCTTCTATAGAGGGCTTAAAACCCTCACCTCAGGGTCATTTGGTTTGCGGAGTATCTGCACGTCAAATGGCCCTTTCGTGGTATAAACCACTAACATTTTTTACTTGTGGTCCATTCAGGGACGCCTGAATTGTCATTTCCATGTCGTTGGACATAATTAATTTCATCTGTTTTCTTACTGTCAATGCTCTTTTTAGCGCAAAGATAAGCATTATATTTGATTTTAATTGTGTCCAACTATTGGATTAGTACATACAAACAAATGCCCTGCAATACTCCGATATTGTCATTTGTAAATTTAAATCCATTGAGGTCATTTATGCTAAATAGCTTACAATCTGGTAATCGTTTACGTGTTAATTTTGCTAAAACACCGCAGCAAATCCACATACCTAACTTACTACAACTTCAGCAAAACTCATACGAGAACTTCTTGATGATTGACGCCAAAGACCGTTCAACTAGCGGTATCGAGCAGGTATTCCAGTCCGTTTTTCCTGTCCATGATGTGCAGAACCGCGTTACCTTAGAGTATCTTGGTGCAGAAGTCGGCCACCCGAAATATACTGTTCGCGAATGTATGGAGCGCGGTCTTACCTATTCTGTCTCTCTTCGCATGAAAACACGTCTTATCCTCTGGAACCGCGATGAAAATACACGTGAAAAGACAGGTGTTCAAGACATCAAAGAACAGCTGATCTTTATCCGCGATATCCCGTTGATGACTGAGCGGACCTCGTTTATCATCAATGGTGTTGAGCGTGTTGTTGTAAACCAGCTTCACCGTTCACCGGGTGTTATCTTCAAAGAAGAAGAATCTAACACAGCGACGCAAAAACTGATCTATACGGCGCAGATCATTCCTGACCGCGGTTCATGGCTTTACTTCGAGTATGATCCAAAAGATATCCTCTATATGAGAATCAACAAACGCCGTAAAGTGCCTGTAACGATTATGTTCCGTGCACTTGGTTACTCTAAGCCGGATATTCTTAAGCTTTTCTACCCATTGGTAAGCATTGCGGTAAAAGACAACAAATATCTTCTTGAGTTCAAAGCGAGCAACTTCGCCGGTCGTCTGATGCATGACCTTGTGGATGCTGAGGGCAAAGTACTTGTCGCAGCAGGCAAGCGTCTTTCAGCTAAAAAAGCGCAAAGCCTTGTCGAAGGCGGCTTGACCCATGTTCAGTATCCTATCGAGACATTGATGGAACGCCACTTGGCGGAGCCTATCATCAATCCTGAGACGGGCGAAGTCCTTTTTGACACGATGGCTCTTTTAGATGAGACAAAACTCAAAAAGATGGCCGAAGCGGGTATTTCAGAGTTCGTTATCGCAAACGACCTTGCAGAAGGCGTGGATAGCTCGGTAATCAATGCATTTAATGCTGACGCAGACTCATTGAAGCTTCTTAAGCAGACAGAAGAGATCGAAGACGAAAATGACTTGGCTGCGATCCGTATCTATAAGGTAATGCGTCCTGGCGAGCCGGTAACAAAAGATGCGGCAAAAGCCTTTGTCAAGCAGCTTTTCTTTGATCCGGAGCGTTATGACCTGACTCAGGTCGGACGTATGAAGATGAACCACAAACTTGGCCTTGACGTGCCTGAGTATGTTACGGTTCTGACGCATGAAGATATCATCAACACGGTAAAGTATGTCATCAAAGTCAAGAATGGCCAAGGCCATATCGACGACAGAGATCACCTTGGTAACCGTCGTATCCGTGCGATCGGTGAACTTTTGGGCAATGAACTGCACAATGGTCTTATCAAGATGCAAAAAGCGATCCGTGACAAACTTTCTACGATGAGCGGACCGCTTGTCGAGATCATGCCTCACGACCTGATTAACTCCAAGATGATCACATCGACTATCATGGAGTTCTTCTCAGGCGGGCAGCTGTCTCAGTTCATGGACCAGACAAACCCACTGTCAGAAGTAACGCACAAGCGTCGTCTTTCTGCGTTGGGCGAGGGTGGTCTTGTCAAAGAGCGTGCCGGATTTGAAGTGCGTGATGTTCACCCGACACATTATGGACGTATCTGTCCGATCGAGACTCCGGAGGGGCAAAATATTGGTCTTATCAATACGCTTGCTACCTACTCGAAAGTCAACGAGCATGGATTTATCGAAGCACCGTATAACCTTGTCAAAGACGGAAAGGTAACTAAAGAGGTTGTCTATCTGACGGCTACGCAGGAAGAAGGAAAAATTATCGCTTCTGCTACAGGTCCGATAAATGACGATGGCTCATTCACGGACGATTTGGTCGATTCACGTAAAGACGGCGAGATCATGTTGCGTAAAGCTTCAGATTGTGACCTTCGTGACCTTTCTGCCCACATGGTTATCGGTGTCGCGGCCTCTCTTATTCCATTCTTGGAACATGATGATGCGAACCGTGCGCTAATGGGTGCGAATATGCAGCGCCAGGCAGTGCCGCTTATCCGATCCGAAGCGCCTATGGTCGGAACAGGTATGGAAGCGACGATCGCCCGCGATGCTTGGGAATGTATCAAAGCAACACGTGCCGGAAAGATCGAAAAGATCGATGCTAAGCATATTTATATCATGGGAGAAGACAAAGACGGTACGTTTATTGACTACTATCTTCTTCAAAAAAATATGCGTACCAACCAAAACACGACATTTACCCAGGTGCCGATCGTCAAAGTTGGCCAAGATGTTCAGGCCGGACAGGTTATCGCAGACGGTCCAAATATGGATCAGGGTGAATTAGCGCTTGGTATCAATGCACAAGTGGCCTTTATGCCATGGAACGGTTACAACTACGAGGATGCGATCGTCATCTCTGAGCGTATGATCCGCGAAGATGCCTTTACCTCGGTACACATTTACGAAAAAGAGTGTGAAGCACGCGAACTCAAGCATGGTGTTGAAGAGGTCACGCGTGACATTCCTAATGTCCGCGACGAAGAGCTTGCCCACCTTGATGACAGCGGTATCATAAAGATCGGTACTTATGTTGAAGGCGGCATGATCCTAGTCGGTAAGGTCTCTCCAAAAGGCGAGGTCAAGCCAACTCCTGAAGAGCGCCTTCTTCGCGCCATCTTCGGCGAAAAAGCGGGACATGTTGTCAACAAGTCTCTCTACTGCGCACCGTCTATGGAAGGTGTGGTCGTTGACGTCAAAGTCTTTACGAAAAAAGGCTATGACAAAGACGCAAGAACGCTAGAGTTTGAGAAGATTGAGCGTGACGAGCTAGAGCGTGAGCACTACGACCGTCTTTTGATGATCGACAAAGAGGAGATGCTTCGTATCTCTTCACTGCTGACGACCGCTGCACTTGCATCTGATGTCAGTGTGAACGGAAATGATTACAAGACAGGCTCAAGTATCTCTGCTGAAGACCTTGCCTCGGCTAACCGTTTTGCGATGAACTCCATCGTCAAAGCATTTTCTGACGATGTTCAGGCTAAATACGATGTGATCAAAAATCACTTCCAGAAGCAGAAAAAACTTTTCCGCGACGAACACGAAGAGAAGCTTGATATTCTTGAAAAAGATGACATTCTTCCAAACGGCGTTGTCAAGTTTGTCAAAGTCTACATCGCAACAAAGCGTAAGCTCAAAGTCGGCGATAAGATGGCAGGCCGTCACGGAAACAAGGGTATCGTATCGAACATTGTTCCTGAAGTCGATATGCCTTACCGTGCTGACGGACGTGCTGTAGACGTTATTCTGAATCCGCTAGGTGTACCTTCTCGTATGAATATCGGGCAGATCCTTGAGATGCACCTTGGTATGGCAGGACGAGAACTTGGAAACCAGCTAGAAGAGATTTTTGCTTCAAAACAAAAAGATTTTGTAGCACAGCTTCGTTCAAAAATGACTGAAATCGCGTCTGTTGCTAAGCTGATGGATGCTAAAAACTTCATCTCAAGCTTGAACGACGAAGCGCTCTTAATGCACGCACGTGACTGGTCAAGAGGTGTCAAGTTTGCTACGCCGATGTTTGAGGGTGTCAATCCAGCCGAGTTCGAAAAACTTTTCGAACTGGCGAAGATGAACATGGACGGTAAGGTTGACCTTTACGACGGTATGACAGGCCAAAAGGTCAAAGAACGCGTTAATGTCGGTTATATGTATATCTTGAAACTTCATCACCTGGTTGATGAAAAAGTCCATGCACGTTCAACTGGACCATACTCACTTGTCACACAGCAGCCCGTCGGTGGTAAAGCACTCTTCGGCGGACAGAGATTTGGAGAGATGGAAGTTTGGGCACTTGAGGCATACGGTGCTTCCGCGGTACTAAAAGAGATGCTGACGATCAAATCAGATGATGTTGAAGGGCGTGTACGCGCTTACAAAGCATTGACAAAAGGCGAAAGCGTACCAGCCTCGGGAATTCCTGAGACACTGTTCGTATTAACCAAAGAGTTACAAGCCCTAGCGCTTGATGTAGAAATTTTTGACGAGGAAGAGACTGATGAAATTAGTGCCGATTGAGATAAAAGAAGATAACCGTCCAAAAGACATCAAACAGCTTCAATTTCGCCTTGCCAGCCCTGAAAAGGTGCTTTCATGGAGTCATGGAGAAGTAAAAAAACCTGAAACAATCAACTACCGCACACTCAAACCTGAGCGTGACGGTCTTTTTTGTGCGAAGATCTTTGGACCAGTACGAGACTACGAATGTCTCTGCGGAAAGTACAAGAAGATGCGCTACAAGGGTGTTGTCTGTGAAAAATGTGGTGTTGAAGTCACTACAACGAAGGTACGCCGTACGCGTATGGGTCACATTGACCTTGTTACGCCGGTTGCGCATATCTGGTATGTTTCATCACTTCCTTCACGTATCGGTACGCTTCTTGGCGTAAAGATGAAGGACCTTGAGCGCGTACTTTATTATGAGGCATACATCGTCCGTACTGCGGGTGAAGCGTGCTATGATGCAGGCCAGACTACGCCGGTCGCAAAATACGATGTATTGAACGAAGAGCAGTATCAGACCCTGATGTCCCGTTATTCAGAGACAGGTTTTGAGGCCAAAATGGGCGGCGAGGTCGTTAGAGACCTGCTTAACGAGATGGACCTTGTCGAGATGTTTTCCGGACTCAAAGAAGACATCGAAAAGACAAACTCAGAAGCAAAACGAAAAACGATCATCAAACGTCTAAAAGTCATCGAGTCTTTCCTTAACTCGGGTAACAACCCTGCGTGGATGATGCTTGAGCAGCTTCCGGTTCTTCCACCAGATCTTCGCCCGCTTGTAAGCCTTGATGGCGGTAAGTTTGCGGTTTCTGATGTAAATGACCTTTATCGTCGTGTTATCAACCGAAATCAGCGTCTAAAGCGCCTTATCGAACTTGATGCACCTGAGATTATTGTGCGCAATGAAAAACGTATGCTCCAAGAGTCTGTGGATGCGCTTTTCGACAACGGCCGTCGTGCGAACGCGGTCAAGGGAGCGAACAAGCGTCCGCTTAAATCTCTTTCTGAGATCATTAAGGGCAAGCAGGGCCGTTTCCGTCAAAACCTTCTTGGCAAGCGTGTTGACTTCTCGGGACGTTCTGTTATCGTTGTCGGTCCAAAACTTCGTATGGACCAGTGTGGTCTTCCGAAGAAGATGGCTCTTGAGCTTTTCAAGCCGCATTTGATTGCGAAACTTGAAGAAAAAGGGTATGCGACTACGGTCAAACAGGCAAGAAACCTGATAGAAGCTAAAACAAACGAAGTATGGGAATGTCTAGCGGAGATCGTTGACGGTTATCCGATTCTTCTTAACCGTGCGCCGACGCTTCACAAACTTTCGATTCAGGCATTCCACCCGAAACTGATCGACGGAAAAGCTATCCAGCTTCACCCTCTTGTCTGTGCGGCCTTCAATGCCGACTTCGATGGGGATCAGATGGCGGTTCACATTCCACTTTCGTCTGAGGCGATTGCGGAAGCGAAAGTATTGATGCTTTCTTCTATGAACATCTTGCTTCCTGCTTCAGGAAAAGCAATTGCTACGCCGTCTCAGGATATGGTTCTTGGTATCTACTATATTACCTTAGAGAAAAACGGTGTCAAAGGCTCAAACAAACTCTTCGCAAACGTAGACGAAGTACGTATTGCTCTGGAGCACGGCGCACTTGACCTTCACGCGAAGATCCGTACACGCATCGACGGACGTATGATCTATACGACTGCAGGCCGTATGCTTCTTAAGGCGATTTTGCCTGACTTCGTTCCGGTTGAGATGTGGAACACGATCATGAAGAAAAAAGCGATCAACGCCATCGTTGACTATGTCAACAAGCACGGCGGTATCGCTTATACGGCTGAGTTCCTTGACGCGCTTAAAGATCTTGGTTTTAAACAGGCGACAGAAGCGGGTGTCTCTATCTCTGCGGCGGATATCATTATTCCTGCGGAAAAGAAAGAAAAGATCGCAGACTCCAAGCATAAGGTAAAAGAGATCCAGAAGCAGTTTGATGCGGGTCTATTGACAGAGCAGGAGCGCTATAACAAGATCATTGACGTCTGGACAGACACCAACAACACGCTTGCAAGCGGGATGATGACACTTGTTGAAACAGACAAAGACGGGTTTAACTCTATCTTTATGATGGCTGACTCGGGTGCTCGTGGTTCTGCGGCCCAAATCCGTCAGCTTGCGGGTATGCGTGGTTTGATGGCGAAACCGGACGGTTCGATCATTGAGACACCGATTATCTCTAACTTTAAAGAGGGTCTGAACGTACTTGAGTACTTTATTTCTACTCACGGTGCGCGTAAAGGTCTTGCGGATACGGCGCTTAAGACAGCGAATGCGGGTTATCTTACCCGTAAACTTGTCGACGTTGCACAAAATGTAAAAGTCGTTATGGATGACTGTGGCACACACGAAGGTATTGAGATCACAGATATCTCTATCGGTAATGAGCTTATCGAGCCATTGTCTGACCGTGTTGAGGGGCGTGTACTGGCTGAAGATGCTATTGACCCGATCACAAACGAAATCTTGTTTGCCGAAGGTGAGCTGATCGACGAAGAGAAGGCAGCAGTTATCACAGAAGCCGGCATCAAGTCGCTTCATATTAGAACTCCGACAACCTGTAAGGCTGAAGATGGCATCTGTGCGCTGTGCTACGGTCTTGACCTCGGACACGGCGAACTTGTCAAAAAAGGCGAGGCGGTCGGTATTATCGCTGCTCAGTCTATCGGTGAGCCGGGTACGCAGCTAACCCTTCGTACCTTCCACGTTGGTGGAACGGCATCTAGTACTCGTGAAGAGCGCCAGGTTGTCGCAACAAAAGAAGGTTTCATCCGTTACTACAATCTTAAGACATATCTGTCTAAAGAGAAAAAACAGATCGTTGCAAACCGTCGTAATGCGGCTATTTTGCTAGTCGAACCAAAGATCAAAGCGCCGTTTGACGGCAAGATCGAAATCGTTACTATCCATGACGAGATCCTTGTTTCTGTAACCGGTGCCAAAGAGACGATCCGTTACACCCTGCGCAAGAAAGAGGTTGCAAAACCAAATGAACTTGCAGGCGTATCGGGCAAGATCGAAGGGAAGTTCTATCTTCCTTACGAAAATGGCGCAAGCGTTAAAGCAGACGAATCAATTGTAGAGACGATCAAAGACGGCTGGAATGTTCCAAACCGTATTCCGTTTGCATCAGAGCTTCTGGTAAAAGACGGCGATCCTATCACGCAGAAGATCACTGCAAACGAAAAAGGTACGGTTAAGTACTTCCTTCTAAAAGGGGATTACTTAGAGCGTCATCCTGAGATCAAAAAAGGCCATACCGTAACAGAGAAAGGTCTTTTTGCTGTTGTTGTCGACCGTGAAGACCGCGAAGCTATGCGTCACTATATCGCCCGCGGTTCAGTGGTTGAAGCCAATGATGACGCAGAGGTTGAAGCAACTACGCTTCTTGCCTCTCCTGCGACAGCAGAGCATACAGTCGTGGCAGAGTGGGATCCTTACTCTAACCCGATTATCTCTGAGTCAAACGGTACGATCACCTTTGAAGATGTTATCCCGGGTGTGACTGCATCTGAGCAGTTTGACGAATTGACAGGACAGACACGTTTGATGATCAACGAGTATATCTCGTCTGAGTACAAGCCAAGTATCGTCCTGGCAACTGAAGACGGAGAGATCATCCGTTACCAAATCGACCCTAAAACTGCGGTTTACGCACAGGACGGGGCTAAGGTGAAGGTCGCAGACATTCTTGCGAAGACACCAAAAGCACTTCAGAAGTCACGCGATATTACCGGGGGTCTTCCTCGTGTATCCGAGCTTTTTGAAGCGCGTCGTCCGAAAGAGATCGCTATGATCGCAGAGATTGACGGTATCGTCAGTTTCGGCAAGCCATTGCGCGGAAAACAGCGTTTGATCATCGCTTCTGAGAACGGGATCATAAAAGAGTACTTTATCGATAAGCAGCGTACAGCACAAGTTCAAGCAGGCGAGTTCGTTCACGCCGGTGAGACTTTGACAGACGGTCATATCGCATCTCATGAGCTTCTACGCATCATGGGTGTCAAGGCACTGTATAACTTCCTTGTTTCAGAAGTACAGCAGGTGTATCGCCGTCAAGGGGTAAACATTGCGGACAAACACATCGAGGTTATCTTTACTCAGATGTTGCGTCAGATCAAGATCATCTCTTCAGGTGACACGAAGTTCATCGAAGGAGATCTTATCTCCAAGAAGAAGTTCAAAGAAGAGAATGAGAAGATCATTCGACTTGGCGGCGCTCCGGCGATTGCCGAGCCGTTCCTTGTCGGTATCACACGTGCTGCGGTATCTGCTGACTCGATCATCTCTGCAGCCTCATTCCAAGATACGACAAAAGTATTGACAGAAGCGGCTGTTTCTGCGAAGATCGATGATCTTACCGATCTTAAAGAAAACGTCATTATCGGTAGAACCATTCCTGTCGGAACGGGTATCTACAACAACCAAGACATTATTCTCGGAACAGACGAAGACTAATCTTCGCCTGCTTCGCGAAGCTAGAGCATAAAGAAGGAAAATCTGAGCAATCAGATGGACTTCGTCTCTAATACCAAATCCTACACAAATTCTACGATACTCCAACCCAACTATGAAAACAAAGCATATCTTAAACAAAATTCAGCTAATATTTCGCACCATTTGGTAATCCCTATTTTAATAGGGGAAATTCTACTGGAACATTTTGAAAAGGAGATTATAGTGCCTACTATTAATCAACTGGTCCGTAATGGACGCAAAAAAGTAGTTAAGAAATCAAAATCTGCTGCTTTAGTATCATGCCCACAACGTCGTGGTGTATGTACTCGTGTTTATACTACAACACCTAAGAAACCAAACTCGGCTCTACGTAAAGTAGCCAAGGTTCGTTTGACTTCAGGTTTTGAAGTAATTTCATATATTGGTGGTGAGGGTCACAACCTTCAAGAACACTCAATCGTACTTGTACGTGGCGGCCGTGTAAAAGATTTACCGGGTGTTAAATACCATATCGTACGTGGTGCATTGGATACTGCCGGTGTCGCAAATCGTACTGTTGCTCGTTCTAAATACGGAACTAAGAAGCCAAAAGCTAAAAAATAATTTCAAGCGCACACAGGATTTAGCTCTATCCGCTATCTCTTGAGTAAATTTGAAAAAATTGAAGAAGGAAATTAAATGAGAAGAAGAAAAGCACCTGTTCGTGAAGTTATGCCCGATCCAGTTTATGGAAGCATAATCTTGACGAAATTCATCAACAAAGTAATGTATGATGGAAAAAAATCAACTGCTGAGAAAATACTTTACAGCGCAATCGACCTTATCAGCTCACGTGGCGAAGATAAAGGTATCGATGTATTTAACAAAGCAATTGACAACATTAAACCAGTTATTGAAGTTAAGAGTCGCCGTGTTGGTGGTGCTACTTACCAAGTTCCAGTAGAAGTACGCCCAGTACGCCAGCTTTCACTTGCAATCCGTTGGTTAGTCGATGCCTCTCGTAGTCGTAATGAACGTACTATGGCAGAAAGACTTGCAAACGAATTGATGGATTCAGCATCTGACAAGGGTAATGCATTCAAGAAAAAAGAAGATACTTACCGTATGGCTGAAGCAAATAAAGCATTTGCTCACTATCGCTGGTAACATTATCGTCGCAGCTTGCCTAAGGGCAGGCTGCCCTCTCCACGAACGCGGAAAGCGGGAAGCGGAAAGAAGACAGCGGTCTTATTTTCGATTTCCGGCTTCCAAGTTCACTAATTACAAATAGGACATATAACTATGGCAAGATCTCATAAACTTCAAGACGTAAGAAACATCGGTATTGCTGCGCACATCGATGCGGGTAAGACAACAACAACAGAACGTATTCTATTTTATACGGGTGTTGAGCACAAGATCGGTGAGGTTCACGACGGTGCTGCTACAATGGACTGGATGGTTCAAGAACAAGAGCGCGGTATTACGATCACCTCTGCAGCAACAACATGTGAATGGGACGGCAAACAGATCAACATCATTGATACTCCGGGCCACGTTGACTTCACGATCGAAGTTGAGCGTTCAATGCGTGTACTTGACGGTGCAGTATCAGTATTTTGTGCAGTCGGCGGTGTTCAGCCTCAGTCTGAGACGGTATGGCGCCAGCGTAACCGTTACGGAGTACCGTCTATTGTTTTTGTAAACAAGATGGACCGTACCGGTGCAGACTTCTATCAGGTAGAAGAGCAGATACGTACTCGCCTAAAAGGCAATCCGGTTCCTATCCAGCTTCCAATCGGTGCTGAAGACAAGTTCGCGGGTGTTGTTGACCTCGTGAAAATGAAGGCAATCGTTTGGGACATCGACGCGGCAATGGGTTCAAACTACCACGTAGAAGAGATCCCGGCTGACATGCAAGACAAGGCTGAAGAGTATCGCGAAAAGATGATCGAGTCGATCTCTGAAGTAGACGGCAACGAAGAACTTGCTGAAAAATACCTTGACGGCGTAGCGCTTTCTGAAGATGAGATCATCGCCGGTATCAAAGCGGCAACGCTTGCAATGCACATCGTTCCGATGACAGCGGGTACTGCCTTTAAGAACAAGGGTGTTCAGACACTTCTTGACGCGGTTGTTGCCTATCTTCCTGCTCCGACTGAGGTTGCTCAGATCAAGGGAACGATGATGGATGATGAAGACCAAGAGGTTGTTGTTGAGTCAACAGACAAAGGTCCTTTCGCTTCATTGGCATTTAAGATCATGACTGATCCATTTGTCGGACAGTTGACTTTTATCCGTGTTTACCGTGGTGTGCTTGAGGCGGGTTCTCAGGTTCACAACTCGACAAAAGACAAAAAAGAGCGTATCGGCCGTATCATGAAGATGCACGCGATCAAGCGTGAAGAGGTCAAGACGATCTACGCCGGTGAAATCGGTGCAGTTGTCGGTCTTAAATACACAACAACAGGAGACACCCTGTGTGATCCTTCTGAAACTGTTGTTCTAGAGCGTATGGACTTCCCGGCTCCGGTTATCTCGGTTGCGGTTGAGCCAAAAACAAAAGCGGATCAGGAAAAAATGGGAACGGCACTGGGCAAACTGGCTGCAGAGGATCCATCTTTCCGTGTTGCTACTGACGAAGAAACAGGTCAGACGATCATCTCCGGTATGGGTGAGCTTCACCTTGAGATCCTTGTTGACCGTATGAAGCGTGAGTTCAACGTTGAAGCTGAAGTCGGTGCTCCTCAGGTTTCTTACCGTGAGACGATCCGTGCTGAAGTGCAGCAAGAGTACAAATACGCTAAGCAGTCAGGCGGACGCGGTCAGTTCGGACACGTATATCTCAAGATCAAGCCAGGCGAAGCGGGCAGCGGATATGTGTTTAACAACGATATCAAAGGTGGGGCGATTCCTCGTGAATATATCCCGGCAGTTGAAAAAGGGTGTCAAGAAGCGATGCACGGCGGTATTCTTGCCGGCTATCCTCTTGAGGATGTTGAAGTCACACTTTATGACGGTTCATACCACGATGTCGACTCGAACGAGATGGCATTTAAATTGGCCGCTTCAATGGGCTTCAAAGAGGGATGTAGAAAAGCAAACCCTGCGATCCTTGAGCCTTTGATGAAGGTTGAAGTTGAAGTTCCTGAGGACTACATGGGTGACGTTATCGGTGACCTTAACCGTCGTCGTGGTCAGATCAATAACATGGGCGACCGTTCAGGCAACAAGATCGTTGATGCCTTCGTACCACTTTCTGAGATGTTCGGTTATTCAACTGACCTGCGTTCAGCAACACAGGGTCGCGCAACCTACTCAATGGAATTCGACCACTATTCTGAGGTTCCTCGTAATATCTCTGAAGAGATCATTAAAAAGCGTAACGGATAATCTTTCATTATTTCGGGCTTCTGCCCGATCTTAGAATTCTTTCACAACACACACCCAAAACATAAAAACAGATTATTTTAATTGCTCTGTAAGTCGAGCTGCTATAAAATCCTACAATAATTCACATTTAACAATCATCTCTCCCAAGGATCTTATTTGAATACAAAATACCCGACAATAAAAAAATGCCTTTTTCCTGCAGCCGGTTATGGAACACGTTTTTTGCCTGCCACCAAGGCTATTCCCAAAGAGATGCTGCCGGTACTCACCAAGCCACTGTTGCAATATGGTGTCGAAGAAGCGCTTGCCGCCAATATCAACACAATAGCGATTGTCACAGGCCGAGGAAAACGGGCGATTGAGGACCATTTTGATATCTCTTATGAGCTTGAGCACCAGATCAAAGGGACATCAAAAGAGCACTACCTTACGGAAATACGCTCGCTGATAACGAAGTGTACCTTCTCCTATACCCGTCAGGTAGAGATGAAGGGACTAGGGCATGCGATCCTCTCCGGTGAGACACTTATCGGACATGAACCCTTTGCCGTCGTCTTGGCCGATGACTTGTGTGATGGAAACAGCCATGGTGTTTTGGCCCAGATGGTAAGCCTGTATGAAAAGCACGGATGTACTGTGGTGGCTATCGAAGAGGTCCCAAGAGAGCAGACATACAAGTACGGTGTTATCGCAGGAGAAGAGATCGAAGAGGGTGTATACCGTGTCAGCGATATGGTAGAAAAACCTGATCCTAAAGATGCTCCGTCAAACCTGGCCATCATCGGACGTTATATATTGACACCGGACATATTTGATATCATTCGTGATACAAAGCCCGGAAAAGGCGGAGAGGTGCAGATCACTGATGCTATTTTGGAGCAGGCAAAACAAGGAAGAGTCTTGGCCTACAAGTTTAAAGGCAAGCGTTTTGACTGCGGATCAGTTGACGGATTTGTCGAGGCTACCAACTATTTTTACGCCAAAAGCGAATCTTGAGATAAACAGACCTCCATCGTAAGAAGGTGGATCTGATCCCACTTTTGAAGACAAATCCCCTTTATTGTAGTTATTCGAGTTTATTTCTTAAAAATTAAACTTAATATTTTTCCTCCAGCTTACTGCTATAGCATGCTTTCATAAACTTAATGTTGCATAATAATCAAAAAATAACATAAAACATTTAAATATTATTTATAATAAAAGAATTATATCTTATTCTTATATATTTATAACTATACTGAATATTCAAAATTTAAAGGAGTGGTTATGGGACGTAAGTTTTTTGTTTTAATTATAGGGATGATGATGAGTTTTCAGCTCTTTGCTGTTGATCTAAACACGGCAAGTGTCGAAGAGCTGAGCGGCTTAAAAGGCATAGGTCAGGGGATAGCAGAAAAGATTGTTGCGTACCGTTCTAAGCAGAAGTTTGGCAGTATCGAAGAACTGATGCAGATAAAGGGAATCGGACAGAAGAAGTTTGACAAGATCAAAGAAGAGCTGAGTATCTAATCTCTCTGCCGGCTTGCGAGTCGGCTGAATTTTCACAAAAGTACAGAGCGCTTTACTGTTGTGAAAATTTATTATAAAGAGTCCCAAGATGAAAGCTATCCTACTTTTTATGTTTTTGTATCTTTATGCAGATGCCGAGGTGCCCAAGCTCTTTTTGCTGAAGAACTACACCCAGGACAGGGATGTAAGAGGCTGGGTGATGAGCGAGAAGCTTGACGGCGTGCGGGCATTCTGGGACGGCAATAAGCTGATCAGCCGCAACGGAAAAGTATTCACGCCTCCGCCCTCTTTTACGGCAGGTTTCCCGCCTTTTGCCATCGACGGAGAGCTGTGGAGCAGACGCGGCGGTTTTGAAGAGGTCGTTTCTATTATCAATACCAAACAGACTCATACTGGCTGGGAAGAGTTGTCACTGAATGTCTTTGAGGTGCCTCGGCAAAGAGGGGGACTCTTTGAACGGCTTTCGGTGTTGGAAAACTACCTTCTTCTGCATCCGACTTCAAGGATAAAGATTGTCAAACAGACTGTGATAAAAGAGCAGGAGGAGATAAAAGTCTACCTCGAAGAGGTGATGGCAAAAGGAGGTGAAGGCCTTGTTCTTCGCGATCCGCTCACACCTTACTACAGCGGCAGAACGGGTGATGCGCTCAAATATAAATCATTTATCGATGCCGAGTGCAGGGTGCTCTCCATTATAGAGGGGAAGGGAAAGTTTGAAAACGACATGGGTGCGATCACCTGCGACTATCAGGGCAAGAGTATCAAGATAGGCTCCGGATTCAGTACGCAGCAAAGAAGGTCTCCACCTGCGATCGGCACCATGGTCAGTTTCAAATACTACGGCCTGACACATCTTGGCAATCCAAAATACCCCGTCTTTTTGCGCATACGCTCTGATGCTGAGTTGAGCTTTTTAGAATGATTTAAAAAGAATCACACTGCTCGCACGCTTCTTGCATCTCTTAAAGCAATTAACGCTTAAGGGGTATCCTATGGTCAGCCGTGCCAAGATCAAAGAGCTAATGAACGAGAGCGCCTGCTCTCACAGCAAAGACAAAAAACCGGGAGAGGGGTGTGACAAGCCAAAACCCGGGCTTGCCGCAGGGGGCTGCGCCTTTGACGGCGCGCAGATCTCGCTCTTTCCTTATGCCGATGCTGTCCATCTCGTGCACGGTCCCCAAACCTGTCTGGGCGCTTCTTGGGAGAGCCGTGAGACAAAAACAAGCTACACCGGAAGGGATCACACCCAGATGGGGTTTACGACGGGGATCACGACGAACGACGTTATCTTCGGCGGCGACAAGCGGCTGAGCGAGTCGATAGATTATGTCATGGAGCATTACAAACCCGAAGCGGTTTTTGTTTACTCTACCTGCGTGACGGCGCTGGTGGGAGACGATATCGACACAACCTGCCGTCTGGCCAGCGAGAAACACCAGGTTCCCGTCGTTCCTGTGCATGCCCCGGGATTTGTAGGAAGCAAGAACCTCGGTTCGCGGCTGGCGGGCGAAGCGGTGTTGGAACATCTCATCGGAACGAAAGAACCGGAATCCACAACGCCGTATGACATCAATCTCATCGGCGATTACAACGTCACCGGTGACATGTGGCAATACCTTCCGCTTTTTGAGAGGATCGGCATCCGTGTGCTCAGCTCCATGAGCGGCGACGGCCGTGTCGGCGATATCCGCACGGCCCACCGCGCGAAACTCAACGTCATCGTCTGCGCCAAATCACTGATCACCCTGACGCGCAAGATGCAGGAAAAATACGATATTCCCTGGATCTCGGTCTCCTTTTACGGCAAACGCGACACCTCTTTTGCCCTCCGTGAGATCGTCACCGCGTTGGGGTGCCCAGAACTCATAGCACGGGCCGAAGCTGTCATAGCCGAAGAAGAAAGCGCGCTACATGAAAGCCTGGAAGCCTACAAAATACTCTTTGCAGGCAAAAAAGCGGTGCTTAACACCGGCGGAAACAAGGCCTGGTCGATCGCGTCGGGTCTGCAGGACCTGGGCATAGAAGTTGTGGCGACAAGCATTGCCAAATCGACACAGGACGACATAGACAAGGCGCGGGAGTATTTGAGTGAAAAGGGGGTGCTGATGAAAAAGCCCGCCTCCGAGCAGGGAAAGGTCATCGATCAAAGCGGCGCGCATATCTTGTTGGCCGGAGGAAGAAGCCTCTATACGGCGATCAAAAAAAAGATCTCCTTTATCAATGTCAATCAGGAAAAAAAGAGAAGCTACGGCGGCTATAGCGGTCTTTTAAACCTCGCGGAAGATCTCAAATACGCCTTTAAAAACCCGGTCTTTGCCAATGTCGGCAAAGCGGCACCCTGGGAGAAGGATTAGGCGAAGTTTTTGCTCAAGGCTGCACGCAGCTTTTGAAGAGCCTCATTGATATCGAAGTCCGATTTGTAGACGTCATGGACTGAGTAGGTCTCAAGCGGTGTGGCGGCGCAAAACTGGAAGGTTTTGTGCAGGGCGACATTTGCCTGGTCGACACTCATCCCCTCGAAAAAACCGTTCGGATTGTCAAATTCGCTCGCAGGACAGTTGTAGGTGAAGCTGAGCATATACTTCTTTGTCTGCATCAGTCCTCCGCTGCCGTATTGTTTCGAGGCATCTTCGCGACTGCGTCCGTCGTTGGCATAGGTAACGGTATTGTTTCCTCCCGAGAAGATCTCGTCGACGTACTTTTTAGCCAACCATGGAAGCCCCATCCAGTAGACAGGCGACTGGACAAAGAAAATATCGGCCCACTTGAATTTTTCGAGCTCTTCGGCGACATCATAGCCCTCGTCAATGGCAGTTTCGCGTACCTCATAGCCTTTTGAAAGAAAAAAGGACTTCGCTTCGGCAAGGAGATCTTTTGTGAGATTTCCGTTTGCAAATCCTTCGTATTTTTGATGGAGGTTCAGAAGTAGAACATGTTTCATGATTTTTTCCTTGGAGTGATATGTTTAGATTGTGTAAAAGCTATATTATAGCGCCTCTCGCACGGTTCTTGCATTATGCCTTTTAGATACCTCTAAAAACCCTTTACATAAGGAATTCTCATGACATTTTCCCTCAGCAAACATGAGCATAAACCGCTTCAGGTCAATCCCATCAAACACTCCCAGCCTATGGGCGCGACACTTGCCTTTCTGGGCGTCAAGGGCTGTATGCCTCTGATGCACGCCGCACAAGGGTGCGCCTCCTATACGAAGGTCTTTTTTACCCGACATTTCAACGAACCCATTGCCGTGTATAACACCTCTGTCAGTGATATCACTGCCGTTTTAGACGGAGGCGACTACTCGATACTGATGGCGATCGAAAACATCCAGAACAAAGACAAAAACCTTAAACCCTCTATGATCGGTCTGCACACGACGGGTCTTACGGAGACCAAGGGCGATGATGTGCGCGGTGTCGGCGGTCATATTGAGATCCCTTATGTCTTTGTCAATACCCCTGATTATGAGGGCGGACTGGAGAGCGGCTGGGCGCTCACCGTGACCGCGATGATCGAACAGTTGACACAAAGTGCTGTGAATGTTGATGCTGACAGGCTTGTGTTACTGCCTCACGTGAGCATGCAGCCCATCGAGGTGGAAAAGATCAAGACGCTTTGCGAGGAGTTCGGTTTTGAGACGTATGCGCTTCCTGATCTCTCCTGCTCTTTGGACGGCTACTGGGAGGAAGGGCAGGGAAAACTTTCCAACGGGGGCATTACGGTAGAGCAGATTGGCGATCTTGCCAGTTGTGCGACAGTACTTAGCATCGGTGCGTCGATGAAAAAAGCGGCCGCTGCCTTGTTGAAGAAAAATCCTGCGATCGAGCATATTCATCTTGAACATCTGATGGGATTAGACGGGTGCGACAATTTTGTCGCAGCGCTGATGAAAATCCGACATACCCGACCAACGCCATTGCTGAAACGATGGCGTTCGCGCTTGCAAGATGCGATGCTCGACAGCCATTTTCTTATCGGCAGTTCTCATTTTGTCGTCACAGGTGAGCCGGATATGCTGACCGGCATTTGTGCGCTTATCCGCAGTGTCGGCGGGACAGTCGATGCGGCGGTTTCGACAACGTTCAGCGAGACGCTGCGCGAGATTGATGCCGACAATGTTTTTGTCGGTGACCTTGAAGATGCCCGCCGTTTTTTCGAAGCTGCGGACATGATTATCAGCAATTTCCATGCAGAACGAATCTTGCACTCTTATCATGATAAGGCACTTGTGATCCGGGGATTCCCGAATTATGAGGAGCTGGGCAACCAGCTCAAAAATGATCAGCTGTATGAAGGAAACACTTATTTTCTGTTTGAGATAGCCAATGCATTGAGAAAGGTAAAACATGAACACTAAAATCAGCATAGAAGGGAAGAGCACAATGAACAATGCAATGAAAGTTGCTTTTGCGAGCAAGGACATGGAAGAGATCAACGCCCACTTCGGCGGAGCGAAAGAGTTCGTCGTCTACAATGTCTCAAAAGAGGGGTTTGAACTCTGCGAAGTGATAAAAACAGACACCACAAACCTCGAAGATGACGACAAAACCGACTTTCGTGTACGCGCCTTGAAGGGTGTAAGCATCATGTACAGCGAAAGCATAGGCGGAACAGCGGCGGCGAAGGTCATCCGTGCGGGTATCCATCCGATGAAGGTAAGCGAGCCGACACTGATCGAGGATGTCCTCAAAAGTCTGGTTGCAATGATCAACGGCAATCCGCCGCCGTGGGTGAAACAGATTATTCAGATGAAGACAGAACATGATGTCAGACAAGACAGATGGGCCGCAGAGTAAACCGAGGATAATTTCCTCTTTGGGGACATTGTTCCTAAAGAGCGCAACATCAATAAATAATAAAATGGAGAACACTATGGAAGCAGAAAAACAGATAAACCCTTTTGGTATAGAGCTGATACGTCAGATACGCGCACTCGATCAGTTCGGTAACTGGGCAAAGATCAGCGATGAAGAACTGCTGATGAAGAAGTACGTCAAAACGAAAGAGGACCTTAAAACCATTCCTTTGATCGCCGACATCGACGAGATGCTTATCAATGATATCAAGATGATCTACAAGGCGCTGGCACTGGCATTTGAGCGCAAGACGGGTGTCGTCTGCAACGTTATCATGGAGATGAGCCATGAAGGGTTTGGGCGGTGTGCGGTCATCACTGACCGTATCTGCATCGTAGACAAGTATTTTAAAGATGCACACCGTTTCGGCTACAGGACACTGGAAAAACTATTTGAAGACGGCGATAAAAACCTCTCTAACGCGATCGCCATCTATGAACAATACAAACCGTGCGATTCATAAGGAGACAGCATGTCTAAAATAGGTATTTTTTTCGGCAGCAGCAGCGGGGTAACACGCAGCGCGGCAGAGCTTTTGAAAGCGCAATTAGAAGGTGCGGAACTGATCGATATGGAAGAAGATTATGATGGAATCGAACAGTTTGAAGATTTCGATGTTTTGCTTATCGGGTCCTCTACCTGGGGCCAGGGCGATCCTCAGCGCGACTGGGTCGATCCGCTTTACGAGCTTGACAATGAACGCCCTGATCTCAGCGGAAAAAAAGTCGCATTTTTCGGTGCCGGCGACCAAAAAACTCACGGCGAGCATTTTCTCAGCGCGCTGGGAAAGATGCATGACATCTTTGTCTCGCTCGGTGCAGATCCCTACGGTTACGCGTCTACGCAGAGTTACGATTACAGCTTCTCGCTTGCACAAAGAGGAGAGAAATTTTGCGGACTGGGGATCGATGATGTAAACCAGGAGGAGCTGACGAAAGAGCGGCTCATTGGCTGGGCAAGCCAGCTCAAAGACGAGATGCAACTATAAAGGAGAAAAAATGAAAACCTTGGCCGAGTTTGAAAAGATTAGCGATACCGAAGAGTTTTTCGAGTTTTTCGACATCGAATACGATGAGCGTTTGGTCTATGTAAAACGCTTTCATATGATGAAAATATTTGGTGAAATGGTCGAAAAATCCAAGAGCACTGCATGGCAGAGCGATGCCAAACTGCTGGAGTACTACAAATTTGCTTTGACCAGCGTCTACAAGAATTTTGAAAACGGGTACAGCCCTTCAGCGGCAGATGTCTGGGAGATGTTTGACAAGCCAAGCGCTTGCGGCACCTGTTCGACTTCAAGCAGCTGCAATGATGTAGAGGAGGTCACTCATGGAGTTCACGCATGCACAAGCCAGCCAGATCTCAGCTTCAACTAGAGACGAGATCCTTCCCACCTTTCGCTTAGGTGAGCGCGTACGGATCAAAAAACCGATCAGAAATGACGGCTCCAACCCCTTCAGAGGCCCGGATGAGATTCTTATCTATCCCGGCGCGGAAGGATACGTGAAGTTCATCGGTGACTTTCTTCAAGTGATCCGTATCTATGAGGTGCATTTTATCGAAGAGGGAGAGACCTACGGGTGCCGAGAAGCAGAGCTTGAAAGTGCCGTGGAGTATGATGGCTATGATGAGGTCGCCGAAGAGCTGAAGTGGATAAAAGAGCATAGAGCACAGCGCGCGGCAGAAAAAGAAATGCAATCTCAAGAAGAGGGGGAGTAACTCACTTTTTGGATTCATATATCCATCAATGATACGAGAAAGACAGCGTATTATCGGTAGATCGGAAATTGGCGCGCTGTTAAAGCGCATGAGTGCACTTGGGTTCTTCTCATATGATCAGAACTCAAGCGTTAGCGTAGTCTCGCGGGTTTGCCCGTGAGACTAAAGATAATACAAACAAGGGGTTGAGATGACAACACGTGTAGAGATTATAAATGACTTTTTGGCGATCAATGTCAAACCGGGCAAGACGATACAAGATATCGTAGAAGCCTCAGGAAGTGCACTTCCTTTCGGATGTCGTGATGGCGAATGCGGTACCTGCGTCGTCATGATCGAGTCGGGAATGGAGTTTATGAGTCCTGTAAACGACAAAGAGAAGGCAGTGCTCAAGACAGTCAACGAGAGCAGTCCAAAAGCACGCCTTGCCTGCCAAATGAAAGTTGTTGCGCCAAACGGTCTTGTACGCATCAAATACTAACGAACCTTTTCTCCCTTGGGGAGAAGGGCTTTTGTCTCTTTTTTAATCACCAATCCCGCTTCGCAACCCGCAATAAGATTTATAATATTAGCTAGAACAGAATATGCAGTCTGTTTACTAAATTGATTAGTTTTAGGCGGATTAAAATGAAAACATCTTTATCTTTTAAACAAAAACAACTTCCTCGGCTCTCCATGCAGACATGGCTGCCGCTTTTGCAATGCTCCTTGAATGAACTTGAAAAACATCTGCAGGTCATTACCAATGAAAACCCCTGTATAGAGCTAAAATCGGGCTTTGAAGAGTCCAATGCCCAGGCCGGAGGATCGTCGGCCTACGGGGCATTTCAAAACTATGTCTCCAACGCTTCGAGTGATCAGATCGAGTGGCTGAGTATCTCTTCTATGTCACTTTATGAAAAACTGGATGAACAGATCGCCGCACCGCTTTTCCCCACGCCCATCTCACAAAAGATAGCCCGTCAGATCATCTACTATATCAACAACGAGGGTTATTTTGAGGGAAGCATAAAAGAGATCGCCGCGCAGTGTGACACCGATGTGCATACGGTGGAGCGCGTGCGCCAGCGTTTTGCCCATCTGGAGCCTGCGGGGATCGGAGCGGTTGACTACAAGGAGTCGTTTTTGTTTCAGCTCAACGAGTATGAGCTCGATGATGAGCTGAGTATTCTGCTTGGCGCTATGATCGTGCAGTTTGACAAGATGGAAAAGTTTATCAAGCATCCGCGTTTGGGTGATGCGAAACATGTCCTGCAACATTTCAAGAACCCTCCTGCTTTGGAGTATATGGAGCCTGACCTGCAGATCACCCCCGATCTCTTTGTGGAGTTTGAGGCCGAGAAGCTGAACATCCGGATCAACCATGGCTTCTATCCCGATCTGCAGGTCAACATGATCGACAAGCATGACAACTTCGCAAAGCAGAAGTTCAAAGAGGCGCGCGAGCTCGTCAATCTCCTTGAACTGCGAAAAGCGACACTCTACAATGTGGCCCTGGTCCTGATCGAGAAGCAGTACAGCTTTTTCATGGGCGGCGAGCTCAAGCCGATGCGCCTGCAAGACGTTGCCGATGAGCTGGGGTTTAACGAATCGACCATTTCCAGAGCGATCTCGGACAAATATATCCAGACAGAACTCGGGCTCTTCGCCTTCAAGGACTTCTTCTCCAACTCCATCGGCGAAGTTTCCACCTCAGAAATCAAACATTTTCTAAAACGTCTGGTCGCCGGT
Source organism: Arcobacter sp. (assembly GCA_024637195.1). Lineage (GTDB taxonomy): Bacteria > Campylobacterota > Campylobacteria > Campylobacterales > Sulfurimonadaceae. Next base: position 63,456 of record JAGXFN010000010.1, read on the forward strand.
GAGGTAAAAGATGACCCCTTCAGCGACAAGATACTGCACGAGACGATAGAGGAGCGGTTCGGGGTAAAGATGGTGCGCCGCGTTATAGCAAAATACCGCCAGGAACTAGACATTCCCTCCTATAAAGAGCGGAAGTTTCTGTATAAGCTGGAGCTTCTCTAGAAGCCTCCGGACTTGCTGTCGAGTCGCTTTAGCTTGATGGCGTATCGGCGGCAGTGTAGACGGTATCATTTTTAGAAGTAGCTCTGGGGGTGGACTGAGTGAGCGCAGATGCGTCTTTTTCTCCTGTACGGATACGTTCGACCCCGAGTACCGGTGTTATCCACATTTTGCCCGCACCGTGGCCGAGGTCTTGGGTATTGGCGCGAATCGCTTCCATGGCGCTCTCTTTGTTTTTCTCATCCGAGACGACGATAAGAAGCATCACTTTAGGAAAGAGGTCGAGAGCATTGTTCTTTTCGGTAATTCCCAGTGAGCCTTTTCCTATGACATCCATTACGGTGACGCCTTCGATAGCGTTGTCAAAAAGCCCGCGCAAAACATCATTCAGACAGTGTTTGTTAAATACGGCAGTGATTTGTATCATGATAAATCCTTTGAGTTAATTTATAGTTACTACTGCATATTATGTTCTCGAATTTAAGGGTGACAAAAATGTAGCGATAGCAGTAGAACATCTCTTGCAATTGTAGGGACAATATATCATCCATCAAGGAGCATGAAATGGCAAGAGATAGCTTAATCGGCGGAGCATTATGGGAAGAGTACTCGCAAGAAGTACAACGACGTATGAACGATCCTGTAAATATGGGAGAGATAACACAAGAAGAGGCCGATGCGGCCCAAAGACAGCTTATTATCGCCGATTTCGGCGCGGAGAGCTGCGGGGATGCGGTGCGGCTCTACTGGATGATCGATCCTAAAAATGATGTGATCGTCAAGAGCCGGTTTAAAAGTTTTGGATGCGGTACGGCGATCGCCAGCTCGGACATGATGGCGGAACTCTGTATGGAGAAGACCGTTGACGAGGCATTAAAGATCACCAACATCGATGTGGAGAAGGCGCTTCGAGACGATATGAACATTCCGGCGGTTCCTGGGCAGAAGATGCACTGTTCGGTCATGGCCTACGACGTTATCAAAAAAGCGGCATCGATCTACAAGGGGGTCGACATGTCGGAGTTCGAGACGGAATTTATCGTCTGCGAATGTGCCCGCGTCAGCCTCGATACCCTCAAAGAGGTCATTCGTCTGAATAAACTCAACTCCATAGAGGCTATCACCGATTACACCAAGGCGGGCGGTTTTTGCAAGTCTTGCATCAAACCCGGCGGCCATGAGAAAAAAGATGTCTACCTTATTGATATGCTCAGCGAGATTCAGGGAGAACTTGAAAAAGAGGCGATCAGCAAGAAGATCAAAGAGGCAAAAGGAGACGGTAATTTCAGTGCGATGAGCCTGGTCCAGAAATTACGAAGCATCGAGTCTATTTTGGAAGAGTATATCCGTCCGACGCTCAAAGCCGATAACGGTGACGTGGAAGTGATCGACCTCAAAGAGATAGAAGGCGAATACGAGCTCTATATCCAGTATAAAGGCGAGTGTATGAGCTGTTCGATGAACACCACGACGACACTGGCTGGTATGCAGGATATGCTCAACTTCAAACTCAAAACCAACCTGCGGGTGATGGTCGTCTGATGCAGCGCGCTACGAAAGAGGGGACCTTTGCATATCTCAAAAAGTTCGGCAAATACTCGAAAGATTTTTACCGCTTCAACGGGGAGCTCTTTTTCCCCTCTTTGGGGATAGGCACCTACAAGGCCGAGCCTTATAAAGAGGACAACTACATCATCAACTATGCCGAGGCCATCAAAACGGCACTGCGCAGCGGTATTCATTTCATCGATACGGCGATCAACTACCGCTACCAGATGAGCGAACGCGAGATCGGCGAGGCTCTGGGCGAAATGATTTCCTCAGGCGAGATACGCCGCGAAGAGGTGATTATCGCATCTAAAGGGGGCTTTATCCCGCTTGACTTCCCCTTTCCGAACAATCCCTACGGCTGGATAGAGGAGACGATACTGCGCAAGGCACTGGCGACACCCGAAGAGATCGTCATCGATCAGCACTGCATGGCACCCGCATTTTTGCGTTGGAGCTGCGAGCAGTCTTTGCAGAACTTAGGCCTTGAGACGATAGACATCTTTTTCCTGCACAATCCCGAGACACAGCTGGGCTACATCGACCCTTCCCTCTTCTATGAGCGGATAGAAAAGGCATTTGAGCTTTTCGAAGAACTTAAAGAAGAGGGAAAGATAGCGGCCTACGGCGTCGCGGCGTGGAACGGGTTTTTATATGAAGAGGCGCATACGGAGTATGTTTCGCTCGCAAAGATCGTAGAGATCGCAGAGCGTGTCGGAGGAGCAGCGCATGGGTTCAGATATCTTCAAAGTCCTTTCAATATGGCTAAAACGCATGCCTTCACCTACAATAATCAGCAGTGCAAAGACAAAAAATACTATCCGCTGATGCAGGCCTGCGCGCAGTTCGGGCTTACTTTTCTGGGCTCCTCGCCGCTGCTTCAAAAAAATCTCTTCAAGCGTCCTTTCGCGCTCAAGATTGCGCAGACGATGAAGACGCAGGAGCTTAGCGACGTTGCGAGTGCCCTGCAGTTTGCCCGAAGTGCGGGTGCGATCACGGCGATATTCGGTGCCGTCGATCCTTCGCACGTCACAGACAACGCCATCCTGGCCTATCTTCCCAGCGCCTCATCACAAGACATGGGAAAACTGATACGAGACGACTATGCTGTATGACGTTATTGTAGTCGGAAGCGGAATATCAGGGCTCTATGCGGCACTTTACGCCAGACGCGCAGGGATGCATGTTGCCGTCATCTCAAAAAGCACGCCTCTGCGCTCCAACTCCGCAGTCGCCTCAGGCGGTATCAATGCCGTGCTAAGAGCGAGCGAAGAGGACTCAGTCGAACGCCATCTCAAAGACACGCTAAAAGGCGCAGACGACCTTGGGCGCGAATCGGCCGTGCGCGGCATGGTCAAGGGGGCCAAGGAGATCATTGCCGAGCTTCAGAAGATGGGCGTTTCTTTTGACCTCACGGACGAGGGGAAGGTGGCCCAGAGACCCTTCGGCGGAACACAGTCGAAACGGACCTGTTATATCGCCGACCGTACAGGCGCGTCAATCACACAGACCCTGATGGGGCAGTGCCGAAAAGAGGGTGTTGTCTTTTTACCGAACCATCTGGTCTTGTCAATAGCGATGTTTAAAGAGCGTCTTTCCGGAGTCACCGTGCTGCGGCGGCACGACTCTTCAGTCATCGCCTTTGCCTGTAAATCGCTGATACTTGCCGGAGGAGGGTATGCAGGGATCTACCGCGGTCACTCGACGAATTCGCAAGAATCAAGCGGAGATATCCATGCCATTGCTCTGCGGGCCAAGATGCGCCTCGCTAATATGGAGTTTGTCCAGTTCCACCCAACGACACTGGCCAAGAGCAGTACGCTTATCAGCGAAGCCGCGCGTGCAGAGGGGGCCTACATCGTCGATGAGAACGGTGTTCGATTCACAGACGAGCTGCAGACACGCGACAAACTTTCCCGCGACATTGCGATACACCAGGCGGCGGGGCATAAAGTCTATCTTGATTTCCGCCATCTCGACGAGGCGCTGATCGACAAAAGGCTCCCTTCGGCCCGCAAACACGCACTAAACGGCGCCGGGATCGATATTTTAAGTGAACTCCTTGAAATCACCCCTTCGGCTCACTATACGATGGGAGGGATCTGGACCCGTAAAAATACCACGACCGACATCGACAATCTCTTTGCCTGCGGCGAATCGGCCTATAGCGGGGTGCACGGCGCAAACAGGCTGGGAGGAAACAGTCTGCTCGAAGGGGCCTATTTCGGCCGTATCGCCGGTATAGAAGCGGCGCGTGCGGCCAAAAAAGAGGAGTTTCATCCGATCGACTATGCCCTCGTCGACAAGGAGTCGCGCTATGTGCAGATGATACTCGAGGGAGAGAACCGTTTCAATGTCAACACAATGCGGCGCAACCTCGGGAACAATCTCTACAAAAACGCAGGACTTTTCCGCACCCAGGACTCACTAAGTGATGCGCTTGAGTATGTCCACTACCTTATAAAGATGTCCTCAGGTCTGTGCTGCATCAACAAAGAACAAAACAATAATGTCGAACTGATGTCGATACTCGAGTTTCGCAACTCGCTTACCGTTGCCGAAGCGATGGTGATAAGCGCCTTGTCACGCGAAGAGAGCAGGGGTGCACATTTTCGAGTTGATTTTCCGCTCAAAAATGACAAAGAGTACCGGCGCGACACCCTTGTCCGCCGACTGACAGGAACATTTCTGCGCATCAGTTTTGAAAGCCATCTCTCTTCGGACTGGCGGCACCGTATAAGAAAGTTTTTTCATGCCCTTTAAGGCAGTGGATTCAAAGAAACATATAACACAGGAGTAAATTATGGCAAAGGTTATGTTGAGAGTAGATTCAAAAGGGGATATCTCCTTTTACGTCGCAAAAAAAGATATGGAAGAGACGATCATAAAAGCAGAGTTTGACAGCGATGAAAAGTGGGGCGGCGAGATCGCACTAAGCAACGGTGAAACATGGTTCATCGAGCCCTCTGTGAAAAAGTTCCCCTCAGAAGTGATGGCGAAACGCCTGGGCGATTGATACCAGGTCCTACTAAGTAGGATCTGGTTTTAAAACTCGATGGCGTACTGTTTGATCTTGTAGCCGATCTGGCGTGCGGTCATCCCCAGCAATCGTGCCGCCTTAGTTTGAACGCCGTTTGAGTCGATAAGGGCTTGAAGTATCGCTTCGCGCTCCATCTCATGCAGCGTTTTTTTGGTCATTGGCGCAGAAGGGATGACGTCTTGCGGCGGTGTTGAGGGCACAGTGAGAGGCTGCGTCATCGGTGCCGGCTCAAGCGGCATATAGAGTTTTTGGTAGTTGAACGGCAGGACATGGTTGAGCATTTCGGGTTGAAGCTCGCCCTCTGGGCAGATGAGAACGATCCTCTCCATCGTGTTTTGCAGTTCGCGGATGTTTCCCGGCCACGGGTACTCGAGCAGAAGCTCCATCGCCGCCTTGCTAAAGTGCATACTCTTGCGGTGCTCTTTCATAAAGCGGATGAGATAGTGCTCGATCAGGAGTTTGACATCTTCATACCGTTCCCGAAGAGGCGGAAGTGTAAGCGGGATGACATTGAGGCGGTAGAAAAGATCCTCGCGGAACTCCCCCTTCCCCACCATCTCTTCGAGGTTTCGGTTTGTCGCGGCGACGAGACGGACATTGGTTTTGACGGTCTTGTTCCCTCCGACGCGCTCAAACTCCTGTTCTTGCAGAATGCGCAGCAGTTTTACCTGCAAAGAAGGGGTGATATCCCCGATCTCATCGAGAAAAAGCGTCCCCCCGTCGGCCAGTTCAAAACGTCCTTTACGCATCTCCTTAGCATCAGTAAAGGCCCCTTTCTCATGTCCGAAAAGCTCGCTTTCAAGCAGAGTCTCGCTGATAGCGGCACAATTGAGTTTGATGAAGGGACCGTTTTGGCGGCGGCTGAGGTTATGCACGGCCGTGGCGATAAGTTCTTTTCCTGTTCCCGTCTCACCGCGGATAAGGATGGTCGCATCGGTAGGAGCGACGGTGTTGATCATTGAAAAGACCTGCTGCATCTTCGTAGAGCGCCCGATGATATTTTCAAATTTGTAATCTCTTTGTAGCTCTTCTTTGTAATAGGTCTTGAGTTCGCTCAAAGACTCTTTTTCTTTGGCGAGCGTCTGCTGTGCTTTCATGGAACCGACAAAAAGCGACCCGACGATAGTGAGCATCCGGACGATCTCGTCGAAGTCAAGCGGGCTGTTCTTGCCAAGATTGGCGGAGATGACACCGATCACTTCCTCATCTTGAAGCAGAGGAACCGCGACATAAGAGACCATCTGCGTTGTGATGTTGCCCATTTTGTTGAGGTAGTTGATGTTATTGTGGATGTTTTCGATGACGATAGGCTCGCGGCTTTTGGCGGCCAGACCTGTTGCCCCCTCGCCAAATCGGTAGGTAGCCATCTTTATCTGATAGCTTTCCAGATCAATGGAAGCCAGCAGTTCCAGTTCATCGGCATCCTCCTTTTTTTTAAAGATAGCGCAGCGTTCAAGGTAGCCGTGCTGTTTGAGCCTGCGCATTGATTTTTCAATGCTCTCATGGATATCGAGGGTGCTTGTGAGCATAAGAGCAATCTCGTAGAGCAGGTTGATCTCTTTGTAGGCAAAGGTAAGCACGCAGGTCTGGCACTCTTCTCTGTCGGGTATTTTTGCGCTGTATGTCATCATCTTTTTCTCCGTTGTTATACCATTATAGTGAAGTATGAAGAAGATGACTGCCATTTTGTGGTTAAAAAAAAGGCATTATATAGAACCATTTTTGCACTTGAAGATAAAATTTATCACAAGGATATTTGCATGCAGATCACCGTACACGGAACAGCCACAGCGCTGGAAGGAAAAGAGATAAGTATATGGCACGAAGCTCCCGCAGCCCGCGTGACACAGCTCGACGGAAGTCAGAATGTCATAGGAATGATCTCTCCTACCGCGCAACTTCTTATTTCGATCCCTTCGCTAAAAACAGAGGTCTGCTCTTTGGGCGCCAAAAAATTCAATGAGCTCATCAAGGCGTTCAAAAAACTCAAAACCATCATGGTGACGACGGATGATGCGGAGTTTGTCCGCGATTTTATTGCGCGGGAGGGGATCGATGCCGCGGAGGTCGTTCTCGACAGCTCCCGTGACTTTGCTAAGAAGTACGGCCTGCTTATCACAGAGGGCAAGCTCAAAGACCGTCTGGCGCGCGCGGTCTTCGTCATCGACCAGGAGGGGATGATAAGCTACAAAGAGCTTGTTCCCGAGGTCACAGACGAAGTGGATTACGAGAAGTGCCTCGAAGCGGTCGAGAAAGCAGCCAACTTCAAGAAAAAAGGGCACGACCATGAGAACTGGATGGGTGTCTAAACACAGGAGAAAACGATGGTAGAGCAGTATCTGACCTGGCTGAATGCACACGGTTTTTGTGGAGATGATCTCGAAAAGAGAGGCTTCAACGGCAACACTCCGCTTTTGTGTGCGGCGCTGGAGGGAAATGCGATGATGCTCTCGCGTCTGATCGAGGCGGGAGTGGATCTTTACGCAGTCAATGATGATTTTAACGGGGTGTTTTTCAATGCCTGCTATGCCAATTCGCCCGAGCTTATCCGCATCTTGGCCGAAGCGGGCGCGGATATCAACGACACCAACGAAGAGGGGACAACGGCGCTGATGTATGCCGCCTCGGCATCTCGAACCGAATGTGTCCGCATGCTTGTGTCTTTGGGTGCTGATGTTTCGCTTCACAACGAAGACGGTTTCAGCGCGCTAGAGCTGAGCGGCAGCCGTGATGTTTTTAAGCAACTTCGAAGTGCGTGATCAGACTCTTCTGACGCCCAGAAAGGTCGCAGAGAAAACAGGGTTTTTGGAGTGGAGCACACAGCCTTCTCTTTTTAAGCAGTATCCCCATTTTTGCTACCGCATCTGCTATAGCGAGCTTGCGGCACTTCCCTGGCTGAAGCACCTCAGAGGTATTACCAAGACGTGCCGCCTCGCCGAAAAGCCCTACTATCAGCTCAATGTCCCCTCGGCCGGCAATCTTCATCCCGTGGAGATCTACCTGCAAATCCGAAATGTTCCGGGGCTTTTGGAGGGGATCTACCACCTTGATGTACTGCATGAAGAGCTGGTCTTGATACAAGACATCGAGAAAGAAGGCGTCGAATCCTGTGTCGGGATGCAGAAGCGTTTTAGCGGGGTCATCCTGATGATCTCTCTCGTACCTTTTCGCTCTGCCTGGAAGTATGGCCTGCGTGCGTGGCGCTATGCCTATCTTGATCTGGGGCATCAAATCGCCGCGCTCTACGAGTCGTTGCGACACAGCGGCGCAGAGCTTACAAAAATGTCGCAGATCGACGCAGAAGAGCTGAACAGGGTGATGGGAACGGGTGGGGATGAGTTTATATCGGCTGTATTTGCAATCGGAGAGACGGGCCAAGGAGAGACAAAACCGCTCCATTCGCCGCTGATGCGGGTCTCGCCCTGCGACTACCTGCACACAGACGAGCAACTTTCGGCGCGTATGGCCAAAGAGACGGTCTACACGAAGAGAGGTCATGTAAGAAAAAGAGAAGGGTTTGAGACGATCAGTTTTTCGCGCCGCAGTGCGCGCGAATTTTACCCTTGGAGTGTGCAAGAGACGAGCCTTAGAAAATTACTGGCTATCGGCGCTGCAAAAAGTCTTGAGATCGTCTCTGTCGTATTGCAGCAGGCACAGGGGATGCAATGCGGTATTTATCGTAGAGGAAGTTGTGTGCAGCAGGGAGATTTTACGCAGCAGAGCGTTCACCTTCTTCTGGAACAGAGCTTTGTCGCCAATGCCGCGCTTGTCATGCTTATATGCGCTGAATGCTTTGATGCCCACAGCCATATAGAAGCCGGGATCTACGCTCACGAGCTCTATCTTGCCTGCGAAGCTTTAGGCCTTGGCTGTAGCGGGATCGGGGCATTTTACGATGAAGAGGCAGAGCGCTTTTCGGATAAGCCCTTGCTCTACGCCGTCGCCATAGGAGGAAAAAAAGATGAATGAAACCGAAAGAGCCCAGGAGATACTGAGTATCTACCGCTTCTACAAACTCGACGGAAAGCTCTACCATTATGATGAGGATGATCGTCTTGACGAGCTTTTTGATGCTGTCGTGCATGCGATCAACGACTGCGGCATGCTGCAGCCCCTGCTTCCTAAAGAGGAGTTTGTGATCCCCTGCCGCGGAATCTTACACCAGGAACGCGCATGGCTTCAGCGTTTTGAGCATCAAGATACCCGAGCTTTTTTCCTCAGCGATATCTATGACTTTTTGCGCCTCTTTGTCGGACGGACAAAGCTGCGGGTGAACTGAAAGAACAAGAATTGCAAAGCATTGAGAAACCTTAGCGAAGGGGAGCATTATGAAAGAACAAGAAATTATGTTTCATGAAATCAACACCTACTTACAAAAACATGCAGCAGACGAGACGGCACGCGAACACATCGCGCCCTTCATTGCGCAGAAATCACTGCAGATGAACCACCTTTATGAAGACCTCGGGTTTAAGAGCCGTTCTCAGATGGGCGCGTATATGGCCTTCCATTTTCCGAAACTGGCCACAATGAAACCCAAAGAGAAGCTATGGAAAAAGTTTCTTTATGATGAGATCGGCAGGGTCGCTCCGGCTTGTGTCTCCTGCAAAGACCAGGAACACTGTTTCTCCTGCATAATCGCCAGCGCGTAACACTATTTTTTAAAGGCTATCTTATGAGTATGACCAAGATAAAAGTGATGAAAACGATCTTTACCCTCAGCGACGAGCTGGAGTATAATATCTACGAGGCGGAGGACATTGCCGAATATACGGGGATGGAATCTAAAAAGGTCCATTCGGTGATCCGCGAACTCTATGAAGAGGGATGTCTGGGAGAGTGCATGAGCATCGGAGACGACGGCTATGAGACTTTTTTTCTCAACAAAAAAGGGCGAACGCTCATCGGAGTCGAATAGTGCGCCTCGTCGTCTTTTACGAAAAACCCTTTTGCGCCGCCAATGCCAAACAGAAACAGCTTCTGCGTTCCAGCGGCTGCAGCCTCATTGAACGCAATCTTCTCGAACACGGCCTGGACGCGCAGACATTGCGCAGTTTCATGGGAGACAAAGCCGTTGCGCAGTGGTTCAACCCTGCCGCACCGCAGATCAAAAAAGGCCTCATCTCTCCCGAGCGCCTCAATGAGAGCGAAGCCCTCGCGCTTTTGATGCGTGACCCCATCCTTATCCGCCGTCCTTTGATGATGATAGGGAGTGAAAAACTGTGCGGATTTGACACGCAAAGAGTCGCAGAACTTTTAGAACGCGACATCGAACCGATGGTTCAGGTCAACTGTATGGAAAAAGGGTGTCTTGAAAAAAGGGCGGAGTAAAACATCCAAAAAGTGCTAAAATGACAAAAAGTTGTCACAAAGGCAATCATATGCAAGCAGTAAACTACACTACAGCACGTAACTCCCTCAAATTGATCATCGACAAAGTGTGTGACAAGAGCATTGTGATTATGTCGCTCGATGAATATAACCGCACCCATGCACAGCTCAAACGTGAACTCAAAGAGGCGATGGAGCAGATTGAGCGCGGTGAATACATGGGGATTGATGAAGCGTTTGATCGGGTGATCGCGAAATATTGACCCTCTATCGGGAAAATTTGCCGTGATTTTTATTTATTGAAAAATACACAATGGGTAATCTATTAGATTTTAAGAATTATAATAAATTTATGGAGATTGATACATCTGAACAATAATCTTACTTATTATAAAAAGGCATAAAATGAAACACTTTCTGGCACTCCTATTTCTTGTAACAAACTTTCTGGCTTTGCATGGCGCAAACAATGATCTTGATAAGTCCAAACATACCGTTCAAGACACGATTGTATCGCTATTTCCTGCACCTGCTCAGTCGGGTGTCTATCCTGATGCGGACGTTGAGATCGTGTTTAGTGTTGGCCTGGATGAGAAGCAGGTCAAACCGAATGTTATGAGGCTTCGACAGATTGACGGCAAAAAACTGAATGTCAAGGGCACAGTCAGCTATCTTGCAAATGAAAAAAGACTGCGTTTCGTTCCTGCCGGCTTTCTTGAACCGGGAATGTATGAGCTTGATGTTATGGCGGTTAACGCAACAAAAGAGTTCCAGCAAAGGCAGATCAAAAACATTACATACCGTTTCAGTGTAGCCAATGTTCATCCACTCTCGCTAAAAGTCAAACCTAGCCCCATTGAAGTCAAAGAGGGCACAAGTGTTGATCTGAAAACTTCCATTGTCTATGATGACAGCAGTGAGCGTATAGTTAAAGAGAATGTTGTTTATACGAGTGCTGACACTTCTATATTGAACATTGAAACAAATGCTACAGCCACTGCCTTAAAAGAAGGAACTACAATGGTTACATCTACTTATAAAGGTCTTATCTCTCCAACAGCGGATGCAATAGTCTATCTTGAAATTGATGGATATCGTCTGCCTCCTGAACCGGATCGGGCAGTTAATAATTCAACACTGCTAGGTATCGACAGTAATAACAACGGGGTTAGGGATGATGTGGAGAGGTGGATATATATGACGTACGAGAAGCCTATAGAGAGAGCTGTGTTTATGCAGAGTGCAAGAGCTTACCAGATTGTTATTCAAGAACCTGAAAAAGCTTTGGAAACAATGCATCTTTTAGATGATGTTTCAGATTGCAGATCTTATTGGAGAATGAGCGAAGAAGAAGCAATATCAAAAGGTGAACCTTTTTGGTTAGAAGAATATAGGGATTATCCAAAAGAAATTTATCCTATTCAGTTTAATACTGGAGAACGTTTTATAGCGCATGAAAAATACAACCAAACTTTAAGTGGAGGCACATATAGCTCTTCAAATCTCGAAGACTGGAAAAGTAAATGTGATTTTAATACATCTACTTTCATAAAAGTTCCGTAATGAAAAAGTTACTAATTGCATTTCTTTTTCTTTTTATAGCTTCTTTACAGGCAGAAGTTAACGAGTATCAGTCTGATGTTTATTTTGCAAACGGAATCAATACAACAAAAGAGCAAGCAGATGATGCAAAAAATGCATTAAAGAAAAAGACAAAAATTAAAAATCCTGAGACTTTCAAGTCCGTAGCCGCATGGGAAGTCTCTTACAACAACACAAATGGAATGTTTTTTGACCTATATGAAGCAATGCTTCAAAAGGTTTACGAAGATGGATATGGTGCAAATGTAAAAGCTCTGTTATGGAATTGGGAAGAGGTGGTTGACACGGTTGATGTCTTCGGTCTGTATACCAAGGGCATTAAGAGTATCTTTAAACAGGTACAAAAGCGTTTGCCTAAGGAACAGATAAAAGAATATACAAAATCAATATCTAAACAGATGGCGCGCAAAGCGTTCAAGGCTTATAACAACTATAGGGATTTGAAATTAACTGAGGCACAGATAGAGTTGATATTTACAGAACTTTTCACTCGTTCCCAACGTCCCCGTTGGGAATGCATACAGCAGTAAAAAGGTAAAGCATGGGCAGAAGCAGATATGAAATCTACGAACCGACTCATCCGCACTTTATCACATGTACGGTGCTTCACTGGATACCGATATTTACTAATAAAGAGAGTGTGAAAATTGTGATTGATAGTCTTAAATATCTGCAACAATCTGATAATCTGAAAATACATGCCTATGTGATCTTGGAAAACCATCTGCATCTAGTAGCACGAAGTGATGACCTGGCAAAAACGATAAAAAATTTTAAGAGTTTTACGGCAAAAGAGCTGTTACAACTTTTGCAACAAAAAAATGTAAAAACCATACTCGATCAACTGGCATTTTATAAAAAAGCACATAAAACACATACCGAGTATCAAATATGGCAAGAAGGCATGCAGCCAAAACTCATACAAAGTGAGCAGATGATGCGAGAAAAAATAGAGTATATTCATCACAATCCTCTAAAGCGAGGCTATGTCGATGAGGCTAAACATTGGTGCTATAGCAGTGCGATAGATTATGAAGGCATGAGCGGATTGATAGATATTGAGAGGATGTGGTGAGATGTGGTGTTTGCGTATAGGTATGCATTCCCAACGCGGACGTTGGGAACGAAAAAAAATCCGTGAAGCTGTTTCTGTGTTGGTTGATAAGAATAAAACTGTACAATATTCAACAAAACAATAAAGCTTTCCTGAAAGGCGGATGATGAAACACTTTTTGGCACCGCTGTTTTTACTAGCGAACTTTTTGGCTCTACATGGCTCAAACATTGCCGACCTTCACCCTGTCTCTCTAAAGATAATACCTGGTTCGATAGAACTGAAAGAGGGCACAACTGCTGAGCTGAAGACCTCTGTTGTTTTTGATGACGGCAGCGAGCAGATAGCTAAAGACGGGGTAGTCTACGAGAGTGCTGATCTCTGCATTTTAGCGATTGATGCAAACGCCACTGCGAAAGCACTTAAAGAGGGGCAAACGACAGTGACTTCTTCTTATAAAGGAGTGACATCTGAACCTGTACAGGCTCTTGTCTATCTTGAGATCGGAGGGCATCGTCTGCCTCCTGAACCAGACCCTGCAATTAACAATTCAACACTTCTTGGGATTGACAGTAATAATAATGGAGTTCGGGATGATGTTGAGAGATACATATATAAACGCTTTCAAGGCTTTCAAAACGCAAATATAGATAGAGCTATAGCAATGCAATATGCAAAAGCGACACAGATAATCATTCAAGAACCTGAAACGGCATATGAGAAAAAAACTTATAAAGTTATGCATAATGCTATTGATTGCGAGTGGTATTACATTAGACAATCTGGAAGTACTTTTAACGAGATAATAGAGTATCAACAAAAACATGATGTATATGATGCAGAGATGAAAGACAAACATTTCAATACTAGGCAACGTCTAGAGGCCTACATGAAATACAATAGATCTCTAAGTGGTCATACATACGATAGCAGACAAACTGTAAAAGAAAAGTGTGATTTTGATGCAGTTTGGACAAAAATAATATAAATTGATAAGATGAATATTTTTGCAGAAAAGTTTGAGAGTCTATATCCGCTTTAGCGGGTAAGACAGGAGTTCACCCCTCGCCGTAGCTTAGGGTAAATGGTGGATTTACACCGCTCCGAAAGCCAGTTTTCCCTGGGCTGTTTGCGTTGCTTTGATCTCTTCGTAGCTTTTGTCAGCGATACGCAGGTTTGTTCTTTTGATCTCGTTGCAGACGGTGTCTATCTTCTCTTTGTCGGACATCTTCTTCAGATCGCCTTTCGAGAGGTCGGCGTAATCAAGCACTTCGTTCCATACCGAACTTTCATCAAGTCCATAGGCGTAGAAGGTGATGCCCTCATAGACGAACTTTCCTTTTCCGTTGATGTCGGAGATAAAGATGAGGTATTTTCCCTCGGGTGTCAAATACTCCTTGTACTTTGCGACAAAACCTTCAAAAAGGTTGATGGTTGGAAGCTCGCAGGCTAAAAAGTCAATAGTGTCGCTGTTGGTCGCCAGAAGCACCTGCTTGGCGATCTCTTTGGGCGGAAGGGTGTTTTCAGACGAGATCACCTTCCCTTCGGTAATGATAAGGCAGCCTCGGTAGGCATACGCATACGAGTCGGTCTTGCCGTTAAATACGATCATCCATTCGAGCTTGTTTTCAGCAATATACTCTTGTATTGACATAGGTGGATCCTTTGTGTGTTTACTCAGACAGTACAATTGCTGTTCTACCTGTTTATGTCGCGTTTCTTTTAAAGTTGGTCGTTGTAGTCGCAGGAAGTATCGATCTCAAAGAACTCTTTTGCGGGTTTTTTCAGATCCTGTACATAGGCTCTGAGCAGGCTGCTGTCGATGCCGCATGAAGCGGCGATGCTATCGATTTCTTCTGTGCTTACCTCAGGCTTGCGAAGGCATGCGAACTGCTCGCTTTGCATCTGTACACTGACGTTTTGCGCATAAAGAGTGAGTATCATGCTTTTATGCGCCGCAAGGCCTCATTGATCTGGTCTAGAGCGAGGGACTTGGCGTTTTCCAGTTCTTTGTTGTCCCACCAGTATTCGATGATGGCATGTTCTATCTGTTCGATCTGCTCCATCCGCAGGTTGGCAAAGACCTCCACGGAGCTGATCTGCTCAGGAGAAAGCCCTTTTTCATCAGCGATCTTCTTTAGTGTCTCAATGATGCTCTCTTCGAGCGGTTTCGGACTGATCTCGCGGCGCGCATGATCGATCCATGCTTTGATCTCGTCTTCAAGGTAGTCATGCCCCCAGACTTGATAGCACAAGACTCGGTTTTCGCCGTAGAGCATCTTCTGATCCTCGTCCAGCACCTCCGTCATCTTTGCCTTTCCTTCATGCACATAGAGCTCAAGCCGTTCGTTCTCTTTGAGCGTACAGCTATGCTCAAAGGCGATACGCGCCTGCTTCAGCAGCTCTCTTTTTAAACCTTCATCCATTTTATGCTCCTTATGATGCGCTTGGTTTGATGTTGTGGTAGTCCCACAGGCGTTTATAGTGGCTGTCGAGCTGAGAAAGTGTACTGTCAATGACGATGAGCTCATTCATTCCTTCAAAACGCCTGCTGTTATTTTCATACCAATGCTCCATCTCTGCCTTGAAAGCGTTGCGCTTGGCCACTGTCTCAGCGATAAGACGGCGTATCTCACTCATTTCGGATGTGATGATCTCTTGCATTGGATGCTCCTTGGTGTTGTGACAAGCTATGCATTTTTTGTTCTTCATCATAGAACGGCAATTGCAATCACTTTGAGAATATAGTGTAAAGAAGGAGGCTGTAATGGAAGAAGAGTCGTTGATGCAAGAGGCAATCATGGCCTATGATAAAAAAGATTTTTTAAAAGCCAATGCAATATGGGAAGAGCTGTCGGATTCGAATGCGGACGCGATGGTCAATCTAGGAACGCTCTATGCCAAGGGATCGGGCATGCCAAAGAATATCGGCAGAGCATTTTCTCTTTTTGAACGAGCGGCTTCGCTTGGGCATGAGCAGGCGGCATTTTATCTGGGCGGAATGTACGAAAACGCGATTGGCGTCACAGCCAATGCGTCGGAGGCCATCCGATACTATAGCCAGGCAGCGCAGGCGGATATGCCCACCGCGATGCTAAAACTGGGGATACTTCTTCGCAATGAGGATCTGTTCTCTTCGATGAAATGGATGATAAAAGCCGCTCATGCCGGGGAGTCTCAGGCGCAATCCTTGCTGACTTATGTGAGTAACCAAAACGAAGCGGCCGACATAAATGTCGCCTTTCGTACGACAGAGAAGTTCTGCCAAGAGGCCCTTGTGCGCTCGGTGATCGCAGAAAAGCTCTCGCCTATCCTCGCAAGCGACGGGGGCGGAGTGGAACTTGTCAACTTTGAAAGCGGTGATACGCCGCAGATATGGCTGCGCTATCTGGGTGCCTGTTCGGGGTGTCATCTCGGTCCGACCTCGACGGCGGGGATGATACTCGAGGAGTTTGAAAAGCTCATCGACAAAAACATCATCATCTATCTCTGGTAGAAGAGGGTACTCACATCTCGCACGAAAAATGCAAATATAAAAACAGATCAAGTAAAAAGTAGAGAAAACATAGAGGTGCACGGGCTTCTTGCCGAAGGAAACCCAGTGTTAACGTAGCCGATCGGGATGCATTCCGATGGCGTAATAATAAAAATAGTAGTAGTGAGGAGAATATTATGGCTGTAATGATTACTGACCTGTGTATCAACTGTGACGCCTGCGTCGAAGTCTGCCCTGTGGGCGCAATTGCGAGCGAGAGCGATTCACCGCGCACCGATTTTGAGTATACCTATGTCAAACCCGAGAAATGCATCGAGTGCGTGGAACACGCCGAGGTCCCTGCCTGTGCCGCGGAGTGCCCGACGGAGGGATGCATCGTCTGGGATATGCCGTATACGGCGGAGTATAACGACTATTATGCAGACAGCAGCGAGTACGTCATCGGCTCGAGCAAAAAACGCGGCGTATTGACGCCGGAAGTCTCGCCGCAGAGTTTCCGCGATGATATCTCGGTAGAAATGCGCAAAGCCCGTGAAGCGGTAGCCGTCTGATGCTGATCGCCTTCGCTTCATCGGACGGAGTCCATGTGAATGAGCACTTCGGATGGTCAAAGCAGTTTGAACTCTACCGCGTGGACGCTAACATTGCCGAGCACCTGAAAGGACTCGACAGCTCTAAAGACGACATCGAAGACGAGCACGAAAAACTGGCTTACAAGATAGGCACGATAAAAGAGGCAGACATCTTGTACTGCGCGCAGATCGGACCAACCGCTTCGAAAATGGTGCTCTCAGCAAAGATCTACCCGATGCGCTCGGCTGAAAACGAACGCATCGACGAAGCGATAAAAAAAGTCCAAGAACTTCTTTTGGGCAATCCGCCGCCCTGGCTGCTGCGCATCGTCCACACCTCCAAAGATAAGGAAAAAGAAACATGTCAGTAATTATCGATGATACCTGCATCACCTGCGATGCCTGTTTGCAGCAATGTCCCGTCAACGCGATCGTGGATGACGAAAACAATCCTACCGGCAACAAGCGCTACTACGTCCAGCCGGAAAAGTGCATCGAGTGTGTCGGGGTCTTTGACGATCCCCAGTGCGCCGCGATCTGTCCGAGCATCGGATGTATCACCTGGGATATGCCCTATACCAAAGCCTTCGATGCGTATTTTCTTAATGAAGAGATTTACAAACTCGGCGAGAAAAATGGCGTCCTGAAATCCCCCGCATTTCGAGAGAAGAAGTACCGCAAAGACATTCCTCAGGAGATGCGCGGTGTCGGACATGAAGTCCAGGAAGAGCCCAAAGACCTCGAAGAAGTCGGCTGATGAACCCGATCGACAGAGTCGCCACTTCGCTGAGAAGCTTTGAGCGCGACTGTGCTGTGACGGTAGCGCTAAAGATCAGCGACGACTCATGCAAAATGGATGATGAACAGCGCGCTCTTTTTATGGCGCTCTACGATACGCTCGAACCTTTTAAAAGCGGTATGTTTGATGATAATATCCATACCCTGATCCACACTGCCCGCACTTCCCCCACAGCTGCACTTTTCGCACAGATCAAAAAAGAGCGTGAAATGGCGATGGCCACCATCACCCAGGAAAAGATGAAAGCATTCAAAGCCTCCGTAAGAGCAGCATTATTTATTGCGCAGCTTAGAGCGTAACTCTGCGATTCTTGTATCGTCAAAATTAGTATTATGTTCCCGGATTTAAGAAAAAATTATTTTATATAGCCGCTAATCTTTTATCGATCATGATCGCCAAGGGTATCTGAATGACATAGGCCATCATGATCGGCAGCAGCATCGAAACACCGAAGGTGTTGGTGGTGAAAGTGGAGATGACCAGGGCAAGGGTGATGTATCGGGTCACACTGTGCCAAAAGGCCGAACGCTCGTATGTCGAACCCAGATCAAAGGTGAGCCTCGAAGCGATGAGCGCGACAAGATAGAACCCCAGAACCGCGCCTAAGGACACAAAGATAAGTTCAGGTTCGAAGGTATACAAATCAAAAAGTGTTTGCGAGCTCTGCAGTCCAAAGAGGTAGACAAGGATGACAAAGATGCTTATATTGCTGATATAGCTGTGGTATCGGTCGATGAGGGCAACAACAGGGTCTATCAAAATAACGACCCGGCTTGCGACAAAGGGGACGACGATCAACAATATCAACACAGCCTGTGCAAAATTACTGACATTGGGGCCTTCGGCATATGCCTCGCCGAAATAAATTGAGGCGTAGAGTCCGAAACCATGCAGCATCAACAAAGAGAGGGAAACAAAGAGAAGGTTGATAAAGAGCAAGAGGAACCCAAGTGAGGTGTCTGCCTGCGACTTCTTGATCCAATGCATCACCATCCCGCCGCCACTGAGTACAGAGAGCAGAAACAGCCCTGCAGCGATACCGAAGTCATGTGACAACAGTCCAATGCCCAGTGCCGCTATCGGCAAGATCAGGTAGTTTAAAAAGAGACTTTTGATGACGACGACACGATGTGGCCACAAAAGCCCGACATCACGCACTCTGACATTAAAGAGTGAAGGCATAATAAGCGTAAGACCGGCAAAAAGACAGATCTTTGAACTGAAAATAAAGCCGTCACTGTAGGCACCATAAGTCAACCCCAGTATTGCACCCAGTATGACGATAATAAGCTGCATCTCATCCCTCTTTTCATCTAAGTTATGAAGATTATATAGCAATATCAATGAAGTACAAAGGCTTTAGGAAAAAGTGTCAAGAAAATAGCATAAATCCGGGGAGATAATACCAATTTGGACGACATAAGAATAATATAGATATTATATCCCCGAATTTCACACCTGATACTGGATTTAAAACTAGAATTTCATTTGTCTTGTATTAACAAGTTTAATGAAATCAGATAATGTATTCAGCCATTTTTTCTGTTCAGAAGTATATGAGTCCTGAATTTTAGTAGGAACTACAAGCTGTATATTATTCCTTTTCATTTCTTCAGTCTGATCTCTACTTATTCCTGGTTCGAGAGTAACTAAATGTTTCAGCTGAATTAATTCGGCTTCTTTTGTTACCTGTCTCCATCGATCCTTACAGCTTGTTTTCGCTCCAAGCATTGTAAGATATTGTCGAAGTTCCTCATTCTCTTTAGCTAATTGATATTGATCAGTACCTGGAAAAATAAAGTCAGGCTTTGATTTTTTTTCCGTTGTTTTACCTCTGCTATATTTTATACTGTGATCTAAAAAAATTTGTTCAAGATGATTTTCAAAAGCATGTCCAGCCCTTGAATTTCTTCTATTGAGGACACTTTTCGCAAATTCCATAAATTTATCAGTGTCTGAGAAGCCTGTAGTTATATGCTGACTTATAAGATGATTTTCCAGTGTTCTAAATAGAAGTTCTTCACCATTCATGAAAGTAAGAATAGCATGATCAGGATCATCTATTGCCGAACAATCGTTTTTAAAAATATTTCTGGCAAACATCGAGAACTCTTTTGTTTTTGGAAAACAGCCTCCAAACTTACTAAGAATAAGATCCAGATAATTGTCATCAATTTCCTCAAGTTCAACACCTAACTCTTCAAGTATATAGCGTTCAGAAAAACCTATTTCAGTTTCATTATGAATTTGAAATGCTACAACCTCTTCCTTTCGGCTTCCAGAGTCTATCCCAAATAGCCATTTAATCCGCTGTTCTTCAGATGTGCCTGAAGGAACAATAATAATTAAAAGAGAGCGGTCAGTTTTTTTCATGATTAGGAAGAGATCCCCTTCCGACATAAGCTCCGTGACTAAATTATCCCTGTAATATAGTGCACATTCCTGTGAGCGATGAGGATTCCCACTCCGTGTATCGTACCAGGAAACAGTACTTTCATCACGAGCTGGATTGTCTATATCTTTACCTAAATATATGAAAGTGGCATTAAAGATTTTAGTATCAGACCCAGGATCGCCCAACACTTTTTTTATCTGCTGACTGCGTACCTCATGCTGATTCGATCTTGCCGGGGATGTGTCAACTGCACTTAAATATTTAAAGGCTATCGCGTCTATGTAATCTGAAAGTTTTTTTGATGAAGCCATTATTTCCCTTTAATCTCTTTAAAATTTTCATCTGAGTTTAACCAATTATCTATCTCTGAAAGAATTGTATAAAAGTCATGTTTGTTTTTACCTTTTATAGAACATTCCCAGATTATCAAAAGTCTATATCCAAGCATAATTATTTCCTTGGTTATTTTTCTGTCACGTTCAGCATTTTGATTGATTTTTAGTTTCCAGAATTCTTCTCGGGTTGAGGGCCATTTAAAAAGATGACAATCATGTTTGTGCCAGAAACAACCATGAATAAATATTACAGCATTGTACTTTTTTAACACCAAATCAGGTTTGCCAGGAAGTTTTTTGTCATGAAGCCTATATCGGAATCCTTTTGCATGGAGTGCTTTCCTTATTAGAAGTTCAGGTTTTGTGTCTTTTTCTTTGATGGCGGCCATATTTTTACTTCTTGCATCTGTTGATTTTATATCTGCCATAAAAAAATTATTGTTTTGCTTTCATGATATAAGGCTTCATTAGCTCTGCAACAGATCTGAAAACAGGAACAACAACGGAATTGCCAAATTGCTTATATGCCTGTGTATCCGACACAGGAATTTTGAAATCACTCTCTCCGGGTCTTTCAAAACCCATCAGTCGGGCGCATTCTCTCGGAGTCAGCCTACGTGGTCTTTTTTTCATGTTTTCTTTGTGATGAAAACCTTTTTGTATGTCAAAACCTCTGTCTATAAGAATTTCTGAGCCATCTTTATAGTATCTGGCAGACAATGTACGTGTTATACTTGCTTGACTGACAAGTCCAAAACCAAAACCATTGCCTTTCTCTTTATGTTTCTTCGCATAATTCCAGAGGTATTCCCATAATTTTGGTGTTAATATGTATTTTTCATCAACTTTTTCATCAGGTTCCAAGAGATTCCCAAAGCTGAGTACCTTTTGCGGGAAAAATGATTGAATATTTTTTAGACTGAATCCCTCATGAACATTTAAGTCTTTTCTGAATCCAACAAGTACAATGCGTTCTCGATGTTGCGGGAGAAAATTTTGTGCATCAATAATTTTATGATCTTTTCCCCCCTGTTCTATTTCTGCATCCGCTATCCAGTAACCAAGTTCATTAAGAGTTTCCATAATAATTTTAAATGTTTTTCCCTTGTCATGACTTTTCAAATTCTTTACATTCTCAAGAAGAAAAGCTTTTGGTTTTTTTGTTGCAAGAATTCTTGCAACATCAAAGAAGAGTGTTCCCTGCGTCTTACATTCAAAACCATGGGCAATACCAAGTGCATTTTTCTTTGATACGCCGGCAATTGAAAAAGGCTGACAGGGAAAGCCAGCTAATAGTACATCATGATCTGGAACCATTTTATCAATGTTGTTGTAAGCAGTTTTTTCGCTTGTTCTATCATCAGAACTTAATGTAATATCACGAATATCTTCATTGAAAATATGATCGCTATCATTAAAATAGTTTGCTTTATAGGTTTTCACAGCATATGAATTCCATTCGCTTGTCAAGATACATTTACCGCCTATTTCTTCAAAAGCTTTTCGAATACCGCCAATTCCAGCGAATAAATCGATAAATGTAAAGTCATAATTTTGATTGTTTTTTTCTTCTGGCAAAAGCCTGCGAAGTGCTTCTGTTTCTTCAGAAGAAAATTTTTCTTTCCTTTTTCCATTAACCCATCTGTTAATCTTTTCTCTACTCCATTGGTCAATCCCAGTATCATTTAAGCAATCAGCAATAAATTTTTGATCATAAATTTCAGTAAGTTTTGTTAGTAAATTAAAATCATTAGTTTGCATGTTTATAAGCCTCTGGGTAAAAGTAGTGTGATTTTATCACATATTTGACCCAGTAGAACAAATAATGACAATTTGCTAAGTGCTTAGGTGACAAGTGTAAATTTGCTCACAAATCCGGGGAGATAATACCAATTTGGACGACATAAGAATAAATAGCTACTGTGTCCTCGGATTTAAAAAGTGTTATAATGACAAAAAAGCTGTCACGAAGACAAACCCATATGCAGCGCATTAGCGAAGAGTCATCTTTTTGCAGCATCTGGACAAAAACACAGAGCAAATTTCAGTACTAAGCAGTTTAAAACGAGGTTTTATTATGACACCCCAGCCGATCACCGACAATATGGACGTATTTGCAGAGAACTTTGAGAAGATCGATCTGCATGGGAAGAAGATCACAAAAGCGGAGTTTGATGACTGCACCTTTGTTTCATGCGATTTCAGTGAAACCTTTTTTTCCTCGTGCAAATTTACCGAATGCCGGTTTGAAAACTGCAATCTGAGTCTGATGAAACTAACCAACAGCAAAATGGGCGATGTAGATTTCGTCTCGTGCAAGATGATCGGGGTCGATTGGACGATGGCGGATTGGAAAAGCCTGCTCAATCCTGGTCCGCTGCATTTTCATGAGTGCATCCTCAACGACAGCAACTTTTTCGGCCTGAAATTAGAAGAATTGGGGATGAAAGAGTGCCGTGCAAAAGAGGTGGATTTTCGCAACGCGACGCTCACAAAAGCCAATTTTACCGGCAGCGATTTCAAGGGAGCATTGTTTGCGGGTACCCATCTGGAATATGCCAATTTTACCGATGCGCAAAACACCGCGATAGATCTGCGCTCCAACCATCTCAAAGGAGCGATCTTCAACCGCTACGAGGCACTGTTTTTACTTGAAACGATGGGGATCGTGCTGGTTGATTGAACGCGGTCTCCTTGCTATGGTGAAATGTTTTTAAAAAGCGATAGAGCACAAGGAAGATCATGAACCCCTCCGAAGGCATCCGTGCCAAGGTCGCAAATTCGGGAGCATAGTACCAATTTTGACGACATAAGAATACATAGGCACTGTGTCCCCGGATTTAAAGTATTTTAGTCTTGCGGATAAATCATTTTCTTTGTCACTCCTCCATCAACAGTAATCACTTCACCGTTGATGAAACTTGCATTTTCATCGGTTAAAAACAAACATGTTCTTACAATATCTTCAACTGTTCCCACCCGTTTTGATGGATGAAAATGATGATCAACTTCTCTTAAATCATCATCATGAGAATTAATCCATCCAGGCGCAATTGCGTTTACGGTAATATGTTGATCTTGAAGAGTCATTGCTAAGCTATGGGTTAAGCTTATTAGTCCTCCTTTCGAAACAGAATATCCTACAGTATTTCTTTCTGACATATAAGCTCTTGTAGAGGACATCAGTACAATACGTCCTTTGTCTCCTACATACTGTTTTCCATATAACTGTGCTAAATATATGGCTGAAAACAGGTTAACAGCCACAACGTTTTTTATTTCACTTATCGTTTGATTGAGAAAATCATGTCTATCAAAAGTAGCCGCATTAAGTATTAAAATATCAATCTTAGGTAAGGTGTTAAAGCATTCTACTATTGCTCTCTCATCAGCTAAATCACACTGGATATAGTTAGCGCTAGGATGTTCAAAGGATGGCTGATCGATATCAAAATTATAGACGTGACACCCTAAATCTATATAAGCCTTCAGTATTCCTTCCCCAATCCCATTTGACGCTCCGGTTATCAAAACAGTTTTCATCGTTTCATTCTCCTAATAAATTATTATAATACATATAAAAACATAATTTTATAAGAAAACAGGTGACTTTATGACAACGCTAGGGTAAAATATTTTAAAAAAAGCGATAGAGCGCAAGGAAGATCATGAACCCCGCTAAAGTCATCCGCGCCAAGGTCGACAAACTGACCGACCTCCCCAACATCGGCAAGACCATAGCGGCCGATCTCAAGACGATAGGGATCACACGTCCCGAGCAGCTAAAAGGCGAGGAGCCTTATGATCTGTATAAACGTTTCTGCGCGGCCTTTGGGGAGAAAAAAGATCCCTGTCTGCTCGATGTGCTGATGTCGGTCATCGACTTTATGGATGGAGGAGAGCCTCGGGTCTGGTGGGATTATACGAGTGAACGCAAGAAGCTTTACGGGGACGGCACCTTAAAATAAGGCAGCTTCCCGCAGCAGTCGCAGAACTTTTAGCAGCCGCAGGCGGCGCAGAGGTTTTTCCCGTCTGCAGGGCGCATCAGCCCACTTCGTTAGTGTAGGCGTAAGTGGAGGAGATGGCGCGCAGGCGCATCGCCGCTTTGGTAAAGGCTTCGATCGTGTAGTCTATCTCTTCGGCAGTGGTAAACCGGCTGAGACTAAGGCGGATCGCCGTATGCGCGAGTTCGGGGTCTTCGCCGATGGCAGTCATGACGGGATTGGCTTCAAGGGATTCGGAGGCGCAGGCGCTTCCTGTGGAGGCGGCGATACCCGCGCGGTTGAGATCCCAGAGCATTGACTCTCCCTCTATTCCGCGCAAAGAGATGAGGATAGTGTTTGGCGTACGGCGGGCACGGTCTCCCACAACGATAGTATCGGGAATGAGGCAAAGCGCATCTTCGAGTCGGTCACGCTGTGCGCGCACGTCGCTGTTCATCTTCTCAAGATGGCCGACGGACTGTTTCATCGCCAGTCCCATACCGATGATGTAGGCGACATTGAGTGTTCCCGCGCGTTTTCCTCCCATCTGTTCGCCGCCGTGCAGGAGGTTGGGAAGCTCACACCCTTTTTTGACGTAGAGTCCGCCTATCCCTTTGGGTCCGTGGAATTTATGCGCGGAGAAGGTGAGGTAGTCGACTTCTGTCTTCGTCAGATCGACAGGGACTTTTCCTATCGCCTGCACTGCGTCCGTATGAAAGAGAATGCCTCTCTCCTGGGCGATCTTGGAGACCTCGTCTACGGGGAAGATCATTCCTGTCTCGTTATTCGCCCACATCATTGTAATGAGAATAGTCTTTTCTGTTATCGCCGCCTCTATCCGCTCGGCAGAGATATAGCCGTCATGGTCGACGTCCACGAAAGTTACCTCCGCGCCGTGTTCTTGAAGAAAAAGCAGGGTTTCCAGGACAGAAGGGTGCTCGACTGCGGAAGCGATGATGTGGTTCTTGGCGGGATTAGAGAGAATATGTTTGAAAAACACCCCTTTCAAGACGGCATTGTTGCTCTCGGTCGCGCAGGAGGTGATGAGGATATCATCAGCATCTGGGGCGTTAAGGGCATCATAAATATAGCCCATGGACTCGTTCAGGTAGGGGCGTACTTCGATACCGTACTGGTGAAGCGAATTTGGATTGCCGTAGAGCTCCTCAAAGAAGGGCTGCATCTTTACTTTTACGATCGGGTCGAGTTTGGTAGTGGCATTGTTATCGAGATATACACGTGTCATTGTTGTTCCTTTTCGGTGTGATATACGTAGATAGGTTCCTGGGTCGGATCTTCGATGAGGGCTTCGGTGATCGTGACGCTTTGGAGATTCTTTTTGGAGGGGCAGCTGAACTGCAGCGGAAGCATGGTCTCTTCGATGATGCCGCGCAGTCCGCGCGCTCCGACACCTCGCTCAATCGCTTTTTGTGCGACTGCTTCAAGCGCCTTTTGCTCGAAATTCAGTGCGATCCCGTCCATGTCAAAGAGTGCTTGAAACTGTTTAAGCAGGGCGTTGTCGGGCTCTTTTAGGATCTGTACCATCTGGTCTTTGCTCAATTCTCGCAGCTGGGCGATGACAGGGATGCGTCCTATCAGCTCGGGGATGATCCCATACTGAACCAGCGCTCGGGCATCGATCTTCTTCTCCTGGGCGATTGCGCCTGCCGTGGTCTTACCAAAGCCTACCTTGTTCGACTTTTTTGTATGTATGTCGGGAACAAGGCCGACAAAGGCCCCGCCACAGACGAAGAGAACATGGGTCGTATCAAAAAGTACCGTCTCTGTCGTCGAGTTTTTACGGCTCCCTTTGACGGGAACATAGACCTCCGCGCCTTCGAGGATTTTGAGCAGACCCTGCTGTACTCCCTCGCCTGAGACATCGCGTCCCATCGTCGAGCTTTCGGATTTGCGCGCTATCTTGTCGATCTCGTCGATGTAGATGATGCCGCGCTGTGCGAGCTCAATGTCGTAGTCGGCCGCCGCCAGAAGACGCGAGAGAATGCTCTCTACATCTTCGCCCACGTATCCCGCTTCCGTCAGTGCCGTCGCATCGGCAACGGCAAAAGGGACCTGCATGATCTTGGAGAGGGACTTGGCGAGAAGGGTCTTTCCGCTTCCGGTAGGGCCGAGCAGGAGGATGTTGCTTTTTTCGAGCTCGACATTGTTATAAACAGGGTTTTCTATCCGCTTGTAGTGGTTATAAAGAGCCACGGCCAGCACCTTTTTCGCATCGACCTGTCCGATGATATGTTTGTCGAGAAACTCGACGATCTTTTCAGGTACGGGGAGCTGCTGCTGCATGCTTGAACGCTGTTCATAACGGACCTCTTTTTGCAGTATGGCCGAGCAGGTGGTGACGCACTCGTTGCAGATATGCGTCGTCTCCGAAGAGAACATCTTTTTTACTTCGTTCTGTTTACGGCCGCAGAACGAGCAGGTTTTTTCGCTGTTCATTTCTCATCCTTTGCACTGAATTTACACAAGATCTCGTCGGCGAGTCCAAAGGCGATAGCAGCCTTGGCCTCCATGTAGTTGTCGCGGTCAGACTCTTTTTCGATCACCTTCTCGCTTTTTCCCGTTGCTTGAGAAAGGATGGTGTAGAGACGGCGCTTGAGGTTGAGGATATGTTTGGTATGGATCTCGATGTCGCTTGCCTGTCCCGAGTAGCCACCAAGAGGCTGATGGATCATCACTTCGGCATTGGGAAGCATGTAGCGGTGCCCTTTTTCTCCGCAGGTAAAGAGCACGGTGGCCATGGAGGCGACAAGGCCCATCGCGTAGGTGTAGACGGGGGCGCTGATGAGGTTCATCGTGTCGAGTATGGCCAGTCCGCTCATAACAGAACCGCCCGGAGAGCTGATGTAGATATGGATAGGCTCTTGTGAATCCATGGCTTCAAGGTAAAGTAGCTGGGAGACGATAATCCCCATCATCTGGTCGTCTATCGCTTCGGTGATGACGATAACGCGGTCGCCCAGCAGTTTGGAGAAGAGATCAAAATAGCGTTCTCCGCGGGGCGAAAGATCTTTTACGGTTGGTATCATTGGCATGACGGCTCCTTCTATACAAGTATCATTTTTTTGAACGTACCATGAGTAAAACCCATGACACTGCGCTTGCCGCTAGGGCACTTAAGCCAGGTCCTGACAGACGGGAGTCATCCAATGAAGGCATTGATAAACTCTGCTAAGGACATAGGGACGACTTCTATCTTGTGTTTGTCGATGAACTTTTTCTCTTTTTTGCTCAGCTCCTTGTCCGTGATGACATAGCCGCCTTCAAGATCAAGGCTCAGCTCGTTGGCGACCATACGGTCGGTGTCGTGGCCGAAGGATGTCCCCATAAAGAGGTATTTTTTTGCCTTACGGTACGTTTTGAGTACTTTGGGAACGGCAAATCCACCCATTGCCTCGGTAAGCCAGTCGACATAGTCGGCGTCCGAGATGACAAAGGTCGGATTGGGAAGCGGCGAGCCCATCGGTTTAAAAAGGATCTTTTCTGCGCGCTCAAGAGCCTCGTCGTCGACGAGAAAGTATTTTTGGTTCTCGACATCATACTCATAGACCTCGTAACGGTTCAGATGGCCCATGATGCGTGACTTTCCGATGAGAAGACAGTGCGGCGTAAAGGACAGAAGCTCCTGAAGCTTTGTGTCGCGGTTGGTGTCGACGATGTAGCGCGGTGACATGGCGACGATGGCTTTGTGCAGCGGCGTCGGCTCGAAATCTCTGGTGTAGATATGGTTGACAAGCTGGGTCATGTACTCCACGCCGCGACGCTGTTCAAGGTGCATTGCAGCGCGTGAATACTCAAACATCAGCCGCGGTGCCATAGCACGTCCGCCGTTCATCGCAAGGATCAGCGAGTCGCTGTCATGCGGCACTGCCTCCCCCTCTTTGCTTACTGTTCCCTCAAACACCCCCAAACCGAAGTAGGGAATGGTCGTCTGATTTCGCAGTTCTTTTTTTATCGTCTCTATCTGTGTGTCCATTAGTGGCATCCTTTTCCGTTATAGCAGTTTATCGCCGCGGCGATTTTCGGGAGGGCTTTTTCGAGCGAAAAACTCCCGTTTAGATCGCGAAGGATCTCATCATAGAAGAGCGCACCGTCTTTGGAGACGATGAAGAGGGCCTTGGCAAACTCTCCGCCGAGCTCTCCGCTGGCCAGACGGACACCGTAAAAGTCTCCGAACGCCTCCTCCTCATCAAAACCGAAACGCCACTCTTCCAGCTTAGGGTCGGTGTGTCCTGTGGTGGAAACGACAAGTGTTTTACTGATGCCGCCCAGAGCATTTAGGCTCAGCAGACTTTGGGTCTCTTCTATCTGCGAAAGGAGTCTGTCGTCGATGAAGGGGGCAGAGATGATAAGCTGCGTGCCGTTTTGTCCTCCGACACTGAAGCTTTCGCCGCTGTGTTTTTTGAGACTCACCTTTTCGCAGGCGTAGCCGACATCCAAAGGGATGTCTTCAAGCGTTAGGGTAGATCTGTTGTAAGTTATCTGCAATTCCAACTCCTATTATTAAGTGATTGATCGCTTCTTCTGCGCTTTTTATAAAGGGCGGGATCTTATGGATCTTGATGCCCACATTGTGCATGACATGGTAGGTGTTCAGACAGCATTGGTCCACGATGAGGTAGGCGACCTTGCCTATCACTTCCAAAAGCGCATAATGCTCACTGATATGGTACGCATCCTTGATCGCGCTGGTATCACAGCTACAGTTTTTGACAATGGGGCTGTGGACCATCTCCCCCTCGGCTGTTTTCCACGGGTTGGGCGTATTGCCTATACAGTGGTAGCTTATGCCTGTGTGCTGTCTGCTTATCTCATAGAGCGAAAAGCTGGAGGCACTACAGGGGTTGAAATGGTAGACCTGTTCAGATGCATCCATCGGTATGGCTACGATCATCGCGAACTCCTTACATTCATCTGGACTATTGCAAGTTCTATTCTTGTGTGCTTTCGGCGGGGCTTTTGTTCATATGCTCACATAAGGAGAAGACACGCACGTTCAAAGCGATACAAAAATGTAGGCAATGTTGTCTTTGGAGTGTACTCAGGCCAAGAATGGTTTTTGCACCTCTGCTTTTATTAATGGTTGGTGCCAGATGAGGCAGGATCATTGGAATTTTTTTGTATATATAGGAGAAAATCATGAGCTGTTCATCAACCGGAACCGAATCTTTTATGCCCGATGACATCAAGGAAAAGATCCACAATCATCCCTGCTACTCAGAAGGGGCCCACCATCACTATGCCCGTATCCACGTTGCGGTAGCCCCGGCGTGTAATATCCAGTGCAATTACTGTAACCGCAAATACGACTGTTCAAACGAATCACGTCCGGGGGTAACCTCGGAGCGTCTTTCTCCCGAAGAGGCCGCTAAAAAAGTGATGTTCGTCGGCGGCGAAGTGCAGCGTATGAGTGTTCTAGGGATCGCAGGTCCCGGAGACGCGCTGGCTAACCCGAAAAAGACATTTGAGACCTTTGGCATGGTACGCGAATTCGCACCTGATCTTAAACTCTGTCTTTCAACAAACGGACTGGAACTGCCTAATTTTGTCGAGGAGATGGTTGACTACAACATCGACCACATCACCGTGACGATCAACAGCGTGGATGAGACGGGCGAGATAGGAAGCCTTATCTATCCGTGGATCTTCCACAATAACAAGCGCATCTACGGAAAAGAAGCGGCGAAGATCCTTCTTGAAAACCAGCTGGAGGGGATGCGCCGGTGTGTTGAAAAGGGAATCTTGATCAAGGCCAACTCGGTGCTTATTCCTGGCATCAACGACCAGCATCTAGTCGAGGTTTCCAAGAAACTCAAAGAGATCGGTGTTTTCTTGCATAACATCATGCCTATCCTCTCTGAGCCGGAATTCGGAACAGCTTTTGCCCTTGCCGGCGTACCAAGTGCGACGGATCAGGAACAGATGGCAGTACAAGAAGCCTGCGGCCACGACATGAAACTGATGCAGCACTGTCGCCAGTGCCGTGCGGATGCGGTCGGACTGATTGGCGAAGACCGCGGCGGAGAGTTCACGAAGGACACCTTCTCGGGGCTGAGTTTTGACGAGCTTCAGATCAAGTACGATCTTGAAGCGCGCCAGGAAGCACAGGCAAAGATCGAGGAGTTCCGTTTCTTCCTCGACCGCGCCAATGATCGGGTGCGAAAAGAGAAAGAAGAACTCAGCTCCAACGGGGTCACGATACTTGTTGCTGTTACGACAGCGGGCGAGGGAATGATCAACCAGCACTTCGGCAGCGTCAAAGAGTTCCTTGTCTACGAAGCAGGCGACAAGGGAATACGCTTTATTCACCACCGCAAAGTCGAAACCGAGTACTGCGCAGGACCGGATGGAACAAACCCGCTGGCACCTATTTTGGAGAAACTCAAAGACGTGCAGCTGATACTCACGGCCAAGATCGGCGGATGTCCGCAGGATGATCTCAAAGCCGCAGGTATCATTGCCGATCAGAGTTATGCCTACGAGCCGATAGAGATCTCGGTACTTAAGGCATCGCGCAAGTATTTTGGCATGGACGAAAACGCAGAAGTGAACTGATCGATCAGGGATAAAAGGAGCCGGCATGGCACTCATCAACGACACAACGCTGCGCGACGGGGAGCAGGCTCCTTTTGTCGCCTTCAACACAAACGAAAAGATCCGCATCGCGACGCTTTTGGATGCCTGCGGGGCGGACGAGCTTGAGGTCGGTATTGCGGCGATGGGTGTCAAAGAGCGCGACGATATCAAAACCCTTCTCTCTTTGGGTTTACGGGCGCGGATGATGACTTGGAACCGGATGAAGATGGAGGACCTCGAGGCCTCGCTTTCATGCGGTGTGAGCGCGGTCGATCTCTCAATCCCGATCTCAGATATCTTGATCGGAGTAAAATTCGGCGGGAGCAAGGCCCGGGTCCTGCGCGAACTCGAACATGTGGTCACTGCCGCAAGGCGCGAAGGGGTGTTTGTCTGCATCGGCGGCGAGGACAGCTCGCGCGGAGACATAGCGTTCATCAAAGATGTGATGGAACTTGCGCGAGAATGCGGGGCAGAGCGTTTTCGCTACTGCGATACGATAGGAGTGATGACGCCGATGCAGACTTACACGACGATCAAATCCCTCACGCAGCTCAATCTTCTTCCTATAGAGATGCACACGCACAATGATTTCGGACTTGCCAATGCCAATGCGCTCAGCGGGATAGACGCGGGAGCCATCGGAATGAACACTACGGTCATCGGTCTGGGAGAAAGAGCGGGAAATGCCTCTTTTGAGCAGATACTGATGGCACTGAAACATCTTTACGGTGAGGCGCGTCCCATAGAGCACCACATGATCAGAGACCTTGTCCAGACAGTTGCGCAAGCGGCAAACATGGCGCTCGCCACCAATGCCCCCATCATCGGGGAGCGGATCTTTGCTCATGAGAGCGGCATCCACGCAAATGGGATGATGAAAAATTCGCATGCCTATGAGCCTTATGAGGCCTGCGAGGTAGGGCTTGAGAGCACTTATCCCATCGGCAAGCACTCCGGCAGCGCAACGATCCGCTACCATCTGGAGCGTATGGGCATCAGCGCCGATAACGCGATCCTTAGCGAGCTTCTTCCCCGGATCCGTGAGATCGTTACCTCGCGTAAACAGGTGCTTGAATCGTATGAGCTGCGATCACTCTATCAGGATGCGCTATGCATATAAGATGGCTTAAGTTTGGTGATGTTCCCGAACTCATAAAGATAGCGGACGAGACGGGCTGGATGCTTGACGGCTACCATGTCAAACTCTTGATGATGCATGCTCCGCATCTGTGCTACGGAGCTTATGAGAAAGACGTGCTGATCGGTGCGGTGATGGCGATAGAATTTGAACGCTCGGCGATGATCAAATACTTTATGGTCAAACCGGCGTACCAGCGCCAGGGCATAGGCAAGCGGCTTTTCAAGACGCTTTTTGGGGTGCTTAAAGATGAGTACTCTTCTGTCTATTTACATGCCATCCCCGAGTTTCAGCACTTTTTTGAAGAAAACGGTTTCAAGAGTGAGACGGAGGTGGGACGTTACCTCAATGTCGGCAAGGTCCCTCCTTTTAGTTTTACCAATGCCCAGGCGAAGGAGCTCGACGGGGGTAACATCGACGCGGTGATCCGCAAGATCGATAAGGAGACCTTCGGCGAAGACCGAATGGATTTTATGCTCGATGAGATGGAGCGCAACAGCTCGCTAAAATTTTCCCTGCCCAACTCCTTTCAACACTCAAGCGTCATCAACACTCGCGGTGTCTATCTCGGCCCTTGGCAGTGCAGAGCGGGTTTTGAGGACGAGGCGGAGAAGATGATGCAGGGGGTGCTTTACTTTCGCGGTCTCAAAAAAGTTCTGGCTGACGTGCCGATGGAAAACACTAAAGCGGTGGGTCTGTATGAGAAGTACCACTTTCAGAAAAAAGGTACATTTTTACATATGAGCTACGGCGAGCCCAGCCGGATAAAGTTTGAAAACATCTATGCATTTTCGCTATAGGAGGAAATCATGAATCTATTGCAAAGCGGCGTGAACGAAAAATGCAGAGTGGTCTCGGTAGACCTCTGTGACAGTCTAAAAGAACATCTGCGCGCCATGGGAGTCTATCCCCATGCGACACTTCGTGTCAAGCGTTACGGATGGTTTAAGAGCAGTGTGCAGGTACAAAGCGGCCGGCGCATGATCGCTCTAGGCAAAGAACAGGCCCGCGCCATCGAGATATGCGCGGCCTAAAACTACAAGGAAGGAGAAAAAATGAGTGAAGTGCAACAGAAAAAAGAGTATGCAAAACTAAAACGTCTGGCGATAGAGATAGCCTCCGAGATACACGATATAGTTGAGGATACCCTCTGGACGAATTATGTCAATATGCCTGAACTGGCGGATAAATTGTGTATCGCCGTCAAACGGGCAAACGACTACAAGGCAGAGCACGCTCTGTAAGGAGGCGCTTATGCCTGCTATAGAAGAGGTCTTGGCCAGCGAGATCTGCGAATGCGGCTCCAAGACGGTCGCCGAGGCAATCAAGATCTTCCAAAAGAGCGGCTTGCCCTGCAAAAAGGCAAAAAAGCTCGTCACCGAGTGCGATAAGCGCTGCTGTCACACAGCCCTTATCGCACTTTATGAGATGGTAGAAAGCGGCAGTTTCGATTATGATGAGATAGAGCGTCTGATCCGGCTGCACAATGACAAATGGGCAGAGCACTGCGAGGAGATAAAGCATGGATAAGATAGTCGTCAGAAGAGCGCAGCATGATGACCTCAAAGCGATGGCGGCCCTGCTCGAAGAGCTCTTTGAAATCGAAAAGGATTTTACGGCCGATTTAAAAAGACAGCTGCGCGGGCTGAAGCTGCTATTGAGCCTGCCCACGGCTTTTTTGTTTGTTGCCAAGGCCAACAACCGTGTGGTCGCAATGGTCTCTTTGCAGGGATTTGTCTCTACGGCGATGGGCGGGAGCGTCGGGATCATTGAAGATATGATTGTCACGCAGAAGTATCGCGGTCAAGGAGTAGGAAAAGAGCTGTTTAAGACCCTTTTGCTGAAATCAGAAGAGTTGGGCTATACGCGTCTGAGCCTTGGCGCCGATGTGAGAAACAGTATGGCAGAGGAGTTTTACCGCGGGGCAGGGTTTGAGATGAGCCACATGAGGCTGATGTATAAAAAAAGAGAGCTCTAATACCTTCCGTCGACCACCACGGTGTTCTTGCCCTCTTTTTTTGCCTGATACATGGCCCTGTCCGCTTTTTTGACCAGAGATTCTATACTCTCTTGGTTTTGGTGCTGGGCCACGCCGAGGCTGACGGTTACCCGGCCGACATCTTTGAAGGTGTGCTCTTTGATGTGACGTCGGATCCGCTCGGCCAAAGAGATTGTATCTTCAAAATCGGTCTCTACCTGCAAGATCAAAAACTCCTCTCCTCCCCATCTGGCAAACATGTCGCTGCTTCGCACGACAGAGCGTACGATCTGCGCGATGGTGACAAGGACATCATCGCCGGCATTGTGCCCGAAGGTGTCGTTGACATACTTGAAGTTGTCGATATCGAACATGATCAGACTGATAGAGAAGTCGGAGTTCTTGGCGCGCTCGATTGCCGATTTTAGCCACTGATTGCACTGTGAGCGGTTTGCCGCACCGGTGAGATGATCGGTAGAGGCCGCTTTTTTAAGCCTGTCTTCGAGGCTGATGCGCGAGGTGATGTCTTTGCCGGTAGAGATAAAGCTGGAAATCTCGTTTCTCTTGTTTCTAAGGGGAACGATGGTCTTGAACTCATGGTAGAGCGCGCCTTCTTTGGTCTTGTTGACGATGACGCCCCGGTAGGTATCCCCGCAAAGGATGGTCTCCCACAGTTGCTCATAAAAGGGCTGGGGGTGTTCCCCCGAGTGCAGCAAACTCGGGTTTTTGCCGATCACCTCTTCGGAGGAAAAGCCTGTCTGCATTTCAAAAGCATGGTTGACGTACTCGATCTTTCCCTGTTTGTCGGTAATGAGGACAGTGTCCCCGCTCTCTTGAAGTGCGCGGGAGAGCTTGAAGAGACGCATGTCAGTCTCGTGTTTGAATTTTTGGAGTATCTTGATGATCGAAAAGATCGCACCGATGGCGCACAGCGCGCGAAAGAACTGTACATGTAGACCGCTGAGACTTTGAAAGGTGTCGGCATTGAGATAGGAGGCGGGAAAGAATTCTCCTGCTGGAACGATCACGCCCGCAAAGATACCGTAAAGTAAAAAGATCAGACCAAGGTTATAGAGATAGGGCTTGACCTTCTTATAGTTTACGCTGTGTGCGATATAGTCCGGACGAAAGAAGATGTAGGCGCTTAGGAAAATCCCCGGAGCACCGAGGAGATAGCGGGTGAGAATATCCATATTGACAAACGAGAAGCCGCTAAAGAGTATCAGCGCTGTAAGCCAGATGAAAGTAAAAAGCGCAAGTATCTCCAGCCTGCGTTCGCGCCCCCAGATAACGCTGACGGCGAAAAAAAGAAGCATGAAGTAAGAAAAGAACATTAAAACAAAAGCGGCTTCGTGCACAAAACCTTCGGCTGCAAAACCTCTGAGCATCCCGAACATCACCACCCATTCATAGATGCCGTGCGAGATCCCGAAAAGCCCCAGGTATAAGAGCGAGTTGTTAAATTTGAAGACAGAGCTCTCACTTGGGTAGTTCAAAATAGAAAAACCAAATAGAAAAAATGCAAGGCCGTATACAAAATAAATATAGTCGATAAGAAGTAGCATGGGACCTCGAGTATTTGAAAATCTAATAAATTCTAACTTATAGTTGCTGTGTTATCCTAATTACGCAGAAAAACAATACAAGAAACGTTTCAAATCATCTCTTTTGTCAGTTTTGCAGCCCTGCATCATCCATTCCTACAATTTTGTTCTTTTCGTCCTCTTTTGTCATTGTAAATCCTGTAAATGTAGAAAAAAGCATAGAACACCCCTTGCATCAAACTAAGTGAAGTTCAAAAACAAGGAGATAACATGGCTGGAGCACCTAGCTTGCGACAAATCGCGTTCTATGGAAAAGGTGGGATTGGTAAATCTACTACATCTCAAAACACATTGGCAGCAATGTCAAACTATTTCGAGAAAAACATTATGATCGTCGGATGTGATCCGAAAGCGGATTCAACGCGTCTTATTCTTCATGAGAAAGCACAAGACACTATTCTTTCTCTTGCGGCAGAGCTTGGAACCATCGAGGATGTCGAGATGGAGCAGGCACGTCTTTGGGGCAAGGGCCTTTTTGACAAAGAGACTCCGGGCGGTTGGATCAACTGTACAGAGTCAGGCGGACCTGAGCCGGGTGTCGGTTGTGCAGGTCGCGGTGTTATTACGGCGATCAACTTTCTTGAAGAAGAGGGTGCCTATGATGAAGAAGGTCTTGACTTTGTTTCGTATGACGTTCTTGGTGACGTTGTGTGCGGCGGGTTTGCAATGCCGATTCGTGAAGGAAAAGCACAAGAGATCTACATCGTAATGTCAGGCGAAATGATGGCGATGTATGCGGCGAACAACATCTCAAAAGGGATCTTGAAGTACGCAAACACCGGCGGAGTACGTCTTGCGGGTCTTGTCTGTAATGCACGTATGACAGACAAAGAGTACGATCTTTCACTCGAACTTGCGCAGCGTCTTGGAACACAACTGATCCACTTCGTACCGCGTAACAACATTGTTCAGCACGCTGAACTTCGTCGTATGACGGTTGTCGAGTACAGCCCTTCATCTGACCAGGCACGCGAATATAAAGAGCTTGCCCGTAAAATCGTAAACAACGATATGAAGATCATTCCGACTCCGATCACGATGGATGAGCTTGAAGAACTTCTTCTTGCCTTCGGTCTTGAAGACGAAATCGATGAGACTCAAGTCGGTAAAGCGGCAGAGGCGTAAAGAAAAGCAAGGTTCCTCTTTTGAGGAATCTTCAATGGCTGTCATGAAAATGACCAAATAACATCTTGTTAATAATGAAAAGAAAACAACAGAAAAAGGAGATTAGATGTTTGTATTAGGTTTTCACTTCCCGGCTTCAATGGGGAATCAAATTCCAGACGAATTGGTTGCAGAAAAAATTGCGGATGTTGATATCAGTGATGTCAACGAGATCAAGCTTTTGATGGGTACAAAAGAGAGAGATAAAGAGTGGTTGAGCTACACAAATAAGGATACTTTTTTGTTTAGAGCAATGGTTCATTACTTCAAAGAAGAGAACCCTGAAAATTTGCAAAAGTACATGATCTACATGAACCGTTACCAGATGTCGGCAATTTCTAAACGTGTCGATGCAGCAGATGATGAGACAATGAAACTATGTCATCACCTCGATAATATGGAACAATTCCGTATTGAAGTCGCGTAAGGAAGAGGTGCATTATGGGACCAGAATCACTAGAAGCCAAACAAAAATCGGCCATTGAAGAGATCTTAAAAGCCTATCCTGAAAAAGCGGCAAAAAACCGCGAGAAACACTTGGGTGTAGGATCTCCAAATGATGAAAATCAAAAAACCTGCGGAGATGTCCGCTCAAACAAGAAAACCGTTCCGGGTGTTATGAGCCAACGCGGTTGTGCTTATGCGGGTTCAAAAGGGGTGGTATGGGGTCCGGTCAAAGACATGATCCATATCAGCCACGGACCTATCGGATGCGGTCAGTACAGCCGTGCAGGCCGTCGTAACTACTACATCGGTGTTACCGGTGTCGATACCTTTGTTACGATGAACTTTAGCTCGGATTTCCAAGAGAACAACATCGTTTTCGGCGGAGATAAAAAACTCGGAAAATGTATCGACGAGATCGAAGCACTTTTCCCGCTTAACAACGGCATCACGGTCCAGTCGGAGTGCCCGATCGGTCTTATCGGAGACGATATCAACGCCGTAGCCAAGACAAAAGCCAATGAGATCGAAAAAACAATCGTTCCGGTCAACTGTGAAGGTTTCCGCGGGGTTTCCCAATCTCTGGGTCACCACATCGCAAATGACACGGTACGTGACTATGTCTTCGACGGCAAAGTCAACGTAGATATCAGTGATGTTACTGCAACTGAGTATGACGTTGCGATCATCGGAGACTACAACATCGGCGGTGACGCGTGGTCAAGCCGTATTCTTCTTGAAGAGATGGGTCTTCGTGTTGTGGCACAGTGGTCAGGCGATGCGACACTCAAAGAGATGGCGTTGACACCGAAGGTAAAATTGAACCTGCTTCACTGCTACCGTTCGATGAACTATATCAGCCGCCACATGGAGAAGGAGTACGGGATTCCATGGATCGAGTACAACTTCTTCGGACCGAGCCAAACGATCAAATCACTTCGCAAGATCGCAGCCTTTTTTGACGAGTCTGTTCAGAAAAAATGCGAAGAAGTTATCGCGAAGTACCAGCCGATGATCGATGCGGTCGTCGCGAAATACAAACCGCGTCTTGAGGGTAAAACGGTAATGCTTTTCGTCGGCGGTCTACGTCCTCGTCACGTAATCGGTGCCTATGAAGACCTCGGTATGGAGGTCATCGGAACAGGGTATGAGTTTGCGCATGATGATGACTACAAACGAACCAAAGAGGAGATCTTCCGATCGACTGTTATCTATGATGACGTTAACGAGTATGAGCTTGAAGCCTTCGTGAAAAAACTTCAGCCAGACCTCGTAGCATCAGGGATCAAAGAGAAGTATGTATTCCAGAAAATGGGTCTTCCGTATCGTCAGATGCACTCATGGGACTACAGCGGACCTTACCACGGATACGACGGATTTGCCATATTTGCACAAGACATGGATTTAGCGATCAACTCTCCAGTATGGGCGCACTCAAAAGCACCATGGGAAAAGGAAGGAGAATAACATGCAAGAAGTAGAAAAAATTGTAAACGGAAAAGATCTGTTTAAACGACCTGAGTACCAAGACGTACTCAAAAATAAGAAGCAATTCGAGTCCTCTATGCTCGCGGTCAACCCTGCAAAAGTCGATGAGATTTCAGAGTGGACCAAGACATGGGACTACCGTGAGAAAAACCTTGCCCGTGAAGCGATCACCGTCAACCCGGCAAAAGCCTGCCAGCCGCTCGGTGCGGTTATGGTAGCGCTGGGCTTTGAGGGCACGATGCCTTATGTCCACGGTTCTCACGGCTGTGTGGCGTATTTTAGAAGTTACTTCACCCGTCACTTCAAAGAGCCGACACCTTGTGTATCGGACTCTATGACAGAAGACGCGGCAGTATTTGGCGGCCTTAACAACATGAAAGAGGGTCTTAAAAACTGTGCAGCGGTCTACAAGCCTAAGATGATCGCGGTTTCGACCACCTGTATGGCGGAAGTTATCGGAGACGATCTTTTGGCCTTTATCATCGCAGCAAAAGAGGAAGACGGCGGCGAGTTTTTGCCGGCTGAATACCCTATACCTTTTGCGCACACACCTTCTTTTGTCGGCAGCCATATCACAGGCTATGACAACATGATGCATGGCATTATGTCTCAGCTGACAGAAGGCCAAAAAGGCGAGACGAAGCAGCGCATCAACATTATCCCTGGATTTGAGACCTACATCGGTTCACTTCGCTCGGTAAAGACGATTGTCGAGGCTTTCGGGACTGACTACATCATGCTGGGCGACCACTCTGATCAGTGGGATATGCCTGCGGGTCAGTACGAGATGTTCCAGGGCGGAACAAAACTTGATGATGCCAAAGACTGCATCAACTCAAGCGCAACGATCTCATTGCAAAAATACGCCACGTCCAAAACCATGAAAATGGTCGAAAAACGCTGGAAACATGCAGGCGGATTCTCTAACCCGGTCGGTCTTAAAGGCACGGACGAGTTCGTGATGAAACTTGCGGAATTGACAGGAACAGAAGTCCCTGAAAAACTCAAAGTAGAGCGCGGCCGTCTGGTCGATGCGATGCAGGACAGCTACCCTTACATGCACGGTAAAAAGTTTGCTATCTGGGGTGATCCTGACTTCCTTTTGGGTGCCGTTTCATTCCTTTTGGAGATGGGCGCAGAGCCGACTCACGTGCTTTGTCACAATGCACCAAAGGGCTGGGCAGACGAGATGAGAGCACTGCTTGACACCTCGCCTGCAAAAGACAGTCTAAATGTATGGGCTGAAAAAGATCTGTGGCACATGCGTTCACTTCTCTTTACCGAGCCGGTCGACTTTATGATCGGAAACAGCTACGGCAAAGAGTTGA
Source organism: Arcobacter sp. (assembly GCA_024637195.1). Taxonomy (GTDB): domain Bacteria; phylum Campylobacterota; class Campylobacteria; order Campylobacterales; family Sulfurimonadaceae. The sequence continues at coordinate 103,508 of JAGXFN010000010.1, forward strand.
TGCGCGACACGGGCACGCCGCTTATCTACATCGGATTCCCGATTTTCGACCGTCACCACCTTCACCGCTACTCTATCAGCGGATACGACGGTGCCTTAAATCTTCTGACATGGATCACGAACAAGGTTCTTGACCAGCTTGACGAAGACACTAAAGGTATCGCAACGACCGACTATTTCTTCGACCTTATCCGCTAAGGTCACTCCCCCTTTTTGGGGGATACCCCACAAAAAGATCCCCTTATGAGCATACAAGAGAAGATAAAAGCCGAACTCCTTCAAGAAGCCTACGCCAATATCGACCGTATCTATGACTCCATTGAACAGCATTTGGCTATGGACGAGGCACGCCGGAACAATGTGATCAAACAGCTTAACATCCTTAAAGACGAACTCTACTTCGTTTATAAGACGACACCGCTGAGCTGAACGCCGCGCCCTTCGCTGGTGCAAATATGATACAATCGTGCAGATACCCCATCAGACACGAGGACACACCATGCTTGAGATTTCAAACACCGTCACAATAGCCGATGCCGAGATCGAGACAACTGCTGTCAGGTCGCAAGGTCCGGGGGGACAAAACGTCAACAAAGTCTCCACTGCTATCCACCTGCGTTTCGACATCAACTCCTCCACGCTTCCCGACTTTTACAAAGAGAAGCTTCTGGAGATGCGCGACCACCGGATCACAAAAGATGGCATCATCAACATCAAATCCCAAGAGTCCCGCTCTCAAGAAGAGAACAAAGAAGCCGCTTTTCAACGGCTAAAAGAGCTCGTCAAAAGTGCTGCTATAGTCCAAAAAAAGCGAAAAGCGACCAAACCGACAAAAAACTCCCAGAAAAGACGGATGGACAGCAAGACTAAACACGCAAATACCAAGAAGATGCGGGGGAAAGTGGACAGCTCGCAGGGGTGAGGGTGTTAGTGAAACATAGCGTATTTCTCTACGGTAAAAGCAGTTTGAGAATGGCTTATGCATCTATTCTTTAAACTACCATTGGAGAAAGATCATGGAACATCACGTCGTTATTGAAAAACTCTGCAGCTGCGCAAAAAAAGAGGGGCTCTCACAGATCACTTCATACGAGGCCAAAGAGACAGCAAACGAAGCGGCTTTGGCACAGCTTGCATCTATGCAGGGAAGTTTTTGCGGTAAACATCAGTTTCAGCTCGTCGAAGTGGATGACAATTATGTCATCGGCATGGTCGGCGGCTGCGGCTGCAAAGGTTAGGTCATGGATCATCATGTTGTAGTTGAAAAACTCTGTGCCTGTGCAAAACGCAAGCAGATGCCCCAGATCAAGACGCTTAGCGACAAAGAGAACGCGATGCGCATAGCCCGGGCCTGGGCGCAAGAGATGAACGAAAGTTTCTGCGGCCAGCATGCCTTTTCTGCTGTCGAAGTCGATGAAAACTACGTCATCGCCGTAACCGAGGGGAGCTATTAAGCTCCGCACCTCTTCTGGCCATCAAAAGACCCCTAGTAACCCGCTTGTCTAATCTAAAAAAGTTTCAAAATCTATAATAAAATTATTTTGGATGTGTAAACAGTTCTTGCTGTGTGTTGTACTTAGTAGTTGAGTTGGTAAATAAGCTGATTGATAAAGAGTTGATTGAAGAAGTGTTTTGAACTTGGTTGCGGAAATAGGATTTGAACCTATGACCTTCGGGTTATGAGCCCGACGAGCTACCGAACTGCTCTATTCCGCGACGTTTTAGTGTGTAAGTTGTTTGTTTGCTTAAAAAAATAATCAGAGTATGATGAGATTCAGAAGTAGTGATTTTTCTTGGTTGCGGAAATAGGATTTGAACCTATGACCTTCGGGTTATGAGCCCGACGAGCTACCGAACTGCTCTATTCCGCGACATTTAATGGATGGGGTAGAGGGATTCGAACCCCCGAGTGCCAGTACCAAAAACTAGTGCCTTACCGCTTGGCGATACCCCATCAAATAGTCCTAAACCGATGTTTAAGAGGGCGAAATTATAGGGTAAAAATTAAAATATGTCAAGAGCTGTTTGGAAGGAATGCTCATCTTTTCAATAAGAAGCTTCTTGTCTGAAAACTTTGAAGCTTGCAGCCTCTGTCTTCAGGCGTGTGTCTGTTTAATTTTCTACGGTCTGGCAGGTCCGTATTCCGCGGATATCGCCAAACATGATCACATCTTTCAGCAGTACATCTTTGGCTAAATAATCACGGTCAAAATTAACATGAAGCTCACCTTTTTCACTTTGAAAGATATCTTGGTTGATGATGACGGTGATGAGTTTCGCCTCTTCGTCAGCCATAAGGGTCAGAAGTTCTTGTCGGACCTTGCCCTCTGGAACGATGATGTCGATGATACCGCCGGGACTTTTGGAGCCGATGGCAGTGAAGTGTATTTTCTGACCCTCTTCGAGCGTCGGAAGGATCTTCTGGGTGTTGAAAAAAAGAGACAAGAGATCATCTTTTGCAAAAAATTCAAAAAGCTCTTCGGTGTGGCTGAACGTTTTGTTTTGGACAGTGACGGTTTTCATTGTGTCGACATTGAACTGCGTGGAGTTGACGAGCTCCTCTTTTGACTGTAAGAGCATGACCTCCTGCGCGTCATAGTTGAAGAGGTAGACGCTGCTTTTTACGGCGCTGTCATTTTTACGGTACTTGACAAAGACATCAGGACGCAAGATACCTTTGACGATACTGCCCTGAGAGATATACTCTTCTTCACGGTTTTTGCTCAAAACAGAGGCCATCCCGGTCGTCCAGGCATGCACATAGACCGTGTAATCGTCTTCGTCGTGAATGTAGGTGATCTCCGCCTTTCCTATCTCACCGACGATACCAAAACTGATATCATAACCCGCCGTAATGCTCTGTGAATAGAGGGGCAGGATAAGTAAGGAAACTATTAAAATGTATTTTTTCATGTAGTCATTATACTCTGTCTTGTTGTAAATATAATGTTAAGTCGCTAAAATACGCTTTCTGTCCACCACGTCGGCGTAGCTCAGCTGTATAGAGCATCCGATTCCTAATCGGAAGGTCCTGGGTTAGAATCCCAGCGCTGACACCACCTGCAAATCTCCCCCAAGCACTTCGCGGCATATTCAAACAAAAAAACCTATTGATTCAATCTGTCATATTTTTATCAACTGCTCTTTTTTAATACTATCCTTGCATATGGATTTTGAAAAACTAAACAATGACCTTTATTATAAATCTTCGCATTATAAGTTTGCTAAGAAGCCAACTGACTTTGACAAGGGCTATCTGAAAATCAGTGACTGGGTGAATGATCTGTGCTGGCACTACATCACCAAACGCAAGCAGCTAGATGCGGAGATGGACGCAGAATTCAAGAAGCTTCTGCAAGAGCAGAAAAAGAAAATATTGGCCCTGTCGCCATCTGAGTACAAAGATGGCCTTTCAAAGGCTGTAGACGATGTCGGCTAGTGTTTTTATTATGAGGTACTATCCAGCAGTTTTTTCTTCATAAAAAAACTCCAAAAAAAAGCACTTGTTGATTACTTTACAGATAGTATGAATTTATTCTTTTAGCCAATAAAAGATATGCATCCTTGCATAATGCAATATTTTAAAATTTATTGGAACACAAAAAATGTTCAAATAAGTTACTGATTAAGCCTTGGTTATATAGAATGTGCATGAATAAATAGTTAGATGACAAAGTGGAATGACCCCAATTTCATAGACACTTATCTATTCGACTAACACCTAATTTTGTGAAACCTCCAAATTATGTCTTTTTTAAAACTTATTAGGCGCAATATTTTCCCCTTCTGAAAAATCTTAAAAGTTAAATTAGCCACAGCTTATGCGAACATTTAATGCATGCATCAAAGAAAAAAAAGCGCGCTCATGCACTATGATGCACATAGGAAAAGATGAGGGATAAGGAGCTTAGATGATCATTGGTGTACCAAAAGAGATCAAGACAGACGAATACCGCGTTGCACTCACGCCTGCAGGTGCCGGCGAGCTGGTGAAAGAGGGGCATCGTGTGTATGTTGAAACGGCTGCAGGTGAAGGAAGCGGTTTCAGTGACGCGGATTATGAGGTCTTGGGTGCGACAATACTCAAAGAAGCCACGGCGATTTTTGACGTTGCCGAGATGATCCTCAAAGTAAAAGAGCCTATAGCGCAGGAATATGCGCTTTTTAAGCCAAACCAGACGCTTTTTACTTACCTTCACCTGGCGGCAGACACGGCGCAGACCCATTTTCTGCTGGAGAAGGGGATACGCGCTTTTGCCTATGAGACTCTTGAGATCGGGCGCCGTCTGCCGCTTCTGGAGCCGATGAGCGAGGTAGCCGGAAAGATGGCGGCACTGATGGGTGCGGTTCATCTGGGGCGCTATCACGGCGGAAGCGGAATCCTTGCGGGCGGTGTCGTGGGGACCCATCGGGCCAAAGTCATGGTACTTGGCGGCGGTGTTGCGGGCAAGGCGGCGGCGGAGGTTGCGGCCGGACTGGGCGCGGATGTGACGATCATGGACATCAACACCGAGCGGCTTCACTATCTCAATGATGTGATGGACGCCAATGTGGCCACGCTTTACAGCTCTCAGGAGAACATAAATGCACTCTTGCCGCAGTGCGACATTGTTGTCGGCACGGTGCTTGTCCCGGGAGCAAAAGCACCCAAGCTCATCACCAGAGCAATGCTGAAAAAGATGAAAAAGGGAAGCGTCTTGGTAGATGTCTCCATCGATCAGGGAGGATGTTTCGAGAGTTCGCATGCGACGACACATACGGCACCGACCTTTATAGAAGAGGGGATAGTACACTACTGCGTCGCCAATATGCCCGGAGCCTATCCGCACACCTCGACCTACGCACTTACAAATGCGACGCTACCGTATGTGAAGGCTCTGGCCCGCTATGGCGCGGCGGAGGTCTGCTCAAAGCTTCCTGTTATGGCAACGGCGCTCAACACCTACGACGGAAAGCTTTATAACGCCGCTGTCGCAGAAGCGCTGGGGATGCAGAGCAGCGACTTTGCCCTAAGCTTTTAGCACTTTTTCAAGTGCATGCAGGGTTTCGATATGCCCGCAGGCTCCCGTAAAGTCATGCGATGAGGTGAAGTGGTTATGCACGATAAGGCAGTCAATGCCCGCTTCAACAGCCGAGCGCAGTCCGCGCTGTGAGTCTTCCACGACGATCGCCTCGTGTTTGTCGGCCCCGAAGAGCTCAAGACCTTTGAGGTAGGGATCGGGATGGGGTTTGGCGCGGGCATATTCGCCGCTGCACAGGACAAACTGCATCTGCTCTGCGATGCCGCGTTTGGCATGGATAAGCTCAAAATCCTCACGCCGCGAGGAGGTGACGATGCCCATAGCATAGTTCTTTGCCAAGGCCTTCAGCAGCTCCTTCACCCCTTTGATCTGTATGTCTTCCGTGCGCAAATAGTGCTGATAGCGCTCGTTGCGCCGGTCGCGTGCCTTTTCGATTGTCGCCGTCTCAAAACCCTGTTCTTGTGCAAGCAAAAAGGCGCTCTCTCCTGCGATCATGATCTCGCGGTACCGCGCTTCGCAAAGTTCAATCCCCATGTCTTCAAGAATCTCGACATTGGCCCGATAGTACCACTTCTCCGTCTCGACCAGTACACCGTCATTATCAAAGAGTATATATTTTTTCATACTGCAATGATAGCAGAAGTGCTGCAATTGATTAAAATAATTCTTTTTTATTATCTTTTTTATCGCTATAATTACGGATAAATTTTGATATCTGCTCTTGCTCTATAGAAAAGAGCGGATGCAGATCAAAAACCACACGCTTGGCGCGGATCTCAAAACAGGCTGTTTGCCTATGTTTTTTAAATTATAGCGAACGACGCTAGGGGTGGGATGAGAAAAGGAAGAACATGTTGTTAAAAGGTTATCAGATCAGTATAGAGCGCTTATACCCGGATATATTTATATTTAATGCGATGCAGTGCCGTGAAGTTGCACTGCAGTTTAACGCACGGGCGATGAACGGACTGAACAAGCTGCTGGACGAAAACGAAGACGAATGCATGGGCGCGGCCAAACTTGCCGGTCTGCTCGCCTCTTATGATCCCGAGTCCAAAAACAGCAAAGAAGACAAACTGGCCAGAATAAAGCAAGAGCTCAATGCTTACTGGGAAACTTACTCCCCTTCATTATAAACACAGCCTCTATCTTCTAAGCGTAGCGATGAGCCGTTTTGGCTCAAGAAAGAGAGCAAGTGCATCGGCGCTGCTTTTGCAGACGATGTCGGCGCTCATAAGCGTCTGTACGCTGCACCCCTCATCACCGAGTATCGCAATCCCCACAGCGGCTGCGCTGAGCATTTCCTTGTCGTTGTTGCCGTTTCCCATAGCAGCGCACTGCTCTGCTCCCAGAGCCATTAAAAAGGCCGCCTTCTCTTTTGTATGATCATCTGTGTGTAGTACCTTGATCTGGGTAGCGTACCCCACTAGCTGGGCGTTGACGCTTCCGAAGGTGTCGGAGGTGATAACATGGAGCGTGTAGCTCTTGGCGAGCTGTTCGAAAAGTTCCTTGATCTGCGGGAGTACGGTTCCGTCTTTTGCGATGGTGCCGTTGTAGTCGCAGACGATATGGGTGATGGAAAGGTTTTTGAAGCAGGGTATCTCTATCATTAGTATTAATCTCCGGGTGCTATAATGTCGAGGCTTCTTTGAAAAATTCATCTTAGTGATCAGTATTAGTTTTTTAAAGAGGCAAAAGTATAGCCAAAGCAAGGAAAAAGAATGGAAGAAGTAAGACTGACGGAGTATAGCCACGGTGCGGGATGCGGATGCAAGATCTCGCCGATGCTGCTTGATGAGATACTCCAAAGCACGCGTCCGAGCATAGACTACCCATCACTTCTCGTGGGCAACGAGCACAAAGACGATGCCGCGGCATTTGACCTGGGCAACGGGACTTCTGTACTTTCGACAACGGACTTCTTTATGCCGATCGTGGACGATCCTTTTACCTTCGGACGTATCGCCGCCACCAATGCGCTAAGCGACATCTACGCGATGGGCGGACGTCCTTTGATGGCGATCTCCATCTTTGGCTGGCCCATAGAGAAGCTCAGTGCCGAGGTGGCCCGACAGGTCATAGACGGCGGCCGTGCGGTCTGTGAAGACGCAGGCATCCCTCTGGCCGGCGGTCACTCCATCGACTCCCCCGAGCCTATTTTCGGGCTTGCGGTGACGGGCATTGTCGAGAACAAAAACCTGATGAAAAACAGCACGGGCGAAGAAGAGTGCGCGATCTTTTTGACCAAGCCGCTGGGCATCGGTATCCTCTCCACCGCGCAAAAACAGAAGAAGATCGAAGCAGGGCACATTGACCCCGCGATAGAGGCAATGACGACACTGAACAAGGCGGGTGCGGAGTTTGCACTGCTTGAGGGCGTTGTCGCGATGACAGACGTGACAGGCTTTGGTCTGCTCGGACATCTTAGCGAGATTTGCGAGGCCAGCGCTATCGGCGCGAAGGTCTGGTTTGACAAGGTACCCCTGCTGGCCAATGTGGAAAAATACAGAGAACTCGGCTGTATCCCGGGCGGAGCACGCAAAAACTTTATGAGCTACGGCCATAAGATCAGTCCAATGTCGCAGCAGCAGCGTGAGATACTCTGCGACGCGCAGACTTCGGGCGGACTGCTGGTAGTCGTGAGAAATCCTGCGATAGCGGACTTCTTGAAAACGGCGCACAGCTTTGGTCTTGCGCTTGAAGCCATCGGCGAGACTACGGTTCAGGGCGAGCATCTGATCGAGGTCGTATAGGTGAGCATGCTGCCCTTGAGTGATGATTTTAAGTCGATCGTTTTAAACCGCACTCCGCTGATAGATGTCAGAGCTCCCGTGGAGTTTTCAAACGGAGCCTTCACCAACGCCGTCAACCTCCCGCTTATCAATGACGAAGAGCGCCATCTTATCGGCATCTGCTACAAAGAAGAGGGAAACACAGAAGCGGTAAAACTCGGGCACAGACTTGTCGGCGGTACCATCCGACAAGAACGCATACAGGCATGGACGGATTTTATCTCCTCCCATCCGGATGCGCTGCTCTACTGTTTCAGAGGAGGCCAGCGCTCCAAGATATCCCAAGAGTGGCTAAGCGAGACAGGCACGCAGATCACGCGGCTAAAAGGCGGTTACAAGGCTTTCAGGAACTATCTTTTGGAGCAGATCGACGCTTCGCCAAAGCATTTTTCGCCCATTGTCCTGGGCGGACGCACCGGCTCCGGAAAGACGATTCTGCTGAAAAAACTTCATAATGCCATCGACCTTGAGGGCCTTGCCAATCACCGAGGCTCCTCCTTCGGCCGCAAAATCACGGCCCAGCCGACCCAGATCAATTTTGAAAATGCCCTGGCCTATGAGCTGATAGAAAAGCTTGAACAGGGGTGCCCGGAGCTTGTATTTGAGGACGAGGGAAAAAATGTAGGGACCATCTATATTCCCAAGTCGCTTGCCGCTTATCTGGCCCAGGCTCCGCGCGTAATCCTCGAGACACCGACGCTGCAAAGAGTTGAGACGACCTTTGACGAGTATGTGACACAGGCCCAGATGATGTACACAGAGGCGGGCTATGAAGCGCCGCTTCAGGCGTGGAGCAAGGATATCCGCCTCGCCATGGAACGCATCATAAAAAGGATAGGCAGCGAACGGTACGCGAGGGTCTGCGCTCTTTTTGAGGACGCCGTGGGTGAACAGAAGGCAACGGGCTCGCTTGAGAGCTACAAGGAGTGGGTGCAGTATCTTCTGGAAGAGTATTATGACCCGATGTATGACTACCAGATAGAAAAACGCGCCGAACAGATCGTTTTCAGAGGCTCCGGAGAGGAGATACTGGACTATTTTTCAAAAGCGTAGTTTTTTATCTTCATAACTAACTTGTGAAGCCCCACGGCAGCGGCTCCGATGAGCAGACCCGTCAGGAGTTCGCCCAAGATGGCGGGCAGAAAGTGCAGGGCCTCATGGATCTGATGGACATTGTGGACAAATATCCCGCCCGCGACAAGAAGCATCGCCAATGTTCCGATGATGGTCAAAATTTTGATCGCCTTGGGAAGTGCCTGGACCAAGAACTCGCCCACTGCCTTTAAAACCTTGTTCTTGTCTTTTGCGACGGCTATCAGCTTGAAGCCGACATCATCCATTCTTACCAGCAGGGCGACAAGGCCGTAAACACCCGCTGTTGCCAGGATCGCTATAGCGGAGACGACAAGGATCTGGGTCGGCAGAGTGTTTTGCACCACTGTTCCCAGAGCGATGATGATGATCTCTATAGAGAGGATGAAATCCGTAAGAATGGCGGATTTTATCTTTGTCGCTTCGAGTGCGAGTATTTCCTCTTCTGAAAGAGGGATGAAGGCATTGACGGCAAGCTGCGGATGCGGATAGAAGTACTCCACTATCTTTTCCGCCCCCTCATAGGCCAGATAGATGCCGCCGAGCATCAGTATCGGTACGATCAGCCAGGGGGCAAAAGCGCTCAGAAGAAAAGCCAACGGCAGGATAATCATCTTGTTGCGAAAAGAGCCTTTTGAGATGGCCCACAAAACTGGAAGCTCCCGCGAGGAGGCAAAGCCAGAGGCCTTTTCCGCCCCGACGGCGAGATCGTCGCCCAGCACGCCCGCCGTTTTTTTGGCGGCGATCTTGCTCATCGCCGCCGCATCATCCAAGAGCGCCGCTATATCATCAAATACTGCAAAAAAACCTGCTGCCATTAGGAAACCTTGATCTCTATTTAAAGGTGCATTTTATCCAAAAGTACATAAGAGTTCTGGGCAGAGACCAAAAACAAGCAGGGAGCTTTGGTATAATTTTAAAAAAGAGGAGTCCTTATGGTAAACGTCGCCGCAATTCAGATGAAGATGGGTCATGACAAAGAGGCCAACCGTGCAAAAGCCGAAAGTATGGTGCGTCTCGCGGCGTCTGAGGGTGCACAGATCATATTGATTCCTGAGCTTTTCGAGGGACTCTACTTCTGCAAGGATAAGGACGATCAGTACTTCAGCTGGGCGCAGCCTCTAGAAGCGCATCCTCTGCTCGCGCAGTTCAGCCGTCTTTCAAAAGAGCTTGGAGTGGTGCTTCTGGTGAGCTACTTCGAAAAGAGCGGGGAGAAATTTTACAACTCTTTAGTCGTCATAGACAGCGACGGGACTATTCTTGAAAACTACCGCAAGACGCATATCCCAGACGGTCCGGGGTATGAGGAAAAGTTCTATTTTACTCCCGGCGATACGGGTTTCAAGGTCTGGAAAACCGCCTTTGGTACGATCGGTTCGGGCATCTGCTGGGACCAGTGGTTTCCCGAAACGGCGCGCTCTTTGGCGTTGATGGGAGCCGAGCTTATCTTCTACCCCACAGCCATAGGAAGCGAGCCTGAGATCGGCGTGGATTCCAAAGAACACTGGCAACGCGTCCAAATGGGCCACGCCGCGGCCAATACGACGCCTGTTATAGCAGCAAACCGTATCGGGGAGGAAGAGGGCAGGAGCTGTTCGCTTACCTTCTACGGCTCCTCGTTTATGACAGACTGCACGGGCGCAAAGATTTCGGAAGCCTCGCGGGACAAAGAGGAGATCATCTACGCAAAATACGATCTTGAAAAAAACCGGCAGTTGAGAGCCTACTGGGGGCTTTTCAAAGACCGAAGACCGGAGTGCTACGCGGCGTTGACACAGACGGAGGCCTAAGTGGTACTCTATTTGCTTTTCTCTAAGAAATAATAGAGCGCATCGCTGTAATGCGATGCTTTTTACGTTCCAAGGAGACGGTGTGAAAATTATCTTGCAAAATAATATGATCATCGTGCGCACGGGCTTTGAGACGCTGAAATCCGCATGGATGGAGGAGTTCTTGAACCGGTATGCGCAGGATATGCTTTTTCTGCCCAAGTCGGTACTGGTCTTTCACAACACTGCGCTTTTAGAGTCGAAAGAGGAGTTTATCCATGCACTCTGTCTGCATTACACCAAAGATCTCGAAACTGACAATGACTTCTACTTCCGCTCGGTGATGCGCTACATCAAGTACCCCGTCAAGATAGAGCTTCAGGAGCAGGAAGAGCCGCAGATGATTGAGGTCCGCCTTCAGGCGCGAAGTGCTCAGGAGGTCCAGATAAAGCTCGACCGTCCCAACCGCTGGGTCGTGAGCTACCTGAAGTCACAGCTTGAGCTTTACATCGTCCAAGAGGGCGTTATGAACATCTTTTTGGAACTTCCCGACAACAAGGCCAAGGCCCGTCTGGAAAGAGCCCTGAACAAACGCCATATCCTTCACTATCAGATCCACTACACCTATGATGCTTATTTTATGCAGAATCTTTACGCCGAGTACGGACAGTTTAAATTTGAAGAGCATACGGATGAAGAGATCGATGATATGCTACACTACTATACTGTGTTGGAGTGCCCGGTCGGCTCAAGCCAAGACGCACTTCGCCGAAGCTACAAAAAACTTGTCAAAGTCTACCACCCGGACCGTGTGCATTGTGAAAACACCGCCACAGTTGACCGCTATACGCAGAAATTCCAGCTGCTTCAAGAAGCTTATCAGGCGCTGCGTATAGTCTCTTAAAGGAGCTATCTATGCACTACTTGTTTATACTATTTTTGCCCCTGCTGCTTGCCGCGGCAAGTCCTTATCCCCAGCCCAAAAGCTATTCGCATGCAACCAAGATCTTTAAGCAGATCGATTTTGATTATGCACGCACGGCCTTTTCGAACGAAGCCTACTCTTACGACCCGACGACCTGTATGGACCGGATAACGGTTCAGAGCAGCTGTTTTAAGAAGCAGAGCGAAGTGGAGTTCATCCGCATTGTGCCCGAAGAGGCTGTGGGGAAAACACGGCGCTGCTGGAGGGAGAAGATCTGTATCAACCTTAGTGGCAAGCCCTATAGCGGAGTAAGATGCTGCCGCAAGAGTGATGAAGGCTACCAGGCCTACGACAGAGATATCTTCAACATCATCCCCGTCACAAAAGAGCTTGCACGCGCGATTAAGGGCTACCGTTATGGCGAAGCGGGCGAGAAAAGCAAAAAACTTTGCAACTTTCTGCTCTTAGATGAGAAGAAGATAGCCGAACCGCCTCTTTTTATGAAAGGAAACATCGCGCGGGTCTATCTCTACATGAACGCCCAGTATGGCATAAATCTCCCTTATGAGGAGCAGATGCTATATATGAAATGGCATAAACTCGATCCTGTGGATGAGAAAGAGTGTGCAGTGCACGAGCAGGTCAGGAAGGTTCAGGGACGAACAAATCCCTGGATAAGGTCATCCTGCGAGACATTTAAAAGCAGGTCTTCGAAGTCCTCACAGCAGTAGAGCCGGAGCTTCGTGCTCTGCAGGCTCAGCAGTTCCTTTGAAAAACCGCGTTTGGCAAAAAGTACAAGATAGTCGGGTGTGAAGCCGACCTTTTCGCACTTTTCGGCAAGCTTGTTGAGCTCTTTTTTGTTCATCTTGTGGTTCTTCCACTTGCACTCGCCGACGATCAGCTCTTTCTTTTGTGTCGTCGCCATCAGGTCGATCTCGATATGCCTGTCCCAGTAACTTCCGCTGTCGATGAGGCTTAGCGAAGAGAACTTCATCTTCATCATCTCGTTGCTCAGCTCTTCGAAGGTAAAGCCGACAAAACTCTGGCGGTGGATACGGATGTTCTCAAGGACTTTGTCGTAATCCCCCGTTTCGATGGAGGCGCGGTATGGCGAGATGAAGTAGAACCAGAAACGCAAAAAAGGGGAGGTAAAGCGCATCTTGTGTGAGATGCGGTTGCGCGAGACCTCGCGTTTGAGTTTCTGGCCGTTTTTGAGCGGGGGCTCCTCTCGGGAGTATTCCGCCTCAAGTACGCCCGTATTTTGCAGGTGCTTCAGGCTGAGACCGCCGTAGAGATTGCTCAGACCGCTCTTGTTAAAAGCAGAAAAGATACGCCTGTCTCCGCGTGCGAGGGAGGTGAGAAGCCGGGCATATTCCGGCTCTTCGGTGGTTAGGACCGTTATCTGGTTGTGCAAGGTGCCGAAGTTGTCAAGTATCTCTTTTTGTATCAGCGCTTCAAGTGGCATGTCGATGTCGATCTGCCAGCCAAGCCCGCCGAAAATAGAAAAATATTCGATAAACTTCTCCATGTCATGGATCATATGACGGAAGAAAAACGAGCGAAACTGCTGTTTAATCATAAAATATTGTTGCTCATAATGCCGTAAAGTCCTTTTTTCATCTCTTCGTCGATCTCGTCCGCCTCAAGGGTCCAGAAGATGACCTTTTTTCTGTGAATAAGTCCCATTTGCGTAACAAGTGTGCGCAAATTGATGTCAATGTCAAAATAATCAGTGTAATCATAACGCATATCAAAGTCTTTGCGCTGAAGTGTTGCTGCCTTGTCGACGAGCTTGTGCAGTCTTATTTTTGGATCAAGCCGGTGCATATATTCCAAAACACTGTCCTCGAAACAGGAGACTTCCACCCAGTCGAGTTTATCGTGAATGCGCCTTTGTATCTCTTGGCAGAGTCTTTTGTACGTCGACGGGATGTACTTGATCTCGAGAATCAGGCTTGCCTTGGCGTCGCAGAGTTCAAGGAGCTCATCCAAAGATGGGATCTTCTGCTTTTCATAGGCAGGGTCAAACCAGCTTCCCGCATCGAGGCTTTGAAGCTCGGCCAGAGTGAGTGTTTCGGGGGTTTCATCCAGTCCTGTGATGCGTTTTAGCGTATCGTCATGGAAGATGACGGGCACATTGTCGCGACTGAGCTGCAGGTCTGTTTCGATCCCGTCAGCACCCGCATCAAGCGCTTTTTCGAAGGCGAGGAGTGTGTTTTCAGGATAATTCCCGCTGAAACCGCGGTGTGCAATTATTTTCAATGCGTTTGCGCCTGTGTTTTAGTTACAATGATTATACCAATTTTTATTGAGGGACGGTATATGCAGAGCCACTACGAAGCGGTTATTCTAGGTGCGGGCATCAACGGAACAGCTCTTGCCAAGGCTCTGTCCGAGCAGGGAAAAAGCGTTCTGGTGATAGAAAAACAAGATATCGGAGCCGGGGCATCCTCGCACTCGTCGCGCCTTATCCACGGAGGCCTGCGTTACCTTGAGAATTTCGAATTTTCGCTTGTCAGAGAAGCGCTGAAAGACCAGCAGGATCTTCTGGAAAACTACAGCGATCTAGTCACGCTGCGCACCTTCTATCTTCCTCTTTATGCAGGCTCCCGCCCGGTTTGGATGCTTCGTGCGGGGCTGTGGCTTTATGGTTTTTTTTCCCGCCACGGACAAAAAGCGAAAGAGATCACAAAAGAGGAATTTTTGGCTCTTTTCGGCGCCTTGAAAGCCGAGGGGCTCAAAGCCGTCTTCACATACGCGGACGCAAAAACCGATGACTACGCGCTGACCTGTGCTATAGCGGCAGAAGCCAAGGCCAGGGGGGCGGAGATACTTGAAAAGACGCAGGTAGAGAGTATTGAGATAGACACAGAGAAGATCACCATCCATCTCGCCCAAAGATCGCTCACCACCGCTCTGCTCATCAACGCGACAGGGGCGTGGGTGGATGAAGTCAATGCACGTTTTAAGCTTCCCTCGTCCTACACGATAGAAAAACTCAGCGGTATCCACCTCGTCATCGACCGGGTACTTGTTCCCGAGCCGCTTTTTTTGCAGACAGCATCAAAACGCATCTTCTTCATCATCCCCGAAAAGGAGACAACGCTCATCGGTACGACGGAGCGCAGTGAGAGCGGCGATGTGGACAGGATAGAAGTCAATGAGGAAGATGTAGAGTATCTGCTGCGTGAGAGTAACAACTATCTCAAAACCGCACTGAAGCGAAGCGATGTCAAAGAGGTTTTCATCGGTACGCGGCCTCTGATAAAAAGCGCCAAAGACCCAAACCGGATGTCGCGCGAATACAAGCTTGATCTGCACCGTATTGGAAAAAACCGTTTGCTGCATATCTACGGAGGAAAGCTGACGACCTTCCCCTCTTTGGCAAAAAAAGCGGCTGAGATCGTGATGAAGTAGTTTTTTATTGCTGCCAAAAGGCGCGGGGAAAAAGGACTATTTTTTGAGATAGATGCCGTTATCTTTGACTTCGATCTTGTCTGCGTTGACGAGGGCTGTGAGGGTGCTTTTGAAGACTTTTTTGCTCAGGCCGAAAATATTTTTGATGTCTTCGGCGTCGCTTTTGTAGTTGTACGGAAGCATTCCTTTGTTCTCTTTTAGCATCTTAAGAAGTTTCTCTTCGCCGATCTCGGACTTTTTGCCGCCTACAGGCTGCAAGGAGAGGTCGAGTTTTCCATCAATGCGTATCGGTTTGACGTAGGCTTTTTTGGTCTGGCCGACTTTGATCTCTTCAAAGATCTCGTTGTGAAAGAGCATTCCTTCAAAACGGTTGTCGACGATACACTTCCATCCCATCGGTGTTTTAGCCATGACAAGAGCGGAGACTTCGTCATTGATCTTGTAGGTGTTGGTGTGAAACTTCAGGTGCTGAGTCAGGCGTTCTGAGCCAATGAGTCTGTGGGTCTTTTCGTCATAGTTGACATACAAGATCTTCTTCTCGCCGGCTTTAAAAGGACCTTTTTGATGGATCTTGGGCACAAAAAGATCTTTTTGCAGTCCCCAATATACAAAGGCGCCAAAGTTGGTAACGTCGACGATCTTAAAAAATCCGTACTCTCCGAGCATGGCGGTTGGTTTTTCCGTTGTGGCAACAATACGGTCTTCAGAGTCCGTATATAAGAAGACATCGATCTCGTCGCCGACGTGCATCTCTTTGGTGACATATTGGTTGGGAAGAAGCACATCTTTTTCATCTTCTGCCACCAAAAATAGGCCTGGGTCGGTAATACGGTCGATTTGGAGGGTGTTGATACACCCGAGTGTTAAGTGTTTGTTTATCATGACGGCATTATAGCGTAGATGGCGTGAAGAGCAGCTTCACGCGTAGATGATCATGCCTTTGATTCTTGATTGCCATAGATCAAAACGGGGGCGAATTTCCATCCCCAGAAGATGAAAAGAAGAAGCCAGAGACTTAAAGAAAGATCAAAAAGCCAGGTCGCATTGAGATCGAAACCATAGACCAGCGAGTAGAGCAGACGCGCAGCAACGACGATCTGTGTCAGGTAGAAGATCTGCAGGGTGATCCTGTCCGCATGCGGCGGCTGACCGGAGTGTCCAAGTGTCACCCGTGTTCCAAAGCCGATGATGATCGTCGTCAAAAAACCCAGAGCCAATAGATGCGTTCCCACAAAAAGAAAACTCACTTCCATAAAGTACTCGCCAAACTGTACCAGAGCGCCTATGATCAGCGCGATCGGCATCCAGTAAAGAGCCAGATGAAGGATTTTCAAGATATTGGGTGAGCGGGAAAAGGAGAGCTTCCAGCGCATAACTTCAAGCAGGATATAGATGCCCAGAAGAAAAGAAGTAGCCGCTTCAAGAAGAGGTACCCCCACAATAGAAGCAAGGCTTTTTAGAAGAAGTCCCGCAAAGACGAGAAGCACAAATCGGGGGTGTTTGCTCACGCTCGAGTGCGAGAAGAAAGGAACCATGCGCTGCGCGACGGAAAAGGTCATGAAGACCAGGTAGAGGTTAAAGGCAAAAGGCAGGGCAAAATACGGCCATTCAAAAACAGTCGCAAGGATAAAAAAGGCATGCGTTGCCGTTCCGATATACAACGAGAGCAAGATCCAAAAAGGGTCGTCTTTTAGCGGGGCTTGCGCGGAGGCAAAGATGCGCTGGATCATATAAAGAAAGACGACCTGTCCCAGCAGCAGCAGAAGCATTCCTGAGAGCATAAGCGTTTGTGAGCTGAAGAGTCCGACAAGGATCATCACCGAAGCGGTTTGGTAGAGAAAAAAAGTCCGCAGGTAGTAGGGCTTTTTTACCGGATCGCTCTGACAAAAACGCGAAAAGGTCGTGTATAAAAAGCCGATAAAGAAGTGCGTGAACACGATGTAGATGAGGGAGTAGGCGTGAAAAGCAGAGGGGGTGAGAAAAGTATGCGAATCCCCTTTTAAAAACATCTTGTAACCCGCCATAAAGACAAGCATGCCTACAACCGCCCAGACGATCCCGGCAAGGAAAAAGGGCTGGTGGGGCTGGGATAAAAAGTAGTTCTCATTTTGTATGCTGTTTGGTTTGTCAGTAGAAAATTTTTGCATTATGCTCTCCTTATTGGATAGTATAATAGCATAGATAAAAATTACTTGATAGGCAAAAAGTGCTATAGCAACAGGGAGAATAAATATAAAAATATACAAACATGCATAATGTATTTTATTTTTATATGTTAAATTTAGGTTGTTGCGCGATACAATTTTTCTATCAAAACAAAAGGAGTACAAAATGCGACATTTATTGATATCAGCATTAATGCTAAGTGGCTTAATGGCGGCAGGACAAGGGCTCAATCAGCCTACATTTTCTTCTTACGACGCCGATTCAGATGGGATGATAACAAAATCAGAGTATGAATCGGGGCATCAAAAGCGAATGAAACAGAAGAAAGAAGAGGGAAAGATGATGAAAAATCAAGCCAATTCCCCTGCTTTTGAAGATATCGACACGAACGGTGACGGTATGATCAGTGTAGAAGAGTTCAGTGTTCATCAGGCTAAACGACGCGGCCAATAATCGATATAGATTGCACTAAAGCAGGGTTGCTTTGTGCAGGATAAAACGCCCACTAGAAACTTCCTCTTTCTGTAATCTTGAGTGACAAAAACATAATATAAAAATGTATTTAATTTTTTTATATTTTATTTTGGTAGTTTTTTGATACAATTATTTTTTCTGAAAACAAATTAAGGAGTGAAAATGAAAAGTTTATGGATATTGGCCTTGCTGTTTAGCAGTATGATGGCAATGGAACTTGGCCGTCCTCAGCCCACATTTGATTTTTTTGACACAAATGCAGATGGAGGAATTACAAAGCCAGAATTTGCTGAGAACAGTATAAAGTGGAAAGAACTGATGGCAGCAGAAGAAAAAAAGATGGAAAAAATGATGAATAAAATGGATGTGACCATGACCTTTTATGATTTGGACATAAATGGCGATGAGATAATCACGCGAGAAGAGTTCAAGACACTTCAAAATGACCCGGGATGGGGTTGCTACGAAACGTTTTAAAAATGTGTACAGGCCAAGCAGATCCCCGCTTGGCTTCTTTTGATAAGACTCTCCCGCTTTTAAGAAACCTCTACAACTCTGTTTCTTCCATGATCTTTTGCCGATTGTAAGGCGCTGTTTGCACGAATCAGCAGCGATATCTCATCATCATTTTTATGCAGCTGCGTCAGACCAAAACTACAAGTAAGCGAAGTTGTGACAACGAAGGTATGCTCGTGGATAAGTTTTCTGAGCTTTTCAGCAAGGATGTGGGCATTGTGACGGGTGGTCTCAGGCAGCAAAATGATAAACTCATCTCCGTCCCAGCGTGCGATAAGGTCGGCTTGACGGATGTTGTGAAGCACAAGAGAACTGATTTCGATCAAGATATCATCCCCTGTTTCAGTGCCAAGGCGGTCATTGATCTTTTTAAAAAGATCAATATTGAAAACAAGGATGCTTAAGGGAATATCATATCTTAAGGCCACATGCATAGAGGAGTGCAGAACGAGGTTGAACTTGTTCCTGTTGGAGATTTTTGTCAAGGGATCAACTGTTGCGAGCATTTCAAGCTGTTTAGCCGCTTTTTGCCGCGATAAAAAGTACAAAACTAGCAAAATAGAGAAGAGAAAAGCTACCAATGCAGAGGTCAAAAGATGCATCCGATAGAGTGCATCGATTTGCGGCAGAAAAAGATCTTTTTGATAGCTGACATAGTACGCCGCCAACTTATTTTCCATAGTATAGATCGGAACAAAGCTGACAAGAAAGTGAGATTTCCCCGTCTTCGTATCCAAAACAAAGGCAGATCCCTTTTCCAGGTTTGAAGAGGCCTGGCCAGCGAGATCTTGGTTGATGGCCTTGATTAACTCCGCATTATAGACACGGACTGCTTTTTTGTCCAAGAGGTGAGTCTCTTGCAGATATTCTGACGAAAGTGCAGAGGGGGCATATGAGCTGTTTTTGCTGTTGAAGAGGTCTGGATCGATAAGGTTCTTTTTTAAGATAAAGCTTGAGTAGGCGGTAGAGCTCTTCATGGCCTCATCGCTAATGGCTTTGAGGCTATAAGAGATTTCTACGGCACCTGTAAACTTGTTGTTGTGCAAGAGAGGATAGATATGCTTATAGCCGTTAAATGTCATGTCTGATTCAAACCCGTGTACGGGCTGCCGGGTTCGGTTGACCTTGTCAATACTGGCGCGAGTCCCTGAGAGTGAGTCGCCAAATCTCTTCGGAGCGTCAAACCGTAAAAAACTGATGTTGCCTCGAAGATAAAAGTTTAGCTCAGAGATATTTTGATGTTTCAGATTTTTATACACGGGCAGAAGTTCACCGTAAAGTTCATTGCGAAGATCCAACAGCAGTGCCGCATCATACGTCGTGTCAGCCGCTCTGACAAGAGAGGTGATCTTGTCTGTGTTGATGATATTTTCATAGATGTTCTGAGTGATCAGGTCATATGTGTTTTTCAAAAGATCATAGCGATGGGACTCCTGCGCTATTTTTTCCGCAAGATAAAGCTCCCTTTCGCTCTTTTGATGATGGGAATAAAAAAGATAAGCCGTAACAAAAAGAAGTAAAAAGAGAATCAGGGCCGCTAAAATAGCGAAAAGAGCTTTGGAAAGTGTCATAATGTAGTTTTCCTAGAGTGTAAAATAGCGTCGCCGCCTCCGAGTTTGTCTCAGAATGCAAAAGATGCTTAGAGGTATCTGTTGGTTCTGAGTATAACATATATGAATTTAAGTAAACAATATGAAGGGTCTTTTAGAGGTCTTTTTCCGTATAATACACTTTTGAAAGCAAAAGGACCTGCCATCATCTATGAGACCATTCATATCGTCCATATCTTTTCCGTTTTCATCTACGGAGGTTTTCTTTTTGTCGATGTACTCTTTCTTTCAAAGATGAGAGAGAGTCTTTCTGCCGATGAACATGCCAGAGCAAGAGAAGCGATCATGATTCATGTACGAAAAGTGGTTCCCTATTCTCTTTTTGTTGCTGTGGGAACAGGGGCTTATATGTTTACCCAGGTCTTCGCAGAGGTCACAGCCGAGGGGATGAGCCGTTTTCAGCTTCTTCTTTCTTTGAAGGCTTTTTTAGGCCTTTGGCTCGGATTTAGGGGGTTTAACCAAAAAGTGTTCGGTATCAATCCCTGGCTGTTCAAGAGCCATCTTTTCCCCTTTGCTTTGGTCGTTGTGATGATCCTGCTTTCTCAGCTCATGTATCTATAACCGCCATAAACTACGTATAAAAAGAGAGTAATAAATGAAGAAAATGAGCATAAAAGAGTACGCTGTCGCAAACAAGATCAGCATCTATAGCGTCATAAAAATGACAAAAAACGGTACGCTCAAGACGCAGACCCACAAGACAGAGGGAAAAGAAGAACTCTTAATCCTTGTGGATGAAACACAGCAGAACCAAGAAGCGGCGACAAACTCGGCTGAAAAAGATAATATCGATGATTACCAAAAAGCATACCATAAGCTCAAGATCAAGTACGATCAGCTCCAGATGAAGTACAACACGCTTCAAAAATCGCTTTGCAAAGAAGTATAAGTTAATCTACCTCCTCTTTATGGTATTAAATAAACTTATAATCAACTATTCGTTTTTATGATATACTAATTACTTGTAAAAATATAACACAAGGGATTAACCATGGGAACAGTTATGTTATTGATCGGGGGAGGGCTTATTTTTAGTCTTGTAGTCTTCTTTATCTGCGAAGAAAAGTCGCTAAAAGACATCAAGTTTTCTGATATGAAGTGTATGATGAAGGAAGAGGTGGCCGTGTTCAAGTGTTTTGAAGAGTTTCAGACTATTCGCTACATCGTGAGCTACTTTTTAGCACTGCTTGTCTTTGATGTTCTGATCGCCAATTTTGTCTATCTGCGGGAGGACTTTGGTCTGGTTGAGATACTTTCGTACACTTTCATCACCTCTCTTTTGGGTTCAGGAATCATTTTACTTGTGAAGTGGACTTACCAGCCCATCATCAAGCTAATCTCATCGTTTATGTTCGGTTCTATTTTTATGGGCGCATCCGCGGTCGCCTTTTCGCTCGTCTACCTGGTTGCTGCATAAAGATAAGGATACTCTCTATGGAGAGTATCGTAGCTTCTGAACACTCTCTCGTATCAAACTGATAAAGTCTCATACCCTTTTCTGACAAGATATTTTCTAAACTCTTCTATCGCAAAGATCACAAAAGGCGCAGGAAGTATGATCAGCCAGACCTCAAAAGGAAAAGGAGCGGTCGAAAAGATGGGATTGAAATAAGGGATATAGATGATGGAAAAGATAAAGAGTACTTCAGCGACCACCCCAAATATAATCAGGTAATTGGCTTTGAAGAGAAGGCTTACAGCGCTTTGGCGGTTTGTCCTGCAGGCCATCACATTGCCAATCTGACTGAAGATGATCGTCGCCAGAAAAGCAGACGAGGCCTGAAGGAAGAGGATTGAATCAGAAGGAATATCGGCGTCCAGACTCCATCCTCCGCTCTTCAAAACGGCAAAAAATGCGATATATGACAGAAGGGTTTGTGCAAGGCCTATGATCGCGTAACTTCTCAAAAAGGTTTTTGCACTGACAAGATGCTCCTGTCTGCTTCGTGGCGGACGGTGCATGATATCGGCTTCACTCTCCTCATTTCCCAGTCCTATAGCCGGAAGCATATCGGTGATGAGGTCGATACAGAGGATTTGAATCACTGTTATCGCCAGGGGAATAGGAAAGAGTACGTAGATGATGAAGGGAAGGATCTCTGGAACATTGCTGGTGAGTATGTAGGTGATGAACTTTTTGATATTGTCGTATACGGTTCTTCCTTCTTCGATCGCCTTGATGATCGTCGCAAAATTGTCATCGAGCAGTATGATGTCGGAGGCCTCCTTAGCCACATCTGTCCCTCTTAGCCCCATAGATACACCTATGTCTGCGCGTTTGAGTGCGGGGGCATCATTTACCCCATCACCGGTAACAGCGACGACCTCGCCCGCATGTTTGAGTGCCTCAACAATGTTAAGTTTCTGTTCGGGTGCAATGCGGGCAAAGGCGACCTCTTCATTTTGAAGCAGCTTGGCAAGCTCCTCCTTGCTGATCTGATCGAGCTCATCTGTTTCAATGATCCTAGGCGAGGCGGCAATGCCGAGTTTTCGGGTGATGTAACTTACCGTCTCTGCCTTGTCTCCGCTGATGACAATGATGCGGATACCTGCTGACTTGCACGCCTTGACGGCTGCGGGAACTTCCGGTCGGAGCGGATCTGTCATTGCGGCGAGTCCGACAAAGATCAGGTCTTCAGCCTCTGTCTCGGGTTGTTCAAGAAGACGGTATGCCAGGGCCAAAACCCGAAGTCCATCTGCCGCATATCTTCCTGCCTGAACACTTATCAGCTCTCTTTGGGAGGCGGAAAGCTCTCTGACCTGGCCCTGTATATGCACCTTAGTGCACTTTTCGAGGATGACTTCAGAAGCTCCTTTAACGGTCATATAGAGGGTGTCACCCATAGTTTTAAACGTGCTGGACATCTGCTTCTTATCAGCGTCGAAGGGCTGGGTGCCAAGGCGTTCAAATTTGCTGCGAAGTTCATCATATCCTGTGATGCGCTCTACAAATTCGGCCATGGCAATGTCGGTCTGCCCGCCTTTAAAACGGCTGCTTCCATCGGCCTCTTTTGAGGATATGACATCATTGCACAAGCCCATGATCTCTAGCATGCTAAGCGCTGCAGGGTTGTTCAAATAGGCCTGTGTATCCAGAGCTGAAACTTCTTCAAAGTTCATATACAGCTCTTCCACATGGAAGCTGTTTTGCGTCAGGGTCCCTGTTTTGTCGGTACAGATGACTGTTGTGCTGCCCAGTGTCTCTACTGAGAGTATATGTTTGATGACAGCGTTTCGTCTGCTCATCCGAAGAGAGGATTGGTTGAGCGCAAGGGTCACGGCAGGCAGCAGCCCCTCCGGCACATTGGCGACAATGATCCCGATGGCGAAGATAAGGTTTGTCCAAAAAGGATTGCCGATCGCAAAACCGATAATAAAGAAGAATGCCCCGATCCCAAGTGCCAGGTAGGTGATCTTTCGAGCAAAGATCTGCAGCTCTTTTTGCATCGGAGTCAGGTCAGTGGGCACGTTCTGAGAAAGCGTGGAGATCGAGCCTATGCTGGTGGCACGGCCGGTTTTTGTCACAAGCAGATGGGCGCTGCCTTTCATCACGGTAGCACCGGAATAGACGAGGCACTCTTTTTGAACACGGTCCTCAAGGGGGAGCTTCTTAACACGTTCAGACTCCCCGCTCAAAACGGACTCATCCACAAGAAGCTTCTGCGAAGAGATGAGAATGCCATCAGCAGATATCTTGTCACCCTCCTGCACAAAAATAATATCCCCTGGCACGACCTCTTTGGCATCAAGAAAGACTCTTTTCTCATCACGAAGGAGGGCGACTTGTTTGGGAATGTAGTCAAGAAAGGAGATCATCAGTTTTTCGACCTTGTAGTTTTGCAAGAAAGAGACAATCGCGTTGAGAAGAACAACTATGATCAAAGCTGCGCCGATAAGGCCGTATCCTTCGCCAGCAGAGAGAGTGTCGGCAAAAAACGAAAGAAGCGCTGCGCAAAGAAGAAGAAGAGGAAAAAGTGCCGTGAACTCCTGTAGAAACATCAACACCGGCGAGCGTGTACGGTGAAAAAGTATCTGGTTCTTTCCGTAGCGCTTTTGTCTTGAGTCTGCCTCGCTGCTCTTCAGTCCTGCCTCTCTGGCATCCAGCAGAAGAAAAATCTCGTCTTTGTTCTTGCCTATAAACTTCTCAGAATTCATCAGAGTGTCTTTGTGTATTAGTTGATTTTTGCCGCGGCTTTAGAGGAGTGTAACGGGAGTTTACTTGAAGTTAAGTTATGTAAAATTATTGTATTTTGTTTTTATAGAGCCTATGGTTGATCAGAACTAGAGGAAATGACCTTGTCTTTTCCGCTGTTTTTTGCCTTGTACATGGCGACGTCCGCATGGTTGATCAGGGTGTCATAATCGTCGCCATGGAGATACTGGGTAACCCCGATACTGCAGGTGACCTTGTCGCATCCTTCAAATTCAGCCGTGCTCAGAAGCATTCTGATCTTTTTGGCCAGAATGACGGCATTTTCCAAGTCAGTCTCTGTCAATACAATGATAAACTCTTCTCCTCCCCATCTTCCAAAGTGGTCGGTATCTCTGATCGCAGAAGAGATGATCTTGCTCAGCTGCCTTAAGACTTTGTCCCCCGCACTGTGTCCGTAGGTATCATTTATCTTTTTGAAATCATCCACGTCAAGCATGATAAGCGAGAGCTGCCTGTTATAGCGTTCTGCTCTTTTTAGCTCTTTTTTGAGACATTTTTCTATCGACTTTCGGTTGTTTATCTTGGTAAGATGGTCGGTATTGGCGAGTTTTAAAAGGGTTCGGTTTTTGATCTCGAGGATATCTTTATAGCGCTGTACCAGCATGATATAGCTGTTGAATGTCTTTCGGATAAAATAAAAAGAAAAAAGAAGAATAAGCGCTGCCAAGGCAAGGGTCACGTACTTTATCATTTCGATCTGATCCGTATAAAAGTTAAGGTTTTTGACAAAAAGAAGTGTGCCTATTTCTTCGCCTAGAACATTCTTGATGTCGGTGACGCTGAAGATCAGGCTGTCCTGGCCATGGCTGTTTAGCAGAACGTATTTCTTTGAAAGAAGATCCGCTGGTAAAAGATCGAATACCGGATTAGCATTCATGTTGAGAAGATAATGCTCATCAGAAAATTATTTGGTCTCCATGCCTATGTTTTTTTCAAATATCTCTTTAAAACTCTCTTTTTTCAAAAGCAGCAGAGGCGTAAAATTGTACTCTTGGCTGAAAAGATCAAAGATATAGTTGATGCTGATACCAAATTCGAAAGCACCCAGATGTTTGCCGGCTTTGTTGAAGACAGGAAGGGCAAGCCTGTAGTCGATCCCGTACCGACCGACTTCAAGCCCGATTTGTTTTGTCTTCAAGGTGTTGACCTTGTTGATCATATGGCGGATGCTGCTTAGGTCGTCTGCAAATTTCTGCGGTTTGTGCAGGCGTAAAAAGCTTTTTGTCTTCTTTGTGTGAAAATGCATAATTGTCAAAAACGGGTTCTCTTCGAGCAACTTCTTGTAGATGGGTGCGGTCAAAGCCAAAAGCTCAGCTCGGTCGCCACGCTCAAAGGCGTCTATGATCTGCTGGTCTGCCAGGATGTTTTGCGCGATAATCTCATATTTTTCAGCGATCTGCAAAAAGGTGTTTTTGTAGATAGATGAAGCAACATGGCGTTCTTCGTCTACGATGGTCTCAAGAACAAACTGGTGGTGAACGTATCCCAGATATAAAAAAGTCATTGTGATAAAGCTGATAAGGCCAAAAAGAATAATGAAAATGCGTCTTGAAGCAGTTCTTATGAGCAAAGCATTGTCCTTTTGCAATATCGTAGAGTTGAATAAAAAAATATTATAGCTATAACTATATTTATTACTGTTAATAAGACAATATTATGCGAAAAAAGATCGAAGGTGTGTAAAATGGCCCCATTGTAATAATTCTATGATATTTTAAAAACACGCGCTGTAGGCAGGACTCTGCTGCAAAGAGAAGCGCAGCGACGGGGATTTACGCACAGAGTGGTAAATCCTAAGAGATAAATCAGTAGTATATACGTACAGGAGTGTCAAGATGAAAAAAACAATTATGGCCTTCTGCTGCGCCGTATTTGCCGCTTCGGTATACGCAGACGAGTTTGAGTCGTATCGCCAGCAGCAGTTTGAGGGAACTCAAAAACAGCAGGAGCAATTTTCTGAGCATAAGAGCTCGCAAGAAGAGGAGTTCAAAGCCTACAAAGCAGAACTGAACAAGGCTTATGCTGAGTATAAAAAAGAGCTTGCAGTGTTCTGGGATAAGCCGAAAATGCCCTCACAAAAAGAGTGGGTAGGCTACTCCGAAGACAAGATGACGCGTACAGCGGTGGATTTTGAGGCCGGATGGATAGAGATAGAGACCATTTGCGAAGATGCCCAGAGAGCAAGATCGGATCTTCAGCAGGCGCTGGCCAAGATCGTCACCCAAAATGTAGCCCAAGTGCAAGAGAGCGACCCTCTGCTGCAAAAAATATCGAAGATAAGCGAAAAGAACAAGACAATAGTGACAATGCAGCCTGAGCCTGAGCCGCTGCTTGCAACGACACTGTTTACCCAGCCTCCGACAAAAAAAAGCCTCAAGACGTATGTAGACAAGACGTTTAGCAGCCAGGAAGTCAAAACAGAAGCGTCGAAGATCAATAAAGCCAAAGTCTACAGTATCAGAGTAAAACTCCCGGAAAATGCCATGCAGCAGCGCTCCAAAATACACCTCTCTACGGTAAAAAAGAATGCTAAACGTTTTGATGTCCCGATGCCGCTGCTCTTTGCTGTCATCCACACCGAAAGCGCCTTCAACCCTATGGCAAAATCGCATATACCGGCCTACGGACTCATGCAGATCGTTCCGTGGAGTGCAGGGGTGGATACGTATAATTTTCTGTACAAGCAAAAGCGCCAGCCCTCCGCCTCTTATCTTTATAACGGCAGCAAAAACATCGAGATGGGGGCGGCATATCTGCATATACTCTACTACAGATACCTCAAACACATCACGAACCCGACCAGCCGGCTCTACTGTTCTATCGCCGCTTATAACACGGGTGCGGGTAATGTCGCCTATGCCTGGACAGGCAACTACAACATCAAACAAGCCGCCCAACTCATAAACAGGCAAAGTCCCAATGAGGTATATGAACATCTGCTGGCCCATCTCAAATACGAAGAACCCAAACACTACCTAAGGCGGGTTGACACAAGAATGAGCCAGTACTATAAAATCTACGGCGACATACAATAATCTTTGCTTGTATGGATGCCCTAGACATAGATGATCATTTTTTAATCAATAAAAAACTTAAAACTGCAAAAATAATGTCACACTGTCAATAGTAAAACAAACTAACCTCAAACCCAATCTTTGCTGCGCTAGTCGTTGTGGCATGGAAACCATCCATATTAGAGCCAAAGGAGTTCTTGCAAAGTTGCAAGAACTCTGCTCTTTCGGGCACTGTTTGTCGACAGGTAAGACCCTTCATTCTCCTAATTTAGCTCTCCTAAATCATTGCTTCGCCAAACATCCAGGGCGGAGCGGTATATGCTTGGCAGGTTCCTTTTATGATATTTTTAGTGTGGTTAAATTTTAATCATTAAATGGTGCAATAGCATTCAAAAAAGTGTCATCATATCGCCATAACAAAACAAAGGAATAAAATGAAAATAGTAAAAACGAGTGTAATAGCAGCCTTTCTGTTAAGTACAGGTGTTTATGCGATAGAGAATGTCAAAGTTGCGGGGGACGCAAGATTATTTTATGGAACACAGGCTGAGACGCTAAATGGTGATCCTGAGATCGATATGTTTAACAAGGCAGCCTCTTATGCAGACTTCGGAGTTAGTTTAGGTGTAACAGCGGATCTTATAGAAAATGTTAAGGGTGGAGTAAAATTCCAAGTAATGTCACAATTAGGTATGCAAGACAGTATTGCTGATGCTCCTTGGTCAAACGCGCATGAAAGTGACAGTGGTGCACTTGAGACAACAGAATGGATGTCAGAAGCATGGCTAGAGGGTAAACTTGGTAATACAACGGCAACATTAGGTCGCCAAATCATTGAAACTCCACTCATTTTTACAGAGACATGGAGTGTTGATTATAATACCTTTGAAGCAGGTGTACTTGTTAATGAAGATATCCCTGATACGACCTTGGTAGGTATGTGGATTGGAAAATCAAATGGTGTTGGTGTTGCGGATCCTGCTACCGTAGTTGGAAATATTTCATCAAAGGGTGGTGCATTTAAGACTATTGGTAGTGATGGTGCCGGTGTTATTGGCGTGACAAACAATTCTTTTAAGCCACTGGCAGCACAAGCGTGGTACTATGAGCTTCCTAACACAGCCAAAGCTTACTGGCTACAAGCCGATCTTGATATGGATGGTTTCTTAGCGGGTGCTCAATATACAAACATTGATACGGAAGGTTCTGGCGCTGATGATTCAGCGTATGCATTAATGGTTGGTTATGCCATTCCAGATACTGTGACATTCAAGGCTGCTTACTCTTCTGTTGATGACGAGGGGGCTCGTGGTGGTGTTTACAATATAGCTACAGAAAATCAGTTTGCGGGTACAGCATCGTCACTGTATACTGAGTTCTGGTGGTGGTTCCAGACGGCAAGTGTTACAGGTGCTGATACAATGACACTTTCCGCTGAAGGCACAGTTGCAGATGTTGATCTTTTCTTAGGTCTATACAGCTCAGATATAGAAGTCGGCGGTACAACAGATGAAGTAGATGAGATCACATTTACAGCATCTAAGTCTTTCGGTCCATTGGACACCTCTGTTGCACTTATCTATGATATGTTTGACACAGACGCAGCTAAAGGTACAGACTATATGGAAGATTTAACAACCCTCCAAGTCTACTTGACTTACAACTTCTAGTCCTGTACTTCCCCGCCCAAGCCTCTGCTGGGCGGGCTCTTTCTCCTTTTATGACTTTCAGACAAGCTTTTTTCTTTACCCTTAATAGACATTATCTGCAACTGCTTATTTTTTAAGCACCTTTTTTATTTTTTCTCTTCTGCTATGGCGTATAATTGTTCTTAGAAAACATGACATGAGGTTCTGAAGCCTCAGCTGCATTAAAAGACGACTAGGGTTCCGACAGAAGATTCTGTGCCTGGACCGAGAGTTGTCGACCTCTTGAATACGGGGTTACACGGAGGGATAAAAGCCCGGGAGACTTTAAAACCTCTTGCCGTGTTTTACACCTATTCAGGAGTTACCGATGAAACACCTTTTTACATCACCGTCAAAGCTTTTAGTTGCAGCATCGCTGCTTATGGGTCTGAGCGTATCCTCGCTTATGGCAGAAGTCAAAGAGAAGTTCCAGGTCTCATGGACGATCTATGTCGGCTGGATGCCCTGGGATTATGCCCAGCAGCAAGGTATTGTCGACAAATGGGCTAAAAAATACGGCATCGAGATCGACCTGGTCCAGGTCAACGACTATATCGAATCGATCAACCAATATACAGTGGGTAAGTTTGACGGCTGTCTTATGACAAACATGGACGCCTTGACTATTCCTGCCGCGGGCGGGGTTGACTCTACTGCTCTCATCATGGGCGACTTCTCTAACGGAAATGACGGGATTGTTCTTAAGGATAAGAAAAAACTCTCTGACATCAAAGGTCAGGAAGTCAATCTTGTTGAGCTCTCCGTCTCCCACTATCTTCTCGCGCGTGCTCTGGAATCTGTCGGTATGAGTGAACGCGATGTCAAAGTCGTGAACACGTCGGATGCGGACATTGTCGCCGCATTTTCTTCGGATGAGGTTTCGGCCGTCGTGACATGGAACCCGCAGCTAAGCGAACTGACGGCCATGAAAAATGCACACCTTGTTTTTGATTCGAGCAAGATCCCGGGCGAGATCATCGATATGCTCGTCATCAATACCGAAACACTGCAGGACAACCCGAAACTTGCCAAAGCATTGACAGGCGCATGGTTTGAGGTGATGGGCTTGATGAAAAAAGGGGATGAAAAAGCCTTGAGCTTTATGGCTAAGGCTTCAGGTACAGACCTTGCGGGCTACAAAAGCCAGCTTGACTCGACAATGATGTTCTACGACGCAAGCGAAGCCGTGAAGTTTGCGCAAAGCAGTGCCTTGCGGGAGACGATGAAAAAGGTGAGCGAGTTCTCCTTTGATCACGGCATCCTCGGCGAAGGTGCGCCTAATGCCGAGTTTATCGGCATGGAGTTCCCCGGAGGAAAAAGCTTCGGCGACAAGAGCAACATCAAGCTCCGCTTTATCGACACCTATGTGAAGATGGCCGCGGAAGGGAAACTCTAAGGTACTGTGATGAAACGACTGATGAACCGCCGACCATCCAAAGCGATGGCACTCTTTTTAGCACTTTTGCCCTTCTTGATTGTCGGTCTGTTCTACCTTTTGGCCTCTGATGTACGCCTACAGGAGAATCCAAACGATAAGCTTCTGCCTTCGATGGCAAGTTTTTCCGCTGCAATTGAGCGGATGGCTTTTGTCCCGAGCCAGAGAACGGGGGAGCTCCTTTTTGTCCAAGACAGCGTTGCTTCGCTTAAACGTCTTGGACTGGGAATCCTCATAAGTTCTGTTTTGGCAATGCTTATCGGTATTCCGCTTGGATTTATCCCCTTTGTGAGGGCAGGATTTTCTCCTTTTGTCGCGGCTTTTTCTATGGTTCCTCCGATGGCCGTTTTGCCTATCTTGTTTATCGTCTTCGGTATGGGCGAGATGGCAAAAGTCGCACTTATCGTCATTGGAGTGACGCCGCTGATCGTGCGTGATCTACAGCAGCGCGTAAGCGAGATCCCGGCTGAACAGCTCATAAAAGCGCAGACTTTGGGCGGTTCGACATGGACCATCGTACTTCGGGTCATTTTGCCTCAGATCTTTCCGCGCCTTTTTGATTCGGTGCGGCTGACGCTCGGTACGGCGTGGATCTTTCTGATCTCTGCTGAAGCGATTGCGGCAACCGAAGGGCTAGGGTATCGTATCTTTTTGGTGCGCCGCTACCTTTCGATGGATGTCATCCTTCCTTATGTGGCGTGGATCACTTTTCTTGCTTTTTTGTTCGACTACCTCCTGAAAAGACTGACTTACAGACTTTTCCCTTGGTACAAGGCCGGAAAGGAGAGCGAATGAGTCTCGTCACGATTAAAAACCTCTGGAAGATGTACGGGGACAATGTCGTTCTTGAAAAACTCTCGCTCACGATAGAAGAGGGGGAGTTCTGTACCCTTGTCGGTCCATCCGGCTGCGGCAAGACAACATTTCTGAAGATGCTACTGGGGCAGGAGACGCCGACGCGCGGGACCTTTTTGCTTGACGGAGAGCCGTTTCCTCAAGAACCGAG
This sequence comes from Arcobacter sp., assembly GCA_024637195.1. Lineage (GTDB taxonomy): Bacteria > Campylobacterota > Campylobacteria > Campylobacterales > Sulfurimonadaceae. Next base: position 134,645 of record JAGXFN010000010.1, read on the forward strand.
CATAGAGCGAGGCATCGTCTTTCAGCGCTACTCCGTTTTTGAGCATCTAAGCGTACTGGGCAATGTCATGCTGGCCATCGAGCTTCATTCTTCGCCATTTTTGGGCAGGCTCTTTGGGAAAAAACGCAAAGAGGCCAAAGAGACCGCAATGAAGATGCTTGTCTCCGTCGGTCTGGGCGAGGCAGCAGAAAAGTATCCGAGCGAACTCTCCGGAGGGATGCAGCAGCGTCTTTCTATCGCGCAGTCTCTGGTCAACAAACCGAAGATCCTCCTTCTGGACGAGCCCTTCGGGGCACTTGATCCCGGCATCCGCGCAGACATGCATGCGCTTATTCTCGACCTGTGGAAAAAGAACAATCTTACGGTGGTGATGGTGACACACGATCTGCATGAGAGCTTCTATCTGGGAACTCGCCTGCTTGTCTTTGACAAGGTGCGCCATGACCCGCACGCTCCCAATGCTTACGGGGCACGCATCACCTACGACATACCTGTCGGTGATACCCGTAAATCTGTACTGCATGAGATAAACAAATCTATAACATAAAGAGAGAAAAAATGATAACCGAACACAAAAATCTAAAACCGGAAACCATCGTTCTTGATGAGCTGCTTCCCGGAGGCGGAAAATACTCTAAGATCATCAAACGCGGCCAAAAGATCCGTATCACTACAGAAGATGGCCTTGGCTCACTCTCCGCACTTTTTTATAATGCCGACAATATCGCAGAACGTTTTAACTCCGCGGACACGGTTAAGATCCAGTACAACGCGTTTTTCGGCAAAGGAAAAGTCCTTTATTCGGAACTGGGCCACATCCTGTTCTCGATCACCGAAGATACGACGGGGGGTCTTTTTGACACGATCGCAGGAATGAGCAATCCGCGCATCGTCAAAAAGAACTTCGGAGAAGGGAGTTTCAATGATATCCGTAACCGCTACTACAAAAGCGACCGGGAAAATTTTCTTGTAGAGCTGGGGAAATACGGCATGGGCAAACGCGACATCGTTCCCTGCTTGAACCTGTTTAGAAAGGTAGACATCAAAGAAGGGAGCAAGCTCTCCCTCTCGCCACAACGTCCCATGCCAGAAAGTTACATAGAACTTCGCGCCGAGATGAACGTTCTTTTAGTGCTTTCAAACACTCCGCATGTTATGGAAACGGGTGTGTATGAACCCAGCCCGGTGCAGTTGACGATCTATCAATCACAGCCGCTTACAGCAGATGATTTTTGTATGAACTTTACACCTCAAGCCAAGCGCGGTTTTGAAAACAACGCACGCTATTTTGCCTAAGGAGAAAAAATGAAAAAAGATATTTCAACCGCGATCTATAATGAAAAAATAGCGGCAGGCGTGCCATGGTCTTATGTCGTAAAAAAAGGTCAGACGCTGCGTATTGTCGATCTTGAGGGGTGTCAGGCGGTCGATACGCTTTTTTACAATGCCCATGACCACGAAGAGCGCTATAGCGCCTGCGACACGGTTCGTGAGCAGGGGAGCATCTTTGTCACCACCGGAACCAAGCTGATCTCTAGCGACGACAGCGTTATGATGGAGATCACCGAAGACAGCTGCGGCAATCACGATACTTTGGGCGGCCACTGCAGCGCTGAGAGCAACACCGTGCGTTTCGGTCATGATAAAAAGTATATGCACAGCTGCAGAGACAACTACCTCTATGCGGTAGGCGAGTTGGAAATGGACCCGAGAGACCTGACCAACAACATCAACTTCTTTATGAACGTACCCGTAGAGGAGAACGGCCACCTGGCGATAGTAGACGGCATCTCCAAACCCGGCGATTATGTGCAGATGAAGGCGGAGATGGACACGCTCGTGCTGGTTTCAAACTGCCCGCAGCTTAACAACCCCTGCAACGCTTACAATCCGACACCGATTCAGATGATTGTCTGGGACGACTGAAACTGCGATGACACAGGTAAAAAAGTTTTGGCCGATCTTGACGGGGACGCATCGTTACGAGAAGACGCTTTCTACTCGTGGACAGGGTAAAGGTATCATCATCGAGGCACCGATACTGGCGTATCTGATAGAGACGGCTAACGGGCGTATCCTTTATGATGTCGGATGCGACTATAGCAAGATCGCAGATAAAGCAAAACGCAAACATTTCTATGAGCATGAAGGCTTTCCTTTCGGGCCGCCTGCGATGAGTGAAGAACAGCGTCTTCCAAACCGCCTGGCTGAGTTGGGTTTTCAAAAAGAGGATGTTGATATTGTCTTCTGTTCCCATTTGCATTTCGATCATGCGGGGGGTCTTTGTGAGATGTGCCATGCGGAGGTGCATGTGCATAAAAAAGAGCTTGAAGCGGCAAAGGCCTTGGCGGATGAAGCCTACTTTTCTCAAGATTTTGCGTGTCCGATCAACTGGCGTATCTACGAGAAGGAGTATGACCTTGCTCCGGGCGTGCGAGCCATAGAGACGCCCGGACATACGGCGGGTCATATGTCGATGCTGATAGAACTGCCAAAGGGCAGACCGATCCTGCTTGCGGGAGATGCGGCCGACTTGAGCGAAAACCTTGAAAAGGAGATCGCGCCGGGGCTTTGCTGGCAGGACAACGAGGCCATGGCAATCGAGAGTATCCGAAAACTCAAAAGACTCTCTGCCGAGACAGGGGCAGAGATCTGGCCCAATCATGACATGCGGTATTTTGAGTCTAAGAACTGTTTTCCGAAGTTTATTTTCTAAGGCCTGCAGAGCCTATCTGTGCATTTTACAAGACGGCTTGTGAAACATTTTTGCACCCGGGACGGCCCGTAAACTAAAACTCTAAGGACATTAAATGTTTAGCAAAATATTGATCGCCAACCGCGGGGAGATCGCCTGTCGTGTTATGCGTACGCTTAAAAAAATGGGCATTGCTTCAGTGGCTGTCTACACCGCAGCCGACACCGATTCACGTCATGTCAGCATGGCTGACGAGGCCTACTATATCGGCCATGGCCTTGCAAGCGAAAGCTACCTTGATGCCCAGAAGATCCTCTCTGTCGCCAAGGAGTGCGGTGCACAGGCGATCCATCCCGGCTACGGTTTTTTAAGTGAAAATGCGGCCTTTGCCGAGGCCTGCGAGCGTGAGGGAATCGTCTTTATCGGACCGCGCACAGAGCACATGAAACAGTTCGGCCTCAAGCATACGGCTCGCGCTCTCGCCGAGAAGAACAGCGTGCCGCTGCTTCCGGGCTCTTCCATCCTGAACGACCTTGAAGAGGCGAAAGAGCAAGCCCTGCGTATTACCTATCCGGTGATGCTAAAAAGCACGGCGGGCGGCGGCGGTATCGGGATGCAGCTGTGTTATGACGAAGAGGAGCTGTGCGAGGCTTATGTCTCGGTCAAGCGTCTTAGCGAAAACAACTTCTCCGACGGGGGTATGTTTTTAGAAAAGTATGTCGCCCTCGCGCGTCATATCGAAGTGCAGGTCTTTGGAGACGGTAAAGGCTTTGTCGCTACACTCGGTGACAGGGACTGTTCCGTTCAGCGTCGTAACCAAAAAGTGATCGAAGAGACTCCTGCTCCGGGCATAAGTGATGAGACTAGAGAAGCATTATACGCAGCAGCTGTCGCGCTCACATCATCTGTCTCTTACCTTTCTGCGGGAACGGTAGAGTTTGTCTATGACACGACGACAGACGCGTTTTATTTTCTTGAAGTAAATACACGTCTTCAGGTCGAACACGGCATCACAGAAGAGGTCACAGGTGTCGATCTTGTCGAGTGGATGATACGTCAGGCCTACGGAGAAAATCCGGCACTTTACGAGTATGTACATGCACCAAAAGGCCACTGCGTCGAGGTGCGTATCTATGCAGAAGATCCCTCTAAAAACTTTCAGCCGAGTTCGGGCGTACTTACGAATGTGAAGTTTGCCGAGGGTATCAGATGCGATACATTCATCGAGACGGGACTCACTGTTTCCGCATTTTATGATCCGATGATCGCAAAACTTATCATCAAAGCGGATGAGCGCAGTGAAGCGCTTGCAAAGATAGCCGATGCAGTCGACAACACCGAGATAGACGGGATAGAGACAAATCTTCGTTATCTGGGTGCGATCGTGAAATCAGAAGTGTTTAAAAACGCACAGCAGACGACGAAGTATCTGAACAGTTTTGAGTTCAGTACAAGCAGCATAGATGTTCTTCGTCCGGGTACGCAGACAACGGTACAGGACTTTCCGGGACGTACCGGTTTTTGGGATATCGGCGTACCGCCTTCAGGGCCTTTTGATAACTTCAGTTTCCGCTATGCCAACCGTATCGTAGGCAATGATGAAGCAGCAGCAGGTCTGGAGATCGCTATTGCAGGACCGACATTGCGTTTTAATTCTGATACCGTTATTTCTCTGTGCGGTGCGAAGATCGATGCTTCTTTAGACGGTGAAGTGATACAGATGAATGAAGCCGTGAGTATCAAAGCAGGCAGTACACTCAAACTGAAAAAAGTGCACGCTCAAGGGTTTAGAACATACCTGGCAGTACGCGGCGGTTTTGATGTGCCGCCTTATCTTGGAAGCCGTTCGACCTTTACCCTCGGACAGTTTGGCGGTCACGCGGGACGTACGCTTATCTCGGGCGATGTACTGCATATCGGTACACTCATAAAAGGTGAAGCGGTAGACAAGGCAGTGATCCCGCATCAGGATTTTGGAAATAAATGGCAGATAGGGGTACTTTACGGGCCTCACGGTGCTCCTGATTTTTTCACCGATAATGATATCAAGACATTTTTTGAGACGGAGTGGGAGATCCATTACAACTCAAACAGAACAGGTATCCGTCTGATAGGACCTAAGCCGCAGTGGGCAAGGACATCAGGTGGCGAGGCAGGACTTCACCCCTCAAATATCCATGACAACGCATACGCGATCGGTGCGGTGGACTTTACCGGAGATATGCCGGTGATACTGGGCCCTGACGGTCCGAGTCTGGGCGGTTTTGTGTGTCCTGTGACGATCATCAATGCCGAACTCTGGAAGATGGGTCAGCTTCGTGCAGGTGACAGAGTGAAGTTTGTCCCTGTTGAGCATGACACGGCAAAAGAGATGATCAAAGCACAAGATGATGCGATCGCAGAGCTAAAGAGCTATGATGAGACGGCTTTTCTTTCTTCTAAACCGATAGGTTCGCCTATCCTTTACAGGGATGAGGGGGAAAAAGATCTCCCATCCATTGTCATTCGCCAATCGGGTGACAGCAATCTTTTAGTCGAATACGGAGAGATGGAACTCGACATCAGTCTGCGCTTTCGTGTGCATGTACTTATGGAAGCATTGAAAGAGGCAAAAATCGAAGGTGTCACGGATATCACACCGGGTATCCGTTCTTTGCAGATCCATTTTGAACCAAGGGTATGCGACCGTGCGGCACTCATCCAAAGATTAAAAGAGATAGAGTTGACACTTCCATCAGTCGATGACATCGAAGTCCCGGCGCGTATCGTGCATCTGCCGCTTTCATGGGATGATGAGTCAACCCGTATAGCGATCGACAAATACATGAGAACCGTACGTCCGGACGCACCATGGTGTCCTAGTAACATCGAGTTTATCAGACGTATAAATGGCTTGGAGAGCATTGAAGAAGTCAAAAAGATCGTCTTTGGCGCGAACTATCTTGTCATGGGACTTGGTGACGTTTATCTCGGTGCTCCTGTGGCGACACCGCTTGATCCTCGTCATCGTCTGGTAACGACAAAATACAATCCGGCACGCACATGGACACCGGAAAATGCCGTAGGTATCGGCGGAGCGTACATGTGTGTTTACGGCATGGAAGGTCCCGGCGGTTATCAGTTTGTCGGACGTACGGTGCAGATGTGGAACCGCTACCGTCAGACAAAAGATTTTATCCAAGACAAACCATGGCTTTTAAATTTCTTTGATCAGATCAAGTTCTATGAAGTCAGCTCAGATGAACTGCATCAGATGCGTGAAGATTTTCCAAGAGGGCGTTTCAATCTTAAGATCGAGGAGACGACCTTCAGTCTAAAAGCGTATAAAGAGTTTCTTGAGACAAACGAGGACTCGATCCAGACATTCAAAAAGACTCAGCAGGACGCTTTTGAAGAGGAGCGTCAGATGTGGGAACGCACAGGTCTGGCCAACTTTACAACTGAAAGTGCGGATATACAAAAGCAAAATATGGAACGTATAGAGCTGGGCGAAAAGGGCGAGGCGGTCGAATCCCCCGTGCAGGGAACGCTCTGGAAAGTGCTGGCGAAGCCGGGCGATGTGGTAGAGGAGGGCGAGGTGCTTGCTATTGCCGAGTCGATGAAGATGGAGGTCGACATCGAAGCGCCTGAACATGGAAAGATCACCCATGTGCTCTGCCATGAAGGTGAAAACGTCCATGCCGGCAAGATGCTTTTTGTCATCGAACCGACACAGAAGTAGGTCTTTATGCGCAAACAACTTCCGGTCATTGTGCTAATGGGCGCGTCGGTGCTTTGGGGCCTCTCCTGGCTGCCGCTTAAGGGGATAAACGCGATGGGAATAGAGGGAGTTACGCTGATATTTGCGGCCTACGCGATACTCTCGCTCGCGCTTACCCCCTGGCTGTTTCGCCAGATTCAGGTGTTGAAAACGCATAAAAAAGCGCTCTTTCTGATCGCTCTTCTGGGCGGCGGAGCCAGCCTCTCTTTTACCTATGCGCTGATCAACGGCGAGGTGATCCGCGTGATGGTGCTTTTTTACCTGCTTCCTCTTTGGGGAGTGCTGGGCGGAAGGTTCTTCTTGAAAGAAGAGGTCGATCGCTGGCGCTGGCTCGGAGTCATTTTGGCGCTCTTGGGGGCTTTTTTGATTCTCGGCGGTTTTGAGGCACTTGGTGGAGCACCCTCGTGGATAGACCTGATCGCCTTGCTCTCAGGCCTTCTTTTTTCCCTGAACAACCTTGTTTTTCGTGCTGCGCAGGAGGTGAGTGTGACTTCAAAGATAGGGGTGATGTTCTACGGATGTTTCGCGCTCGCGGCGCTTTTGCTGGCCGGAGGTGTGGAAGAGTTTCCTCAAGACCTTTCAAGCAGCGCCTGGTCGGCACTGATACTCTACGCGCTGCTTTGGCTGCTTGTGGCCAATGCAGGCTCGCAGTGGAGCGTCACCCACATGGAAGCGGGGCGCTCCTCGATCATTATCATCTTGGAGCTGATAACGGCGGTGCTTTCAGCGACGCTGATCGCGGGAGAGAGTATGTCGGTGACGGAGTATGTTGGCGGCGCACTGATCGTGAGTGCCGCATTTATAGAAGCGCTGCGCACCAAAGATGAAAAGATACCAAACACAACACTCTAAGGAAAAAAACATGACGATAACCCAACTTAAAAACAGCTACAGAAACAAAACACTTAGCCCTAGAACGCTGATGGAGCAGATCGCTGCGCGCATTGGCAAACACGCGGACAACCCGATCTGGATCTACCTGCTCAGCAGTGAAGAGCTAGAGCCCTATCTGGCCCGTCTTGAAGCTTCTGATCCGGCGGAACTTCCTCTGTACGGCATCCCTTTTGCGATCAAAGACAACATTGATCTGCAGGGTGTTCCGACGACAGCAGCCTGCCCCGACTACAGCTACACTCCCGAAGCATCCGCCTACGTGGTGCAGGTGCTGATCGAAGCAGGGGCCATTCCTATAGGAAAGACCAATCTTGACCAGTTCGCCACGGGCCTTGTCGGAACGCGCTCCCCCTACGGCGCATGCAAAAACAGCATCAATCCCGACTATATCTCGGGCGGTTCAAGCTCGGGAAGCGCGGTGAGTGTGGCACTGGGAATGGCTGCCTTTTCTCTGGGAACGGACACAGCAGGCTCAGGAAGGGTCCCAGCCGCTTTTAACAATCTTGTCGGATTGAAACCCTCCAAAGGAGTATTGAGCACCTCAGGCGTCGTTCCTGCATGCAGAACGCTCGACTGTGTCTCTATCTTTGCACACAGCAGTGAAGATGTGCAGAGGGTATTTGACGTGGCGGCCTCTTTTGATGTGGAGGATCCCTATAGCAGGAAAATGCCGGCTCTGCACAAAAATGCACCCTCTTTCTTCAGCTTTGCCGTGCCCGCAAAAGAGCAGCTGAAATTCTTTGGAGACAAGGAGGCGGAAGCCCTTTATTATAAAGCGGTGGAAACCTTTGAACGGATGGGAGGGCGCGCGGTCGAGACCGACTTTACACCGCTTTTTGAAGCAGCAGATCTTCTGTATTTCGGACCGTGGGTGAGCGAACGCTATATCGCCGTTAAAGAGATGCTCGAAAACAAACCCGAAAGCTTTATCGACGTGACCCGGACCATCATTTCTTCGGGTAAATCAAAAAGCGCGGAAGAGTATTTTAATGCCGAGTACAAACTCAAAGCCTACAAACGTCAGTCTGAAAGAGTGATGCAGGGGGTGGATTTTGCGCTGACACCGACTACGGGAACGATCTACACTATCGATGAGGTCAATGCCGATCCGCTGCAGCTCAACACCAATCTGGGCTACTATACGAATTTTATGAACCTGCTTGACTTCTGCGCCTTCGCGGTTCCCGCAGGCTTCAGAGAAAACGGACTGCCTTTTGGCGTGACGCTCTTCGCCGAGGCTTTTGAAGAGAGCAAACTGCTGCAGCTTGGCGAGCGCTATGTGAAAATGGCTTCTAATGTCTGAAGTCATCGCGATTGCCGTCTGCGGGGCACACATGAGGGGCCTTCCTCTGAACCACCAGCTCACCGAACTGGGTGCACGTTTTGAGAAGGAAAGCGCTACTGCCAAGGGCTACCGATTCTACAATGTTCCCGAAAAAATGCCTCCGCGTCCGGGCTTGCTTCGCGACAGTACAAGCGAGGATTCTATTTTACTCGAGGTATGGGTTATGCCGCTGGAAAACTTCGGTGCATTTATGATCCAGATCGCCTCGCCGCTGTGTATTGGAACTGTTTTTCTTGAAGACGGAAGCAGCGTTTACGGTTTCTTGTGCGAGAGCGAGGCACTGAAGGATGCCCAGGAGATCACAGCTTACGGAGGATGGCGGGACTACCTGACATAGAGTGAAACGAGAAAGCAAAACCCCTCCTGTCATCCTCGGGCTTCGCGTTCCCTTGAGGGTAAACCCGGGAACCCAAAGTGCGCAAGGGAGATTCCCAATCAAGTTGGAAATGACGAAGGTTGCAAATCCTGTCGTTAAAACTCGTACCTGAATACCAAAAGCGCCAGGTCTATCTTCCCTGTGTCTGTGCTTTGAACTTCTCTTGTGCCGTGGGAATACTCCAGACCGGCCAAGGCGTTTGCGAAAGGAGTCCAGAAGAGGTTGGCCTGAAGCGATGTGACGCTCTTGTTGGCTTTTTGCAGATCGCTGCGTATCTCATTGCTGTCTTCTGTTGCAGCGTAGGCGTAGGCGAGGGTGCTTCTTAGGGTCTGGCTCCAAAAGTGCCGGTATCCCAGATGCGCGCCGTAGCTTTTGCGAAGCCGGATCTTTCCGTCGTCATCTACAAAGCCCGCCGCAAAAGCATTGTAGGCCATGTACCTTCCCATCCCCAGCCCGTACTGAAGATCAAAGCGGATGTCGTCTTGATTGTAGGTCTGTATCTTCGCGGAGAGATTCGCAGCGTAGCCAAAGGCGGAGTCTTTTGAACTGAGCTGAGTTGCGTCACTGAGCAGCGCCTTGTCTTGGGCTATGTGCCTAAAGAGCAGTGCAAAACTCGCTTCGCCCCAGGAAGGGTAGTACCTCACCCTCGTAACAAGGTCCGGCAGCAGGTCGTCCTGAGGTGTTATGATGCTTGCATTTTTGTCGATAAGGGTCGTCTCGGGCTGTTCAAAAGAGAAGTCGTAAGCCACCGAGCCCTTGTCTATAGTGTAACGCACAAGCGGCTGCCTGACGAAAACGTCGTTGATAACATAATCTATCGTATCCAGAGTGACCAAAGAGTTGAAAGCGGAGTTGGTTTGGCCTACGGTAAAGCCGCCGAGCGTGACATAGGCATGGCGAAGGCGCGGATTGTGGGAGTTGGTGCTTTTTTCATTTCCGCTGCTTCCCCAAAAATCCAGCTCTATCAGTGCTCTGGCCGGTCCATAGGCTGTCGGCGTTCTGCTCTTGATCCAAAACCTGCTGTCTCGCGCACTCATCTTCAGCTGTGCGTTTTCGCCCTCAGAACTGAGCGGGATCTTCCCGGCGTAAAAACTCCCCTCCGGCCATCCCCAGATACTGCGCAGGTCTATCCTTCCGCCGACACTGATGATGCTCTGCTTGTCTGCGGATTCAAAACTCCCGTTCTCTTTTATCTGCTGTGCATCCACGCGTTTGGTGAGTTCTGCTAGCTTCTTCTCCAGCGCACGCAGCTCTTCATTCGCCCCAGAGAGACAAAAAAGAAGAGACAGCGCAAAAATGAGCCTAAAAAGCATTAGTGACACCAAAATTTGAGTGGCAGGAGAGACAGCTTCTTTTTAGCTTCTCTATAGCAAAGTCCAGCTTTTCTACCTCATAATTATTTGCGATCCTCTCTATCTCGTCAGCACTTTTGGAGAGGTTCTTTACATTGCGCGTATACACAAGCCGATCCTCTTGGCTCATCTCATCGCGCAAAGAGCCCTCCGCCATCTCGTTTAGTTTCAAGACCGTAATTTTTAGGTCGTCTGACAAGCGCAAGGCCTTCCTGAGCCGCGCATCATCTTTTTCAAGCTCGCTTTTGTAGTTGTTTGCGACGGAGATGTTCAGCGTGCCCATAAGCAACTTCAGCTCTTTACTCTGAAACCGATGCACTTTTTTAGCAGAACTCTCCGCAGAAAGCTCACCCTGAAAAGAACAGGCGCTAAAGCCCGTCAGAAGCACAAAGAGAACAAGGGTTTTAAAAAGCATGAGGAGTCCTTTTTTGTATGAAGGATTATAGCATTGTCTGGCCGGGAGTATTTTCCCTCGCTATTAGGAGGAGTGCAGCGAAACCACTCGTCATTGAGGGAAGAGAAGTATACTTAATGTTCTTCTTTTCGAGAACTCTGGATAAACTCCAAAAAGAAAGCTAAAAATACCGATAGCATCAGTCCTGTCACAAAGGCAACGACGACGATGAGTTTTTTCTTTGGTTTTACCGGGTTGTCATTTGTAAGTATGGCGCCGACGATTTCGGTGTTTTTATAATTGTGCGGCTTTGTCAAGGTTCTCAGAGTGTTCAACTCTTCTTCCAGCTTTGGAAGATGAAGCACTTCAAACTCGCTCTTCTCACGCTCAAACTTCTCCAAAGCATCTTTTAGTGTGATCAGCATATCCGCCAGGTATCTCTGCTCGTTGATCTGGATCGTTGCGAGCGTAGGGTTGTTGCTCTTGATCTCTTTTAGGTTCTCTTGAACGGCTATGAAGTTCTTTTCATAGATCTTGATGTCATCTGTATATCGGAGTATCTTTTCTTTAAGCGCAGGTATCGTTTTGCTTTTCAACAGTGAGATCTTTCCCTCGGCCTGTTTTATCTGGGCTTCTCGGAACTCTTTTACATCATCAAGCGTCTTTTGATGCTCTCTCTGCGTGTAGTCGACAACCTTGTTCAGCTCTGCTATAGCAGCTTCATTTGAAAGCCCCTGTGCTGAAATAACGAAATAATTGTTCACTTTTTTGGCCAGACCAACGTTCTCGATCCATGCTGTTTTATCTTTTTCGTTTTTTAGCGTATCTATGAACAAGATCTCAAGCTCTTTTACCAGTTCGGCGCTGTTCGCCAATATTACATTAGCATTAGCATTAGCATTAGCATTAGCATCGAGCTTATATTTGCCCACCTTAAGTGTGGCTTTAACTTCATAGATCGGCGTCGCCAACAGAGCATAGGAAACTGCTGCTATAGTGACCGCGAGCGTTACTGCCACGATGAGCGTCTTTCGTTTTACCAGTGTCTTCCACAGCTCTCTCAAATCGATCTCATCTTCTTGAATAAATTGTTGACTGTTTTCTTGACTCATCTTTTTCCTTTTCTAAGTGAATTGAGCTATGCTCAAGAGAGGGGCCACCTGGGTGGTATACCTCCGTAATTAGTGTGCCCCATTCCTAAACAGAACGACCTTGATCGTCTTGGCCAGGATCACGAAGTCCAGCCAGAGGTTCCAGTTACGCGTATACCAGACATCCATGTCTACTCGGGAGTGGAAATCCACATCGCTTCTTCCGCTGACCTGCCACAGACCGGTGATGCCTGGTTTGACAGCCAGAACCATGTCGATCTTGTCGCTTATCTTTTCTTTTTCGTTGGGCATGTAAGGGCGGGGGCCGATGAGACTCATCTCGCCTTTGAGAACATTGATGATCTGCGGAAGCTCATCCAGTGATGTCTTGCGCATGATATGGCCTATTTTGGTGATGCGAGGATCGTTTTTGTACTTATGGTAGGTCTCATAACAGACGATCTCATCCGGATGCTCTTTGAGATAAGCCTCCAAGATCGCATCACCGTCTTCGCGCATAGAGCGGAACTTGTAGCACAAAAACTCTTCGCCGTTACGCCCCATACGCATCTGCCTAAAAAAGATGCTTCCCCTCGGCTCCTCTTTTTTCATCAAAACGATGATGAGGCCAAAGAGCAGCAGCAACAGCGGAAAAAGCAAGATCGACAGGAAGAGGTCAGAAAACTTTTTAATCCAGATGTTAGATGTTTTCAACAGGGTATTTTCAACAACGACCAGGTTTTTGCGCGCGTTTGTAAGCTCTATGATATTGGCATTTGAGAGGTTGTACGACTGCAACAGAGGGATGAAGAGCACCTCCTTTCTCTCTCGCAGGTTCTCGTCCAGACTCTTTTGCAGCTCCTGCGCCGAGATGCCATCCGTGTCGATAAATACCGTCTGCGCGTCCGCACGGCTGGCGTGGACATAGCCCAGATAGGGATTGCCAAAGACCTCTTCTGTGATGTACGCATCCTTACCACAGACTTGTGCGTAGCGTTTCCACAGCCCAAGCCTGAAAAGAGCTTTTTTGGCTATGTTTTTAAAGACAGGAATAAGCAGCGCCATAAAAACAAAAGAGACAATGATCACAAAGCGCGAGTAGTTCCCGATGCTCTTCGTCAAAGCCAGGATGGAGAGCACGATGACCAGAGAGATCAGCAAGGCCCTAAAGATTAGGCGTGTCTCTTCCCAGAAGTCATAACGGCGCTTGTAGAGCTTCTCGCTGAGAAAAGTTACGAGGACTACCGCATAGACGATAAAATTGCCCGTATAGGCAAAGAGCTCTTTTTGCACCGCCGCGTTTATCCACCCCTCCAGACTGCCGCGCAAACCATACGCCAGCGCTATAGAGACAAATATGGCAAAAACGTCAACCCCAAAAAGAGCCACTCTCGAAACACTGTACTTCACAACTCCCCCTCACTGCACGCTATAAAACTTAATAGATTATAATAAATGAATGCTATTTTACCCTCTTTAGGTAAAAGTTCCTAGAGAGTGGTTGATGTTTTGAATAAAGTTTCACTTCCGTCATTTGACCAAAGGGAATGCCTGTGGTGCCCGACTCGATCGGGAATCCCGCTCCTCCCCCATCTACCATTCACTCATCGCCACCATCGGCAACCTTCCTACCTTACCACTTTTCCAAAAAACTTCTCTTTTAAAACCAGCCATAAAAACATGCTATTGGTATAGAGATAGCGTTTCCACATTCGCCCCGGTTCTTGTAAAAATCTGTAGAACCATTCCAGTCCATAGCGCTGCATCCACAGTGGCGCGCGCGTCACCTTGCCGGCAACCACATCAAAACTGCCGCCTACACCCATGATGAAAGGGGTATTGATGATATCCTTATAGGTATTTAAAAATATCTCTTTTGTAGGGCTGCTGATCGCTACAAACAAGATGTCGGCTCCGCTGTCTCCTATCTGTCTGGCGATACTCTCTTCTTCCTCTTTTTTGAAATAGCCATTGCGGTATCCGGCGATGATGCCAGAACTATACATCTGAGTGTATTTGTCGACAACACCTTTTACCACCTCCTCTTTTGCGCCAAAGAAAAACACCCGGTATCTTTTTTCACTCGCCAGCTTCACAAGATTTTGCATCAGGTCTATCCCGGCTACTCTTTCAGGCAGCGATTGCGCTAAAATTTTACTGGCCCACACTACTGCTTGCCCGTCAGCGTTGATGATATCACTGCTTACTACTGAGTCATAAAGCTCTTTATCATTTTGCATATGCACCAATTTGGCTGCATTGACCACAACATGATGAAGATGTGTTTTGTTTTGTATAGACTCGCCTATGAGCTTTACTGTTTCTTCCATAGTCAGCTTGTCTATGGGGCAATTTAGTATGTTTATTCTATTGTTCATAATTTTCCATCCAGTAATAAATTGATATCAAAGTAAAGAGTTGCTTTTCCATGTTGCGTTTACCACTCATATGCATATCAAAAATCTTTGCTACTTCGCTAGTATCAAAAAACTCACTAAATTTACTACCGTTTGAAATCAGCATATTTTTATACATTAGCCCTTTTTCATCTCTGAACCATTTTTCTGTTGGTGATTTGAACCCTTTTTTCTTTCGGTAGATGATCTCTTTTGGCAGTACATTCTCTGCAAACTTTTTGTGAATATATTTACCCTCTTTACCATGTAACTTATATTCCAAAGGTAAAGACTCTATAAAATCCACCAAGTCATTGTCAAGCATCGGTACTCGTGCTTCTATGGAAAAATTCATAGAAATTTTATCTGTATAAAGAAGCAGATCATCACAAAGGTTCATTCTCATATCGTTTGACATCATGGCATTTGTGCTGTCTTTGTTTTTTCCATCTAACAAATCATAAAAATACTTTATCAACTCACCACTTTTTGTTTCATCTACTTTTATAAGCTTTTTTATCTCTTTATCACTAAAAAGTGCATAGATGAGCTCCCATCTTTTTATGGTATCTTTTTCACCAAGAGAGTTTATAGCTCTATATATAGATTCATTTTTAATAAGTCTGCTAAAAGGTTTTGCCAAGCCAAAAAAAGCACTAGGAACTTTGCCATACATCATCTCGCCACGATAACGGGTATAGCCTCCAAGCGGCTCATCTGCTCCTTGGCCTGTCAACACTACTTTTATACCGTGACTTGCTACAAGTTCATTGAGATAATACATAGGTATAATAGAGGTCGTACCCAAAGGCTCTTCGACAATCTCTATACATTTGCGAAAAACACTCTCAAACTGTTCATCATTTATCTTAATCTCGTAATGTTCAGTTCCAAGTATCCGTGCCGTCTCTTTTGCATCAAGAGTTTCATCACTATCATCATCTTCGCTAAAGCCTATGGTAAAAGTCTTGATAGGTTTATCACTATACTTCTGAGCATAGTAAGCCACCAAAGCAGAGTCAATACCACCGCTTAAAAGCACACCAACTTCTACATCTGCTATAAGTTGTCTCTGTATCGCTTGTTCAAAAAGCTCACCATACTTTTGCAAAGCATCCTCAAAACAAGCGGAGCGCTCGGACGAATGTCTGATGTTTCCTTGAAAAGAGATATTTTTAGTCACCATCATAGGAGATATAAAAGATGACATATTTGAAGAGTGCGTTTGAATATCATATTCTAAAATATGCCCAGCTCTAAGCTTTTGGATATTACCATAGAGTGTAGTAGGTGCAGGATTGTAGCGAAGCTTGAGAAGTGTGGCTAAGTTGGCTTTATCTACATTGGATTCTACAAGTTTCTTGATAGGTCGTATCTCTGAGCTGAAAACCAATTCATTGCTATTTTGATAAAAATAAATAGGCTTTACACCATATCTGTCTCTTGCTACATATAGCTTTTCATTTGCTATATCAAAGAGTGCAAAACCAAAGGTACCGTTAAAATCTTTGACCGACTCTATCCCAAATCTTGCCATGTAGTTTACGATAGTTTCTGTGTCGCTATGACCTCTCCACTCTATATCGCTCAACTTTTCTCTTAGTTCTAAGTGATTATATATCTCGCCATTGAAGATGATCACAAAGTTTCCACATGCCGAACTCATTGGCTGATGTCCAGCACTGCTAAGATCTTGTATGGAGAGTCTCACATGCCCTAAATGTATTGCATTGTCATCAACTTTGAAACTCATCATATCACTATCATCTGGACCACGATGTGATAGAAGCTCTAAAAGAGATATATCAAATGGTTTATTTACTGTTCCTACTATTCCGCACATTTTGAATTACCCTTTTTTTTCTTTTTATGTACAATTAACAATATAATTATCAAATAAGACCATATAATGGGTTCCATCCTTGGGACATATCCTAATTCTGGTAATTTATTTATGTTAAAGTAAAATTGGTATACTGTCCCGGTAAACACACCATAATATGAAACAATTAAAATATATGATATAAATATTGATCTAGTGAAATAATCACCCTTTATTACAAAAATATAAACAAGATAATAAATTATAAAAATATTTATAATAAATATAATAAAAAAATTATCTAAATATGAAATATTTACAATTCCACCAACTAGGGGCAACAATAACAATTGACTATTCCACTCTAAGTTAATGTAAGGATCCGCCCAATGAATCAGTGTCGAAATGTTATGCGCTAAGTTTAACCCGGTCGTTATCTGCATATCATCAATTTCAACAGATGTAGATATAGAATTCCCAGTTCCTAAAAATCTTTCAATCATAAGTCCAATTAACGGCAATGATAATATAGTACCCAGCAATAAATATTTAAATTGTATAAACATAAAAATCTTTTTTCTTAAAAAAACAAAGAACAAAACAGAAGAAATACATAACACTAAAATAGCACTTTTTCCAAGAGAAATAAACACAAGAACAAGTAAATATGACATAAAAAAAGTTTTGTATTTTCCCTCATATTTAAATATAAAATAAAAAACAAAGAAAGCAGCCATAATCCCCATTGTAACAGGTTCTCCAAATCCAGCAGTTAGATCACCAGATGTCCCAGCATAAAAGCGTCGACCACCATGAAGTAAAAACAGCCAAGGTTTACCACTACTTCTTAAAAACAATTCTATAATAAAGATAAAAAAAGATGTTGTAAATATACCTAATATCATTTTTTTGAAAAATATTTCAAAATCATTTTTTAATAATACATACATACATATGATAATATTAAAAAATAATAGTGGTTCAATTGTTTCATTAATAAAGAACAATACATTATTTTGAGTATTAAAATAAAAAAGGATTATAAAAATAAACTTTGTAACTAAGAACAACCAAATAAAAAAAATATTTTTTTGTATCTCAAATTTTTTAACATTTTTTAATTTACCTATTAATGCAATATTGAAAAACAACAAAAGGATTAAAAAAGGATCTATTAACAAAACATCTATATTAATAAAAAATACTGACTTATACCAACTAAAAAATGGAAACAATGATATAAAGTACAGCAGTGCTTTATATAAATTTTTAATGCTATACACCATCAAAAACGATGTAAGAATATTACCTAATATATTTACGATTAAGTATTTGAATATTAGCAGACTTCCTGAATAATAATTAAATGAAATAAACTGTAGAACCAAGTAAATCAATAAAAATATAAGTGTTATTCTCATAATTGGCTTTTGAATAGATAGTTTTTAATCATATTTATAAGAATGGAAATTACTATAGAGAACATGAGTAAAACAGTTAATATAACAAAAGGATTTTGTAATGCATACAATTCACTTTCGAAAAAATATTTAAATAAAAAAGTATGAAATAAAAATATATTAAAACTATGTACACCGATAAATACAAAAACATTTTTTATGATTGAATCATTTCTAAATATAAGCCAGCTAACCATAATAATAAAAAAAGAAAATAAAAAATCGAGCCTATTGCCGCTCCCTGGTATTTCAAATAATTTAAGCATTGAAATTGTTAAAATAGCAATGATTGAAATTAATAACAAATAATTTTCATTATATTCTAAAACTTTATCAAAAACTTTATACTCAGCAATATATATTCCTAGTGCAAATGAAGCAATCCAAGCTGATAAGACGGGTAAAGATAGAAAAGAGATAAATATCATTATAAGCAAGCCCAATATTTTCATTTTCTTCAAAAAATTATACATAAAAGGATATAACAAATATAAAGTTATTATCAAAGTCATAAACCACCATGTTGGATTATATCCATGCCCTACATAATTAGGAAAATATAATTGTACAGCAAAAAAATTTATTGCCATTTTAATAAGATATTCATCCCCATATACTTCACTCGGCAATCTATTAAATACTAATATACTTATCACTATAAATATTGTAAAAATAACCCAATATGTTTCATAGAGTTTGGAGAGCCTTCTTAAATAAAACTTTTTTAATGTTGTTTTATTTTTTCTATATGATATTGTCAAGCCATATCCAGATACAAATAAAAACATACTAACACATACTTTAAATAATATAGCGAATTGATATGCATATGGATATATTTCAGGCAATCTCCAAAACAAATGATGCCATAAAAGCATAATCAAAGCTATGCCTTTTATTAAGTTTGTATCATTTTCACTAAAGGTATTATCGCTTACGCTATATTTTATGCCATTCATATATTTTTCCCCAACCATACATAATCTTTGTACAGAACATACAGTATAGATAGGAAATATCCAAAAAATATCAACATACTTAAAAATTCTATCATAACGCGGTAAGAGTTATAGCTTTCAAATTCTCCAACAAATATGTAATAGTCTATTTTTGTTAAAAAAAAATCATACATATCTAATATTTCATTGCAAATATTAGTATACAAGAAATAACAAATACTGTGTTTTAGATTGATAGTCTGCATGAATTATCCAATCTTAGGTACATATATTTTTTTACCAGTCATCGTATTATAAACAAAGACTTCAATATATTTATGGACAATATAAACTAACACACTAGTAAAAGTCACAGTCAATAGAATAAATAGTATACTTAAAAACAAAATATTATCACAACAGCTTTGTACTTTTTGTGTTAATATCCTTGAAACTAGATAGCTATAAGGATGAGCTAAATAAAAAGTATAGCTTACAGTTCCTAACGTCAGCCACAATTTACTATTAAAATATTTTGATAATAATTTTTCATTCTGGATAAATAAAAACATAAAAATAGAAAAAGAAAGATATAGCATCAGCAAATTATAGTTGTTAAATATATTATTTATGTCATATTTATAATCATAACTGAATGCTAAAAACAAAACTGATATTAATGAGACTACTTGTACAGTATTCATAAAAAGATTATTCACAAATCTTTTAAAGTTGTATTTCTGTGACAAGAATGAAACCAAGATACCTAACAAATAAAATACAGTAATGGGATAATAATAAGTAAATAAGACCCATCCAATCAAAGCTAAATATGAAACTATATAATTCTTTTGTATCACTATTGGTCTAATTAAAGCATAGGTTAATAAATAATACCAAGCCTCATAAGTTATACTCCAGGCATTTGGAGATAAAGGAGGGGTACTAGCAAAAAGATTTAAAAAAAATAAATTCATTATTAAAAAAAAAGGATCATTTTTATCTGGTTCTTTTCCTACAACCATATTTAATATAAAAAACAAAACTGTAAATAAAAATGGATATATCCTCCAAAAACGATGAAAAAAAAAGTCTTTTATATTTGATTTTGTTGTGGCTATATAAATCACGTATCCACTTAAAAAGAAAAATATCTCAACTCCAAATGTACCTAAGTTTATAAGTCCTTTTGTAAGCCAAGTAGAACTTCCATATATATGCTCTGTAAAGCCATCTATCATATGAGCAACAAACACCATTAAAGCAGCTAAACCTCTAAATCCGTGCAAAGAAAAATTAAATTGATTGGCTTTACTCATGTAGTTTTCCCAACCACACATAATCTTTATACAAAACATATACCATTGATAAAAAATATCCAAAATACCCATCTGTAAAACTTTCTTCAAATGATTTTGAAACTTTTTTCAAATTCTTCAGACTTGGATATTCTTTACTTATTTTTTTTGATAATATCATATGAAGTTTATGATAATTTGGAGCTGCCAGTCTAAAATGATTTGATATATTACTAACTTTATCTAAAGAATAAAAACTCCAAACTCCATTAAAATCATATTGTGAAACTATATTATCTAATGTAGTCAACATCTCATCTAGTAATCTTTCTGTCTCTTTACTTTTGGCAATTTTATTATATTCCATTAAACCTATCAAAGAGAACATATAACCATTTAATACATGAATTGAGTTGCTTTTTTTTGGGTATTCTTCAAAGAAATACCCATATTTTGTTTGTTGACATATACTTGAGTTACTATCTTTGTAAAAGGCTTTTATCGCTTTGTTCATTGTTTCTATATATTTATTATCATCAGTAATACTGTAAGCTCTTGAGAGTATTGACAACCCTAAACCTTGCGCAAGAGCTGAACACCACCTACCTCTTGGTCCATTTTTTATTTGAAGATCTGTGCTCCAACAGTTGTTCTGATCTAAATTGTTTACAAACCAATCACTATTTGCTAAAAATATTTTTTTACTTTCTTCATTTGCTGTAGTTTGATATTGCTTGTAGTATGCGAACGATATAAACGCCTGATTAATAGGATAATAAACTTGACTGTCATTTGATATATTAGATTTGTATTTTGTATAGTTTGTATAAAAAATATTATTTTCATCTTTTTCCATAAACAGATGATCTATCTTTTTACATTTTTGGTCAATGCAAAAACCCAAAGGGGTAAAAAACCCATTTATATCTATTTGTGTATCTTTTTCGAAAATATTTACTTGTTTTTTTAAATCGCTATAATAATCAAATCCGCGATAAACAATACTTATAGCATATATTAAAACTATCATTAATAATGACTTCAGTATTTTATTTTTAATTAACATAAAATTCATTCTTCCAAACACTACTCATTCCTTTGTTCGTTAGTTTTATCACATTATTATAGTTATTGAATATGTTAAAATTTTTAGATATAAATTTTTCATAATTCAACCTCTTGATATCTTCAAAGTCAAAAATCTCTATTTCCAACTCTCTTAATTCAAACGAAGTACTTGTACCTTTTTTTACAAAAACTTTTTTACCTAAAAGAATAGCATTAACGAGTGTTCCTACACCCTCTTGTCTATCATTAGCATATAGGACAATATCCATTCTTCCCAAAAATTCTAAATATTGTTCCATACTCATAAAGTCTCTAATCAATATTATTTTTTTATCACCAAAAACTTTTTTTGCTTTTTTAATTATTTCATCATGTCTGTTCGTATAAGAACCATAAGAGAATGGGAAGTATATCTTTATATTTTCTTCATTTTTATAAATACTTAAAACATCGATAGCCTCTTCAAAATTATTTGTTAACTCTGCAGAGTTTCCCAACAGAATATTTATAGTAGAATCTTCTTTTTTAATTTTATTAATTTCATCTATTTTATCCCAATTGATTGGTATAGGGTGAAAAAGCTGTTTGTATAAGGCTTTATCGTTAATATTTTTAAAATTCAAACAATCGTATTTAAATCCATAAACAAAGTCGATTTTTTTTGAAGCCTGCTTTTTTATGTAGTTATACACATTATGAAAAAATGACTCTTGTTTTGTAGGATACAGATCTCCGCCCCAGATAATCCATTTTATATTTTTTGTATTAACTAAACCCAAGTATAAGAATATCCACACAAATGGATTAAATTGACCATGTAAAACAATAGTATTTTTATAAGATTTCAAAACGAATGCAATCGCAATTGCTAATCTACTATTATATAAATAACATCCATAACAATATTTTTCATTAGACAAATATTGTATTTTAGAAGAATCAACACCAATTTTTTCTAGAAAATCAATCAATACTTTGTTATGATGTTTGATATTCGATGTAAAGAAATGCATCATATTCCAACCTTCCAATGCTTTTGAGATAGCAAAAATAAAACATAAGTTAAGACAAACAGTACAAAATAAGTTATAGCATATGAATAAGTAATTCCTATAATATTAAACTTATCAATCATATAAATTGATAAAAAATAAAACAATATACCTTGTATGATTTCAACAACTATATAAATAACCATTAATGATTTTGCGATTATTAAGTATCCAAATACAAATAGCAATACTTTAAAAAAATCACCAATAAATTGATATAGAAACAATTGTTCCATATATATAAACTCTTTTGAGAATAATATAATTATCAAATATTCTCTCATCAAATAAGCAAGACTCAACAATAAAAAGCTTAATATAGCCATTTGAAATAACGTTTTATGAATATTCTTTTTAATCTCATATGAAGAAATTTGCTTAGATAATGTTGGTAGCAGATATGCACTCAACAATATTGAAACAAACTGTCCGTATGTTTCAGAAACCTTTACAATTCCTTGCCAATAGCCAACATAATCCCAACCTAATCTTAGTGATATGTAGTTTCTAAGTAGTATTTGTACTATTTGAACGGCAAAAATAGTCACTAATGCCATTATTGTATACTTTAATAATTTCTTTATAATTTTAAAATTGATTTTAAGATTTTCCAAAATAGATTTATTTAGATACCCCTTTTTAAATATAAAATATGATGAAGGAAAAATTATAAAAGAATAAAATACACCCAGTCCTATAATTATGAGAGGAAATGTACCTACATATGCAAAACATACAAAAACAATCAACCCCGTAATGTATGAAACAATCAGAACTAAAGCATTTGTTAAAATATCTTTATGCCCGTTTATGATTGATAAAAAAAAGTAACCAAATCCAATAAAATTTTGCAATATAGCCGTAACTATAATATAGTCACTATATTTATTGGTCAAAAATAAAAAATTAGATATTTGTACTGAAAAAACAATAAAAATAGCCATAATTATGAAAGAGGATATAGATATCAATAGTATAGACATCTGTAAATATGCTTTTTGTACATCTAGATTATCAGCAAATTCAGCTGTATACTTAGTCACACCGCTTAATATTCCGCCAGCAGATATGACTGTGAAAATTGTCAATAAACTCATAAATTGACCGATTTTACCCAATCCTTCGGCACCAAGGTTTAGTGCAACTATTTTAATAACCAGTAGACCGGCTAAAATCTTCACAATTGTTGCAATACCTATGATCACAGAACTTTTGAAAAAATGCATCTTAATTAAAAAAGCCATTGATATTATAAGAGATAAGTTCTATGTCAGATTCTTTTAGCTCATAATACATCGGTAACCTAATCAGCCTCTCGCTCTCACATGTAGTAAATCTATCTTCGCCTTCAAATCTGCCAAATGTAAAACCGGCAGGCGCAGAGTGAAGCGGGACATAGTGAAACACTGCCAAAATATCATTTTGTTTCAGATGCTCGAGAAGGGCTGTTCTCACATCTAAATCTTTTACTTTCAGATAAAACATATGCGCATTTTGAACACATCCATCAGGAATAGTCGGCAACTCTATCAAGCCTTTTTCTTCAAGTTTTTTCAGAGCGTCATAATACTTTTGCCAAGTAGTTAGCCTGTATTGATTTATCTCATCGGCTTTTTCAAGATTTCCCCATAAATAAGCAGCACTAACATCATTCATAAGGTAACTGCTCCCTACATCTACCCAGGAGTATTTATCTACCATTCCACGGAAAAATAGACTTCTGTTTGTCCCTTTTTCTCTGATGATCTCGGCTCGTTGAATAAACTTTTCATCATTGATGATAAGAAGTCCGCCTTCTCCTGCACTTGTGTAGTTTTTGGTCTCATGAAAACTAAATGCCCCAAGATGCCCAATGGTTCCTAGCGCTTTGCCTTTGTAGCTGCTCATCATCCCTTGAGCGGCATCTTCTACGACAAAAAGATTATGCCTGCCGGCGATATCCATAATAGCATCCATCTCACATGCCACGCCTGCATAGTGTACGGGAGCAATTGCTTTTGTCTTCTCTGTGATAGCTTGTTCTATCTTAGTTTCATCTATGTTTAGAGTGTCTGGGCGAATATCGACAAAGACTATCTTGGCGCCACGAAGGACAAAGGCATTTGCGGTACTTACAAATGTATAACTAGGCATGATGACCTCGTCACCTTCTTTTATGTCCAAAAGTATCGCTGCCATTTCAAGCGCATGGGTGCACGACGTAGTTAAAAGTGCTTTTTTACACTGCAACTTTTCTTCAAACCATTGATGGCAGCGTTTTGTAAACTCTCCATCACCTGAGATTTTATTGCTTCTTATTGATTCTAAAACATATTTTTCTTCATTGCCCGTAAATGGCGGTTTGTTAAATGATATCATTTTTCACTTTTCTCACTTTATCTTTGATTTACATAACCAAGTTGTTTTAGTATTTCTGTATTCTCACCAAAAGCTTTCTACTTTTTTATTAAGATAATTAATCATACTGACTTTCTATATCAGCAATATCATAATAAAACTCACCATCTTTCCAGCCAAGAGTTCCTGCTTCTTGCCATGGTTTGTTCAATCCATTTTTTAACAAATCTTTTTCCCATTCATCTGGAACTTCATTGTATTTGTATTTAACATTGAATTTAGCATTAGTTAAATTAATGTTATTTTTATAAGCCCAAAAATAAATATATTTTTGTACTCCTTCAGCATATTGCTTGGCATCAAAGTTTTTATTACTAACCCTAAAACTATAATTTACCCATTGTCTACCAGTGCCATACCAAGACGCTTGACCTTTTTCATTTATTATTGGTAAAAAAACTTCCTTGTTTTTGTCTTGATAGGTAATTGCTATAGTGTGGTTGTAATTCTTAAAATGATAATCCATAAATACTGCGTGTTGAGATAGACCTGTAAACGGATAAAATATTATTTTGTACAAGCTTGCCCCCCCATTTACATACTTCAAAATACTCTCAGGGACATTGACTTTTGTGTAAATATGATTCATCAAAAGTGAACTTTGGATCATGATAATTTGGGAGAACACCAACCAAAAAATAAATAAAGCAGTAGAAAATATTTTTACTGTTTTCAAATCCAAGTTTTGTAATATTTTAATTTCGGAATCATCTTGTTCCACATACATGCTTGAAACATTTGGCATTGCACAAGTCTCTTCTGTGCAACCATAAGTAATTCTATGTTTTGCTATATAACCATAGATCTTCGCACCAATCGATTTTATAAAAGGAATATAGAGTAAAAGACCAAGTGGTTTAAAGATCCATACTTTATTTAATACTTTTACATAAGTATCTATCCCGCTGAATATATTTCCTTTAATGTCTACACTATATACATTATCTAAAAGTTCTTGCATGGGTATATTTTTAAGCAGTTCGTTTTTATGAGCTTCTTGTTGAACCGGTAGAAATAAAATATTTCTGCCATTGTCAAAATATTGAACTATGACTCTAAGTCTGTTGCATAAAGGGCAGTTTTGATCATAGTAAAATGTCAAAGATGGTTGTTTTTTACTCTTTAAGAACTTATTGTATATTTTCATATAAAATGCTGATGGGATAATCCCTACATACAAAGCTACCATAGCCAAAGCAAACCAGGGGATTGGGAATGCTAAAGCAATTCCAATATGTAAACCAATCCCAACTAAAAGATAAAATACTTTAGTTTTTTTGATCCATACAAAAAATATATATGTCAATTGAAAAAACAATGTCAAATAACCTAAAAATCTTATCAAGTACTCTTGATTTAAAATAAAACTCAAATCAAGCCATGTTGCCCATGGCAAGGAAGATGGAAGCCAAACGCCTAATCCATCCAACCACATTGGAGAATAAAGTTTATAGAAAATAGAATCAAAATATATCAAACCCGCTGCAATTATCAAAACTATATAATTCAAACTTGAGACTGTTTTTTTTGGGCTATGCTCATACTTTGTGTTTGAGTATTTTATTTTTTCAAGAAGATTATCAAAAGAGAGTCTTCTTGAAATAGGCATAAACATGAGTAAAAAAGCCACAGGAATAAGCTCTTTATCTACATGGTAGTCGAAATCATTTCCTTGCCCGGTAAACTGAAAAGTGAATCCTAAAAAAAGAACTGTAAAAAGGTAGTTTATAATAGTTGCTTTTTTAGTAAACAAACCTATTGTTATGAACACTATTGAAATCAACCAAATAATTAACATCGGATGTACCATAAAAGATGCTTCTTGAACATACGGTATTGGATCAAAAATCAAATGCCTAAAATAAAATATTTGCAATACTTCAGCAAAAACGACTATCCCGTAAACGATTCGGAATAAAGCAAGAGCCAAACCCGACTCTTCTTGTTCATACAGTTTTTTAATAAAGTTATAATACTTAGTTGGCCAACTCATCTTCATCCTTTTAATTGAATCCCATTATCTTGATGTGTAGATTTTACTTTTGCTGGTATCCCTGCATACATAGTATATTTTTTGGAATCATTTGGCATTAATGTTCCTGCCGCTATTAATGTTTCATCTTCTATGACTAATTTTTGTAATATGGTAGATGAAAACCCTATAAAACAATTATTTTTAACTTTAGTAAACCCACCTATAAGACTATTTGCAGCAATAAAGCAATCATTAAAAATCTCTGCATGATGACATATAATACTATTTGTATTAATTATATTATTATTACCAACTTTTGCAAAAGGTTCTAGTACGGCATTATGCAATATCGCATTGTTATCACCTATAATATTGCTCTCATCTACATTGGCTTTTGGGCTTATAAAGCTAACAAACTTATAACCTTTTGCTTTAACTTTTTCATACAATAATTTTCTTGCTCTCATGTTTTTATAACCTACAGCAACAAAAAATTGATAATTATCTATGTCGTATAATTCTTTTATATCTTCAAACGCTATTAATGGTTTATTTAAAAATGTTTTGGAGTTAATATATTCTTTATCTACACAAAAAGCAACTACTTCATATTTGCTATAAACCGTAAAATAATAATGCATTAATTCTGCGAAATCACTATTACCATAAATAATAATCTTCATACATTCTGCTTGTAAATAACTTTTTTACAATCTTCTAAGTGCTTGATTTTCACTAATGAGTTTGCTGAAACGTATCTGTCATTTTCGTCAAGTAATATAGCATTGATACCTATACTGTCGCAAGGTAAATAATCCAATAAATAACTATCCCCAATAAAGTAACTGTTTTTGGATTCAATATCATGTTTTTGCAAAGGCAACTTAAAAAACTCTCTATTTGGTTTTTCAAGCCCAACTTCTTGTGATACAAATATAGAGTCAAAGTTCTCTATAATGTCCATTTTCTCTAAAACGGCATAAAGTCTTGTATCAAAATTAGAAACCAAGCTTATTAAACAGCCCTCCGCTTTTAACTCCTCTAGCAAATTTTTAACCCCAGATTTAAGTATCCAATGCTGACCATGTTCTTTAAAGTAATCAAAAAGCTTTGATGTATCCATAAGATGTGCTAAGCCAAGCAAAGAGACAATATTTTGATTAAAATCATCATAAAAGTTTTTTTTGTCTTTTAAATCTTGGATTTTTACTGAACTGTAAAATACTAAGTTCGTTACATAATGATATGTTTCACTTATTTTTTCTAGCGAAATTTCTATATCCAATTCACTTGAAATATAACTTTGCAACAACTCTTCTTTAGAAGGTGACAACTTCGCTATGGTATCAGCAAAATCAAACATTACTAACTTTTGATTCATATGAGTGCACTCCTCTTTTTTAAATCATATATATCCGATTCTGTATATACTACTTCTTCGTTATATCTTGTAAAAAACATTTTCATTGTATTCTCTGATGGTTTCAAAGGTTCTTGTAATACAACCTCTTTTATATAGGCTTCAGGAACATTAAAGACTTCTCTCATTGCCCCTGTTGTTCCCGAAAGCCTCCCATTAAATTCAAATGGCAATAATCTACCTTCTGCATAAACAGCTTGAATATTTAAATATTTCATGTTCATTTTCTTTGCAATAGTTATTAGTTTGGTTTCTAACTCTTTATCTAAAATTCTTTCTGCTTGGTACGTAGATCCACACTTTAGCGTTCTTTTAAGAATATATATACCTTTAATCTCTCCATCATTGCCTATATAAATACCACTTGTGATTTCATTTGAGATATCTAAATATTCTTGTAATAACCATGACGAATTTCCTACAAAGGGTTTTAATTCTTCGAAAGATGTAACTTTAATGATGTTTTTCGCGCCATTGCCACTCTTGGTTTTCAGTATATATGGAAAAGGATTTTGTTGCAAAAACTTTTCCATATCATCGCTATCCATACTTATCGTTTGGGGAGCTGTAAAACTATTTTCAATTAAAAATTTATATGTCAGATACTTATCATCACATATTTTTACTTTTGAATATTCTTCTATAAAAACTTTTGTATTTGTATGTTTTTCTATTTCATCTTTAAACTTGGATATTTTTAAAAGAGATGAATCAACCGTTGGAAAATAAACGTCTATCTGATACTTATTTAAAAAATCAATTAAAAAATCTATGAAAGATTTATCACTCACAAATGGAAAAATAAAAGAGTTCTTGATTTTATATAGCCAACTGCTTGAAGTGCTGATACAAGAAGCATAGAGTTCTAAGTTTAACTTAGAATCTAATAGAGATTTCAAAACCCCTTGTCCTACATCTCCTCCCGCGCCGTCTACAAGAACATTGATTTTTTTCATATATATCTTCCTGTAAGTTTATAAATGTCATCCGCTATTTTTTCTGGTTTATTTAATGCCCCAAAATTATTATCCAGTTGTTTGGACTCTATTAAGTTGCTTTGCATCTCTGTCTGCATTCTACCTGGATCAAAATTGTCTACGTAGAGAGCTTTTGGATTATTTTTTTCTTCTTCTTTTAGAATTTCTATAAATCTGTGCATGGAAGCCTTAGATGCACTATAGAGTGCTAGTTTAGTATTAGTCATAAATGCTGCTCCCGAAGTGATATTTATGATTACAAATTGTTTTTGACTTTTTAAAATATTTAATATTATTTTTGATGGATTGATATAATTTGTATATATAGATTCTTCTATATCTTTTTCATTGATACAATCGATGTTCGATATAGGATCAATAGTGGAAGCATTAGATATAAAAATAATTTTGTTACACTTGTTAATTAAATCGCAAAATTTTTTTATGTCAATTTCTCTTGAAGACAAATCTAATGTAATCCCATTTTTTGTTTCATGTGTTCGATTTATTTCTAAAATATTAAAATTCTGAAATACTTTTTTTAAGCTTTTTCCTAAACCTTTTGTCGTTCCTGTTATAACAACTAAAGTTTTCTCCTTATTTATCAAATTATTAGATTTCACTAATTTAAAACCCCGCAAAAGTCCAAATCAGTCTGCATTCTCAACTTTTTAAACTCTTTGTGAGCTACTAAAAAAGTGACTATGTGTGCTTGTTCTAGTGCTTCTTTGTACTCAACTATCTCAAACTCTTTGTGAGACTCTATGTTTGGCTCTACTGCTAAGACATCTATGCCATCGGCTTTGAGTCTTCTTGTGATGTAAAGTGCCGGCGACTCTCTAAGGTCGTCTATGTTAGGTTTGAATGCCAAGCCCATGCAGGCTACTTTTGCTTTTCTGCCATTTTCTTTTTCGTAAACTAAGACAGCGTTTTTTATCTTTTCTATCGCCCATTCAGTTTTGTAGTTGTTGACTTCTCTGGCTGTTCGTATCATTTTTGCTGTTTCTCCGCCTGCATGTACGATGAACCATGGATCAACGGCTATACAGTGTCCACCTACGCCTGCACCTGGACTAAGGATGTTTACCCTCGGGTGTCTGTTTGCAAGGCGAATGAGCTCCCATACATTGATACCAAACTTATCACAAAGCATACTAAGTTCATTGGCAAATGCTATGTTCGTATCTCTAAATGAGTTTTCAGTAAGTTTTGCCATTTCTGCTGTTTTTGCATCTGTTTCTAGCACTTCGCCAGCCACAAATTCTCGGTAAAATTCAGCAGTCAACCTTGTGGCTTCGTCTGTTGTACCGCCAACTATACGGTCATTTTCCACAAGCTCTCGCATGATATGGCCAGGGAGAACTCTCTCAGGACAATGTGCTACATGGATTTTAGAC
Source organism: Arcobacter sp. (assembly GCA_024637195.1). GTDB lineage: Bacteria > Campylobacterota > Campylobacteria > Campylobacterales > Sulfurimonadaceae. Next base: position 164,752 of record JAGXFN010000010.1, read on the forward strand.
TGCCGTACTTCGCTCACAGTACCAAAAAGTTCAGGGCGAAGTTCTTGTAATGTTTCTTCTACTAAGTCTGTTGTGCCCACGGGTGAGGTTGACTCTAGTATGACAATATTTCCCTCTTTTACATAAGGAGCTATGGCTTTTGTGGCACTTACGACATAGTCTATATTTGGTACAAAGCCATCATGAAAAGGAGTGGGCACCGCTATGACAAAAATATCTGCCTCAGCTGGCTTTGTGTCTGCTTTGAGGTTACCACTGTTGACTGCTGCTTTTACAAAAGTATCTAGTTCTGGCTCGACTATGTGAATCTCACCACGGTTGATGATATCTACAGTACTTTGTACCACATCCACCCCGTGTACGTCATAGCCTCGATTTGCAAGTAGTGCTGAAGTAGGTAGACCGATATATCCAAGTCCTATTACACATATTTTTCTTTTTGTCATTATTTTTCTTCCTTCAGAAATTCAACAATTTTCTCACAAGCGTTACCATCGCCATAGGGGTTATGAGCTTTAGACATTTTTTCATATTCATTTACATCATCAAGCAATTTTTGTGCTTCTTTGATGATCGTTTTCTTGTTTGTCCCTACAAGCTTGACTGTCCCTGCTTCTAGTGCTTCCGGTCGCTCAGTCGTGTCTCTCATTACAAGTACTGGTTTGCCTAGGGAGGGTGCTTCTTCCTGTACTCCGCCACTGTCTGTGATGATAAAGTGAGACTTATTCATCAGATACAAAAATGTTTCATATTGGAGCGGTTCGATGAGGTGAACATTTGCTACATCTGAGAGTAAATCTTTGACTGGTTTTTGTACGTTTGGATTTAAGTGCACAGGGTAGACTATGTCTACTTCTGGATTGTTCAGCGCTATTTCTTTTAGTGCTTCACAGATATTGATAAAACCTTGGCCGAAGTTTTCTCTTCTGTGTCCTGTGACTAATATGATTTTTTTATTATCGTTTAGTTTATATTGAGAGTTTATGGATCGAATTATTTTATTTTTTAATTCTTCTTTATTTTCGATTTTATCTAAAGCCAGAAAGAGTGCATCTATGACAGTATTGCCCGTTACTATGATGTTTTTTTCTTCTTTATTTTCTCTTAGTAGGTTGTCTTTGCTTGTTTGAGTAGGCGCGAAATGGTAACTTGCTAACACCCCCGTGATCTGTCTGTTTGCTTCTTCTGGCCATGGGCTGTAGATGTCATGCGTTCGTAGACCTGCTTCCACGTGTCCTACTTCTATCTTTTGGTAAAATGCAGCAAGTGATGTGGCGCTGGTAGTAGTAGTGTCACCATGCACGAGGACAATATCTGGCTTAAAATCTGCCAAGACATCTTTCATCCCAAGCAATACATTCGTGGTGATATCGTACAAATCCTGGCCCGCTTTCATAATGTTTAGATCATAATCAGGTCTGATCTCAAACATCTCCAGAACTTGATCTAGCATCTCTCTGTGCTGCGCTGTGACGCAGACTTTTGTTTCAAATGCATCCGTGTGTTGTTGAAACGCTTTGACTAGCGGTGCCATCTTGATCGCTTCGGGACGTGTGCCGAATACTAATAGAACTTTTTTCAATGACATTTCCCACTCTCAACTCTGTATCGCTCAAGCTCCAAAACCAGCAGATCATACTCCGCTTTTTTTCTCGCGATGAACTTCGTTGTCAGTTCTATCTTCTCTTTTAGACCTTGCTCTGTAAGTAGGTATCTGTATTGGTTTTTTTGTTTGTTTGCAAAGAAGTTTTCGGCTTTGATGAGGCTTTTGTCGATAAGTGCATTGAGTGCATAGTTGACCTTGCCGATGCTGATGCCGAGCTCAGTTGAGAGTATCTTCTGTGTTTTTAGTGACTCGATGTTTCGCAAAATAGACAGTGTCAACTCTTCGTTTTGCAAGATGTGTTTCCTAATGCTTATATTTGTTAATTTTCAGAGTTTGAATAATAGTGCTTTTTGGCTTTGAGCTTCATTAATGGACTATAAGATAACCAGACTGCCGAGATTGCCTCATCGCTACGCTCGCAAGGACAAAGCCCTGTCACTGCGAGCGAAGCGTGGCAGTCTGTGTCTTGGATGGGTAACTGCCTCACGCTGTACCTCGGGAGAGGGGAAGCAGTGAAAATTATAATCTATCTTATTTTATACTTATCCAGATACCACTCTATGGTCTTAACGATACCCGTGTCAAATGTTTCGTCTGCTTTCCAGCCCAATTTTGTTTCAAGTTTTGTTGCGTCTATAGCGTAGCGGCGGTCGTGTCCTGCGCGGTCTTGCACATAAGTTATAAGGTCTTTGTAGGAATTTATGGATTGCTTCGTTGCACTCGCAATGACGTTTTGTGGAGGGACTTTTTCATCCAGGATCGTGCATATGGTATCAACGATTTGAAGATTGGTCCGCTCATTTCTCCCGCCGATATTATAAACATTGCCTTCTTTGCCTGTATGGTACACGATGTCTATGCCTTTGCAGTGGTCAAGTACGTAGAGCCAGTCGCGGATGTTTTTTCCATCGCCGTAGATCGGGATATTCTCGCCTGCCAATGCTTTTCGGATGATGGTCGGGATGAGTTTTTCATCATGCTGTTTCGGTCCGTAGTTGTTCGAACAGTTTGTGATGACGGTGTTGAGTCCATAGGTCTCTTGGTAGCTTCGTACTATCATGTCGCTTGATGCTTTTGAAGCCGAGTAGGGGGAGTTTGGAGCGTAAGGAGTCTCTTCTGTAAAAAGGTCTGTCTCGTTCAGTGTTCCGTAGACTTCATCGGTGGAGATGTGGTGGAAGCGCGGACGAGAGATTGCTGCGTTATTTTGCTTTTCGTTATAACGGGATTTGTAGTGAAATGGTTTGTCCATCCAGTGCTTGTACGCTACATCTATAAGGGTAAAAGTACCCGTAACATTGGTTTGTATAAACACTCCTGGATTTTTGATGGAGTTGTCTACATGCGATTCTGCCGCGAAGTGGATCACGCCCTGGATGTCATACTCTGTAAATATAAACTCTACGAGTTCACGGTTGCAGATATCGCCCTTGATAAATCTATAGTTTTTATTGTCTTCGCACTCGCTGAGGTTTTCCAGATCACCCGCGTAAGTGAGCAAGTCAAGGTTTATAAGCGTGTAGTCCGGGTATTTTTCTAAAAAATATGGTACAAAGTTTGAGCCAATGAAGCCGGCCGTGCCTGTTAATAGTATGTTTTTCTTGTTTTGCATTATCTTCTCTCTAAAATTTTTTGCAGACATTTACCCAGTGAGTCTTTCCAGTAAGGGATTATTATGCCGAAATCCTCTTTTATCTTTGATTTGTTGAGCAAAGAGTAGTGGGGACGCACGGCAGGGGTAGGGCACCCCACTTTGCCTTTAGGCGCGGGGGTATCGGCAATTTCACCCCCAGGGCATTTCTTCCCTTCGTTCAGGGCAAGTGCCAGATACTCTTTGGTTTCTATCGGATTGATCTGACACTTCAGTTTTGCCATTTGCATGATCTCTTTGGCAAAGTCGTACCAGCTAAGCACGCCTTCATTGGAATAATTATAAATCTCTACGCTGTCATTATTTATCTTTGGCACTATGTCTAAAATGCTTTTTGCCAGATCTCTTGCATATGTAGGTGTTCCCACTTGGTCAAATATGACTCCCAGCTGCTCTTTTTCTTTGCCTAAACGCAGCATGGTCTTGACAAAGTTTGCTCCGAAATGGCTGTATACCCATGAGGTTCTTATGATGATGGAATTTTTAGGATTTATCTTTTGCATGGCTTTTTCGCCGTCGAGTTTTGTCTGGCCGTAGACACTGTTTGGACTGGTTTTATCTGTCTCGGTGTAGGGCTTGAAGTGCATACCGTCAAACACATAGTCGGTCGAGATATGGACAAGTCTTATGTTTTTTTCTTTTGCGATCTGAGCCAGCTGTTTTACTGCTAGATGATTGATGCTGTTTGCTAGTTCTTGTTCTGTTTCAGCCTTGTCAACGGCTGTAAAAGCGGCGCAGTTGATGATAATGTCTATAGGATGCATCTCTATGAAGTTTTTTACAGACGCTCCATTGCTAATGTCAAGGGTGTCTCTGTCGGTAAAGAAATAGTGATAGTCATACTCACCTGAAAGCTCTTTTAGTTCAGACCCTAGTTGCCCGTTAGTCCCGGTCACTAAAATATTAAGCATAGTAATTTACTCCATACTCAAAGAGATCATTTGTATCTTTGAGCAGGGGCTGGGTTTTGTCTTTGGCGGAGAGGTTTAAGGCATCCTTGCTTAGCCTCCAGTCGATGCTCAGACTTTCATCGTCAAAGGCAATGCCTCTGTCGCATTCAGGCGAGTAGTAGTTGTCTACCTTGTAGGCGAAGACGGTGTCGTCTTCGAGCACCACAAAACCATGGGCAAATCCTCGCGGTATGAGCATCTGTCTTTTGTTCTTTTCGCTGAGTTCTATGGCAACATGACGGCCGAATGTGGGCGAGCCTTTTCTGATGTCAACCGCTACGTCCAAGACGCTTCCTTGAATAACGCGTACCAGTTTAGTCTGTGCCGCAGGAGAGAGCTGATAATGCAGACCTCTTAAAACACCTTTTGAGCTTTTTGACTCATTGTCCTGGCAAAAGTTGATCGTGTAGCCCAAAAAGGCCTCGAGCTTGTCCGCTCTGAATGTCTCTATAAAATAGCCTCGCTCGTCTCCGTGTACTGCGGGTTCGATGATGAGTACATCGGGGATATCAGTTCGTATAAAGTTCATACTATCTTAAGCCCTTTGGCTGGGAAGCTCTTCGTATCAGGTACTGGCCGTATTGGTTTTTCTTCAGAGGTTCTGCCAACTCTAATAGTTTCTCTTTTGAGATGTAACCCATCTCATACGCTATCTCTTCTAAACACGCCACTTTTAAGCCTTGTCTGTTTTCAATCGTTTGTATAAACTGGCTTGCCTCGAGAAGCGACTCGTGTGTACCGGTATCGAGCCAGGCGTAGCCACGGCCCATAAGTTCTACCTTGAGTCTTTGTTCGTTTAAGTAGTCTTGGTTAAGAGTAGTTATCTCCAGCTCGCCCCGGTGGCTGGGTTTTACGCGCTTGGCTTTTTTCACGACGTCATTGGGGTAAAAGTAGAGGCCGACAACGGCGTAGTTGCTCTTAGGCTCTGCGGGTTTTTCTTCGATAGAGGTGACCTTTCCGTTTGCGTCAAACTCGGCAACGCCATAACGTTCAGGATCGCTAACATAGTAACCGTATATGGTAGCCTGATCCTCTTTTGCTGCACGCTGGATACTCTGGGCAAGGAGCTCTGTCAGTCCATGACCGTAGAAGATATTGTCGCCCAGAACCAGACAGACATCATCGTTTCCGATAAAGTCTTCGCCGAGGATAAAGGCCTGCGCCAAACCGTCCGGAGAAGGCTGTGCAACATAAGAAAACTGCATCCCGATGTCGCTTCCATCGCCTAAAAGGTCTTCAAATCTCGGCAGGTCATGCGGGGTAGAGATGACAAGCACCTCTGTGATCCCCGCGAGCATCAACACCGAAAGAGGGTAGTAGATCATCGGCTTATCATAAATGGGAACCAGCTGCTTACTGACTCCCTTTGTTATAGGATAAAGCCGAGTCCCGCTTCCGCCTGCTAGGATGATACCCTTCATTTAGACCTCTTTTTGTTTTTTTAAAATTGTACTCAAAAGGCATCTATACGAAGCTGAAAGACACAAGGGTGTCAAAATAATTGTCTGAAAAGGGCACTAAGCAGGCACAGTAGCTGTCATTATCGTCGAAAAGTAAGTGTTTTAGGGGGCATGAAGTGTTGTGGCTCCGGATACTGGATTCGAACCAGTGACCAAGTGATTAACAGTCACCTACTCTACCGCTGAGCTAATCCGGAATGTTTGAGAGGCGTAATTATAGGCAAAGGGTTTTTGTTTGTCAAGGGGGAATCCGTACTTGTGATCCCCTGACCAAGGCTTAAGAAGGGGGATCGTTAGCGGGAATTCACATCAGGTCTTGGCTTAGGAGTGCGCCTTAATGAAAGTTTAACTTTTGTCTGAGTATAATTCGCGTCCGCTTGCACTGTTTTGATTCACTATGGAGCGTTTGTATAAACAAAAGATGCTTATACAAGGGTTGGCAATAGCTTCGCTAAAGGCCTAGAAACACGAGAGCATTATAGTAGAAGGATGGTATAGATGAAAGTACGTGCTTCAGTAAAGAAGATGTGTGACGATTGCAAGATCGTTAAACGTAAAGGTATTGTAAGAGTAATCTGCAAGACTGCAAAACATAAACAAAGACAAGGATAAGCATGGCTCGTATAGCTGGTGTTGACTTACCTAAAAAGAAACGCATGGAATATGCACTGACTTATATCTTCGGTATAGGTCTACACAGATCTCGTCAGATTCTTGATGCTACGGGTGTTGATTACAACAAACGTGTATTTGAATTGAGCGAAGATGAAGCGGCAAAAGTCGCAAAAGAGATCCAAGCTTCTCATATGGTAGAGGGTGACCTTCGCAAGAAAGTTGCTATGGATATCAAAGCACTTATGGATCTAGGTTCATACCGTGGTTTACGTCACCGTCGTGGTCTTCCATGTCGTGGTCAGAAAACTAAGACGAACGCACGTACTCGCAAGGGTCGTAAGAAAACTGTCGGCGCGGCTTAAGGATAGATAATGGCAAAAAGAAAAGTAGCTCGTAAAAAAGTAATTAAAAAGAATATTGCAAGAGGTATTATTCATATCTCTGCATCTTTTAACAACACATTGGTGACTGTTACGGATGAAATGGGTAACATGATTGCATGGAGCTCTTCAGGAAGCCTTGGTTTCAAGGGTTCGAAGAAATCTACACCTTTTGCTGCTCAAGCTGCAGTAGAAGATGTAATGGAAAAAGCAATGGTACATGGTATCAAAGAAGTCGGTATTAAAGTTCAAGGGCCTGGTTCAGGTCGTGAAACAGCAGTAAAAGCTGTAGGTGCAATCGAAGGTATTCGTGTTTCATTTATGAAAGACGTAACACCGCTTCCACACAATGGTTGTCGTGCACCAAAACGTCGTAGAGTGTAGGGAGCTGACTGATGGCAAGATATAGAGGTCCAGTAGAAAAAATCGAAAGAAGATTTGGCGTAAGCCTAAACCTAAAGGGCGAGCGTCGTCTAGCAGGAAAATCTGCACTAGAGAAACGTCCGTTTGCACCAGGTCAGCATGGCCAACGTCGTAAAAAAGTTTCAGAATATGGTCTGCAACTTAACGAAAAGCAAAAAGCTAAATTTATGTACGGTGTTTCTGAAAAACAACTCCGTGGTCTATTTGGTGAAGCAAAACGCCGCACAGGAAATACAGGTACAAACCTTATTATGCTGCTGGAGCAGCGTCTTGACAATGTCGCTTACAGAATGGGATTTGCAACGACACGTCGTTTTGCTCGCCAGTTTGTAAACCATGGTCATATTCTTGTCGATGGCAAGCGTGTTGACATCCCTTCTTACCGTGTTAAACCGGGACAAAAGATTGAGATTCGCGAAGCTAGCAAGAACAACCCACAGGTTAAACGTGCACTTGAACTGACTAACCAGACAGGTATCGCTGCATGGGTAGATGTTGAATCTGAAAAAGTATTCGGTATCTTTACTCGTCTTCCGGAACGTGAAGAGGTAGTTATTCCAGTAGAAGAACGTTTAATCGTCGAGTTATTCTCGAAATAATAAAAGGGCGTAAATGAAAAAGATCAAGACTTCACCGTTATTGCCACAAGAGTTCGTTGTTGAGAAGATCAGCGAGAATGAAGCAAACATCATCGCCTACCCGTTTGAGGTAGGTTATGCTGTTTCCCTTGCGCATCCACTTCGTCGTTTCCTACTGAGCAGCTCTCGCGGCTATGCTCCCGTAGCGATCAAAGTTGAGGGTGCAAAGCATGAATTTGACAGCATCCGTGGTATGCTCGAGGACATCTCCGAATTCATCATCAATCTGAAATCAATTCGTTTCAAGTTGAAAAATGATGAAAAAAATGCTGAAGTGACATACACCTTTACCGGTCCAAAAGAGATCACAGGCGCTGACCTCTCTAATGATCAGGTAGAGATCGTCACTCCAGAAGGATTCTTGGCAACACTCAATGAAGATGCGACATTAACATTTACCCTAAAAATCTATCAAGGTATCGGATATGTTCCTAGTGAAGATATCCGCGACGAGCTTGAAGAGGGATATATTCCTTTGGATGCGTACTTTACTCCGGTACGAAAAGCGACTTATGAGATCGACAATGTTTTGGTTGAAGACAACCCTAACTTTGAAAAAGTTATCATGAACATCGTAACAGACGGGCAGATCGGTCCGGTAGATGCATTTAAAAATGCTCTGGAAGTTATGTATGCACAGATGGCTGTTTTTAACTCTGAGATCTCAGTTGCTACGCCGACTACGGTTGAGCGTGTGGATGAGACACCAGAGATCAAAAAGCTTATGAGCCGTATTGAAGACCTTGGTCTTAGCGCTCGAAGTTTCAACTGTCTTGACCGATCATCAGTGAAATACATTGGTGAGATCGTCATGATGAGTGAAGCTGATCTTAAGAACGTTAAAAACCTTGGTAAGAAATCGTATGAAGAGATCGTTGATAAGATCGTTGAATATGGTTTTAGCGTAGGTGCCGACCTTTCTGATGAAGTGGTCAGTGCGGTTAAAAAGAAAATCGAAGCAGAATAAATAAAAGGGTATCACGATGAGACACCGTCATGGATATAGAAAACTAGGAAGAACTAGTTCACACAGAGCAGCTCTTCTTAAAAACCTTACTATTGCTCTTATCGAACAAGGTAAGATCGAAACAACTGTCCCTAAGGCAAAAGAGCTTAGAAGATTCGTAGAGAAATTAGTTACTGTTGCACGTACAGGTGACGCGAATGCTCACCGTTCAGTATTTGCGGCACTTCAAAGCAAAGAAGCGACTAAAAAACTTCTCAATGAAATAGCTCCTGCTTTTAAAGAGCGTAACGGTGGATATACACGTATTACACGTACTCGTATCCGTCGTGGTGATGCTACAACAATGGCATACATTCAATTCGTTTAATCATAGCATTGAACATGTTTAAGAGGGTCTCCCTCTTAAAGAGTTAACCTATCTTCACATTTTAATCCTTTCAGATGAAGAGCTTCTTTAGATGAGACAGCATGAAAACTACTCCAGACCCCTAAACAAACCTCAATCATTGGACATATTATGAACAGTAAACTAGCCTTTGGAACTTATAGAACAGGTTTGAATGACCCTGAACACGAAGCCGCATTAATTCTGGCACTCAAAGAGGGTATTAGACTTATTGATACTTCGACTAACTATATGAACGGCGATGCAGAACGCCTCATCGCGAAGGTACTGGAAAAACTTTATGGCGGGCACAAGCCCGATGACCTGGAGGTCGTCTCAAAGTGCGGCTACATCCAGGGCTCATTGCTTGAAGAGATGAAAAAACTCGAAGAGAAGACGCTGAAAGAACTGGATGTGGTGAAGTACAGTGAGTACTGCTACCACTGCATTCATCCGGGCTTCATCAAGGCCGAGCTTGGCAAGTCGCTCGAACGCCTGAAACTGGAGAGACTCGACTGTTATCTGCTGCACAACCCCGAGTACTATCTGATGAGCAGTGTCAAAGAAGCCGGGCAAAAAGAAGAGGCGCAGATCATTATGCTTGATCGTATTTTGGATGCTTTTATGCAGCTTGAAGAAGAGGTGAAGGCAGGACGGATACTCAGCTATGGCATCAGCTCCAACTCTTTTTCGCTTTCTGCGGAGGCACTTTACTATCTTCCTTATACCAGTTTGGTCGATCTGGCCGCAAAAGCGGCCTATGAAGTAGGTAATAAGCAGCACCATTTTACAACGATGCAGCTGCCGATCAACCTTCTTGAAAAAGAGGGGCTGGTCTGTGCGAAGTGGGCGAAGCGAAATGGCCTTCGTGTGCTGGCAAACCGCCCTTTGAACGCTTCTAAAGACAATCTTATGTTCCGCCTTGCTACGGCGCAGGAACCCGGAGAGTATTACGGTAATCTAAATGAGCTTTTGGGGCTGCTCGAGGAGCTTAATCTGAAAAGCATCTTCAATCTTATCGGGGAACTGGACAACTACAAGCACCGTTTTGGCTGGGTAGGAGAATACCAGGAGTTTTTGATGGGTAAGATCATCCCGCACATCCGACAAGAGCTGATGAAGATAGCCGATGACAACACCCGCGAGAGCATCTCGCAGCTGCTGAGTGAATTTTTTACCTCATATGAGGCTATGGTCCTGTACGAATGTTCAAAACAGACAAAAAGCATGCTGGAGCATTCGGGAATCACAATAGAAGAGACGATAGAAAAAACAGCGCTTAATGATTTGATTTCAACTGCCGATATTGACTATATCCTCGTTGGCATGCGCAAACAGAAGTATGTCAACGCGTTCATTGATTTATAGCAAAATAAAGGGGATTTTCCCGGCTTACTGTCTAGCTTAAAATAAATTTCCTGTTTGGTGATTTATGGCTTATTAAGTGGAATTTGTCTATTTTATGAATAGACTTCTTGCGTAACCTTTTGTGAGAGTGAAGGGTTATTCAAGAAGTCTGAATATGATTAATAGAACAAATTTTCAAGGAAAATTATGATACCTTTTACAGATGAAGAACTTTTTGAACCCGTAACAAACGTGATAGACAAGGTTCGCCCTTCTATCGCCCTGGACGGCGGCAATATCACGCTTGTCGCGGTCAGAAATGGCGCTGTGTATGTGCAGCTTTCAGGCTCCTGCGTTGGCTGTGCCAGCAGCGGAAGCACACTTAAATACGGAGTAGAGCGTCAGCTTCGTATCGATATACATCCAGAACTCTCCGTAATCAATGTCCCTATAGGTATGGAGAACAAAATAGACGAATTATAGGCATTTTAAACAGAAGGATAAAAAATGAAAAATTTTAACTACTCTAGAACCCTTCAAGCCGCAAATGAGAACTTTTCTAAACAAGAGTATGAAAAAGCGCTTTTAGAGTATGCATTGGTACTTAAGGCAGACCCGGACAACAAAGAAGCCTTTAACGGAGCTATCTTGGCTGAGATGGCGATGAGCGGCGAAGAGGCAGCCTCTGCACTTTTCGACTATTATGCTGTTTTGCGCAAAGAAGACAGCGAAGATGCGGATGAGATAATGCATGACATCATCGAAAGCATGGATGGCGGCATAGACACGCTCAGCTCGCTTCTTCAAGAGCCGATGAGCGCAAAAATAGAGAGCGAAAACGGCATCTTGTACAAAGATTTTAAAGCGTTGGCAGAAGAGCGCGGAGATTTTAAAAGTACTTTTGAAGATGTGATCTTCTCAACACGCGTGATCATTACGGCAAAGAACGATTTTATAGATTTTCTTGACCAGCTTTTGCACAACGGCTTTGAAGAGATGGGTCTGACCTATCTTGAGAGTGCTTTGAAAGCCTACCCAAATGACGAGAAATTGAAAAAACTTTTAGACAGTTTGACGCAAAGCAGGTTATGTGAAAATTAAGCTTCCCGATACCCCCTACGACTATGTGAGCGAAGACTCAAAGGAGTGCGACAGCACAACCGCCTTTGTGCTCACCGCACAAAACGCACGCTATCTAGACGATGCCAAAGCACACAACGCACACTCCATAATCAATGCCGCAGATATTGCTCCGCTCTTTGGGGTAAACCACATCAAGATCATCGGTATCACCGGAACAAACGGAAAAACGACGACGGCCGCTGCCATCTACTCCCTCTTGCTTGATCTCGGCCACAAGGTCGCTATGCAGGGAACTCGGGGCTTTTTTATCAATGACGAGCTCGTCGAAGGCAAGGGTCTGACGACACCCTCTGTGTTAAATACCTACAAGCATATCTATCAGGCGGTATCCCTAGGATGCGAGTACTTTGTCATGGAAGTCAGCTCGCATGCCATCGTGCAAAAACGCATCGAGGGGCTCCCTTTTGCCCTGAAGATCTTGACGAATATCACCCAGGATCATCTTGATTATCACGATAGCATTGAAGAGTATATCGCTGTTAAAAACAGCTTTTTTGCCGATGAGAGCTTGAAGCTGATCAACAAAGACGAGGTGAGAGCACAGTTCAATTATAAAAACGCTAACTCCTACGGCATAGAAAACCCCGCGACTTACCGCATCATCGCCTACTCGATGAACGAGGGGATCAGTGCGGTGATGCAAAACTTTCAGAGTATAGAGAGTTTCTCTACCGAACTCTATGGTTTTTTCAATCTCTACAATATGACGGCTGCTATAGCCGCCGTTCATCTGCTAAGCGGGCATTCAATAGCACAGATTGCAAGTGTTACGGAGAACTTTTTCGGTGTGAGCGGACGTATGGAAAGGGTCAGCGAAAACCCGCTGGTAATTGTTGACTTTGCGCATACGCCGGACGGGATGCAGCAGATACTTAACTCCTTGAAAGAGAAAGAGCTCTTGGTCGTTTTCGGTGCGGGCGGAGACCGTGACAGAAGCAAACGCCCTATCATGGGAAGAGTCGCAGTAAGCCATGCGAAAAAAGTCTATGTCACAAGTGATAATCCGAGAAATGAAGACCCCGACGAGATCATAAAAGAGATCCTCGAGGGCATAGAAGACAAGAGTAAAGTCTACGTCAACGCCAACCGTAAAGAGGCGATCAAACAGGCCTTGCAGGATCAAACAAGCGATGAAGTCCTGCTGATTTTAGGCAAGGGCGACGAGACCTTTCAGATCATTTATGACCAAAAATTTCCCTTCGACGACAGAGAGGTCGTAAGAGAACTCCTGGCTAACTAACCGTCAGGCGGCCGCTTTTTTCTTTCCCATCTCATCCACTATCTTGGCCACGCACATATCCGACGTCACATTTACCGCGGTACGCGCCATATCCAAGATCCTGTCAACGGCTACGATCAAGGCCAGATACTCAATAGGCAGACCCGCCTGCTGTAAAATAATGACCATCATCACCAACGATGCCGAGGGAAGAGCGGCCACACCGATGCTAAGCGCAACGACGGTGGCGCCCAAAAGAAGCTGATCGCCCAGGGTAAGTGCCGTACCGGAGAGGTTGGCGATATAGAGAACGGCGATGCTCAGGTAGGCCGCCGTACCGTCCATGGAGATCGTCGCGCCCAGTGGCAAAACAAAGGCCGAACTCTCCTTGGAGACGCCTCCTTTTTTCTGGGCTGTCTTCATGCTGACGGGCAGAGTAGCCGCACTTGAGGCGGTCGAAAAGGCCATCAGAGGCACCTCTTTGATGGCGCTCAGATAGCGATAAGGGTTCACCTTTGTAAAGAGTGCGACGATGGCGGGAAGGGTGAGCAGCCCGTGCAGAAGAAGAACAGCCAAAACCAAAAGAATATACTTCCACAGACCGATAATGACCCCGATCCCCTGATCCGCAACGATATAACTTATCAAAGAGAAGACACCCAGCGGTGTAAGCGCAACGATCCACTCCGCGATTTTGAGCATAGCACTGCTGATGGCGGAGAAAAAATCGAACATGCTCTCTTGATGTTCCTGCTTGAGATAGAGACTGGCAATGCTCAAAAAGAGCGCAAAGACGATGACCTGCATCATGTTTCCGCCGGCGAGGGCATGAAAAATATTGCTAGGGATGAAGCTAAGAAACATCTCCTGAAATGAAAAAGACGCGAGCGTATCTGCTCCCGTGTAGCTCAGACCTTCGCTGGAGACGTGCTCGCCTATAGGAAAGACATTGATTGCCACAATAGCAAGCAGCACGGCCAACGAGGTAGTCAGAAGGTAGAGTGAGATCGTCTTGGAACCAATCTTTTTAAGCTGCTCTAGCGATCCCAGTCCGGCGATAGCGACATAAACAGAGGCAAAGACCAAGGGGACGACCAGCATCTTCAAAAAAGCGACAAAGGCCTTGCCGATGATCTCTTGCTTAAGAGCATACTCGCCCAGGTAGATGCCAAAAAGAATACCAAAGATAATCCCTAGAAGTACCAGGACATTGGAGGTGAAATAATGTTTAAATTTTATAGACATATGCTAAAAGCCTCTCTTGTGAGCGCAGAGTATAACAATTTTTACCTTATACCCTTTTAGCTTCTCTTTAAAGAAGAGTCGGCACAATGTGTCAGATACTATATGAAGGCTCCCCGATGCAAAATGATGCAGTAGAACAGACAAAAAAGATCTTTCTGGCGCTGGGATTGGGAACATTGGCATTTGCACTGATGTTCTCTTTTTTTACGCTTCAGCAGTCGTTCCTGGTTGCATTTATCGTCTTGATGGTGAGTCTGTGGACCAATGAGGCTCTTCCTTTGGCGGTAGTCTCGCTTCTGCCCATTGTTATTTTTCCCGCTGCGGATATCCTTTCGACAAAAGAGACTGCCGAAAACTATGCAAATCCGATCATATACCTCTTTTTAGGCGGTTTTTTACTGGCGATAGCGGTCGAGAAGACGGGGCTGCATAAGTGGATTGCCAACAAAATGCTCGCCCTTTTTCCTTCGACGGCCCGCGGGATCATCTTTGCGCTTATCTTTACCTCGGGACTTTTAAGCGCAGTTCTCTCCAACACCACCACAACCCTGCTGCTGCTTCCCATCGCGCTGTTTTTGAGCGATGACAACAGGCTAAAAGTACGCTTCGCTCTGGGGATAGCCTATGGGGCCAGTATAGGCGGGATTCTCACCCCCATAGGCACGCCGCCGAATCTTATACTTTTGGGGATAATGCAGGAGATGGGCCTCAACACCATCGCCTTTATCCAGTGGGTTTGGATGGTGGCTCCGCTTGTTTTGTGTATGTTTGTTTTTGCAGGATTTATTTTGAGCATGGGTCTTGAAAACCTGAAAATAGAAGCAGACCGGAAAACATCCGCGCTCAGTACAGACCAGAAGAAGGTGCTGTTTGTGCTCTTCGGAGTAATTTTTATGCTCTTTGTGAATGCCCCGATAAAGCCCTACTATAGTGGGTTAGGGCTGAGTGAAACGGGCATCTTGCTGGGTGCGGGTCTGCTTCTTTTCGCACCGCCTTTTAGCATCTTGGAGTGGATGCAGGACAAGAACAGTATTCCTTTTCGCATTATGTTTTTGTTTGGGGCGGGGTTTGCTATAGCAGACGCGTTTACGCAGACAGGCATGGCCAAAGAGATCGCTTCTTATCTTATTGCCTTGACCAGTCTGCCGATACTGCTCTTTATGCTGATCATTGCGGCGATGGTGACCTTTACGACAGAGGTGACGAGCAACACAGCCCTGATCTCGATCATGCTCCCTATTCTTTATGAGGTGGCCAATGTGGCAGGTTTGGACGCACGGCTTTTTATGATGATCGCCACGATCTGCGCCTCCTACGCCTTTATGCTGCCCATCGCCACGCCGCCCAATGCCATTGCGATGAGTACAGGTGTTGTCAATGTCAAGACAATGGCGGCCTACGGGATAATCTTCAACATCGTCGGGATCTTTCTGATTGTCGCCATAGCGCAACTTTTATGGGCGAAGATACTTTAAGCGCACAACTGTTTTTTAGTTTCTTACGCTGATCTTGTGCCTTTTAATTTTTTCTATTACCCTGGCAATAAGCGAGATCTTTTTCTCCTCATCTGCGAGTGAACTAACAGCGTTCAGGTTAAATAGCTCCATTCTTTTCTCAAGATAGTTGGTAGTCAGGTTTTCGGCAATGAAATCTTTGTCCCTTACGATCTCGCGGTGAAGCGGGATATTTGTCGTGATACCTTCGATATGGAACTCGTCCAGGGCTCTTTTCGCTTTTTTAACAGCCCCTTCCCAATCCAGAGCCCAGACGATAAGTTTGCCTATCATTGAGTCGTAGTTGGTTGGAATTGTGTATCCCGAGTATATGCTTGTATCGAGTCTGACACCCGGCCCGCCCGGGGCCAGATAGTTTGTGATCGTTCCCGTCGAGGGCATAAAATTGTTTTGAGGGTTTTCCGCATTGATACGGAACTCAATTGCATAACCGCGAAATTTTATCTCCTCCTGCAAGAATTTTAGTTTGTCTCCCTCGGCAATCTCTATCATCCTTTGGATGATATCGATCCCCGAGATGATCTCCGTTACCGGATGTTCGACCTGAACTCTTGTGTTCATCTCTATAAAGTAGATGTTGTCTTCTTCATCGACCAGAAATTCTACTGTGCCCACACTCTCGTAGCCGAGTTTGAACATCGCCTTGGTTGAGACCCGGTAGATTTCCTTTCTGACGCTTTCATTCAATCGTGGAGAGGGCGCGATCTCGATGACTTTCTGGTGTCTTCGCTGGATCGAGCAGTCTCTCTCTCCTAGATGCAGAACATTTCCGTATTTGTCCGCAATGATCTGTACTTCTATATGGCGCGGATTCTCCACGTATTTCTCTATGAAGACCTCGCCTCTGCCAAAATACTTTTGTGATTCTTTTGTCGCCGATTCAAACATCTCGTCAAAAAGTTTTGCGTTTTTTACTATTCTCATTCCCTTGCCACCGCCGCCGAATGCCGCTTTAATGATAACCGGAAAACCGATCTGCGCAGCGATCTTGCCGGCATCTTTTTTGTCTGTAATAGGCTCATCTGTTCCTTCAAGTACCGGAACGCCTATCTCTTTCATCGCAACTTTGGAGGCCATCTTGTCTCCAAAGAGGGCGATATGCTCAGGTTTTGGACCGATAAAGATGATTCCTTTTGTTTCACAGGCTTTTGCAAAATCGGCATTTTCGGAAAGAAAACCATATCCAGGATGAACCGCATCGCACTCGGCTTTCACTGCCAAGGCTATAATGCGTTCATAATCAAGATAGGCCTGGATTGGATCTCCCATGATAGGATAGCACTCATCCGCCTTTCTGACCCAGATCCCTTCGACATCGACCTCTGAAAAGATAGCCACGCTTTTGATCTCAAGCTCTTTACATGCTCTTACGATCCTAAGTGCAATTTCGCCTCTGTTAGCAACAAGTATTTTGGAAATTTTTTGAGACATGATCTCTCCTGCTTGATTAGTTGGCATAATTTTAGAATATTTAGAAAAATAGTTCTTCACTATTAATGCTCATAAAGTTATCTGCTATTGCTTATTTTAGTGTTTATTTTTGCTAAAATATTGGAATGAGAAGAAAAACATTGCAAAAAAGAGTACAGCTTGCCAATGATATCATGTACTACATCTACACGCATATTGATACCAATATCTGCATAGACGAACTAAGCAGCGACTTGGGTGTGAGTAAGTTCCATATGCACAGGATCTTCAAAGATGTCTTCGGGAAGAATATTTATGAGAGTATTAAATCAATACGGCTTCAAAAAGCTTCAAATCTGTTATTGACAAATAAGTATTCAACGATCACAGAGGTCGCTAATCTGTGCGGCTACAGTTCGCAGACATCTTTTATCCGTGTTTTTAAGAACCGTTTTGAGATGACGCCCAAAGAGTGGAGAAACGGAGGATATAAGAGCTATTCACAGCAGATACTCGAACAGTCACCCAAAGCGACGCGTTCTAGAGCGACATTTGATCATCTGGAGCCGAGTATTGTCAAGATGCCGGTATTTCATGCCTACTACATCAGACACCGCGGCTACAATGCAAGCATCAAGCAGACATGGCAAAAACTGAAAACATGGATACTGGGCAATGAGCTGACACACTTCAAGCAGATCGCTCTTTTCCATGACAATCCAACGATAACACCCTTAGACGAATGCCAGTATGTAGCCTGTGTTGTTGCGGATGAAAATCAAAAGATAAGCAGTGATAGACTTCCGAATTTTAAAATCTCTGATGGGGTATATGCCAAATTTGACCTGCAAGGAGAGCAGGGTGATAAGTTGAAGTTTATACACTGGGTCTATCATGAGTGGCTTCCTCGCAGCGAATATGAAACGACAACAAAACCTTCGTATGCTATCTACAAAGAGAACAATTATCTCTCGCAGGAGAGTAGATTTGATATGAGTTTTTATCTCTCGATAAAGTTTTGACGGCCTAGTCAGAAGAACTCTCTTGTGTTTCATAAAAGCAGTGTTTCGCTCGCTTTTATATAGATCTCTTTCGCATCCAGCAGTTCCCGCTTTGGAAACTGTGTCCGGTTGAAAGTCTGCTGGCGTTTTGCCAATTGCGCCGTGTGTGTGATGATCTGCTCGGTCATCTCTTCCTTACTGATGCGCCCGTCGAGATAGTCGAAGACCTCGATAATCCCTATCGCTTTGAGCGCATTGGGCAGACGGCTGTAGGTATGCTCCAGACGGCAGACTTCATCGATCAGTCCACTTCCTATCATCTTGTATGTACGTTCGCGTATGCGCCCGCGCAGTGTTTCGCGCGCGATATCTATCTCGTAGATCGGAAGCGAGCGGATAATCGGTTCCGGCGGAAACTTTTTGAAGTACTCCGTCGGTGTCATCGCGGTCTGGACATAAAGCAGAAGCATCTTTTCTATGCGGTAGCGGTCGCTCGGTTCGATTCCTGTCATATAGAGCGGATCAGCCTCGCGCAACAGTCGATAGGCCGAAGGAAGGTCCTGCAAAAGCTCTTCGACCCGCTTGTGCGTTGTCTCGGAGT
Source organism: Arcobacter sp. (assembly GCA_024637195.1). Taxonomy (GTDB): domain Bacteria; phylum Campylobacterota; class Campylobacteria; order Campylobacterales; family Sulfurimonadaceae. The sequence goes on from JAGXFN010000010.1 coordinate 183,304, forward strand.
ACTCGGGAATGGGTGATAAGCCCTGAAGCAGGGTGCGCAGATAGAAGCTGCTTCCGCCGACAATGAGAAGATTCTTTTTCTCGGCGAGGCATCGTTCTTTCAGCTCGCCGTAGAGCTTTTCGAAGATGGCTACAGAAAAAGGCTCGTTCGGATGGATGAGGTCTATGCCGTAGTGTTTTACCAAGGTGAGTTCATCGGCAGAAGGCTTGGCGGAGGCGATATCTATCTCTTTGTAGATCGAGAGCGAGTCGAGCGACAAGATATAGGCCTCGTGTTCACGCGCAAGTTTCAAGGCCAGCTCACTTTTGCCCGAGGCAGTAGGTCCGATCAGCGCAATTTCTTTCATAAACGTATTTTAACCGCTGTTGGGGATTTGTGCAAGTAGAAAAAAAGAATTTTTGTCATAGAATATTTCTTCAAGTCTTTTATGCAAGGAATTATGATGAACGAACACACTAGCGAGTACGAGGCCCGGATGCTGGAGGCCTTTGTAGATAAGCCTGAACAACCCGAAAAAGGGCTCTGGTATGCCAATGCCTTTTCAAAGTACAATATCAACGGGATAGATTCAATGCGATGGAAGTGGTCATGGTGGGCCTTTTTCGGCGGGATTTGGTTTTTGCTGTATCGCAAGGCTTATTCTGCGGCAGGCGGGCTCTTTCTGCTCTCCTTTGCGGCCGCATTTATCCCTCCTGCAGGTCTTATCCTCTGGATACTTACCGGCGGCTACGCGATCTATTTTGTCTACAAGGTTTACAAGAACAAGAAACTCCAGATCGAAGCCACGCAGGCGGATGAGGAGCAGCGCATAGAGATGATGCGTGAGCTTGGCGGATACAACCAGTGGGTCCTTGTCGTTGCAGTCATCTTAAACCTGCTCGTGCTGGTTGGCATCATCTTCGCATTATCGGCGGGAATGTCAATGGAGTCGGCTGAATACCAAGGCTTCTGATGCAAAACAAGTATGAAGAGATAAATGCGTATGAATATAAAATGATCGAGGCCTTCATCGACAAGCCCGAAGTGACTTCCTGGTATGTTCAAGCGTTTAAAAAGTTCGATGTCAATGGCGTCGATGTAATGCGGTGGCACTGGTCATGGTGGGCCTTTTTTGGCAATATTTTCTATCTTCTCTACCGCAAGTCCTACCTGGCGGCGGGCGTGCTTTTTCTGCTGACACTTGTAGCGGGAGTGATCCCTTTTGGCGGGCTGATTTTGTGGATCATAACAGGCGGATATGCTCCCTATTTTGTCTACAAGACCTACAAAGAGAAGCGCCTCGAAGTCGAGAGTATGATAGAAGATGAGAGTAAGCGCATAGAGACGATGCGTCTTGTCGGTGGCTATAATGACTGGGCCATCTGGGTCGCTGTTATTATCCATATCTTCATCTGGATCGCTTTTTTTTCGATGATCGGCGTCTTTTTGACAATGCTGGGTCTGGCCGCGGCCAATGCAATTTAAACAGCAGTTGCTCTTTCTTGTGCTGGCCTTGAGCTTTCAAGGCTGCACCTCGCTTTTCTTCTACCCTGACAGCACACTCTACCGGACGCCAAAATTTTACGAACTGAAGTATGATGATGTCTATTTTGAGTCTACAGACACCCTCACTCTGCATGCATGGCATATCTACCCGCCGCAGGAGGCAGGTGCATCAAAGGGGCTGATCTTTGTCGCGCATGGCAATGCCCAAAACCTCTCTTCACATTTTGTCTCCTGGGTCTGGTTGATAGAGGAGGGGTATGAACTCTTTATCTTTGACTACCGCGGCTACGGACAGTCACAGGGGAGTGCAGATCTCAAAGGTACGATTGAAGATACCCGAGCCGCATTGGAGTATCTCGATACACAGTATGGGGGAGAGTACTTCGCATGCGGCCAGTCTCTGGGCGGCTCGCTTTTACTCAACGCGCTGCACAACAGAGAGAACAGCCGTATCAAGGCACTCATTATCGACTCGGCTTTTACGGGTTTCGCCGACATTGCCAATGAAAAGATGGCGCAGAGCTGGCTGACCTGGCCTTTTCAGTGGATACCTTATCTTACTATGAGTTCTGCGTACGAGGCCAAAGAGAAGATCTCTCAGGTCAACAAACCCCTTCTTCTTCTGCACGGTTCTTTGGACAGAACAGTCTCGCCAAACAACTCATGGCAGCTCTTTGAGCATGCTGCGATGCCAAAAGAGTTCTGGCTGGTGAAAAAAGCGTGGCATACCCAAGCCCTGGAAAACCAAAAAGCTAGAGAGGATTTTCTGAGGTTTTTACAAGAGGAGAGGAGCCATTTCAATCAGGCCTATTCGGTCATGAAAATATACGAGTAGGGCTGTACTGTAAGTCTAAGTGCGTTATTATTTCAAAAAATCCAGGACAGACAGTGCACAGACTTTTGACTCCGATGAGACATTTTAACGAACTGGTGATGTTTCAGCACTCCATCTTTTCGCTTCCATTTATCTTTATCGCGATGATCGTCTCTGCCGACGGCTGGTTCGGCTGGCACCTTCTGTTTTTGGGTATTCTCGCAGCGGTAAGTGCGCGCAATTTTGCCATGGGGCTGAACCGCTACGCCGACCGGGACATAGACGCGAAAAACCCCCGCACGCAAACCCGCCCCAGTGTTGACGGACGCATCAGCCCGGGCGCCATTCTGGCCTTTACCGTGTTCAATGCTCTGGTCTTTATCACTGTCGCCTACTTTGTCAACATGCTGGCGTTCTCTCTTGCCCTGCCGATTCTGGCCATTTTGGGTTCTTACTCCTATTTTAAACGCTTTTCGGCGCTGGCACACATCATCTTGGGACTCTCGTTGGCGCTTGCTCCTCTTGCGGGGGTCGTTGCAGTCGAGGCGGCTGTTCCTTTGTGGTCGCTCTACCTGAGTGCGGGCGTGCTTTTTTGGGTGGCGGGTTTTGACCTGCTTTATTCGCTTCAAGACATCGAGTTTGACACCAAGGAGGGGCTTCACTCCATCCCCTCGCGTTTCGGCGCTAAAAACACCTTTAGGACAGCGCAGGTTTTTCATCTGCTGACGGTTATCTTTTGGGCTCTCTTTGTCATGGAAGCAGACTTGGGTCTTTTTGCTGCTATAGCAGTTCTTTTTTCGGCTGCGATGCTGGGATATGAGCACTATCTTGTAAATAAAGATTTCAGCAAAATCGATCGGGCTTTTTTTACAGTTAATGGATATTTGGGTATCATATTTATTGGTTTAATTATTATTGAAAAGGTGAGCAACTGATGTCTGTACCCCGTTTAGTCAAAGCACCTATCTCTTTAGTCTATGATGTCGCCAATGATGAGTCGCATGAACGCGAGTATCACTCCCTGAGCGAAGCCGATGATGACGCGATAGGGCAGTGGTTAAAGCTGGCCAAAGCCAAAGGTGAGACAAGCGAAAGCGATCCGATCGCCCTGAAGCTTCTTGTCGAGCTACACCGAAAAGTAGACAATCTGGAGCATCTGATCAAGAATGAAAAACCAAGCCGCATCGGGCTTAGCTCTTCGGCACAGATCGAGAGTATCGGTTTCGGCTTTTTTAGTCTCGAAGATGAAGAGTTCCAACCTTCGGTGCGTTACTACGGACGCATCACGATGCCGACCTATCCGCAGCGTGAGATAGGCGTTTTTTTTACAGCAGAAGATGAGAAACTGGCCAAGATCGAGAAGATACATGACAGAGATGAAAAAGAGTGGGATGCTTATGTCACCGCGCGTGAACGCGTTATGATCCGTGAATTAAAAGGGAACGAATGAACACAGAGCTTATCCTCGTAGCCTTTGGCCTCATTCTTTTTATCATCATGGTCTACAGCTATATGCGCGACAGTGAAAACTCACGTCAGATCCGTTTCCTGGCCAACACGATGGACAACTTCAACAAGCAGATCTTTGCTTTGGAGCGTAAGGCAGAAAAACTCGAAATTGCCCTTAAAGCGCATACACCGGATACGCAGCTGCATACCCTTGAGCAGAAGATGAATAAAGAGCTCTCCTCTATGGCAGAGCCGATCGCTTTTAGTCTCACCGAGATAGAGAGTGCTTTTGCACATTTTAAAAAACAGATGGAAGCGCGTATCGAGCATGTCGAAGATGGTATCAAATCCATTTCTATGCCAAAAAGTATGATGGGTCTAGATGATCAGAAGATCGTCTCACTTTACAAGCAGGGCATGGACAAAGAAGCGATCGCAAAAGAGCTGGCCATCTCAAAAAGCGAAGTAGAATTTGCACTAAAAATTGCAAGGATGCAGTAAAGAGAGTGCCTTTAATGATGCTCTAAGTTATGAATGCTATAATTTCGACCTATAAAATGTGCGTTCGTAGCTCAGCTGGATAGAGCATCGGTTTGCGGTACCGAAGGTCACAGGTTCGACTCCTGTCGGGCGCACCATATGTTTATAGACCCTTCAAGAATTCTCCCACACAAATTATTCTTAACAATTTTTTTAATTAAGTATCAATAGATTTAGAATCTATGCTACCTATTTTGATTTACCTAATGCACCCCCAAGGGCATTTGTCGTTTGACTCGGGCATAAGTTATTTCATAAAGCATTAAACAAACTATGGCAGTTTGCCTGTAAAATGTTTCTTAAAAAATATGCTCATTCAGTACTGCGTACGCGGTGCTGAATTCCTCATGTGAGAACATATCCTAAACCCCCATATACCGATGAATTTACATCTTAAAATATCTTTTTTGTCAGTCACTCTATTGCAAACTGTAAATAAAAGTAGCTAAAAGACGATATATAGCTCTCTATAGAGCGGTACAAAAGCTATGTAATCAAAAATAAATAAAAAGATGTTATTATATTTTCCTTAAATATAAAAAATAGTAATTTTGCGGAGGTGTGTCAGGTGTTTAAAAAAACAGTTCTTCTGTCTGCTTCTTTATTCTTTCTTTGTTCCTGTTCTTTAGGGCAGCCTGAAAGACTAAAGATCTCTTTGACGACATGGATAGGGTATACGCCGATTTTTTATGCCAAAGAGAAGGGATGGCTGGAGCCTTTGAACATCAAGATAGTCAGCGTCTCTTCTTTGAGCGAAAATATGTATCTGTATCAGGCGGGAAATTCGGATGCGTATGCGGGAACACAGTATGAATACGAGCTTCTTGTCAGAAACGATCCTTCGCTGATGCCGATCATGATGCTGGACCGCTCAAACGGCGGAGATGTCATTATGGGAAACCGCTCAATAGAGCAGCTGAAAAACAGCGAAGAGACTCTAGATGCCTATCTTGAGATGGATTCTATTAATATCGTGCTGATGCAAGATTTTATCCGCAAGTATGCGCTGGAAAATAAAACGATCAACTACATCAACAAAGACCAGGCCTATATCTCAACGCTTGAGGTAAAAGACATGAAAAGAGAGACGCTTATTGCCACCTACACGCCCTATAACTGCGATCTCAAACGACATGGTTTCAAAGAGCTTGCCTCGACGAACGAGAGCCTTGATCTTCTGGTCGTAGATGCCCTTTTTGCGACAGAAGAGGTGTTTAATACGCACCACAAACAGTTCTTGGGCTTGAAGAAGTTAGTCAATGATGCGCTGCTTGTGCTCAAAAACGATCCTGATGCGTTTTATATGACGGTCAAGCCCCATATGCTGGGAATGGACAAAGAAGCCTTTTTTAACTCGCTTAATGACATTGTCTGGATCAACAATGAGATCTCAGTTGAGTTGAGAGAACGTATGGAAGAGATGGGTTTTCCGATAAGAGACTTGATCTAAGATGCTGATCAATATTCAAAAATTTTCATTGTTTATGTTCCTGCTTATGTTCGCTATTTTGTATGCGATCTTTGCCGACTACTATCTTGACCAGCGTGAACGCACTGCAAGCGTCATTCTTAGAGGTCTGCAACACGATCTCTCCGAGATAGGCTATGTTTTTTCTCGAAGCATTACGAGCAAAAAAGATGTTAAATCTTTTCGCGCTCTTCTGGAGCGTCACAGATCGCAAAATGACTTCGTTTTTGCCGCGATGGTCCTGGACGACAGCGAAGTGCTGCTTACAACCGACCCCCGCTACAACACGGCACCTTCTAAGTCCATGGTCTACAACAGTGCAGTCCCGATGTCAAGCGCATATGAACAGCTAATGAAAAAAAAAGGTATCGAAGGTGTCATACGCTTTTATGAAGGGGAAAAAAGGCAGGAGCTGAAACTTCTCTTCTTGCTCGATCATGAAGAACTTCGTTTAAATATGAGTAAAAACAAAACAGCTTTTTTGGTCTCTTTTGGCTTGCTTCCTATTTTGATCTTGGTACTTGCCTGGTTCATCTTGCAGTATTTTGTTATCAGGCCCCTGGAAAAACTCCGCCAGTATGCCTACTATCAGTCAAAGGTTCCCAAAACCTTTAAACTCAAAGAGCTTGAGTCCATCCGCTCTTCTATGGTACAGACATTTTCACGACTGGAACTTGAGCAAAAAGAGCTGTATTCGATGGCACGGACAGATGCCTTGTGCGGCTTGGCAAACCGAAATGCTTTGACCGAGTACCTTAAGCGTTTGATCGCAGATTCATCGCGCGCCAAGACAGAGTTCGCCTTTCTTTTTCTCGATCTTGACCATTTCAAGACGGTAAACGACTCTCTTGGCCACTCTATAGGGGATGAGCTTTTAAAAGAGGTCGCCTCGGTGATTCACAGCGTTCTGCGTTCAAATGACTTTGTTGCGCGTGTTGGCGGGGATGAGTTTGTCATTGTTCTGCATCAGTATAAATCACTTGTGGAGGTTGCAGAAGTGATTGAACGCATACAGAAACGCTTGAATATTCCCTGGGTCATTCAGACATATCCTATCGAGATCACGAGCAGTATCGGTATCGCTCTCTATCCCAAAGACGGAGAAGATATGATCTCTTTGATGCAGCACGCCGACATCGCAATGTACGAAGCGAAAAACAAGGGACGTGCGCAGTACCACTACTTTACCAAAGAGCTCAATGCCAAGGTGCAAGAGAGCATCGCCTTGGACAAATCAATGCGTGAAGCGCTCAAAGCCAATGAGTATGAACTCTATTATCAGCCGAAGACGAATGTTTATAGCGGAAAGATCGTAGGGGTTGAGGCCTTGATCCGATGGATAAGTCCGAGCAAGGGAATCATCCCTCCCAATGTCTTTATTCCTCTGGCTGAAGAAAACGGCTTTATTGTCGAGCTTGGCTACTGGGTTTTAGAAGAGGCTTTGGCCCAGCAGATCCGATGGAAAGAAAAGGGCTTGGACCTCGCTATCTCTATCAACATCGCTACAAGTCAGCTTCTTGACCCGGCCTTTGAGAGTAAATTGGTCAGCGTGTTAAAACAGAGCAAGACTGATCCTGTAAAACTGGATTTTGAGATCACCGAGTATCTCTTTTTTGAGCAGAACAAAGACAATTTCGAGGTGCTGAACACGATCCGAAGTCTCGGAATATCCATCTCGCTTGATGATTTTGGGACAGGCTACTCTTCTTTGTCGTATTTGAAGAAATTTCCTATTGACAATCTCAAGATCGACAAAAGTTTTGTGGATGATTATGATACTTTCGAGGGAGCTGTTTTTCTTGAGACGATTGTAAAGATGGGACAGGCTTTGCAGATGAAGATCATAGCAGAAGGGGTAGAGCAGAAAGAGCAGCTGGAGTATCTGCTGGCTATCGGCTGTGATTTGTATCAGGGTTATTACTGTTCAAAACCGCTCTGCGTAAAAGAGCTTGAGGCCTTCTGCCAGGAGCATGAACTGGGCTGATCCGGCACAGTCTTGCTAATATCCGGATAGCAGGAGCTGCTATTACTTAATAACTGGTTTCTTTTGCTTAGGTAAAGATATTTCGTCATGTTCTTCTTTGGGCATAAAGATCGTGCCCAAGGTATGTTTGCCTTCAAATAGAAGTGATTCAACTGCACTCAGGTCAAATCCATTACACAAAAACATCTTTCTGCCGCGTTTCATTAAAAAGTCGGCAGCTTTTAGTTTGGTGACGATACCGCCTGTGGCAAAGAGATTATTGGGCGAAGACTCCTCGGCAAGCGTCTCTTTGGGTATCTCTGTCATGATCTTGATGATCTTGGCATCGTCAAACTCGGTAGGGTTCTTGTCATAATAGCCGTCTATGTCGCTGAGAATGATCAGAAGCTCTGCATTAGTAGCGTGGGCGACATTGGCAGAGAGCTGGTCATTGTCACCGAAAAGCTGCTCAGGGGTGGAAGTGATGTCATTTTCATTGACAATGGGGAGAATGTCATTTTGAAGATGGGCATCGATGATGTCCTGAAACATCTTGGTGCGTTTTCTTGAGTCAAAGTCGTCCTCCGTCAGGAGTATCTGCGCGGTGTCGATGTCAAAGATATCGAACTTTCTTTTGTAGCTGGACATCAAAATAGGCTGGCCGGCTGCGGCTATAGCCTTCTTGCCTATCTGTTTGGCTCTGTCGAGCTTCAGCGCAGAGTAGCCCGCAGCAACAGCGCCGGAGGTGACTAGAACAATGTCATACTTTTCTTTGAGTCTGGCAATCAGTTTGACCAGGTTAAGCATACGTTTTTTAGCGATCTGGTTGTTTTCAGTCAGGACGGCACTGCCGACCTTAAATACAAGTCGTTTCATCTTTTTCATTTTTTCCCTTGTTTATGATGTTTTATTACTAAGTTTACTGGATACTTCATCAAAGATTGCTTTGCTTTCGTTTGAACTTTTAGGCCCGAAGTTACTAAATATCAGTATGGATGCCCAGGCAGCAACAAAGGCAGGGAGCAGTTCATAAAGTTCAAAGATCCCTCCCTCAAGCTGTTTCCATACAATGACGGTCACTGAACCTACAACCATTCCCGCAATTGCCCCCAGGCGTGTTATGTTTGGGTTGTAAAGCGAGAGGATGACCAGCGGACCGAAGGCTGCACCGAAACCTGCCCAGGCATAGGCGACAAGCTGAAGGACACTGGAGTTCCTGTCCGTAGAGATATACCAGGCAATCACCGCGATGATGATAACAGTGGCGCGTCCTACCCAGACGAGTTCGCGGTTGGACGCCTCTTTATGAAGCAAGACGTGGTAGATGTCGCGCGTCAGCACAGAAGAGGAGACCAGCAACTGTGAATCAATGGTACTCATGATCGCCGCAAGTATGGCCGCAAGCAAGAAGCCGGCTATCCAGGGGTTGAAAACAAGTTGCGAGAGAGTGATAAAGATCTTTTCGCTGTCTTGAAGAGCTACCCCTTCGGCTAGGACATAGGCAAAACCGAAAAAACCGACGGCCAAAGAGCCGATGACAGAGATCACCATCCATGTCATGCCGATCGTTTTTGCGCGCAACATCTCGTCTTCATGCCGGATTGACATAAAACGTACCAGGATATGCGGCTGGCCGAAATAACCAAGTCCCCAAGCCAGCAAGGAGAGTATCCCGATAATAGAGGCGCCGCTGAAAATATCGAGTCGTGTGGGATCGACGGAAGCGATAAGTCTGAGACTCTCATTCACGCCTCCGATGTGAAAGATCACGACAAGCGGGGTGATGACCAGAGCAAGCATCATCAGTATTCCCTGGATAAAATCCGTCCAGCTTACAGCGTTATAGCCGCCCAAAAAGGTGTAAGAGACGATAATGAAGCTTCCTACCAGTAGCGCAGTGTCATAGTCTAGGCCAAAGGTCGCTTCAAAGAGTTTCGCTCCTCCGACAAGCCCTGAAGAGGTATAAAGGGTATAAAAGAGCAGGATAACAACAGCCGTAATAATACGAAGGAGATTTCCCTTGTCCTCAAAGCGGTTTGAAAAGTAGTCGGGAATGGTGATCGCATCATTAAGCCGGTGGGTGTAGACCCGCAGTGCCTTGGCAACGTAGTGCCAGTTGAGATAAGCGCCTGCGATGAGTCCCACCGCAATCCAGCCTCCTGCAATTCCTACTGTGTACATAAGCCCCGGAAGCCCCAGCAGAAGCCAGCCGCTCATATCAGACGCACCTGCACTCAGCGCAGTAACGCCGGGCCCAAGTCCTCTGCCGCCGAGAACATAATCGCTCAGACTGTCGGTTTTGAAATAGAAGTAGAATCCAATGCCTATCATAACAAGCATATAGAGTGTAAATGAGATGAGTACCGGTGTTTCCATGTTTAAAGTTCCTTTTCTTGTAGGCCCTGAAGCCCGAGATTACCGTAGCGGTGAAAAGAGTCGGAGATGCTCTGTTCGATAAAGTAGTGCATCAGTTCGATCCTTCCATGCGAGACAAAGGTGTCAGAAGCGATATAAAGTGCTTCTTTTGCGACGTCTTTGAAGATCGCAGAGGAGACATTTTCCGTACGCAGAAAACGGATGCGCTCCACTTTTCTCATCGCACGCAGCAGCGAACTCTCATCCTGCATGACAAAAGAGTCGGTGCTCTCAAGCAGAATATCTCGTTTCGAACTTAGCCATAATAAGCTTTTGCTTTGAGGCGAGGAAGGCAAAGAGATGTGTAACTCCGCTCCGCTCATCTTCACCGCCGCGATACTGCTGAGCATCTCGTAAAGGGTGTCGTTCTCTTCAAAACGCAGAAGGACACTCTTGACATGCAGATAGCGGATGATGTTATGCTCGCCACGGATATGGGAGTAGTCATGCGCTTTTAAGAACTCGGTTTCGAGCCAGTAGGCAAAATGAGAAGCTGTCTCTGCCGCGCCTTTGATCTCCTCTGCAAAGTTCTCTTCTCCCTCAAGCAGGCTCTCTATTTTCTCTACATAAGGATGCCTTCTCGTTTCGCCGAAGCTGGAGTTGTCATGTTCTATCTTCATAAACTGCGCGACATAGTTGAATCCGCCCGCTTTTTTTCCGCTGCCTATAGCCGACTTTCGCATGCCTCCAAAGGGTTGGCGGCGCACGATTGCCCCTGTTGTCATGCGGTTGATGTAGAGGTTTCCTGCAAGGATGCTCTCTTGCCATAATGCTTGCTCTCGTTCGTCCAGACTCTCCAGTCCGGAGGTCAGTCCATAGCCTGTCGCGTTGACGATTGTTATCGCTTCTTCGAGGTCATTGGCGCAGATGACGCTTAGCACGGGACCGAAAAGTTCGTTCATATGGCAAAAATCACCTCTGTTCGTTCCCCAGCGGATAGAGGGTTTGAGCATATAGGGGTTGTTCTCTTCGGCATAAGAGGGAGCAATCGCCCAGGTTTCGTTTTCACTCAGCTGAGAAAGCGCCTGTTCGAGTTTGCCAGAAGGAGTTGCCACAAGCGAGCCGATGCGGTTTTTGAAATCCCAAACCGTGCCGACTTCGAGCGAGGCAGTGGCATCGATGAGCATCCGTTTGAAGTCATCGTCTTCGTAGACCTCTTTTTCAAGGACAAGAAGCGAGGTCGCCGAACACTTTTGTCCGGAGTTGTTGAAGGCGGAAGCGACGACATTTTTTACTGCTTGGTCGCGGTCGGCCAAGGCGGTGACGATCGTCGCATTCTTCCCGCCGGTTTCTGCACTGATATGGATCTCGGGTCGGGTCTGCACCATCGTGTAGGCGGTCTCTTCACCTCCGGTAAAGATCACAAAATCGATAGCAGGATTGGGGAGCAGGTGCTCACCGGCAAGTGCGCCGCTTGAGGGAACAAACTGCAGAGTATTCCGGCTCACGCCGCCTTCCCAAAAACATTGGCAGAGGCGGTAGGCGCAGAGCACAGCATTGGAAGAGGGTTTAAGGATGACGGTATTGCCCGAAGCCAAGGCGGCTGCTATCCCGCCCACAGGAATAGCGATAGGAAAGTTCCAGGGGCTGACAACAAGGCCGACCCCTTTTCCCTTGGTCTGTATGCCGTTGAGTGCTGTGATCTTTTTGGCACTGTCGGCATAGAAGTTCAAAAAGTCGATCGCTTCAGAGACCTCTACGTCTGTCTCGGTAAAGACCTTTCCAACTTCTGCAGCCGCAATGCCGATAAGATCCGCTCGGCTTTTTTTAAACTCCTGAGCAACATCCATCAGTGTCTTTTGGCGGCTTTGGATATCACGCGTTCTCCAGCCGTCAGGATCGGTTTGTGCAATCCGTACGGCTTCGTTCAGCGCATCTGCCGAGGCTGTGCTATAGCTGCCGACAATGACATTCTCGTGGTATTGGGATTTGTCCGGCACCTCTGTTCGTTCTTCGCCATGAAGGGTTTTGCCTGCGATCACCGGGTTGGCATGATAGCCGCCGTTTTGAGAGATGTTTTTCCATGTATCGCGTATCTCTTCGGCCCATCTCTGGTTTTGAGGAAGTGCAAAATCGGTATCGCTCTCATTGTCAAAGGTGTAAGAATCCGGGTCGCTTTTTTGTGTGTGGATTTCTGTATTTCTGTCTTGCTTGCGGTAAGGCTCCAGCCTTAGCTTAGGCAGAAGTTTCAAGGCATCTTCATAGCTATTTACAAGCGTCACCCAGGCGGGTGAGTCTACTCTGAGTCCAAAACTGTGGCGCAAGAAGTTCTGTTCGGCCGTGTTTTCGTCAAAGCGCCGTACAAGATAAGCGATGGCATTGGTAAAGGTCTCTGCCGTAGCCGTAGGGGCATACAAGATCACCTGCAGGTTCTCTTTTTTCAAGATGCGGTATGCTGTCTCGCTCATCCCCTCAAGCATCTCCGCCGTATAGTAGGCTTCAAGATGGCGTTCACGCGCAAGCAGCATGCCCAGTGCGTGGTCAAAAACGTTATGCGAAGCAAGCCCGGTGTGCACATAAGGTGCTACCTCGGGTGAGAGAAGAAGGTCCAGCAGAAGCTTGAAATTGGCGTCCGTCTCGGCCTTGTTGAGGTAGGTGACACAGGGCCAGCCGCGCAGACTTGCCTCGGTGAGTTCCATCTCCTGATTTGCGCCCTTGACCAAACGGACTTTTATAGGCGCACCGCCATTTTCTACCCGCGCTTTTGCCCAGGGGATGAGTTTTTTGAGATGGCTCAGGGTGTCAGGGAGGTAGGCCTGAAGCACAATGCCCGCATGCAAAGAGTGAAAGCTCTCCTGCGAAAGGGTCTGCATAAAAACATCAATGGTCAGTTGAACATCACGGTACTCTTCCATATCGAGATTGACAAATTTATGCTCTGATTTTCCCTCTTCATTGACAAAACTGTTCTGCATTGCCGCCGTGTATATTATCTGTAGGCGGCGTGAGATCTCGTTGACCGAGTAGCTGTGTGCCAGCGGTACGATCTGGGAAAAAAGCGTAGAGATCTTGACGGAGAGGTAGTCTATATAGGGGCTTTGCAAAGCACTTATGTACTTTTGGATGCGCTCATTTGCCTCCTGCTCGCCCAGAACCGCTTCGCCGATGATGTTGATGTTTACGCGGGTATGCTCTTTGCGTCGGAGCTTTAGGTGTCGCGAAAGCGCAGAATCTTCACCCTTGATGACGACATTGCTGATATCGTCTCGTAGGTACTTGATAAAAAGAGCAACAGAGATATCGGGAAGATAGATGCCTGCATGGCGGAAGAGCCAGACAAGTACCTCTTCAAAAGAGTTGAAAACATCTGTTTTGCCATACTTGTCGAAGAGATATTCCAGCTGCTCTGCGACGCGTCGGCTCTCTTTCGCACGGAAGCTTTGATCCAAAAGCTCGATCAAGAAGAGCTTGTTCATTGGATCTTTGAGCATCCGTCCCATCAGAGCATGAAATTTTTTTTCAGCCTTGTCTTGGGTATGTTCTATTTCACTCTGCCATGCAACGGCAACTGTTTTTACTTTTTCAAAGGTCGCTGTAGTAATGGGCATTTTTCCTCTTTGCTATCTAAACTGATATTTGTTTAAAGCCTTCACCCTAACTAAAATGGGCTAAGAATGAGATTAAACAGGCTCTATAACGGCGTAAAATCGGGAAACTGTTGAGATGAGAGACGAATAGCAAGAGCCTACAAAGAGAGCGGGCAGAAGAGAGCCTTTGTTACGGCATGAAAAAATCGGCGTGGGCAGACTCTCTTTCAGCGCTTATTTGACGTGGATCTGTTTGACGGGTGTGGCCTCGGTTTTTTGCTTGGGAATGACAACCTCCAAGACCCCATCTTTGTTGGATGCTGTGATATTTTCCGTATCGATATTTTCAGGCAGAGTAAAGCTGCGCTCAAATTTCCCGAAAGAGGTCTCGATACGGTTGTAATCCTCTTTTTTTATCTCTCTTTTATGGTGGCGTTCACCGGACATGGTCAGAATATTGCCAGTGACATCGATCTTTATGTCCTCTTTTTTTACGCCGGGAAGATCAACATCAATATGAAAGGCAAACTCGCCTTCACGCGTGTTTACTGTAGGTCTGAATGCATCAGAAACAGAATCACTCTCATCCAATCCACCCAAAAGCGAGTTGAATCTACTGGTACTGTCTCTGAACTCGTTGAAGGGGTGATATCTAGAAATCAACATGGAAAACTCCTTTATAAAATAATATAAACTAACATTATAGCTTAGTTTATAACCAACATAATAGCATATAATTACAAAAATTCATTTACTGTACTCCCTAATGCAGACCCTCATTTTATAGCCAATGTAAAGCAGTTTTGGAAGTGCCCTTTAGTGTTTGCATAAGCTTGAGAAAGTATAAAATAATTTAATTAATACTTTTTTAACACTTTAATGAAATAATGCCGGAATCAATTAAGGATGTATATATGAATGGAATTAAAATCAGTCTGATAGCCGCGCTGTTTGTAGCAAACAGTGTTGCAGAAGAAATCATACTGGATGAACTCAGTTTAACGGCAACTAAAATTGCAACGCCAACAAAAAATATCTCTCAATCAATTGCTGTGGTTGATGCAAAGACGATAGAAGACAAAAATGTACTAAATGTCCAAGAAGCTCTCGAAGGTATACCAGGGGTAAATGCAGAGTCATCTACAAACTCTCCAAATCCAAGACTTATCATCAGGGGTGCTGGTCTTAAAGCAAGATATGGGGTACGGGAGATCATGGTGATGAAAGACGGTGTACCGCTGACTGACCCGGATTCTTTCACAAGATTTGACTTTATAGATATGCAAGATGTTTCTAGTATTGAAGTTCAAAAAGGACCAGGCTCTATCAATGCTGTCAATGCAACAGGCGGTGTTATTCAGCTTATTACCAAGTCTGTATTTGAAGAAGATAAGAACAGGATCAAACTTGGAGCCGGCGATGACGGGCAAAGAAACCTCAATCTAAAAGTCAGAGGCGCCATTGATGACAATGATTTTGCATCGGTGACATTTAGTACCCGAAAGATAGATAACGACTGGAGAGACAATAACGAATTTGATGCTACTCAAGTCAGTCTAAAGCATGGTCATATCTTTGAAGATGACTCGTCGCTGGAAACAGAGTTCTCTTATACTGAATCAAATATGAAAATACCTGCCTCAATGACAGCTAGCGAGTTCGCGACATTTGAAAGCACAGGTGAACAACACGATACAAGTGCTCAATTTCAGCATACTTCAAGAGATTCAAAAATATTTGCACTAAATACAAAGTATGAAAAAGAAGTTGGTAATATAACGTACAAACCACGGTTTTATTTTAACACGTGGGATCACTTCCACCCAGTGACCGGACTTATAAATGACAGTACTGACAATAGTGTCTACGGAACGGATTTAGAGCTAAATCATGCGCATAATCTATTTGGAAATAAAGCCTCTTTGGTAGCGGGCGTAACAGCTAAAACCGATATAACAAAAGATGCTAAGAAATATGAGTATGCTGACTATACATCAGCAGCTGGAGCAATAGTAAAAACATTGTCAGACAAAAAAGGTAATTTGGCGCAGACGGAAGACAGTACGACAACATTATATGGTGTTTATGCAATGGAAACATTCTCTCCTTCACAAGATCTGACTTTTGACATCAGCTCCAGAGTCGATAAACTTAGTTTTGATATAGAGGGTAATGAGATCACTGCGTATAGCTATGGAGCTAAGCGATATGTTGCAGGAGCCGGTCTTTATTCGATTGACAAGTCATATACACTTTTCTCTGCAAAGTTTGGAACAGTTTATAAGCTGACGGATCTGACCAACATGTACCTGTCCGTAGCAACAGCAAACCAAGCGCCTACGACAAGCGAGTTAGGAGATAACCCGGCTTTAGATATGGCAACAAGCAATAACTATGAAATCGGTCTTAAAACCAGGACAAAAGACATTACCTATGATGTGGCAATTTACCAAAATGATGTAACGGATGAGATTATTCAGGTGTTAGATGCTGCGGGTAACACAGAATATGACAATGCCGGGAAAACTCAAAAAAGAGGCCTGGAGTTTAACACAGTGTATGCAGTTACAAAGAATTTGGACTTAGGAGCCAGTTATGCCTATAGTGACTTTAAGTTTGTGACATTTGAAGAAAAAGTCGGTTTTGGAGGTGGC
Organism: Arcobacter sp.; assembly: GCA_024637195.1. Classification (GTDB taxonomy): domain Bacteria; phylum Campylobacterota; class Campylobacteria; order Campylobacterales; family Sulfurimonadaceae. Next base: position 199,619 of record JAGXFN010000010.1, read on the forward strand.
GCACATTGGGAAAACAGAAGCGGAAACTATCTTCCATACATACCAAAACATCAATATGCACTATTTGCTGCTTACAGCATGGATAATGGATTTAAATCCAGAATAACTACCAAAAGCTGGGGCAGTTACTATATGGATAATGCAAACACACAAAAATATGAGGGCTATAAGTTTGTTACTGACTTGATGGTAGGGTATGAGCACGAGGCACACAGTCTTCAGCTAAATGTTAAAAATATCACAGACAAATACTATGCCATGGAAGCGCTAAAAGATGTTAACGGGGCTGAATCATACAAGGCAGCCGCACCTAGAAGTTATATGCTTACCTACAGTTATAAGTTTTAGGGGATAGCATATGGTAGATCATCAAAAAAGAGACAGAAACGATATTTACAATATCCCGGTTTTAGGTTTTTTATTTAAAAACCGCCTGTTTATAGCGGGGCTGAAAATAGCAGTATTCGCTTTGTTTATTTATGCTGTCGTTTTTGGGATTATCTATCCCACAGAAGAGGAGAACAGCTTCACAACGGCAGTTTTCTGGTCACTGTTTTGGTCACTTTTTGTCGTTGTCACCCTCTCCACCTTCGGCAGAGTCTTTTGCGGGATCTGTCCTCATGGTTTTATAGGAAAATACATTACGAGATTTGGCCTCAAAAAAAAGATGCCAAAAGCACTTGCCAATCCTTATATCGGTATTTTTCTGCTGGTTATGGGGTATTGGGCTGTTTATTACATCTATCCTGAGGCATATACAAGTCCGCTGGCCTCGTCCATCTTCTTTATTGTTCTGACGCTGGCCGCCATGATCTTTTTTTATATCTACAAAGATATGAGTTACTGTAAATCGATCTGCCCTGTCGGTACGATGATGAAGGTCTTTGCAAAGGTCTCATTTACAACACTGGGAACCTATGAGGAGTCGTGCAAAGAGTGCAGGACTTTTGAGTGTGCCACGGCATGCAGCTACAATTTGAAGCCTTTTACCTTTGACAATCGATCAAATATGACGGACTGCACTTTATGTATGGACTGTTCAAGTGCTTGCGAGGCAGTGAGCTTTAAACTGGTACCGCCATCTCAATCGCTTACTAAAAAGTTTCAAACAAACAAATCTGAAGTTTGGGCTGTCTTAATGATAACGGCAGCAATAACGATAACAATGAGTTTTCATCATGCGCTCGGTCGCGTTGCTATCGCTGATGAGTTTATCTGGTCGAAGTTTGGCATGTGGATGCAGGACAAGATCGCTATAGAGGGTCTTGATTACATCGGTTTTTCTGCTCTTGTCTTTGCGATGATAAGCACTGTCGGCTTAGCCGCAGGCGGGATGTATGTAGCTTCAAAAGCATTAAAAGAGAGCTTTACAAAAGTCTTTTATACACTAAGCTACGCGTTTGTGCCTCTATTTATCATTGGCGGGCTGTCGCACACTTATGAGTTTTTCTTTTTAGAGAACTACAGCGATATTGCGAACGGTTTTATTCAAGGTTTTGCTATTGATGCCAATGAAATAACAGCACTTGCAAGCAGAAAAGATGCGTGGATAAGAGTGTTTTCATTAATGAACTATATTGCAGTCATATGGGCGTTTATCCTTATGTATAAACGCATTGACTTTTTCAAAGCTTCAAAATTAGCTAAAAGCGTAGCGTTTATAGCTGCATCAAGTCTGATACTGTTTTATTTGGGATTGAATATTTACAAAGTCTATGCATTTAAAACATATGGGATGAAACACCACGCAAGCCATATGTCTGTACATGCAAAGCCCCAATAGAGCATAATCGCCCACTGTTCACTTCTGTTTGGAGATGATAAGATAAATGAAAAAAGGGCCGCCGATAAGGGCGGTAAGGATACCGATGGGGATCTCGCTGCTGCTTGAGAGAAAGCGGGTCAGGGTGTCGCAGGCCAAAAGAAAGAGCCCGCCTAGAAAAAAGACCGGTATGATCAAGAAAAGAAGGGAGCGTTGGTAGATGCGCCGTGCCATGTGCGGGACGATAAGACCGATAAAGCCGATGGGCCCGGTCAGACTAACGACGATACCGATGACGATGGAGGTCACCAGCAGCAAGGTGTAGCTTAAAGCGCGGATGTTTATCCCCTTGAGCGAAGCCTGCTCATCGCCAAGAGCCAGAAGTTGAAGCTCAAAGCGTTTGAACCAAAGCAGAGCGAGCAGAACGAGCGTAGCTACAAAGATGGGCAAAAGGCTGCTATAGCCGACGATAGTGAGGCTTCCCATCGTAAAGCGCATGATCGTCGCCGTCTCGGTAAAAGAGCTGATATAAAAGAGGACCATAAGCGCCGATGAGTAAAAAAAAGAGAGGGCGATACCCAGCAGAAGCAGAGACTCCTGCCGCGCCTTGAGCAGATAACGCGAAAGAAAGATTAGCAAGACGATGGTAAAGAGCGCACCGCCAAAGCCGAAAAGCGAAATGGCGGAGATGCCAAAGGCAAGGCCAAGCCCCAGTTTGATGGCGATCCCCGCGCCTAAAACGGCCCCGCCCGAGACACCTAAGGTAAAAGGCGTCATCAGCGCATTGCGAAAAAGACTCTGAAAAAGAAGGCCCGCAAGCGCCAGACTTCCTCCGACCATAAAGGCCAAAAGTATACGCGGAAGACGCAGATCAAAAAAGATGCGGTGCGAGAGTGAAGCCGGCTCGAAGAGAGCGCCGAGTTCCACTGTTGCGATCCCGGCAAAGGGAGAGAGCAGAGCAAGAAAAAGCAGCACAGACCATAAAAGCGTTTTAGACATACTCTATCCCTATCATCCCCTTCTCTTTTTTAAAAGGCACCCCATAAGCGCGCGCTAGAAGCTCCTCTTCAAAAAAACCGCTTTCATAAAACCTTGCATTCCCCTCTTTGATAAAGAGGACAGGATCATCCAGGTGAAAGGCGAGCTGAATGTCATGTGTGATGAGGATAGTCGTATACTTTTCGCGCAGTTTTTTGAATTCTTGCAGAAAGAGCCCTGTATTTTTGGGGTCGAGATTGGCAGTGGGTTCATCGAAGATGATGTAGTCGCTTTCTTGAACAAGCGCCTGAGAGATCAGCACAAGCTGCTGCTGGCCCGAACTCAAAGCATCAAGGTTGGAATTACTGAGGTGGGAGATACTAAGCTCTTCGAGCATGCTTTTTACCATATCCCTGTCCGCATCGGTGTAGTCTTTGAAACTGGTTTTGTAGGGGTAGCGTCCCAGAAGCACGAACTCTTCAACTGTCGTGAACTCCTCGAAGCTTTGCATCTTGGAGGGGATGTAGGCGATCTTTTTTGCTCTCTCTTTTGGCTCCATCTCGCCAAGTTCAAGGCCACCAAGGAGGATGCTGCCCGAATAAGCAAGCAGTCCGCAGAGTGCTTTGGCAAGGGTGCTTTTCCCGCTGCCGTTTGCACCGAGAATGCTAAAGCTTCCCTCGTATTGGAGCTCAATGTTTTCCAGGATAGGCGTGTTTGTGTAGGCAAGCGTAAGTGCGGAGAGTCTCATTTAAAAATCGCCTCGGCCAGATCTTTGATGCTCTGCGCGATGCGGTGGGAAGGAATGGAGAGATAGTCCTTTTGCATGATGTGTATTTTCCTGTTTTTGGATGCGTTGATGGGAACAGTGTACCAGAGCGCTTTTGCTTTTTCAAGGGATATCTGGCCGTCGGTCCCCTCTTGGTGAATAAGGACAACGATGTCTGGGTTCAGCTGCAAAAGCCCTTCGTAATGGATGACGGGCTGGCTTAAAAGCTCGCCTTTGAAAGCGTTTTCTGCCCCTGTGAGATGGATGATCTGCTCATAGAAGATGTTGCGACCGGCGATGTACATCCCGCGGTTGAGGTCCAAAGAGAGGCCATAGACGATCAAGACCCGCTTGCCTTTGAGTGCGCTGCTTGTGGCTGCTCTTTTTTTGACCAGTGCAACCGCCTGGTCTATAGGCTCTATCAGCGGCGTTGGGTCGCAGTCGAGCTCTTTTGCGATTTGAATGATCGCATTTTTGATGTTCTCTATCGTGTCGAGCTCAAAACTGAGTGTCTTGATGCCAAGCTTTGAGATCTGGGAAATACTCTGCGCGTAGCTTTTCTGTCCGATGACAAGGGTCGGGTTGAGCGAGAGGACTTTTTCAAGTGAAGGCGTGGAGTAGCCGCCGACTTTAGTGATTTTGCGGGCCTCTTCGGGCCAGGTGGAAAACTCGCTGACGCCGACCAGTTCATCTCCTTTACCCAAGGCAAAGACGATCTCGCTCAGTGAAGGAGCCAAGGTGATGATCCGCTCGGATGTGAACAGAAGCATCGGGAGCATAAGCAAAAAGATCAGACGCATTGAATTTCTCCAAAGCCTTTGGTTTTTTCAGTCGATCTCCAGCCCTCGGTGTCAAGCAGAAGGTGGCCCGCGTAGGCAAAACTTTGGCCAAATGCCTCTTCTAGAGAGATCTTTTGTAAGATATGCATCAAGACACGGATCACGCCGGCATGGGTCATCACCAAGACATTCGCGTAAGTGCTGTTTAGAGAAAGATCGGTAAAGAAGTGCGCGATGCGCTCTATGTAGAGCGGGTAGGATTCTCCGTCAAGCGCCGTGATCCACTGTTCAAAGTTTTCGTATTCAAAAGATTCACTTGCAAGGATCTGCTCAAAGCGCATCCCTTCATGGCGGCCCCAGGACTTCTCCCGTAATGCCTTGGTATAGATGGGCTTGGCGTTTAGTTCAAAGGCTTCGAGCGTCTCTTTGCAGCGTTTCAGATCAGAGCAGAAGACGGCGTCAAAGGGCGTAGTCTTGAAGGCTTTTGCAAGTTCTTCGGCCTGAAGCCTTCCTTTGGGCGAGAGAGAAATATCAATATGGCCGTTATAACAGGCGTGATAGGCTTCTTCAACCTCGCCATGGCGCACCAGCGTTATCTTCATAGAAGCGCCCAGACCAGCATGACATGGAGCAGAACAAGCTCGCTCACTTCGATCATAAAGCCGTAGAGATCCCCGCTAAAGCCTCCGAAACGCTGCGTAAACCAGAGTTTGAACAGAAAAAGACAAAGCAAAGAGGCGGCCGCGAGTAAAAATCCGGCGGGAAAGAAAAAGGCCGTGACTCCCATAAAAAACGCCGAGAAAATGAACTGCGTCTGAGTAAACTCGGCCTTGGCCAAGGTGCTCATCCCCTCTTTACGGATATACGAGAAGAAATAGATGGCGATGACTGTGTTAAAACGCGAAAGCATCAGTATCAAGGGCAAGGCCCAGAGTGCTTCGAGATGTACAAGGGCAGAGGCCTTCAGGAGCAAAAAGACCCCGGTAAAGATCATTCCCATCGCACCGACATGGGGGTCTTTCATCACCTCGGCCGCTCTTTCTTTGGGAACAAAAAGCGCATCTAGTGTGTCAGAAAGACCGTCAAGATGCAGGGCCCCGGTCAAGAGCACCCACAGGGCAAAGAGCAGAATATGAAGATGCGTTGAGGGCAAAAAAGGTTCTAAGACGTAGTGGAAAAGATATAAAAGTGAGCCCAGGATCAGTCCGACAAGCGGATAAAACATTACGGCATATCCGTTGATGCCCTTGAAAAAGTCATGTACTCTAAAAAAAGGAAGGGTACTTAGCATAGAGATGGCCAAGGAAAATCCCCTGAATGCGTTGCGAAAAAGATTCTCTCTCTTCTCTTTGTGACTCATTTTTTGCCTTTTATCTGTGTAGCAATTCCGGCGATACAGAAAAAGACCTTATCGCAGTTTTGCCCCAAAAGCTGAGAGACTTTGCCTGAGATATCGACAAACTCTCTTGCGAGGGCATTGTCGGGGATAACGCCTGAACCGACATCGTTGAGCACAAAGACGATCTCTTGAGGAAGCGACAATAAGGTCTTTATATGCGCCTCGATGTCCCGCTGGGTAAACCCGTGATGCAGCATATTGTTGATCCACATCGAGATGCATTCGACTAAGACAAGGGTCTTGAGCGGACGGATAGCTTCGACAAGGTTCATCGGCTCTTCCAGGGTCAAAAACTGTTCGCTGCGCTGAAGCTTGTGCTGTTCGATCCGCTCTTTCATCCCCGCATCGATAAATTCGGTCGTCGCGAGATAGATGGGCGGAAGCGTGGCTTGTTTCAAGACATACTGCTCTGCATGCAGGGATTTTCCGCTTTTGATGCCGCCGATAAAGAGTGCTTTTATTGGAGTTCCTTCATAATGGCCGCAAGGTCCAGGTTTTCGTCGATAAACGCGCAGTAAGAGCGGATCGTCTCTGCTTTGAATGCTTTGAAATTATACCCTTTATAGCCGGGGAGGATTTTTAAAAAGAGGAAGCGGCGGAAATTGTCGTTGTCAAAAAGTCCGTGCAGAAAACAGCCGTAGACCTCGTCATGGGCGAAAAAACTCATGGGTGCTTTGCCGTGGTGGATCTCATACCCCTGCAGTTGCAGGCCAAAGAGCGAATAGCTCCCTTTTTTCAGTACTTTCTGCCTCTGAAACGTGAGTGTCCCGCTGATATAGCCAAGACCACTCTCTTGCGTCAAAGGCTCCTCTTCTATGCCCTCTTCGTCAAAAAGGGTCTCAAACATCATCTCGTAGCCCCCGCAGATCCCCAAAACCTTGCCGCTATAGCCGCAGAGAGCTTTCTCGAAATCTTGCTCCTTGAGCCAGCGAAGGTCGGCGATGGTACGTTTGCTTCCTGGGATGATAATCAGATCGAAGGTGCGAAGGTGCGAAGCGGAGTCGATGAAACTCACGCTGAGTTCCCGGTCGTTGATAAGAGGCTCAAAGTCAGTGAAATTGCTGATATGCGGCAACTTGATGATGCCCACGCTGATCCTTGCATCGGGCTTGTTTTGTGTATAGTTCATCAGCGACTGGCTGTCTTCAAATCCAAGGTTCAGAGCTTTAAACGGGATAAGCCCGAGCACCTTCAGCCCGAACTCTTTTTCGATGATCTCTATGCCCTTGTCAAACAAAGAGGCATCGCCGCGAAACTTGTTGATGATGACGCCGATGACGTTTTTTTTCAAAGATTTTGGCAGAAGGTTGTAGACACCCCAGATCGAAGCGAAGACCCCGCCTCTTTCGATGTCGGCGACCAGGATGATCTTGGTGTTGAACTCCTGGGCGATGTAGATGTTGGAGAGGTCTTTGTCCATCAGGTTCAGTTCGACCGGCGAGCCCGCACCCTCGGCGACGATCACATCGTACAGGCAGGCCAGCTTTTCGAATGACTCTTTGACAATGGGCTTTAAACACTCAAGATCGGCATAATACTCTTTAACGCTCTGCTCATCCTGGGCAAAACCCTTGATGACCAAGGCGGCATGGTTTGGCTTTGCTGATTTTAGCAAGACGGGGTTCATCAGCGGCGTGGTAGGAATATTGATCGCTTCGGCTGCAAAGTATTGCGGCTGGGCGATCTCCCCGCCTACATCGGTGACACAGGAGTTGTTAGAGACGTTCTGGGCCTTGAATGGGGCGACGCTTATCCCCTTGTGATGCAGAAGATAGGTCAGAGCAAAGGCAAGGGTGGACTTACCCGCGTCGGAAGAGGTGCCGAAGATACTGAGGTGTCTAGTCAAGGTAGCTCTGTATCTTTTGCGTCAAGTCTTTTTGCGAGATACCGTGAGAAAAGGCATAAGCGATTGCCGCCCCCGCGCCGACGCCCTCTTTTGCCTCACCCTCGTCATAAAGTTTTAGCGCCGGATGTGATGCCTCTTCAAAAGAGAAGTCCGCATAGTAGGCTTTTAGCCTATAGTCAAGCTGGCCGATAAGCGCTTGGATGTCAGAATATTTATCTTCTGCTATCCATTTGGTCGTGCAGAGGTGGATGTGGCGGTTGTCATGGTGAATCCCCTGTCTTCCTGCGATCTTGTTTGCGATCAAAAGTGCGGCAGCCATCTGCGTCCCTCCGGCAAGCACGACCTTGAAACGGCGCGAGCTTGAGAGGATGAAGCCGGCCGTGAAGAGCAGCATATTGTCTGCGGTATGGCCGAGCTTTTCAAAAAGGCCCATATTGGCCTTGAGTTTGCCAAGAGAGCTGGAGATCGTCTCCTGCTTGATGCGGCGAGGGGCATCGTTAAACGAGGAGGCAAAAAGTCCTTCCGTCTTGTACCCTAAGGCAGCGACAGCCGCCTGCGCCGTTGTCGTTCCCGAGGGCGTGCTCTCGCCTAAGATAAGGTAGTCGCCTTGAAGCTGATACTTCTTTCCGTATTCAAAGCCTTTGTCAAAAACAGCTTTTGCGTCAAAGCCCTTTGCGTCGGTGATGCTCGGCGAAGGCAGGATCTCAAAGTCAAGCAGATCACAGTGCTGAGGCGCAGTGACAAGCCCGAGATCGAGGATGTGCACAGAAGAAAAAGGAAAAAGCTCCTGCACCGCCCGCGTTATAAGCGCCGGCGTAGGCACGCCCTTTGGCGTTTCGGCGATCTCGCCTAGAGAAAAGACCCTTCCCGTGGAGATAAACTCTGCGTCAAGCGTCGGTGTAAGAGGGATCTTCCCCGGTATTCCCGCCTGGGTCAAAAGCGGAATCTCGCAGGTATGCGTCACACAGGCCGCGAGCAGGAAGTCGGCCTTGCCCTTGAGGATATAATCATCTGTTTTTAAGGCCTGCATCTGTGACATCTCCTAGAATTTTAGTTTTAGACCGCTGAGGAAGGTCAATTGAAAGTTGATGGGATAAATAGCGTCATTGCTTATCCATAAACCGTTTGATTGATCAAAAATATTGTTTATTTTAGCAAAAACTTCATAATTGTCTTTTGCGTAGGCAAGTGAAATATCCGTTGTTCGGCAGTGCTCTTGTTTTTGGCTGAAATTATTCCGTATATCATTAAGCGCATAGGCCTCAGAACGGTAGTTCTGTACTAAGGCAAGGGTTGTGTATTCATTTGGGTAGTAATTTAGCGTCGCCTTTGCCGTATGTTTTGGTACACCAGGCAAGCTGTTTCCGCCAAGGTCTTCCCCGTTTTCGACTTCTTTATCAATTTTTGCCCTGGTATAGTTATAGAGTGCTGTAATATCCCATTGCCTATTGATATTGTAAGCGTCAAAAAGTTCTAATCCATACTTGCTTGATTCGTCAATATTCGTATTATTGCTTGCAGGATCAAATGTTCCTGCCGGGCCGGTGTAGTAGTAAAACTCATTTTTTAGTTCAGCATAAAAAACAGAAGCTTTGAATTTATTATTTGCATGGATATTATTATAACCCAAGGTATAGGTATCTGCTTTCATAGGCTCAAGGAAGTTTTTAAAGACACCGCCTGTTGGAAAGATATAAACAAGGAGTTGATCTATACTTGCGCTTTGGTAAGAATGGGCATAACTAACAAAGGCAGAACTTTCTTCATTGATCTCATAATTATATGCCAACTCTCTTCCATGCAGTGAATAGGCTTTTGTATTGTCTGCTATAGTTGAATCTTGAGTGTAAAAAGCACGTTCAAATCGGTACCCTGTTTTTAAAGTGTGCTTACCTTGACGGTATTGAGCAAGGATATATCCTGCGTAAGTATCTTTGTCAATATTTCCACCATAACCATCGCGATTGCCCAGATAAGTTTCAAAGCCTGTCAGAAGTTTAAAATGGTTTTCATTGTAGGTTAGCACAGCAGATATATTTTCGTACGTGTAGCGTGAAGGGTCGACAAAGCCGCTAGAATAGGTGTTTTCTGAATTCTTCTTTTCATGGGCATAATCTGCTTGAAAATCTACATTGTCATTAATGCTATAGCCCAGGCCGGTACTGAAAACTGTTGTCTTGTAATTTTGTTTGGAGGCACCGAAGTTGAAGCTGCCTGGCTGAGAAGGATCACTTTTGTATTCATCATGACTCAGGTAGCTTCCATAAATAGCATCTACATTGTTGTTTTGAATACCAAAACGAAGCTCTAGATCATCGTTTGGAGTCAGGGCAAGGTTAAGGGCAACATTGCTGAGTCTTTTCTCATCGGTTTTACCATTGTTGTCAATTTTACGCGTACCCTCTGTTTTATATAAATCTGCAACTAAAGAGGCCGAGACAAACTCGTCTGTGTGCCCGAGATAGAGTGCCGTTTGACTTGTGCTCTGGCTTCCAATAGAGAGTGAAACTTCTTTATGGTTGGAGCGCTTAGTGATAATATTTATGACACCAGCATTTGCCCCATCGCCATTTTGAACAATACCGCTGCCCTTAGTGATTTCGATCCTTTCTATGCTCGCTGTGGAGATTGAGCCTAGAAGTTGGGGCACGTTGTCAATGTTGTTGATCTTACGTCCATTAACACGAACAACAATATTTGCATTTCCATGTTCAACCCCATATCCGCGCATATCTAGCAAAGGACTAAAAGGATTGCCATATGCGGGGATAACATTCACAGAGGTGTTCTTTTGTAGGAACTCAGGCAGGGTTTGTGCATGAGATTTTTCAATATCTTTACGTCTATATATTTCTACGGCTTCAGGCGCATTGAGTTCATTGTTTTGAAGTCGTGTTGATTCTACGGTTAAAGATTCAAGTTCTATAGTGTCTGCATGCAAAGCACTTAGTAACAGTGTGCCCAAGAGCGATAGTGTGATCGTTTTTGTCATTTATTTTCCTGAATTATTATTTTTTTGTAGGGTATGAATGCGGGCAGCGGAGCAGGGAGGTGAGATGCCGGATCGGTTGTTTGAGTGGATGAAAAAGGTTTGGGGGTGAAATTTGAATAGCTGCGTAAGGATGTAAAGAAGGCGTTTAAAGTAGCAGTTACAGTGCTTTGAAGAGCTCTTTGGGCGCGGCGAACTGCACTCTAGCAGTTCGAGCTCGTCGGCCAAGACCTCTTCATCCTCCTCCAGCATCTCGCAGGAGAAGTTGCGGCTGGCATGGGTAAAGGCAGTGCATTGTGCATGTAAGATGCTCGCAGAGGAGTGCGCACAGATGGAGGTAAGCGAAAAATAATTCTTTCCAAAACCCTTTGGACTGCGCACAAAATCCCTTTTTTCGAGCTAAATATTTGCGCATTCTAGTGCAAAGTTCTGCTTTTGTCAATCCGGAAAACGGGTATTCTGCCTATTTTTGATTGTAAAGTGTACACCAACCCTCGGGGCTGATAGAACCTCTAACGACTTTACATTCGTTGCTTTGTGCAATAAAGTGAATGCAATCACTGCACTTTTTGCCATCTTTTGGACTCTCTTGATATTTAAATGCTTCTTTGGGCCCTTTGGCATGCAAAGGTGTGGCACTGAATGTAACCAGACCCAATAGAGCCATATAGTTAAAAAAACTTCGTCGTGTTGTAATTTTCATAATAATCTCCTCAATAAAGATTTGCCAACGTTAACATACATCTTTGTGTCTTTTTTACACGTAATAGCCAGAGCTTATATTTGATTAAGACACCTAGATGTATAGTACAGTTAAATTATATTATTATTTGTGTAAATAAGAATATAATTTAAAATTTAATATTTAGTATACAGGGTTAGATTTAAATAAGTGTTTTTTAGATCTTCCCTTCGCTAAAAGGAGAAAGAAATGCTCGAAACAATTGCAATTATCCTGGTTGTCCTCTGGATACTGGGCTTAGTTACCTCTTCCACGATGGGTGGATTTATCCATGTTCTCTTAGTTATCGCGATCATAGTAATTCTGATTCGTGTTGTTCGAGGCCGGGGCTAGTAGTATTTAGCACTGTTTTGATTTTAGACAGGTCTTATCTACGTGTGCTTCTTTTTCTCTCACAAGAGGTGTCCTGGCGCAATAGTCCGATGTTTAATAGGCTTTTCATTCGGGTTTAAATATAATTTAATATTTAGCGTTGAAGGTTAGTCTGTGAAGCATGCTCTTTTTATTTTTCTGTTCTTCTGCGCTGTGTCGGGCCATGCCGATGAGCTTAAAAAAGTCTCTGTTCAGTTTCAATGGAAGCATCAGTTTGAGTATGCCGGTTTTTATGCGGCTATAGCACAGGGGTACTACAAAAAAGAGGGGTTTGAGGTTAGCTTAAAAGAGATCTCTCCGGGCGTGGATCCAATGCGTGAAGTGTTGGAGGGGAAGAGCGACTTCGGAGTCTCTTACTCCAGTCTGATAGAAGAGTATTACAATGGCAAACCCATCGTCATGCTGGCCAATATCTTCAAACACTCCGCCTTGGTCCTTGTCACGCAAAAAGAAATCGTTTCGCCTTTGCAGCTCAAAGGTAAGAGAGTGATGGGGAGTCAAACTCAGCTTTCGGGCACGGGGATTGGGATGATGCTGAAACATTTCGGACTGAGTATGGATGATTTGGATGTCGTTACGAGCACGCAGACCGTTGATCTCTTTGCCCAGAGAAAAGTCGATGCTATGACAGCCTTCATCACCAATGAACCCTACCTCCTCAATAAAAAAGAGATCCCATACAATATCCTCAGTCCCACCAACTACGGCTCACAGTTCTACGATGTCAATCTCTTCACCTCCAAAGCACTCTACGAGAGTGATCCCAAGAGTGCCATGGCCTTTCGTAAGGCTACGATCAAAGGATGGGAGTATGCGCTCGAACATACAAATGAGGTTATCGCGCTTATCCTTAGGCAGTACAACACGCAGCAAAAGAGTTATGACGCTTTGAAATATGAGGCAGAGATTACCAAGAGCCTGATATTGCCAAGTATCTATCCGCTGGGAAGCATCGACTGCAATATTATTAAAAATATGAAACAAAACTTCCTGGAGACGGGGATGATCTCGGAAAGCTCTGCACTGCATGAAAGAGATCTGCTGGTTTATCACAACTGCGAGCCGGAGAGTCTGGAGTTGACGCTTGAAGAAAAGGAGTACCTCGCGCAAAAGCAGGAGATCACTGTCTGTGCTGATCCGAACTGGATGCCTTTTGAGATGATAAAAGGCGACAAGATCGTCGGTATGAGCGCGGACTATTTAAAACTCATCTCTTCAAAACTCAAGACCCCGTTCAAACTCATTCCCTCGCAAAGCTGGATGGAGTCCATAGCCCTGGCCAAGGCTAGAAAATGCGATATCTTCTCGCTGGCCATGGAAACGCCGGAGCGCAAAAAATACATGAACTTTACCGAACCGCATCTTTCTATTCCTCTCGTTATCGCGACTACGACGGAAAAACTCTTTGTCACCGACCTCAAAGAGGTGCTTGACAAAGAGATAGGAGTCGTCAAGGGATATGCATTTACGGAATTGCTAAAGATAAAATACCCGAAGATCAAGCTGGTTGAATACGACAATATCGAAGCGGGACTGGAAGCAGTTGAGAAAAAGAAGGTCTACGGATTTATCGACAACCTCACGACGATCGCCTACCAGATGCAAAAAAAGTATGATGGTTCACTGAAGATCACCGGCAGGATCGACGTCAATTGGGAGCTTGGAATCGGCGTGCGCAATGATGACACGACCTTGTTCAGTGTCATTAACAAAGCCGTTCTTAGCATCGATGAAAAGACAAGACAGAAGATACGCAATGAGTGGTCGAGCGTTCAGTATAACAAACAGATTGATTACACGTTGATATGGAAAGTCATGGGGGTAACGGGGCTTATTTTTCTTGTTCTTCTTGTTATTTTGTATCGCCTGATGGAGGTGAAACGCTATAACGCAAAATTGACCGAACTCAACCGTGAACTTGAACGTCTGTCGACGACGGACTCTCTGACCGAGATCTATAACCGCCGCTTTTTGGATCACAGCATCCATGGCGAATATGAAAGAGTACAGCGCTATGGCGGTACTTTTTCTTTGATCCTTCTGGACATCGACAATTTCAAGATGATCAATGATAACTACGGCCATGACGAGGGCGATCATGTTCTCAAGGCTATCAGTGAGATCCTCAAAGAGGCTTCGCGAATTAACGACCTTGTCGGACGATGGGGCGGAGAAGAGTTTATGGTTATCTGTCCCAATGCATCTGCAGATGATGCCTGGCAGATCGCAGAAAAAATGCGCCATGCGATAGAGAACAAAGCATTCGGTGTTCCTGCGTCTGTAACGGCAAGTTTTGGAGTTCTTGAATGCCATCCAAGCGAGAGCTACCACTGGCACATCACCTCCGTCGACAAGGCACTTTACGAGGCCAAGAACCGGGGCAAGAACATAGTCCATTTGATGTGATAGGCAAGGCCAAAGGGTACCTTTAATTTTCTTTGTTAGAATTTCAGTAAAAAAGGTAGAGTAATGGCACTATTTTCTTTAGACAGAGTGAGAAGCTTACGTACGGAGCTTGCCGCGCATCCTGTCTATGCAGCCGTCAAAGACAGGGATGATCTGACACTTTTTATGAAGCATCATGTTTATTCGGTCTGGGACTTTATGTCCCTTGTCAAATACCTTCAAAATGAGATTGCCCCGGCAAGAACCCCATGGCTTCCGCACGGAGACGCCAATGTGCGCCGTTTTATCAATGACATCGTACTTGAAGAAGAATCCGACGAGGGTCTGCCTTTGGCGGATGGAACGACGACCTATACGAGCCATTTCGAGCTCTATGTGAAGGCGATGGAGGAGGTCGGAAGCGTAAGCAGCGACGAGATCGTGAACTTTGTCAATGCGGTAGCACAGAGTTCTTTGGCTTCTGCTCTTGAAAAGATTACGGCCCCCGAACCTGCAAAAATATTTATGAAAACGACCTTTGATTTCATCCAGAGCGACAAGCCGCATGTCATCGCGGCCGCCTTCGCTCTGGGACGTGAGCACATCATCCCCGAGATGTTTAGGGCTTTGCTGGATCGGATGAATGTCTCCAAAGAAGATGCGGCGGTCTTTCATTATTATCTGGAGCGCCATATCCATCTTGACTCTGATCATCACGGCCCCCTGTCGCTTAGGATGCTGGACCTTTTATGCGACAATGACCCCATAAAACTTGCCGAAGCAGAAGCCGCCGCAATCTTGGCGATAGAAGCACGGATCAGGTTCTGGGACGGGGTTTTAGCTGCTATAGAAGCTTAACGCAAGATGAAAATCCTGTTAGACAGGCGATCTTAGTGCTGCTGGGCTAAGGAGCACGATCCCCTTGTCTGAAAAAAGTGATCTAGTCCTCGCACGCTTTCATCACCTGAAACCACTCCGTATCAAAATGTTTTGTGATGTAGCTTTCATGATGGGGGACTAAACAGCCTGAACAGTCTTGATGGACGTTCTTCTCATGTTCGAAGATCTTTCCATCTTTAGAGTCGATATCGCAGTGTGAGTGGATAAGCTTTTCCTCTTTGAGTTTTGGGTTTTGCGTAAAGCGGAAATTGGGGCAGGCACAGAGGTAGCAGTTGAGATCATCCATCTCATGGCACTTGGTCTGTGTCGCGTAAAGTTCGCAAAAGTCCTTCTCTTTTTCTACCATGTTCTCAAAACGGAAGTAGGCGATGATCTCTTCTTGCGCGAGGCCCTTGGAAAGAAGCCTTTGGACCAACTCGCGGTGCTTGTTGCCGTGCATCGTAAACCATTGGGCGTAGGTCATCATTGCCCCAAAGTGTTCCATGAGACATTTTCGCCCTTGGTGTTAAACACAGCAGGGGTTCCGCGTACACCAAACTCTTGTGCGAGTGCTTTGTTGCTGTCTATCTTTTGGCTAAACAGATCATGCATCTCCTGGTTCATACTAAGTCTTTCAAAACTTCTGTCCCCGTTTGCTAGCTCCAAGAGCGCTTTCGCCTTGGCCTTTTGCCCTTGTTGTTTCATAACATGGTAGCTCATTGTCACCGCGTTGCGGTGGTTTGAAAGCGGCATGAAAAAGACATAGAGTTTTACTTTTTTCTCCAAACTCGGCCACATACGTTCAAACTTCACACAGTAGGAGCACTCAGGATCGGTAAAGACGATCAGCTCCTCCTTGCCCGTTCCGTAAACGAGATCGGCACTTTTACGGATGGGTGTCATATCCAAAGGACGCTTGATCGTTTCGCCCGTTGTCGCATCGACAGCCTCGCCGAAAAGTACGACCTTCTTGTCTTTTGTCAAAAAGGCAGAGGTATGCTGAGGGCCTTGAGAGGTTGAGATTTCAAGCTGCAGCTCATAAAGCGTGCCGTGGTCATAGGCGCTGGTGATGCTGATGTGAGGCGGTGCAAGCATCGGCACGCTCTTGAAAGGTGCCGGGTCGACCTCTTTGGCCATGAGCGAAAATGTCAGTGCGATGATAAGCAGATAGAATTTCATAGATATCCTTTAAGGTTAAATAGGTCTGAATACTCAGACATTGTAGTACGTGGCATTGGGGTGGTAGACGACCAGCGCCGAAGTAGACTGTTCGGGATGGATCTGGAAAGTCTCGGAGAGCTCTATGCCAAACTCTTCGGGTCTTAAAAGCGCAAAAAGAGGCTTGTTAAGCTCAAGGTCCGGACAGGCGGCATACCCAAAAGAGTAGCGCGATCCCTGATACTTGTTCATACGCACATCAGAAAGTATTGGTTTTTCATTGTCACAGATATTGAGATCGAGGCGGATCTGTTTGTGTACGATCTCTGCCAAGGCCTCGGCAAGTTCAACGCCCAGGCCGTGCACAAGGTAGTACTCGGTGTATTTTCCCTCGTCGTAAAGCCCCTTTTCATACGCACTTAGCTTGTTTCCCGCTGAGACACAGGTCATTGCCAGAACATCATGGCGGTCACGGTGGAAGAAGTCTGAAAGTGCGCGGTGCGGTTTTTTGCTCTGGCGTGGAAAAGTGAAGAGATGTTCGGCTCGGCCGATGACCTCACTGAGCGGCTCGGTGTTGATGTCGCTCTCGCTGTTCCATCCCTCACTCTCGTCAAAGACAAGTAGGGTATTGTCATCCGAGCGGACAGGATAGTAGCCATAGAGTACCGTCGGATCGAAAAGATTCTCGTCTAAAAAGAGCTTTTTAATGCGCTCATAAGCTGGCCATACCGTTGTCTCAAGCTGCTTCTCGTATGCTGCCTTGCTCAGTCCTTTGGAGTTGTAGCCCCAGCGCTGTTTGAAAAGTATCTTGTGATTGATCCACTCAAAGGCAAGCTCAAGCGAGAAGTCTTTTCCCACTTCCATTACGCGCCGGCCCCAAAATGGCGGCATCGGCACAGACACTTCGCGCGAAGGCATGCTCAGCTCTTCAAACGGAGGAATGATGATCTCTTTTTTCTCCGTCTTCTCTTTTTCCAGCCCCGCATCGCCGTGGAGGTTGGTGTCAAGATTGCCCGCTTCTATACGGCCCATCGCGGTCACCCCGTCAAAGGCATCTTTGCAGTAGAAGATGGGTCCATCATAATTGGTTCGGCAAAAATCATCAATAAAAGAGCGGGTTAGTGCCGCGCCGCCAAGCAGAATAGGAACTTTGATCCCTGCCTCTTTCATCGCGACAAGGTTCTCTTTCATCACCTGAGTCGATTTGACCAGCAGGCCGCTCATGCCGATGGCCGAGACATTGCCTGCTTTGAGTGCTTCTAAAAACTTGTCGAGATCGACTTTTATGCCGAGGTTGATGACCTTGAAACCGTTGTTGGTCAGGATGATGTCGACAAGGTTCTTGCCCACATCATGCACATCACCCTTGACGGTTCCCAAAACCAGAGTCGTTTCCGTCACCTTGTCCTGTTTTGGAAGAAAAGGGTTGAGATAGTCGACGGTAGTCTTCATCGTCTCTGCCGACTGAAGTACGAAAGGAAGCTGCATCTGACCTGAGCCGAAGAGTTCACCGACGACTTTCATGGCGTTGATGAGGATTTCGTTGACGATTTTTTCCGGTGCTATAGCGTGGCGCGCTTCTTCCACTAGTGGGATCATCCGCTCTTTGTCTCCGTCCATTAGGAGTTTTGCGATCTTTTCTTCGCTGCTGAGCGCCTTGTAGGCCTCATCTTCTGCTTCGTTGTCGACAGCTTCTTTGGTGGAGAAGTGGTCGATAAAATCAAAAAGTGCTTTTCCGTTGGGCAGCCTGTTGAAGAGGAGGTCATTACAGATATCCTGCTCCTCCTGAGATATCTTGTTGAGCGGGATGATGTGCTTGACATTGATGATGACCGAGGTGAGACCGGCTTTGATACAGTGATCCAAAAAGATGGAGTTGAGATAGGGTCTGGCATCTTTGTCCAAACCGAAAGAGATATTTGAAAGGCCGAGCGTAGTGCCCACTTCGGGGTGCTTCAGACGCAGGGCGCGAATAGCATCTATAGTCTGTATAGCGGCATCCGCATACTCCACATCGCCCGAACCCAGCGTAAAGGTAAGGACATCAAAGACCAGGTCTTCGGCCTTAATGCCGTGAAGCTGTGTTGCACGTTCATAGATACGCTCGGCCACTTCAAGCTTGCGCTCAACTGTCTTGGCCATACCTGTCTCGTCGATGGTCAGACAGACCAGGGCGGCGCCGAATTTTTTGGCCAGAGCGCAGACGACATCGAACTTCTCTATCCCGTCTTCTAGGTTTACCGAGTTGATGATGGCTTTTCCGCCTATCATCTTCAAGGCTTCTTCGAGCGCTGCGGTTTGTGTGGAGTCGGGCATCAGAGGAAGAGGTATCTTCTGAGCGTAGAGTGCCATGATCTTGTTCATGTCGCGCGTCTCGTCACGTCCGGCAAAACCGACAGAGACATCCAGGATATGCGCTCCTGCGCGTACCTGTTGCTGCCCGACGCTAAGCGTGCCCTCATAATCCTCGGCAAGCAGAAGATCTTTGAAAGCTTTTGAGCCTGTTGCATTGGAACGCTCGCCGATAAGCAGCGGGGCAGGGTCCTGCATCAAGGCAACGGTGTTAAAAAGCGAAGCGAGTGCGGCCGGCTGAGAGCCGATGGGAGCCTTGGGTACGATAGAACTGACGCGGTTGACCAGAGCGCGGATATGCTGAGGTGTTGTTCCGCAGCATCCTCCCAAAAAGGCAACCCCTTCGTACGCCAGAAAAGATTCCTGCTTGTCCGCAAACTCATCGGGCCCCATCGGGTAGAAGCTGTATCCTCCGCGGTTTTGCGGCAAACCGGCATTGGCATGCACAGAGATAGGCTTGCCCCAGACTTCAGAAAGGATCTTGATATGCTTTCCGTACTGCTCCGGCCCTGTTCCGCAGTTAAAGCCGAGGCTGAGAATATCAAAAGGCTCCATGATCGTTGCAATCGTCTGCGCGTCCGTTCCGATGAGCATTGTTCCGGCAAGCTCAATGGTGGCCGAGACCATGATAGGCAGCTCAGTTCCGCGCTCGCTGTTGGCCGTCTGGCAGGCATGAAGCGCTGCTTTTATCTGCAAGGGGTCCTGGCAGGTCTCGAGTAAGAAGAGATCGGTGCCGCCGTCGATCAGTGCAAGTGCGCACTCCGTATAGCCTTTGAGCATCGTGTCATAATGGATATGTCCCAAGGAGGGAAGCTTGGTTCCCGGCCCGATGGAGCCGAGGACAAAACGCGGATGTTCAGGCGTAGAAAATTTGTCACACTCACGCTTGACGATCTCGGCTCCGGCTCTAGCAAGCTCATACGCGCGGTGGCCGATCTGATACTCGTCAAGTACCCAGTCAAAAGCGCCGAAGGTATTGGTGGTGAGCAGGTCGGCTCCGGCGGTCAGGTAGGTGTGGTAGATCTCTTCGAGGATCTTGGGTGCGGTGATATTAAGAAGCTCGTTACACCCCTCATTGCCTTCCCACTGCTCAGCAGTAATGCGGTCGGAGCGGTCTTGGAGTTGGGTTCCCATGGCACCGTCGATGATAAGGGGACGTTTTTTAATAGTATCTAGAATGTAATTTTTTGTAGACATTGTGATCTTTTAAAATAAGGTAAGCCATTCTAGCAAAAGGGAGCATAAAAAAGTATGAGGTGCGAGGAGTAGATACAATTGTATAATGTATATCTAAAATTTAAATCAGTATGATTAGTCACCATCAAAAAGGAATAGAATGAAAAGTGTGATTTTTGCTCTTTTGGCTGTTGCCATAATGGCCGGGTGTGCGTCGAAAGTCTTTGACCAAGATGCCTACGACCGCCAGAACAAGGCTGCTGAAAAAAACCTGAATACCCTGTAAGACTCATCGGCTGTTCAGAAAAGCTTGAGCCCGGCTAGTGACTCATGCTGCAGTAGGCTTCAAAGCCCTCTTTGTCCAGAGGCTTTGAGTAGTAGTATCCTTGAAAGATATCGCAGTTGTTGTCGGCTAAGAACCTATACTGCTCTTGCGTCTCAACCCCTTCCGCAACAATCTTAAGATCAAAACTTTTAGCCATACTCAAGATGATACTGACCATCTTCTGATCCTCTTTGTGCTTGCTGAGCCTGCTGATAAACGAGCGGTCGATCTTGAGTTCGTAGATGGGCATCTGCTGCAGATAGTTCAGCGATGAGTATCCGGTTCCGAAATCATCCATAGAAAAACGTATCCCCAGTTCTTGCAGCGCTTCCATAACAGAGATAACTTTGGGAACATCCTCGGCTAAAAAGGTTTCGGTCACTTCAAAGATAAGTTTGCGCGCCAGCGTCTCATTGAGATACTTGGCACAGAGACGCTCAACCTCGCTGGCGAAGTTGTGATGAAAAAACTGCCGTATGCTGATGTTAATGGAAAATTGCTCTAAAATAACTCCTCGATCCTGCCATGACTTGAAGGTCTTGAAAGCTTCTTTGAGAATATACGAGCCCAGTTCGATCACAAAGCCCGTCTGTTCGGCTATAGGGATAAAGATATCCGGCGCGACAAGTCCGAGATCTTTGTTCTTCCAGCGTACCAAGACTTCACAGCCGATTACCTTTTGAGCCTGGTTGACCTGAGGCTGATAATGCAGATAGATCTCATCACTTTTAAGCGCAAAGTGGAGTTTTTGTTCTATCTCAAGGCGAAGTGCAACCCGTTTGGAGAGTTCGTCGTTAAACAAGATGACCCCGTCTCTACCCTGTGCTTTGACCTCATACATCGCGATATCGGCCTCTTTGACAAAGGTGCTGGCATTGAAGCGCTTTTCTGTGAGCAGGCTTATCCCGATGCTTGCGCTGATGTAGAGATGGTGGTCGCCAAGGAAGTAGGTCGATTTGACACTCTCTAGGAACTGATGAGATATTTCCAGGGCTCTTTCGAGGCAGGCCTCTTTATCGGCAAAATCCCGGCCCAAAAAGATAAATTCGTCTCCGCCAAGGCGGGCGATGATATTTTCATCGCTCGTGATCTTTTGTAGTCTGGCAGAGACCTCCTGTAAGATAAGATCACCGACATCATGGCCCAAAGAGTCATTTATCGTCTTGAAATGATCCAGATCGATCAGCAGGAGGTAAGAGAAGTGATGGGTCTTTTCAAGGCCGTTGATCTTTTGTTGCAGATAGGTGATAAAAGCGTGGCGGTTGTATATACCCGTCAGTTGGTCATGGGATGCCTGATGAGAGGTCTTTTTTAAAAGCTGGTTCGCACTGTTTGCAGAGTAGAAGAGCACCCCCATCAGTATCAGAGAAAACAGAGACAAAATATAGCCATAAAGCTCGCCAATCATGGCAAAATACAAAGAGAGAGGAAGCATTAATATCAGCAGGATCGGGGTCAGTATCTTTTTGTCGGCATAAAGCAGCGTTGCAGCGACAACGGACGCGCCAAGCTCGGTAAAAATTGCGATATAGTGCATCTTACTGCTTGTCTCATTGGCATAAAGTATGAAGATCAAAGCCCACATAGAAAAGATAATATAGTTGAAAACAGTAACTTTTTTATACCAGGCAGAGAGTTCTGCTGCACCCATCTTCTCATAGTTGTACGCTTTATAAATACGGTATCCCCATAAGGAGAGTATCAGGACAAGTATATACCAAAGCAGAGCGGGAAGAACATTATGATTTACCCAACCGAGCAAGATATAGCCAAGTCCGGGCAAGATAGAGAGGCCAAGCATTACAAGGATCTGTCTGTGGAAAAATATATAAATTTCTTGAGTCTTCGTTCGCATACAAACACACCTCTTTTCGAATACTTTAAAAGTATAACAAAATTGTCATAATAAAAAATTTATATTAAATTTGTGACATCTCTAGATTTCATTTTTCTTTATTTTTTTAGAAGGGCACTTAAAGCAGACTCTTTTCAAGCTACTTTGCTTATAATTCGCGAAAAAAGGTCTAGTATGTTTATTCCCGGCGTCGGCATGACATTCAAACAGGTGATAAAAAATCTGGAAAAATTAGAAAATATCACAGTTGATCAGATGCGTGATGAGGTCATCGATGCCTTTAACGGCTACTGCTTCCGCGGCGAGGTCGAAGAGATTGTCGGGTTTGAGGAGTGGCCGGAGCTCAAAGTTGACGGGACTTATACACTCTGCGTCAGACACGACCATGATGATGCCTACGAACTGAGCATTTATATCGAGCTTAAAGACACACTGATTACGGTGAAGAATGTCCTCTAGAGGTGAGCGCTGACGCTTCTTCTATTTTTTGTGTTTTTCTTTTGTTTTTTCCACGTACCGTATAGCAGCAGCGGTGAGTATGAGGAGTATCGATCCATACAGAGCAAATGAAAGGATGTTGTTATCTTCCATACGTCTTCCCTTTTTCTTATATTTTCAATAGGATAAGAAAAAAGTGTGTGGAAAAAAGGGAGGCGTTTTACTGCTGCTCTTTGCGTTCTTGTTTTTTATAGGCCGACTGATCTTTGGCGTGCTGTTGCATGTCGGTCACGGTGTCTGCCTCATCAACGATTTCTACGCCCAGCAGGGTCTCGATGGCATCTTCTAAGGTGACGATACCGACATACTGCTCATAGTTGTCGCGCACGATAAAGAGGTGCTCTTTACGTTTGATGAACTTGTCCATCAGGTAAAATACAGGAAGATTTTCAGAAACGCTGAAAGCGGGTTTCATGATCGTTTTCAAGGGTTTCTCCTCCTCCTCTTCGAGCGCAGTTGAGCGCAGAATATTTCGCGAAAAGACCATACCGACGATATTTTCGCTGCTCTGTTCATACAAAGGAATGCGGGAATGGATAAAGAGCGCCTTCTCTTTTAGAGCGGATTCGATCGACTCGTCGGCATTGAGCGAAAATACAACCGAGCGCGGTGTGAGGATGTCTCTGACGCGCACTTGCTTAAGCAGAAGAAGATTTTGAATAAGCATCTCCTCTTTTTCTTCGAGTATCCCGCTCTCTTCACTCATCATCAGCATGGCAGAGATCTCTTCGCGCGTCATGCCGTCGGCCTTGTTTTTTTGTATTCGACGAGTGATCTGTCTTGAGATCCAGATAAGCGGATAGAGAAGCTTGACCAAAATAGTGATAAATATTGCCGACGGTTTCGCCAGTTCTCTCCAGTAAGTCGCCCCGATGGTCTTGGGAATGATCTCGGAGACATAAAGGATAAGCAGCGTCAGAATAATGGCGATAAGACTTTGCCATTCCGGTCCATAGAGTTTAACAGCTTCTGCACCGACACCTGCAGCGCCCATAGTATGCGCAAAGGTGTTTAAGATCAAAATAGCAGAAAGGGCACTGTCAAGGTTTTTCTTAAGTGTCTGTAACCGTTCTTTTTGTAGAGAACCCGGCGGCAAGGACCCTATGTAAGAAGGCGTGATAGAGAGTAAAACAGCCTCTAAAACAGAACATATAAAAGAAATAGAAAGTGCGGCAAAGAGATAAAATAGAAGTAAGCCCATCAGGCTGCCTTGCTTAATTGTAAGCTATATAACGAGGGGTCCATATAAAGTTTTTTGTCCTTAAATATTAAAAGAAGTATTATACTCTTTTTTTTCGCAATAGTAAAAATTTAGATTGTAATTAACTCTAAATTTTAATCTTTTGCTTCAGTGCTTTTAGATAAAAATAGAAAATTTATTAAAAAAAGGTCATTGATTATGCAAATAGCGATTTTAGGCGGAGGATGCTTTTGGTGCACAGAGGCGGTATATTCACGGGCAAAAGGGGTGCTGTCAGCAATCAGCGGTTATGCAGGAGGGAAAAACCCGAATCCGACATATCAAGAGATCTGTACGGGTGAAACGGGGCATGCGGAGGTGGTAAAGATCACCTTTGACGAAAAGATTATTTCATATGAGGATATCCTGGACATCTTTTTCGAGATCCACGATCCCTGTTCTCTTAACCGACAAGGTGCGGACAGCGGCACACAGTATCGCTCAGTCATCTTCTATCTCAATGAAGAGCAGCATGATGCGGCTGAGGCGAAGATAGAAGAGCTGCAGAAATCACTCCGCTCGCCTATCGTCACTGAAGTCAGTCCGGCCCCGGAGTTTTATCCTGCAGAGGCCTATCATCAGGAATATCTGACGCATAATTCCTCTCAGGGCTATTGCCAAGCGGTAGTTGCGCCGAAGGTTCAAAAGTTTATGATGAAGTTTAGGGAGTTTGTAAAATAGAAGATTTTAAGTGCAAGGCAGATGAGATGATCTCATCTGCCTTTTAGAAGGAAGTAGTGCTACTTCCATCCTTTTTGAACTACGTCTTGTGATTTTTTGTAAGGGTATTTTTTAATCAGGCCTTTGGTCCCGAGTTTTTGATCGCCTGAACGCATATAGTGCGCCAGAGTCACGGCTGCCCAGTAATCATTGGCATATTCAGTACCTTCTAGTTGTACCGGTACCCCTTTTTCATTAACAGTATGACATGCCGAACAGGTAACAGGACCGGCATACTCGCCATCAGGTGAATACTGGAGTGCCTGCTCGTGTGTCGTAACATCAACACTGCGGTCTTTTCCATCATAGCGTGTTGAATAAAGACCGTGTGATGACTCATGGCATGATTGACATGCGATATCTCCATGCGCTTTTGAGTAGCGGTAGAGTGAGTGTTTGTTCGGCTGGTCGATAGGGAAGTATTCTCCGCCCATGCTCTCGACAAAAGGTGCCAAGTGACAATCCGCACAGTGAGGTTCACTCGCGCTCAACCACCAGTCATCCCCGCCTGAAGCTACATTGTAAGGAACGTCTACCCCTTTAGGGTGGTTCCACGGCTTAAGATCGAGTGCGCCGTCTTTGCCTGCATTTTTGACCAGTGTCGCTGACTTGTGTTCAGTGTAGTATTTTAAGACCTCGTTATCGCCCGTTGTCTTAGGATCGGCAAGCGCATTAAAACGTTTTGCATCGCCGTCAGCGATCTCTTTGATCATCTCTTTGAGCGTTTTGTTGCGCAGCGTTTTGCCTTCTTGTGTTTGAGCGACTTGAAGGTCGTCTGTCTCATACATCTTTTGAGCGACTTTTGAGTGACAGTTGGTACAGTAAAGTCCGCGCATCTCTTTGACCGTTTTTCCTTTTTCGTCTTTCATGCTGATCTCATTAAGCTGGTATTTACCATAATCATTCAAGAAGAAAGGCGGTTTTGCGCTTGGGTTTGAGTGCGCATCACGGCGAACATAACATCCCCCGCCGCTTTGACGGATATCTTTGTCTCCAAAACGTCCTTCACCATAACGATCCGCAACACGGAAAGGATTGGTGTCGTCATTCATAGACGGATCTTGGAAGTGTGTCGGGTGACATGACTGGCAGGCTTGAGATCTGTCGCCGCCGTCAGGCATAGGGACCATTGCCAGGTGAAAACCGTGGATCGCTTCAGACAATGGCTTTGCCTTGACTGCTATATAGCCTGTTACGCCGGGACGAGGCTCTTGCAAGTTGCCCGAGACATTATCTCCGTGGCAGTCCGCACAGTTGACCTCGCCTGTTTTGCCAAGACGCTGTGAAGAGGCTTTTGAGTCGTAATTGCTCAAGAAGGTCGTTCCGTGGTGTTTGTCGTGAAGTGCCAAGATGTTGATAGAGGACTCAGCCAGACGCGCCATATATTCGCTCTCATCCGGATAGGTCTTCCAGTAGGCATACTCTTGATCAGACTGTTTTAGCCCCTCTTCTCTTCCCATCTGTGCCGCTTTTCCTTCACGTGAGTGACAGGCGTAACAGTTGGGAATATCAACCGGGTTTGTTCCGAAATATTCAACGACATGGCCATTTTCTATAATAGGCTTGCCATTTTGGTCATGCAGTTGCACTGTTGACTTTTGAAAAGGCTGAAAATCGCGTTCTGTGACTGTACGGATACTTCCTTTTCGGGTCGAATCATTAAACGCGGTCATCGGAAGTCCAAGCGCATCCCATAGGTGTGACGCGGTAAGAACCAAAGGGATCTCTTGAACAGGTGGAACCATAGTGTCCGTGAAGACGACATTGCTTCCGTCTTTACCGGAGTACTCAAGGTAACCGCCCGCGATATGTTTTCCTGTCGGACCTGAGTCGATCGGCACCTTGATATCTTTACCGACATAAATGCGGCTCTCTTTTGTTCTGTCTGTCGGTTTTGTGCCCTCAAGGTCTTTATAGATGTAGAGGTGTTTCCAGACGTAGTTGGCAACATTGTCGCCCGGATCGTCCATATGTCCGTTGCCGTCAACGTCCTTCATGACTCCCCAGTACTTCATCTTGTTGCCCTCAGAGTAAGAGTTATCCTTGGTGTAGTAGTATATCTTCTTGTTGTCGTCAGGTGTTATCAAAGAAGGCAGGTCGCCGCCTTGACCTGTTTTAATAGCTTGAGACTGGATAGAGTTGTAGGGTGGGATCACACAACAATAGCTCATCTCAAAACCGACACAGTGCATGCCGAGTTCATAGTTGACAAACATATTGTAAGCAGATTTAGGGTCATAGGCCTTGATCTTCTTGCCGTCCGCATTGTATTCTATGAGGTTGAGCTTGTTCATTTTAAACGGCGGATTGGTGTCATAGGCACCAAATGCACTGCTCGCTCCTAAGATTAAGGCCAGTAAACTTCCCGTTTTTACTATACTTTTAATCATTTTGTATACTCCTTATAGGGTGTGGGTGATAACGCATCTTTGACTTCAGAAATGAGGCCAAGTATAAAAATAAATTATAGTCTCTCACAAAAAATATTAAGATGAACTTAATAAAAATGATATATAAACTCATTATTAAATTATAGTACTAAATAAAAATATTTATTTTATTTAATAATATAATAGATTTTTTTGAAATTTTATGACGGTATTAAACAATTTAAAAATACAAAAGTAAATAAAACAGGGGCTTATAAGTATTTTATAAATAAATTTAAATTAGTTTATTAAATTAAGAAAATGAAGAATATAATCCTAGAATAAAATTTTTAAAAATATTTTTCATCACTGAGGCAAAAAGTATGAGGAAACGGTGATATTTTTGTGATAACTAAAAATGAATATGTTAAGGATTAGTTTTGATGATGCTTAGCAGGGACAGAAGATCAAGAGAGTGCGAGAGTGCACATTGTGTAGGGGATCACAATGCGCCAAGTATTTTTAAAAAAAGGTTACTGTGACCAAAGGCTAGGGGAACTTTGATCAATGAATGAATTGGTTTATTGCTATCTCTCTTGACTTCTGCTGAAAGTATAATGGTCTGATGTGTAGAATATGTGTGAAACAGCAGATCATCAGTGTGAATTTTTCTCTTTGGCGAGCGCATCATATGCCAGTTGGCGTATCCAGTCATTAAACTTGATCTTGTGCTGCGTGCAGTAGGCCCCAAAGACCTTGAGCTCATCAAGCGTCAGCATCAGTTCGACCTCTTTGAGCTCTTCGATGTGTTGGAGTTCTTCTATGGGTTGTATAAGTGTTTTCATGCAGGTATTTTAGCCAAATCTCAGCCGGCTATTGCAAGGAGTAGCCGATGCCGCGAATTGTCTTGATATAGTCATGGTTCTTGTTAGGATCGATCTTCTCTTTTAGGCGTTTGATGGCAACGTTTACCGTACGCTTTTCTGTCTGTTTGCCCGCGCCCCAGACATGCTGCAGCAGAAAATCACGCTCAAGTACGATGTTCTTGTTTTCGATGAAAGTTTGCAGCAGATCAAACTCAAGCTTGGTAAGTTCCACAGGCTCACCTTTGATATGTGCCAGGCGAAGGTTCGTATCCAAGACGATATCCCGGTAGTTTATCAGCTTCTTCTGTGAGTCTTTTTTGGTCCGGTGCAAAATCGCATTCACACGCAAAAGAAGCTCTTTTATTTCAAAGGGCTTGGTGATATAGTCATCCCCTCCGCACAAGAACCCCTCTTCGATGTCCGCCCGTGAGCTTTTTGCCGAAAGAAAGATGACCGGTATATCCATGCCTTTCTCCCGCAACAAAGAAATATAGGCGCTTCCTTCGACATCAGGAAGGTTACGGTCCATGATAATAAGGTCGATAGGTTCCTCGTCCAGGACTTTTTTAAAATACTTGGTGCTTAAAAACCCCAAAGTCTCATACTGCTCTTTTTGCAGACGGTGCTCCAGCAGCTCCAGCAGGTCATTGTCATCTTCTATAATCAATATTAATGCTTTCATAAGTGCAATCATATAAATTAATGGTTACACAAAGATTACTGATATCCAAAAATATGTAACCGAAATGTAGCTGTTATGTTTTTAAATTGTTACGCAAAGGAGTCACTTCGGTAATAAAGAGTTTTTATAATGCTGGAAATCTTTTAGAAAAGGGAGACTTGATGAAAATCATCTCAAAAAAAATCGTTCTTAGTTCTTTAGCAGTAGCAGCATTGGCATTTACAGGCTGTGGTGGTGGCGGCGGTGACACTTCAGCAGCTGCAACTACAACAACAACTACAATTACTACTCCAGTTGTTGCAGCAGCAGTAGCCTATGACGGACTTGGCGCGGCAGATGTAGAAGTACGTCACGTAGCGGATGATGCATCATATGCGAGTCTTGCTCCTACACTAGATATACCTAATGCTGACACGACAACATTAAATGCTGACATTGCGGTTAATA